>DASRDO010000028.1:0-83732 GCA_035652555.1 Steroidobacteraceae bacterium | reverse complement strand
TTGCCGCCCAGCGGCTGCTGGGTGACCAGGGAGTACGGGCCGGTCGAGCGGGCGTGGATCTTGTCGTCGACGAGGTGATTGAGCTTCAGCATGTACATGTAGCCCACGGTCACCGAGCGCTCGAACCGCTCACCCGTGCGTCCGTCGTAGAGATATGTCTGACCGCTCGTAGGCAGATCGGCGAGCTCCAGGATCCGCTTGATCTCCTTCTCACTGGCACCGTCGAACACGGGCGTCGCCATGGGCACGCCATTCGACAGATTGCGCGCCAGCTGCGTGAGCTCCGTACCGTTCAGGCTGTCGATCTCCTCACGCTGACCGCCGGTCTCGTTGTAGATCTGCTTGATGAACGAGCGCAGCTCGGCCTCTGCGGCCTGCGCCTCGAGCATCCGTCCGATCTTCAGGCCCACACCCTTGGCCGCCCAGCCGAGGTGCGTCTCCAGCACCTGGCCGACGTTCATGCGCGAAGGCACGCCGAGCGGGTTCAGCACGATGTCGACGGGCGTGCCGTTATCGAGATACGGCATGTCCTCGACCGGTACGATGGTGGAAATCACGCCCTTGTTGCCGTGGCGGCCGGCCATCTTGTCGCCGGGCTGCACGCGGCGCTTCACCGCGAGATACACCTTCACCATCTTGAGCACGCCCGGGGCGAGATCGTCGCCGGCCGTGATCTTGGCCTTCTTGTCCTCCAGGCGCTTCTCGAAGGCCTTGCGCTGCAGCGCGACGCGCTCCGAGGCCTGCTCGAGCTGCGAGTTGGCATCCTCGTCCTCGAGGCGGATCTCGAACCACTCCTCGCGCGGCATCTCGTCCAGATACTCGGCAGAGATGGCGGTGCCGGCCTTGAGCTTGCGGGGACCACCTGCGGCGGCCTGTCCCACCAGCATGCCGCGCACGCGCTGGAAGAGGTCCTCCTCCAGGATGCGTTGCTGGTCGGCGAAGTCCTTGCGGACCCGCTCGATCTCGGCCTTCTCGATCGACAGGGCGCGGGTGTCCTTCTCCACCCCGTCGCGCGTGAAGACGCGCACGTCGATGACCGTGCCGTCCATTCCGGGCGGCACACGCAGGCTCGTGTCCTTCACGTCGGAAGCCTTCTCGCCGAAGATGGCGCGCAGCAGCTTCTCTTCCGGGGTCAGCTGGGTCTCACCTTTCGGGGTGACCTTGCCGACCAGGATGTCGCCTGCCTTGACCTCCGCGCCGATGAAGGCGATGCCTGCCTCATCGAGCTTGGCGAGCGCCGCATCACCGACATTCGGAATGTCGGCGGTGATCTCTTCCGGCCCGAGCTTCGTATCGCGGGCGACGCAGGTCAGCTCCTCGATATGAATCGTCGTGAAGCGGTCCTCCTGCACGACGCGCTCGGAGATGAGGATGGAATCCTCGAAGTTGTACCCGTTCCACGGCATGAACGCGACCAGCAGGTTCTGGCCGAGCGCAAGCTCGCCGAGGTGCGTGGAGGGGCCGTCGGCCAGCACGTCGCCGCGCGCGATGTGATCGCCCGCGTTGACCAGCGGGCGCTGGTTGATGCAGGTGTTCTGGTTGGAGCGGGTGTACTTGGTGAGCGTGTAGATATCGACGCCAGGCTCACCGGCGACGGTCTCCTCATCGTTCACGCGTACCACGATGCGCGAGGCGTCCACCGAGTCGACGATGCCGCCACGCTTGGCAACGACCGTCACACCGGAGTCGATGGCGACCGGACGCTCCATGCCGGTGCCGACGAGCGGCGTCTCGGAGCGCAGGGTCGGAACCGCCTGGCGCTGCATATTCGAGCCCATGAGGGCGCGGTTCGCATCGTCATGCTCGAGGAACGGGATGAGCGATGCTGCCACCGACACGATCTGCTTCGGGCTCACGTCCATGTAGTTGATGCGCTCCCGCGGCATGAGGGTGAACTCATTCTGGAAGCGGCAGGAGACCAGCTCGTCCTTCAGCTCTCCCTGGGGACCCAGGCTGGCGTTCGCCTGTGCAATGGCGAAGTCGCCCTCCTCGATGGCCGAGAGGTAGTCGATGCGGTCAGTGACGCGGCCGCCCTCGACCCATCGGTATGGCGTCTCGAGGAAGCCGTACTGGTTGGTGCGGGCATAGACCGCGAGCGAGTTGATGAGGCCGATGTTCGGGCCTTCCGGCGTCTCGATCGGGCAAACCCGGCCGTAGTGGGTCGGGTGCACGTCGCGCACCTCGAACCCAGCGCGCTCGCGCGTGAGGCCACCCGGACCCAGCGCGGAAACGCGCCGCTTGTGGGTCACCTCGGAGAGCGGATTGTTCTGATCCATGAACTGCGAAAGCTGCGAGGAGCCGAAGAACTCCTTCACCGCCGCCGCCACCGGCTTGGCGTTGATCATCTCCTGCGGCATCAGCGGCTCGGTCTCCGCGATGGTCAGGCGCTCCTTGACGGCGCGCTCGACACGCACGAGGCCGACGCGGAAGGCGTTCTCCGCCATCTCGCCGACGCTGCGTACGCGGCGATTGCCCAGGTGATCGATGTCGTCCACCTGTCCGTTGCCGTTACGGATGTCGATCAGGACCTTCAGTACATCGATGATGTCGGAGGTATCACCGTACTTCTCGACCATGCGCTTGGACGCCTCGTCCGTGCGGCCACCGAAATACTTGCGGTCGTAAAGAATGCCGGACCCCGTGATCTCCTGACGGCCGACGCGCCGGTTGAACTTCATGCGGCCCACTGCCGAAAGGTCATACCGCTCGCCGTTGAAGAAGAGGTTCGCGAACAGGTTTTCCGCCGCATCCTTGGTCGGCGGCTCGCCCGGACGCATCATGCGATAGATCTCGACCAGCGCCTCGAGGCGCGTCTTGGTCGGGTCGATGCGCAGCGTGTCGGAAATGTAGGGGCCGCGGTCCAGATCGTTCACATAGAGGGTCTGGATCTCGGTGATCCCGGCCTCGATCAGCTTCTCGACGGAAGCGGCGGTCAGCACCTCGTTGGCCTTGGCGAGGATCTCGCCGGTATCGGTGTTGACTACGTCCTGGGAGAGGATCTTGCCGTAGGCGTATTCACGCGGCACGCGCAGGCGCGTGACCTTCGCGTCCTCGAGCTGGCGCACGTGGCGCGCGGTGATCCGGCGGCCTTCCTCCACGATCACCTTGTCGCCGACGCGGATCTCGAACGTCGCGGTCTCGCCGCGCAGCCGCTGCGGCACGAGCTGCAGCGCCACTTCCTCGCGGCCGATGTAGAAGGTGTTGGTATCGAAGAACGTGGCGAGGATGTCCGCCTCGTTCATGCCCAGCGCGCGCAGGATGATGGTGACCGGGAGCTTGCGCCGGCGGTCGATGCGCGCGAACACGCAGTCCTTCGGATCGAACTCGAAGTCGAGCCAGGAGCCGCGGTAAGGAATGATGCGCGCGGAGAAGAGGAGCTTCCCCGAGGAATGGGTCTTGCCGCGATCGTGATCGAAGAACACGCCGGGAGAGCGGTGGAGCTGGGAGACGATCACCCGCTCCGTGCCGTTGATGATGAACGTGCCGTTGTCGGTCATGAGCGGCAGCTCGCCGAGATAGACCTCCTGCTCGCGCACGTCCTTGACGGGCTTCTTGGCCCCGGCGGCCTCCTTGTCGAGCACGATCAGGCGCACCTTCACGCGCAGGGGCGCTGCATAGGTGAGCCCGCGCAGCTGGCACTCCTTGACGTCGAATACCGGCTCGCCGAGCCGGTAGCTCACGTACTCGAGCGAAGCGTTGCCGGAGTAGCTCGAGATCGGGAACACGCTTCTGAAGGCAGCGTGCAGTCCCACGACATCGCGCGCGTCCTCGGGCTTCTCAGCCTGCAGGAACGAGCGATACGAGTCGAGCTGGATGGCGAGCAGGTAAGGCGTATCCAGGATGCTCGCCTGCTTGCCAAAGCTCTTGCGGATGCGCTTCTTCTCGGTGAAGGAATAGGCCATCGGGGGTTCACCTCAGAACGGAATAAAGGGGCATCCCAGCCCGATACACAGGGCTCGCGCCGAAGCGCGAGCCCTGCTTGTCCTGCGCGCAGCGCATGGCGATCAAAATTACTTGATCTCCACTTTCGCGCCGGCTTCCTCGAGCTTCTTCTTGATGGTCTCGGAATCGGCCTTGGACACCGCCTCCTTGACGGTCGAGGGCACGCCCTCGACGAGGTCCTTCGCCTCTTTCAGGCCGAGGCCGGTGATCTCGCGGATCACCTTGATCACGGTCACCTTCTTGTCGGCCGGGTATTCCTTGAGAGTGACGGTGAATTCCGTCTTCTCCTCGACCGGAGCAGCGGCAGCGCCGCCCGCACCCGGGGCCGCAGCCACGGCGACGGGCGCCGCGGCGGTGACGCCGAACTTCTTCTCCATGTCGGAGATGAGCTCGACGACCTCCATCAGGGTCATCTTGGAAATTGCATCGAGGATTTCGTCTTTGCTGACAGCCATGTTGGGTCTCCGCAAATTTATTTCAAGACAAGTCGGCTAGGCGGCTTGCGGCTTCTGGTCGCGTACCGCGGCCAGAGTGCGGGCGAGCTTCGCCGGCGGCTCAGCAAGCGTGGCGACGAACTTCTGGATCGGTGCCTTGAGCACCCCCAGCAGCATCGACAACGCCTGCTCGCGCGTCGGCAGGCTGGCCACCTTCTCGAGGTCCCCGCCGGGCATGACCTGCCCGCCGAGCGCCACGAGGGTCGCCACCAGCTTCTCGTTCGCCTTCGCGAAGTCCTTCACCAGGCGCGCGGCCGCGCCGGGGTCGTCCTTCGAGAACGCGAGCACGAGCGGACCCTTGAGCTTCGATCCCACAGGCTCGAACGAGGTCCCGGCGAACGCCTTGCGCGCCAGCGTGTTCTTGACCACACGCATGTACACGCCCTGCGCCCGCGCCTTGGCGCGAAGCTCCGTCATCTGCCCGACGGTCAGCCCGCGGTACTCCGCGGCCACGACCGACTGAGCTTTGGCGGCCACTTCAGCCACTTCGGCCACCAGCGCCTTCTTGTCTTCCAGGTTGAGTGCCATTCCTTCTCTCCTCTCGGGTGAGAAGATCACGGTTACGAATGAAGCCGCCGGTCTTCCCGGTGGGCTTCGCCATGGCGACCTTCTCCGCCTCGAGGCAACCTCGATGCGAAAGCGGTTCACCATCTGCGCGGGCGATCATTAAGAGGGCCGGCCCCTCGCCTGCGGTCTTCGATGATGGCCGCGACCCCTCTCAGAGCCGCGGCCCGCATCTATCTTCGATAAGCGAATTCCGGCTTCGCCAAAATTCGCGGAAATAATGTCTACAAACTCGCCTGATCGATCATGACGCCCGGCCCCATGGTGGAGGACAGCGTCACTCGCTTCAGATACTGGCCCTTGGCCGAGGCCGGCTTCGCCTTGTGCAGGTCGGCGATGAGCGCGGCCAGATTCTCCTTGAGCGCGCCGACCTCGAAGCTGGCCTTGCCGATCGTGCAGTGCACGATGCCGGCCTTGTCGACGCGATAGGTGACCTGGCCGGCCTTGGCGTTCTTCACCGCCGTGGCGACATCCGGGGTCACGGTGCCCACCTTCGGGTTTGGCATGAGGCCCCGGGGCCCGAGGATCTGGCCGAGCTGGCCGACGACGCGCATGGCATCGGGGCTGGCGATGACGCGATCGAAGTTGATCTCGCCCGCTTTGACCTTCGCGGCGAGGTCCTCGAGGCCGACGATATCGGCGCCCGCGGCCTTCGCGATCTCCTGGTTCTTGCCCGAGGTGAAAACGGCCACGCGCACGGTCTTGCCCGTGCCGTTCGGCATGACCGTCGAGCCGCGCACCTGCTGATCCGACTTGCTGGCGTCGATCCCGAGGTTCACCGCGGCATCGATCGTCTCATCGAACTTCGCCTTGGCGAATTCCTTGACGAGCTTCAGCGCCTCCTCTACGGGAAACTGCTTGCCGGGAGGGAGCTTGTCTTTCCAAACCTTCACGCGCTTTGCGATTGCCATGATCAGCCCTCCACGTCCACGCCCATGCTGCGCGCGCTGCCAGCGATGGTGCGCACGGCGGCCTCGAGATCGGCGGCGGTCAGATCGGGCTGCTTGGTTCTGGCGATCTCCTCGAGCTGCTTGCGGTTGATCCTGCCCACCTTGTTGGTGTTGGGCGCGCCGCTCCCCTTCTCGATGCCGATCGCCTTGCGGATCAGCACGGAGGCGGGCGGGGTCTTCATGATGAAGGTGAAGCTGCGGTCGCTGTACACCGTGATCACGACCGGGATCGGCAGCCCCTTCTCCACCTTCTGCGTCTGCGCATTGAACTGCTTGCAGAACTCCATGATGTTCACACCCTGCTGGCCGAGCGCCGGCCCGATCGGGGGCGAGGGGTTGGCGGCGCCCGCGGGCACCTGCAGCTTGATGTAGCCCTGTACCTTCTTAGCCATTCATCTCTCCTCGGGTGCAAACGCCGTGAGGCTCCCCTGAGTTAATTGGCGGAAATCGCCGAGGCGATTTCCGCGCGACCCTACACATTTCGCCGCGGGGCCGGGAACGGCCCGGCCCCGCTTTGCACTGCCCATCGGCGCGTGCGCGCCGACAAGAAAATCTCCCGTCACGCTTTCTCGACTTGCGAGAAGTCCAGCTCCACGGGCGTCGAGCGGCCGAGGATCTGCACCGCCACCTGCAGGCGGTTCTTCTCATAGTTGACGTTCTCGACGACGCCGTTGAAGTCGTTGAACGGGCCGTCGACCACGCGCACCACCTCGCCCGGCTCGAAGAGCACCTTCGGCCGCGGCTTGTCGGCGCCTTCCTCGACCCGGCGCAGGATCTGGTTGGCCTCGCGATCGGTGATCGGCGCCGGCTTCTCCGGCGTGCCGCCGATGAAGCCGAGAACCTTCGGCACCTCGCGCACCAGGTGCCAGGTGTCCTCGTCCATTTCCATCTGCACCAGCACGTAGCCGGGGTAGAACTTGCGCTCGCTGCGGCGCTTCTGGCCGTCGCGCATCTCGACGACTTCCTCGGTGGGGACGAGGATTTCGCCGAATTTCGGCTCCAGAGACGCGCGCTTGATGCGCTCTTTGAGCGACTCCGCCACCCGATGCTCGAAGTTCGAGTAGGCGTGCACCACGTACCATCTCAGTGCCACGAATCAGCCCCCTTGTCCCGTCAATGCCCGCGTCGCCCATGCGAGCAAGAGATCGAGTCCCCAGAAGAAGAAACCCGCGATGGCGACGAACACGAACACGATCAGGGTCGTCATGCCGGTCTCTTGCCGACTCGGCCAGATGATCTTGCGCAGCTCGACGCGCGCGCTCGCCACGAACTCGCGAAATTCGCTGCCGTAATACGAGAACGCGAGCAGCAGAGCCGCGACCACGAGGCCCGCGCCCACGGCCACCCAGCGCAGCCAGGTGGCATCGCTGCCGAGCACGTAGTAGCCGACGACACCGGCGATGACGGCGGCTATGGCCACGCCCAGCTTCACCTGGTCTGCCGTGCCAACTTCCTGGAGCTTGATTTCTTCTGTCATGTCAAACGCTGGCAGGCCAGGAGGGAATCGAACCCCCAACCTGCGGTTTTGGAGACCGCCGCTCTGCCAATTGAGCTACTGGCCTACGTTTATTGGCGAAAATCGTCGAGACGATTTTCGCGAGACGCTACACATTTCGCCGCAGGCCCGGGAACGGCCCGGGCCTGCTTTGCACTGCCACCGGCGCTTCGCGCCGGAAGAAATACCTCTCTCACTTCAGAATTTTCGCGACGACGCCTGCACCGACGGTGCGGCCACCCTCGCGAATCGCAAAGCGCAGCCCCTCTTCCATCGCGATCGGGCTGATCAGCTCCACGTTCATCTTGATGTTGTCCCCGGGCATGACCATCTCCACCCCCGCAGGCAGCTCGATCGTCCCGGTCACATCGGTCGTGCGAAAGTAAAACTGCGGCCGATACCCCTTGAAAAAGGGCGTATGCCGCCCCCCCTCCTCCTTGGTCAGCACGTACACCTCACTCTCAAAGTGCGTGTGCGGGGTGATGCTGCCGGGCTTGGCCAGTACCTGCCCGCGCTCCACCTCTTCGCGCTTGGTGCCACGAAGCAGTACCCCAACGTTGTCCCCGGCCTCTCCCTGATCCAAAAGCTTCCTGAACATCTCAACGCCCGTGCAGGTGGTCTTCACCGTGGCCTTCAGCCCCACGATCTCCACCTCATCGTTCACCTTGATGATCCCGCGCTCGATGCGCCCGGTCACCACCGTCCCGCGCCCGGAGATCGAGAACACATCCTCCACAGGCATCAGAAACGGCTTCTCGATCTCCCGCTTCGGAATCGGGATGTACTTGTCCATCTCCTCGACCAGCTTCACCACCGCCGGAACCCCGATCTCGCTCTTGTCTCCCTCGAGCGCCTTCAACGCCGAGCCGATCACGATCGGGGTCTTCTCCCCGGGGAACTTGTAGGTCGAGAGCAGCTCCCGCACCTCCATCTCCACCAGCTCCAAAAGCTCCTTGTCATCGACCATGTCGGCCTTGTTCATGAACACCACGATGTAAGGCACGCCCACCTGGCGCGCCAGCAGAATGTGCTCGCGCGTCTGCGGCATCGGCCCATCGGCCGCCGAAACCACAAGAATCGCACCGTCCATCTGCGCAGCTCCCGTGATCATGTTCTTCACGTAATCCGCGTGCCCGGGACAGTCCACGTGCGCGTAGTGAAGGTTCGCGCTCTGATACTCCACGTGCGCGGTCGATATCGTGATCCCTCGCGCCTTCTCCTCAGGCGCCTTGTCAATCTGGTCGTACGCCATGAACTGACCGCCGTGCGTCTCGGCCATCACCTTAGTCAGCGCCGCCGTCAGCGTCGTCTTCCCGTGGTCCACGTGCCCGATCGTCCCCACGTTCACATGAGGCTTGGTACGCTCGAATTTCTCTTTGGACATGGAATTTTCCTCAAGACATCTTCAGGGCTCTCGGCCCGCCGGAAAGATCAATGCACCGCACCACAAACCGTCAGCGTTACTCGGCCCACCCTGGCCTCGCCCCGCTCCCGCGGGGCCGACACGCGCTCCGCGCGTATCGTTATGAATTGCTCCCGGGCAATTCATTTCTGGAGCCCACGAGCGGGATTGAACCGCTGACCTCGTCCTTACCAAGGACGTGCTCTACCAACTGAGCTACGTGGGCTCGGCTCGAAGGAGCTGGAGCGGGTGGTGGGAATCGAACCCACGTCATCAGCTTGGAAGGCTGAGGTTCTACCATTGAACTACACCCGCTGATGCCGCCGTCACCACCGGCCCCGGCGCAGTCCGGACCTACCCCGCCCACTCTCGGATTGGTGGAGGGGGTAGGATTCGAACCTACGAAGGCGTAAGCCGGCAGATTTACAGTCTGCTCCCGTTGACCGCTTGGGTACCCCTCCGCGAAAACGAGCCGCGTATTGTGATTTCGGTGACTGCGCGTGTCAATGCGCCTGGCGCGCTATTTGCTAGCTACTTGAGCTTGGCTCGAAAGCGATTGATGGCCGCTCGCGGCGCCGCGGGGTCGACCCGTCCCATGGCGCGCTCGCGTCCAAAATCGCAGGAGCGATTTTGGACGGCCGCAGGCCGGCCCCTAACGGCTCGGCGCAGGGACGGGGCCGAGCAACGCGGCAGGATGCCGGCTTTGCGCCAATAGACTAGTACCGGAAAATGGCGGCCGCGCCGCTCGTCGAGGGCATGCGGTCGGCCTCGAGCACGATGACTTCCGCTCCGGTCCGCAGGGCCGCCTCGGCCAGATCATCCAGCACGTCGGAGGTCCGCAGATCCGTCGCCGCGCCATCCGTCCAGCCGTCTGCGATCGCAATGGTGACGGTGCCCAGCACGGCATCGACGCTGCCGGGAATCCGCCGATCGGCCTCCACGAGAAGCGTACTCACGCGGCCCTGAGCCACGCCCGCAGCGATGTCCTCGAGCCGGCCAGCACCGCGGCCGTGAGCTCGGGCCTCGCCGTACGCCTCGAGGAACCTGTCCACCCGCTCCTCCAAGTCCGGCTCGATGGCGCGCCAGGCCGCATCCCGCAATTCGCCTGGAGTGAGCGCATGGGGATTCACCTGGATGCCGGTCTCGGCCAGAAAGGTATTGTGGCTGAGGGCGCGGAAGTGGGTCTGATGCTCCGGTAGGGCCGCAAGCACCAGCGGCAGGCGAGAGACCTTCGAGGCGCGCTCGAGGATCTCCCGGTCGATGACCCGGAAGAACCGCTCCCGGTCGGCCGGACGCTCGTCCCTGCGGCCACCCTGACCGTGGTGCATGGCGGTCTTGGCCCCGGCACCGGTACCGGCCGGGCCGCGAGTGACTTTCGAGTAAGGCTCCGTGAGCTCCGGGCCGAGGGCCTCGGCGATGGTGGTCGGCTGGCCTTCCAGCTCGACCGGCTCGAGGCTGTCCCGCGTTCCCTCGTAGAGTTTGGCTTCGGTGAGCGTCAGGGCGAGCACCTGGTAGCGGCCGTTGCGCTGGACCGAGCGCAGGAGGGGCTTGATCTGAAAGCGATCCGCCACCGAGAGCAGCTCGGGGACCGGCTGCTGCAGCTTGAAGACCTTCAGGTTATCGGCGGAGCTGAAGATCGCGAGGCCCTCCGCAGCATGGATCCAGAAGTCGCTGTCGGTGCCGAAGCGCTCGAGCTTCTCGAGCACCGGCCGCACGAGGCGCGCGGGATATCGCTGGCGCAGCGACTCCTCGGCGCGATGCAACAGATTCCGGTAGCGGGCCGGATCCTCCTGGCTGCTCGCCGGGTAGCTGCGGTGTGTCGGCTCGTAGAGCGAGATACACGGGGGTTCGTGCGGAGCCAACAGCGCGCGCAGGTCCGCGGTCGTGGGCTGCATGGCGGAAGCTGCAGTCATTTCCGTTCCGCCTCGGCGCGCTCGAGCTCCTGCAGCGCCTCGACGCTCGCCACCTGTGCCTCGGGAGGCGTCCGACCTTCAGTGTCCTCCAGCTTCCCGAGGGTACGCGCGACCGCTCTTTCGAGTTTGTCGGCCGCCATATGGATGGCCTCCGTCAGTGTCGGCGCCTCGTGGCTGACGGCGATGGGCTTCAGACCGCCGACACGCGCCTCCATCATGCAGCGCTTGTCGCGCTCACCGAGCTTCAGACTGTTGAGATCGTTGAGATGAACCTCGACCCGCGTAATGCGCCCCTCGAAACGCTCGAGTCTCCCTTCGACGACGCCTTGCACCCGCTCCGTCAGGTCCTCGCCACCCACTATGTGGTGGTCCGAGTTGACCAACACTTGCATACCCGCCTCCGACCAATCGCTGCACCTGCCCTCGCATGTGACGCAAGGACTATGCCGCTTTGGCGGCGGCCGCGAGCTGCGCGCTCAGGCGGACGTCGAGCACGCGCCACTGCCCCGGGCGCAGGTCGCGCGGCAGCTCGATCGGCCCGAAGCGGATACGCAGCAACCGGCTGACCTCGTATCCGACCGCTTCCCACATACGCCGCACCTCGCGGTTGCGACCTTCATGCAGGACGACACGGTAGGAAGCGTTGCTGGATTCGGCGGACGGACCGGACCTCTCTGCCCGATCGTCGCTTTGCGGCGACGCCTCTACGATCCGATCGAAGGCCGCGGAGCCATCCTCCAGAGGAATGCCGCGCAGGAGCCTCCGAAGAGACTCCTGATCGGGCCGCCCACGCACCCGCACCAGGTATTCGCGCTCGATGCAGCTCGAAGGATGCATCAGGCGATGCGCGAGCTCGCCGTCGGTGGTGAAGATGAGCAGACCCGAGGTGTTGACATCCAGCCGCCCGACCACGATCCAGCGGCCATGCTCCGGCGCAGGTAAACGCTCGAACACGGTGGGGCGCCCCTGCGGATCGCGGCGCGTCGTCACCTCCCCGACCGGCTTGTGATAGAGCAGCACCTGGTGCGGGGCAGGTCGCTGCGGGCCGAGCTCGAGTCTACGGCCATCGAGGCATACCTCGTCGCCGGCATCGGCCCGATCCCCAAGCTTGGCAACGCGTCCGGCGACGGTAAGGCGGCCTTCGACTATCCACTGTTCCACCTGGCGGCGCGAGCCGAGGCCCGCAGCCGCGAGCATCTTCTGAAGCCGGACGCTCATCGGGTCTCAGGGCCGGCTTGGTTGGCGAAAGGCGGGAGGTGCCGCATACTTCCCGCGAGTGTAGCGGTCGCGGGAGGCTCACGGGTCATAACCCCGGGGTCTCTTGAGATAGCCCTCGGTTGCTTGTGGTGGCCATGGCAGCGAGGGTAGAAATCACCCCACGACCCAGAGGCGTCCACCGAGTATCGAGAATGGCCACACCCATGCCACAACCCGAGCAGCGCGAGCCGGATGCACGGTGTTACGCGAAACTGCCCGATCCCTTTCCGATGTGGCGGGGCGGCGTGCTCCATGGTGCGCAGGTGGCTTACGAGACCTGGGGAAGGCTCAATGCGGCGCGCGACAATGCGCTGCTGCTTTTCACCGGACTCTCGCCCTCGGCCCACGCAGCCTCATCGGCTGAGGACCCACGCGAGGGCTGGTGGCAGCGCATGATCGGCCCCGGACTCGCGATAGACACCGATGAGCTCTTCGTCGTGTGCGTCAACTCGCTCGGGAGCTGCTTCGGATCGACCGGGCCCGCCTCGAACGACCCCGCGACGGGGCGCCCCTACCGCGTGACTTTCCCGGATCTTTCCGTGGAGGACATTGCTCGCGCGGGCTATGAGGCGGTGCGCTCGCTCGGGATCCAGCGGGTCGATACCGTCATGGGCCCATCGCTCGGTGGCATGGTGGTGCTCGCCTACGCAGCGCTCTTCCCGGGCGCGGCACGCCGGCTGGTCACCATTTCCGGCACTCTGGCGGCTTCGCCGTTTGCCATCGCGCTTCGCTCCATTCAACGGGAGGCCATCACGGGCGACCCGGACTGGCGGCAGGGCAACTACAGCGCCGACCGGCCGCCGCGCAGCGGGATGGGCCTGGCCCGCAAGCTCGGCACGGTCACTTACCGCTCGGCTGCGGAGTGGCAACAACGCTTCGACCGCCAGCCCATCAGACCCGACCTCGAGCGCAAGGACGCTTTCACGGCGGAGTTCGCGGTCCAGGGGTATCTCGAATCGCAGGCGCGGCGGTGGGTGGACGCATTCGATGCCAATTGTTATCTCTATCTGTCGCGGGCCATGGACCGGTTCGACCTCGGGGTCCACGGCGAGCCGCAGAGGGTGCTGGGAAAGGCGGGACTCGAGCAGGCGCTGGTGATCGGCGTCGAGTCCGATCTCCTTTTTTCCATTGGCGAGCAGCAGGCTGTGGCGCAGGCCTTGCAGGCCGGCGGTGCGGCAACGCGGTTCGCGCCGCTGCAGTGCATCGAGGGGCACGATTCCTTCCTCATCGACATAGAGCAGTTCGGCCGGGAGCTCAGGGCCTTCCTCGGTTGATTGGCGCAAAGTCCCTTCGGGCCGACGCTTTCCCAGGTGATTAAGTTCAACCGGCGTGCTCTCTGCGCACGGCCGAGGCATAATTCCCGTGTCCGCGACCCAGAAAAGCAAAAGCCAGAACCCGCGAGGCCCATAGTGGAACGCCGCCTGCATACTCGGCACCGAGCCCGGACGACGGTCTACATCACCATTCCGGGCGGCTGTCGCAAGCTCTGCAAGGCAGTCAACCTGAGCGCAACTGGCGTCTTCATCGAGACTACCAATCTCGGCCTGCGTAAAGGCCAGACCGTCGTGCTCTCCTTCGCGATCAACCTCGGCACCATCACGAAGCTTCATCGGCGGACGGCCGTAGTGGCGCATGTCTCTCGCGGCGGCACCGGCCTCATGATGGAAAGCTACACGGCCGCACGCGCGAACTGACGCGCGCCCGAGTCCAACCTCCTGACGATCGGCCGGCTCGCGAAGCGGGCCAACTAATCAACTTCTTTGCTGCGCTTCCAGGAGCACGAAGGGCTGCTGCATCCTGGCGGCCGGCAGGCATCGCACTCAGCGTGGGCTTGAAGCTCGCCTCCCTTGCGCTCACCATTGCCATCCGGACCGCAGCGGAAGGCTGGCACTTTGGCGGATGAACAGGCGAACCCGGAAAAGGCTCTTGCGGCCCTGGAGGAGTCCCGCCGCGAGCTCGAATCGCTGACCTATACCGTCGCTCATGATCTGCGTGCGCCGCTGCGAACCATCGACGGGTTCGCGCGTGCGCTGAGCGAGGATTGCGGCGAGCAGCTGGATGCGGACGGTCGCCGCTACCTGCAGCATGTGCTCGATTCCGCCCAGCGCATGTCGGGCATGCTCGAGGGGCTGCTGGCGCTCGCGCGGATTCACCGCGCCGAGCTTCATCCGATACGCGTCGATCTTTCGACGACCGCACGCGGCATTCTGCGGCGTTTGCAGGCAGCAGAGCCCTCGCGCGTGGTTGAGATAGTAATTCCCGACGGCCTCACCGCTGAAGGCGATACCACGCTCCTGACTGCCGCGCTCGATGCGCTGCTGCAAAACGCTTGGAAGTTCACGCGCGGACGCGGACCCGGACGCATCGAGGTCGGCGCGCAGCCGACAACCCCGGCGGCCTACTTCGTGCGCGACAACGGGGCGGGCTTCGATATGAGCCACGCCGGTAAACTCTTTGGTCCCTTCCAGCGCATGCACTCGGAAAAGGAGTTTCCGGGCATAGGCATTGGGTTGGCCGCAGCGCATCGCATCTTCCGCCGGCATGGCGGTCGCATCTGGGCAGACGCCGCCCCTGATCAGGGCGCCACTTTCTACTTCACTCTACAAGCGAGTCCCGACGCATGAGTCTCACGAAATCTCCAGACCTCGGTCGCCGCCAGTTGCTGACACGCCTGCTCGTGGGAGTCGCACTGACCCCGATCGCCTTCCTGAGCTCGCGACGCGCACGCGCCGAGGAACTCCCGTTGGTCGACCCGTCTAGTGCGGCCGCGAAGAAGCTCGGTTATGTTCCCGACGCCGCGAAAGCGAAGGCCGCAGCGAAGGGTAGCCACTGCGGGAATTGCGCCATGTATCAGGGCGCTTACGGGTCCAAGCAGGGGGAGTGTCACCTGTTTCCCGGAAAGGACGTGCTGGCGACCGGGTGGTGCAGGTCGTGGGAAGCGCAGATGTAGCGTTATAAGCGCACTCGCTCACACCGGCGGCATAGAAACGCCAAAAATCCACCAGCTCTCGCTCGTCTTGGACATGGAGATCAGACCATCAACAGCCCACTGCTCATGTTCGCAATGGCTATGCTTGACCGCATCGCGGTACGTTGGCTAAAGGGTCAGCACTGATCTTCTGGATTTCCTCCCCACTCGCTGCGAGAGTCTTGCTGCACTGCACCGCATTTGCCCGGGTCATGCCCCGCGCCAATGCTTCAATCAATCGCAGTCAGTGCGGATGCAGCAAACGTGCCGCAAGACCTGCCACTAGGATGCTACCCGCCAGCGTCATGATGTATAGCGCCATCGTGATCCGGCGACTTCTCGCTGAGCGGAATTGATCGGCGATTTCTGGCACTCGCCCGTAGCGCCGTAGAGATCGTGTCGCTACGTAGAACACTACAGCAGCCGGGATCGTAAGCCATGGAACCCAATCCTTGCTAGCAAGAAGCTGCGGGTATACGGAAACCAGCAAGACAAAAATTACGCAGACTGCAGGTACACCAATGACGATCATGAATTGTGTGATGGCGTCCTGACATGCTTCCGTCGGGCTGTTTCTCGAAGACCTACTGAGTGTGTACCCGTAGAGGCGAGCGAATATGTACTGAGTAACGCCCATCTAGCTGAACCTCAAGGTCCACCGCTGGTTACACAAAGTCCAGTGAGCGCTCGTTCCGAAAGGAATTCGCTGCCACCGGCAAGCCGGTTTGCAGTACCACCAGCGCAGATCCAGCGACGATTCAGAATTCGAGCAGGTCGCCATCGTAAGGTTTGCCTGACTGATAGCCGGCCAGCCGCTGCTCGAGTGGCGAGAGTTCCCAGTTGAGCGAGCGGGCTCTGGAGATAGCCTCCTGTTCCGCATCGGCGGCACGCTTGAAGTCTCCCTGGTTGGCCTCCGCGGCGGCGCGGATTTCGTAGAGGGTCGGGTCATCGCCGATGTCCCTGGGTTGCGCCCTCAACATTTGGAGCGCTCGTCCGGGGTTTCGCAGGCCGGGCTGCGGGGCGGCGGCAAGGAGCGCGGCGAGATACAACTGTCCAGTCTGATTACCCTGGGCTGCGGCCTTCTCCAGCCAACCTGCCGCCTCTTCCAATTTGGCGGCATCCGGCGCACCGTGAAGCGCCCGCGTCGCCAAGATGACTTCGGCATTCGGCTCGTTTTGAGCGGCAGCGAAATGCAGCCATTGCAGCGCCTTGGCCTCATCGCTTTGGCAACCCAGTCCCCCTAGGAGGCTGAATCCGACCTCGAGCTGCGCCTGCGGCAACCCCGCCTGCGCGGCTTTCACGACCCAGGCGAGGCCTTTCGCCTGATCCGCGCCGAACTGCGGAGCTGCCATGAGCAACATGCCGTAGATGAACTGCGAGCTCGGATCAGCCGCTGCCGCGCGCGCCTGCATCCTCTTTGCGAGGGTGGCGAGGCGGGGATAATTCTGGAGCGAGGATCCGAAATGGTCGTTCCAGCTTCCATTGGTGAAGCGCAGGAATCCCGGGCAATCGACGGGGCCGGAGCCGGCTGGCCGCTTGTTAAAAGTGCCTCGAAGGATGAGATCCCGAACCAGGGGGCCGAAGAGTCCGGCGGGAAACTCGAAGACGACCCGAGGCAGCCTCGCGGTGCCGTCCGGCATCAACGTGAATTCCGTGAAGACTTCGCCTTCTTCGCGGTTCAGGGTCACCGCACTCGGGAGGGCGGGCGGGGTGACCTTCACCCATTTGCACTCCTTCGCCTGCTCGTCCTCCTCCGCCTGGCCGGGCTTTTGCGCCTGCAAATCCGGCAACAGGCTCTTGCTCAGTGCTTCGGGCGTATATGAGTCCGTAATCCATCCGGCAATGCGCTCAGAGCCGGGAGCCAGCCTGGGCCTGATGTCGTCGGCCAACTTCTTGCCTTCCGCCTCGCCGTTCTGCGCGGCAAGCGAGGCCCAGGCATAGGCGTAGATATCGCTCTGCGAAGTGGCCTGCCCGAGCTCGTACATCTTCGCCAGATCGAGCTGCGCCACCGGCTGGCCAATCTCGGCCAGTGCCGTGAATTGCTCGAATGCCGCCGAGAAATCCTGCTTCTCGTAGGCGCTCACCGCTGCGTAGATGTCAGCGCGCGCCGGCGGCGAAAGAGCGAAGGCCAGCAGAAGCGCTGCCGCGCCGAGGCGGTGTTTGTACGTTGTCATGCGCGATGAGGGGCTGGTCGACAGCCCGGTTGGTGTTCGATCGGCGACTCAATTCAAAATCCTGATACCGCAGATGGGCATCAACTGAGCGTTCGCCATGCGCGGGCTGGCCACCGTCGATTTGTGGCAGACAGTACTGACACTCACCTTTCGATAGCGGACATCGCTGTATTTGAGGTCCACCAGCCGGTATTGAAATTCAAAGCCGAATTCCCGGCTCGGTCCACCGGCTTGCTGCCAATTCGGTGGGACCAGGAAACGCGCGGAAGCCAATCCCCGCACCGCAGACGCTGTCAGCCTCGGCTCGGCATAGCAAACCTGCCTCATATGGACGGGCCGTCCGGCACTATCTATGGAGAATGTCAGGTCGACCAGGCCCCGCTCCGCGAGACGCCGAGCCTCAGGCGGATAGTCGGTCAAGCCGCTATGAGAGGTAAGGGGCGGCAGATCGCGCGCCGGCCACAGATGGGCTTTACCGCTCTGCATCGCCTGGCAATCCGCGTCGGACGCCATGGTGATCGGGTCCGGCGACCTCGAGGGCTCTCGGGGACCCGGAGCTCAGCGATCCGGAGCTCGCACATCCGGCCACGAGCAACGAAGCACCACAAATCGCCGCGACCGGGCGGCCTGCACTTGCCGGGCATCGGCTCGCGAAGACGATCTTCCTGTGGATTCGTATCCAGCTCATTGTCCCTCCCGCGTCGTCTTTTTGTTCTCGTCGCATCTCTCGACGTTGCCGCGGAGTGTATCTTCAGTCTCACATCCTTGCCAAGCGAGCAACACCTACAGGGTTGGACCGGGGGTCTCCTCCGGCGGTTGGCTCCCAGGGGCCGGCCTGCCGTCCAACTGAGCCGCCAGTCCCGACGGTGCAAGCTAGCTGACTGGCTGCCTCCCGTACGCGCGGTCTAATGCCCGTCGAAGTACGACTTGACCGCGAACAGGCAGAACGGCGGCACCAACCCCGCGTGGTAGTCGGTCAGTACGGCGGCGTGGCCCCCGTCGGTGGCGCCGCCGGCGATAGCCCCAGCGGCCACGGCCGCCTTGGCGGCGGCGAAGGCGTCTTTGAGGGCGGCATAGGGGTCATTCGAGCCTACCGCGGAATCGACATCGAGCACGGTGAGCTGCGCGGTCGGGGCATGTGAGGCCCAATAGCCCTGCATGAGCAGCGTGTTGAAGTAGAAGACCGTCGGGTCATTGTCACCGCCGCAGAGCAGGACGGGAGCCGAGGGATTGAAGTTCCGCAGGTCGTTCTTCGCCAGATCCTGGCGCAAACCATTTCCGGCGTTCGCGGGCGGCATGTCGGTAGTCGTAGTGGGGAAGCCGCCATCCGGACTGGCCTGAGCGTCCTGCAGGTAGCTCAAACGATAGGCATTGGTCACGAGGGGGTTGGGACCGAAGCCGAGGGCGAACACGACCGCAAGGTTCGCCGGTTGCGTCGCAGGGGTGATCGACGCGTACTGCGGGGCTGGCGGCGTACTGTCGAATATCGCGTTCTGCGGGAGGAGTCCTTGGGCGTAGAGATTGGACGTCGTGGTGGTGGTCGGGAGTAGCGTAGCGATGTTCGTGGCGTACTGAGGCGAGAAGACGTCCGTCGGATTGGTGTAAATGTTCCCATACGAGTGCTGATAGGCGGAGGCGACGAAAGTAAAGTTGATCGTCGCGCTGCCGTTCGGCTCGCCCATGAAGATGGCATCGCCGAACGCCGAGAGCGCATAGGGCCCTGACATCGGTGCCGCCGCCGTGACGCTCACACCAGCGGTCTGCATGGCTCGCAGAGTCGCAAGCGCAACGTAGCCCCCCTGAGAATAGCCGGTGACGAAGAGCTTGCTGCTGGCGTTCGCCCCCACCATGGAGAAGGCGCTGCGCGCTGCAGTGAGCGAGTCCATCATGTCATGCGACTGCTGGTCGGCCACGAGGTAGGGATGATAGGAGAGTGACGATGTGTCGTAGCCCGCATAGTTGGGCGCCACCACGATATAGCCCTCCGCGGCGAACACCGCCGCGAGCAGCACCCCCTCGCTGTTGCCGGTGTCCGAGAGGTTGGCGATGTTGAAGGTCTTCGAGGGATTGGTTCCGTGTGCATAGACGACGACCGGCCGTGGACCCTGGCACGACGGATCGGCGCCGCCCGGGACCATCAACGCCCCCGAAGCAGTGGTAGCCTCGCCCTGGCCCCCGACGGTCTCGTACTGAAGGTGATAGACGTCGACCGTGCAGAGCGGCAAAAAGGCGAGCTTCAGGAGCTGCGAGGCATCACTGTTGCCGCTCAGCATCGAGAGCAGGTCGGAGGGCGAGAACGAGCCGGTCTTCGGCGGCGGGCTCTGCAGAAGCTGGCCCGGTTGCGGCGGTCCCATCGACTGGGATGGCATCGAGGAGCCATGGGTGGAGACGTGACACGCCGCGAGCAGGGCCACGGCAGCGGATACGGCCAGGATGCGAGCGGGGCGGACCATGGATCTCTCTCCCGAGGGCGCGGCTCAGACCGGAATCACCGGGCACGCCGCGCGTGAGGCTGAGACGCGCGATTTCGAGCCGGCTATCGCCAGCCCCTGGAGCAGAAATCCACGAGAGCAGAAGAAGTTCAGCCGCAGCCCAACGATAGGGTCACGCGCGGCGGGCGAGCTCCGCCAGGGCCGCCCGCAGCTCGCGCAGCTTCGGCGGCTTGTTGAGGACGCGATCGACATGCGGCGGGACCTGATTCTCCGCCGTGAGCCGCTGGCCCCACCCCGTCAGCAGGACCACCGGCGTGCCGGCCGCGGCAGACTTGATGGCGGCGGCGACCCGCCTGCCGTCGACGTGCGGCATGCCGAGATCAGTGATGACGAGCTCGAAAGGCTCGTTGCGGCCGCGCGCCGCCTCGAAGGCGTCGATCCCCGCCTGCCCGCCATCGGCCGCGGTCACGCGGTGACCATCCCCGCGCAGCGTCTCGCGCAGCGACTCGATGATGAGCGGATCGTCGTCCACGATGAGGATGCGCAGCGGTCGAACCACCAGGCCGAGCGCGAGCTGCTTCTCCGACTCTTCCGCCGAGCGGGGCGCAACGGGGAACACGATCCGTACCGTCGTGCCCTTGCCCGGGGTGCTGTCGATCTCGAGCTCGGCGGCATGCCGCTTGGCCATGCCGTACACCATCGCCAGGCCCATCCCGGTGCCCCGTTCCCCCTTGGTCGTGAAAAAGGGCTCGAGACAGCGCCGCCGCGTCTCTTCATCCATGCCAACGCCGGTATCGGAAACCTCCAGGTACACGACTTCCTGTGGCGAGCTTGCATCGCCCGCATCCCGCGCGCTTGGGAGGTCGCGGTCGCGACTCGGCTGCCGCGTCGCGCTCGCGATTCGCAGAGTGAGCGTGCCGCCGTCGGGCATAGCATCGGCGGCGTTGAAGATGAGATTGGTGAGCGCGTCCCGGATCTCGTTCTCCGCGCCCATGACGGCTGGCGCCGGATTCATGAGGTCCGTGCGCAGCTCGATGACCGCGCCACGCTCCTGGGGCACATCGCGCCAGCGGGCCTGGGTGAGCTCGATGACCCCGCTGATCACCCGGTTGAGCTCCACCTTTGCCAACGCGGCGTGACTGTCCTGCGGCCGGTAGAACTCCCTCATCCGACTCACGGTCCTCGCCACGTCATGAATTGCCGTCTGTATTGTGGTGAGGTACGCGCGTGCACGCTCACTCAATGTCGTTTCGCGCTCGAGAAGCGACTCCGTATAGAGCGCGATGGGCGAGATGGCATTGTTGATGTCGTGCGCGACACCACTCGCCATCTGCCCCAGCGCACGCAGCCGCTCCTGCTGCACCACCGTCTCCTGACTCAGGCGCAGGTCGTCGTAGGCCCGCTGCAGCGCGTCGTGCAACTGAGCCTGGTGTGCCGCAAGCGCAACGTGCTCGCTCAGCTGGCGCAGAAACTCGCAGTCGGCGCTGTTGAACGACTCCGCTTCGCGGCGCGCGGCGACCAGGACGCCGAATACCCTGCTCTCGGCCCGTAGCGGGGCGACGACCAGGGCACGTAGCCCACCTTTCGCCAGGGTGCCCGGGAATGCAAATTCGCTGTTGGCGATGTTAGGCTCGTAGACCAGCTCGCCGCGCACGCAACGGCTGAGCCCGTTGCGCCCGACGGGTACCCGCGCCTTCTCGGTGAGGGCCAGCTCGAGCGCCGTCTCCCGGCTGCCTACTCCGACGCTCGTTACGGTCAGCATCTCCTCCAGCGGGTCGTAGAGACATACGCAGCAGAAGTCGACCGCCACGTCCTCCTCGATATGCCGGATCACCACCTGGAAGATGCTGCGCAGGTCCTGACGCTCGCCCACTGCCCGGGTAATGCGGTTGAGCAGGTCGAGGCGGGAGAGCTGCCGCTGCAGCTTCGACCCGAACGCCTGACGCTCCGAGATGTCGGCCGTGAGCTGGTCCAGCATGTGATTGAACGCATCGGTGAGCACTCCGAGCTCGTCATTGCCGAATTTCGGCGCCCGCACTGTGTAGTCCCGCCTCTCGGATACCGCGAGCGCCGCCTGCCCGAGCGTCTGGACCGGCTGCGAGATCTGCTGCTGCAGCGAACGCGCCAGCAGATAGGCGATCAGCATCGCGAAACCGGTCATCGCCGCGGCGACGAGCGCATAGACCCCGATCTCATGATGAAGCGACCCCAGATCCCAACGCAGGTACACGGTGCCCAGCCGACTATTGCCGCCCTGCTGAATCGGGTGGTACGCGATCAGCGCGCCGCCTGCGAACCTCACTCCATCCTGTTCCGGGTGGGCAGGAAACGTGCCTTGCGCTGCATCCTGCGGATAGCGCGCGAAGAGCGCGCCATCCAGGCCATACACGGCCGCCTGGGTCACGCGCCTCTCGGCCCGCAGCGCCGCGAGGACCTCGGTCGCATCACCCGCGTTCTCGAAGGCCACTGCCGCGCTGCTGTTCCTGGCAATCACGTTGGCCAAGGTCTGCAGATTCACTTTGGCGGCTGCCCGGAACGCCACGTATTGGTATGCAATGAAGGTCGCGCACGTGAGCGCCAACACCGCACCGCTGGTCATCAGCAGGATGACCATGAGCTTGCGCCGGATAGGCAGGTGCTCGAGTGCCATGTGACTACCCGCTGTCCGCCGGTTGCGCCGCGCGCAGCAGCTTCGAGCTGAGCACGAGACCTGCCGAGCGGGCCGCTTGCGCATTGATCCGGAGCTGCACGTGCTCGTGGACCAGCTCGAAACGGACGATGCCGCCGCTCTCGGCGAAGCTATCCATATCGCTCACGGTGAGGACGTTGTGCCCCCTGACCGTGTTCAGGATCCGCGGCAGTTGCGATGCCTCAGAGGAGCTGATGTAGAGGATGTGACAGCCGAGCGCGCCCTCGATGCTCTGCGGGCGGCGCACCGCGATCGGCCGGCCGTTCACCCGCTCGCCCGCGACCGCCTGATCGAGCGTGCCGTCGAAGGGATCACTCCCCAGCACACAGATGACGATCGGCGAGCTCGGCTCGGCAAAGGAGCCGGGCGGCCAGTCGACGAACTGCGAGAAATAGAAGAGGAACACCGCCTCGACCTGCTGCGCGGTGGGCGCGGCGGCGGCCGGACGCACCCCGATGAGGCTCGCGACGAGAACCGCCGCGGTCATCGCCAATGCGCGCCTCCTCAGAAATCCCATGTGAGCCGCCCAAAGACGCTCCGCCGGATCGCGCTGCGCTCGTCGGGTCCGCCGAACTCGCCGTGACTCCCATGGAGAACGCTTTTCCCTTCGAGTGAGAGCGTCAGTTGCGCGGTGGCGCGCCAGGTGGCATTGAGGTCGAGCTCCTGATAACCGGGATCGCCGGTGCCGTCGACCACTTCGGGTAGCGTGCGGATTGCGGAAAGCTCACGCACGCCCGCGTAGAGCTCCACGTCCTCCGGCAGCTCGAAATACGATTGCACGCCGGCCTGGTTGCGCGGCGTCGAGCCCTCGAAGAAACGGCCGCGATTCGCATCCAGGCCGAGGGCCGCCAGATGCATGTCGATGTAAGAGTAGCTGAGCTGCAGCCGCCACCATGCCACGGGCGAATAGAGGATGAGGCCCTCGAGCCCGGTGGAATGCCCGTCGATGAGATTCTCGTTGAGCAGGGGAACGATGGTCTGGCCGGTGGCGGCATCGAGGAACGGTGTGCCGAGCTCGAGCGAGGCGAGCCCGGTGTAGCGATTGCGAAATGCCGTCAGGTCGAGCGAGAGCTCCGAGACGGGACGCCAGCGGTAGCCGAGCTCGATGGCGAGCACTTCCTCCGCGTGGAAGTTGCGATTGCCGAGGAGCACGACGACCGGGTTGCCGGCAGGGTCAGTGGCATCGATGTCGACATCCCGCTCGAGACGTGTCGGCACCCTTACCGCGCGCGAGACGGCGCCCCACATAGTCTGGTTGGCCGAGAAATTCCACGCTGCGCGTACGCTCGGCTGCATCTCGAAGCCGCTGAAGTCATTGTGCTCGAGCTTCGTGCCGAGGGTGACGCGTACCGAGTGCGGCAGGGAGATCTCATCCTGGACGAAACCGCTCGCGAGATTGTCGCGGGAGTCGGGGGGGCTCAGGGCGAAGAGGCCCTTGCCGTGATTGTGGTCATCCTGGCTTCTGAGGGTGAAGCCCCAGGTGAGCGACTGCAGCCGGCCCAGCGGCAGATGCTCGATGAAATCGAGGTCGAGCGTGCCGAGATCGTCCCGGAAGGTGGGGTCGTTGCGATGCGTGTGGTCATAGTAGAAGCGCACCGTGTAATCCGAGTCATCGCTCATCGTGTGCCGCCAGCGCGCGAGCACGTTGCCGCCGCTCACGCCGACTTTCAGCGGCGGCGGCGGACCCGGCCGGCCGATGATGTTGACGGCAGGATTCACCTGTCCGATGCGCCCGCCGTAGGCATCGCCCTGGATGGTGAACTTGTCTGCGGTGCCCGCATTCCAGTCGGTGCGAAAGCCGGCATGGCCGAGCTGCCAGCCATCGGCGCTCGAGCCGGGCGGGTGATCCTCGGCAGCGTGGTCCTCATATTTGGCGAATACGCGGTAGTAGATGTCGCCCGCCGTCTTGCCACCGTACTGGGCGGAGGCCAGCGCCCGGTCCTCGGAGCCGGCACCGGCCTCGAAGAAGGCGCCCTGCGTGTCCACTGCGCTCCGGGTGATGATGTTGATCACTCCGTTGACCGCGTTGGACCCCCAGAGCGCCGCGCCGGGCCCGCGGACCACCTCGATGCGGTCGATGTCCCGCATCAGGTAGTCCTGCACGTCCCAGAACACACCCGAATAAAGCGGCGTATAGATGCTGCGACCGTCACTCAATACGAGCAGGTCCGGTGAGTTCGTGCTGGCGAACCCCCGCGAGCTGACCGCCCACTCATCTGCCGTCACCTGCGCGACGTGAATGCCGGGGACGAATCGGATCGCCTCCGGCACGTTCATCGCGCCGGAGGCGCGGATCTCGCTGTTGGTCACCACTGCCACGGCTGCGGCAGCGTGAGAAAGCGGCTGCGGGCTGCGGGTGACGGAGGTCACCACCAGGTTGGTGAGCTGCTCGATGCTGAGCTGCTTCAGCTCATTGACCTGGTTGGCGGCTGCGAGGGGCTGCGCACCCAGCACCGGCGCGGCGGCAGCCAGTGCAGCGGTGAGCAACGCGCCGCGGACCTGCGCATTGGGGCGGCGCCTGTGCCCGCAAGCCGAGGAAGAGAGCGGCATCGGTTCCCCCCGTCGAGTCCAGCTTCGCTCCGCCGTCCCGAGTTCCCGAACCTATGCGAAGCGCTCAGACGCTACTATCGCAAGTTGGCTCCTCGTTGGCAACACTGTGACGTGCGTCTCACTGTCTGACGTGCGCGCTCGCTGCCGACTTGACCAGATGAAACGCCGGCGCATCCCAGGAAGGGAAGGCTCGCTCGGCCACTCTCGCAAGACGCAGGTCCAGAGGCCCGGCCAAACGCTCGAGATCGGCGCGATCGGCTCCAACATCACCCCTGTAGGAGTAATTGAGGATCACGAGGTCACCGCCCGCGGGCAACACGCGCGAGATCTCCGCCAGATAGTCGGCTGCTACCCCGCCTTCCGAGAGAAGAAGGTACGGAAAAGTGTCGACCAGCACGGCGAGGTCGGCGCTGCCATCGGCAATGCCGGTGAAGTCGTGACCGTTTCCGAGGAAGAGGCGCACGTTGAGGAGGCCCGCGCAGCGAGTGCGCGCTTCGGCGATCATACCGGGCGAGATGTCGATACCTATGACGGCGGCGCTGAGCGGCGCGAGCGCCGCCTCGAGCCTCCCGATCCCGCATCCGACATCGAGTACGGTGCGATCGAGCCCGAGGAGATCCCATCGCGAGAGCAGGGATACCACCTCGAGAGTCGCCGCCGCGAGCAATTCCGCCGAGCCGAGGGAATAGAGTGCGACGCTGCCTTCCGGTGAGATGCGCACCGCCGCATCGAAGAGGCCGGCCCAGCGCGCCACCGGATCGCCGGCTGCGGCGCGATGCTCAACCGTCGCGAGAATGGCATGCACGGTCGTCCAGGCCTGCGGATGCTCCGTCACGATCCTTTCGAGATCCTGTAAGCGACCCGCGGCCGGCATTGCGCTCGTCTCGAGCGCGCGCACCACCGCCGCCTGCGCGCTCTCAGGAGAGTCGGTCTCCATCATGAGGTGCATGGCGGCCACGCGTACCGGCAGCAGGCCTGCCGCGCAGCGCGAGAGGACCTCGTCGAGACGACTGCGGTCAGGCATGGACCGGTCTTCGCGACAGCAAGCGGCGCATGGACCAGCGGTCCACCGCGCCCCACTCATACTTGTAGCGCTCGCTGCCGCGCAGGAAGTGAAACTCGCCGCAACCCTCCTCGATCGCAGACTCGATCGCCTCGGCGATGAGCAGGGTGCCCGGACTCTCGTGGTTGAACTCCGGATCGAACCCGCCGATCCAGGCATGGGCACGCTGCCCGTCGCTCAGCCCGTAATAGGCTCCGGCACAGCGGCCATCGACGTGCAGCAGAAGCAGCCGTGCGAGACCGGTAGCGAGCAGCCGCGGCGTCGCCGCCGCCAGAAACTCTCCGACGAGGTCATCCCGCAGCACCTCACTCCCGCCCTTCTCCTGCCAGCGGGCACGGTGCAGCCGCGTCAGCTCATGCAGAAACCCGCCAACCCGATCGATCCCAACGCGCTCAACGCTGAAGCCACCGCGCCGATTGGCGCGATGTCGGGCCATCCGCAGCTTGCGGAGCTTGCCGGCGGGTACCGCCTCACCGAGGCGCTCGGCCGAGCGCGGCAATGCCAACACCGGGCACGCGCTCTGCCGCCCGGTGCCATCGCCCCAGCCTGCAGGCGCCGGCATGGTGAGCACGGCCGCCCCGGGCGGCAGCTCTTCGAGCGACCACTCGTCCCAGTCGGGGAGCTCGCGCACGCACTCGGCGAGCGCCGGCAGCATGCCGGGGTCTGCCGGATCCGCGAGGACGTCGAGGTAGTCGCTGAGCGCTATGCCGACCGGCAACAGCCGTCTGCTCTTGGCGTAGAGCACGGCGAGAACGACGAGCCGCTCGCCGTCGAACATCGCGACCGAGCACAACTCGCCCGGATGAAAGACCTCCCACCAGGAAAGCAGCCACGCTGGAGAAAGGAAGGGCGGCGCGGCAGCACGGCGCCACAGCTCCCACCACTGCGGCTGCAACGCGGCCAGATCCTCCGCTCTACGTATGATCCGGACCTCCGGCATGCCGCTCGTGCTCGTGCGTCAGACGAGCGTTGCGACAGCAAGCGACGGACCGGCTCATCCGTCGGCGGATGGGCGATCGCACCACCGAGACCGCAGACCGTTCGAATGCCAAGTCCGGGCGAACACGTCCGAAAATGGCTAGTCCGCGGAAGCGCGGGGGCGTATCGTCGCCCCCATGCCAGACGCTATTACCTTCGACCCCACGGTGCTGGAGCGGGCGCGCCTGAGTCGCGATCCCCGCTTCGACGGCAAGTTCTTCATCGCCGTGACTTCCACGGGCATCTATTGCCGGCCGATCTGCCCAGCATCCCCGTCCCCCAGGCGGAGCAACGTGCGTTATTTCATGTCCGCGGCGGCGGCAGCGGAGGCGGGCTTCAGGCCATGTCTTCGTTGCCGTCCGGAAGCGGCGCCGGGCACACCAGCCTGGCTCGGCACCTCAGCGGTCGTGCGGCGTGCACTGCGTCTGATCCAGGAAGGCGCGCTCGATGACACCACTGTCAGCGAGTTCGCCTCCCGCGTCGGCGTCGGTGCACGGCATCTCGATCGTCTGTTCCTCGAGCACGTAGGCGCCTCACCCCTTGCTGTCGCGCAGACGCGCCGCCTGCACTTTGCCAAGCGACTGATCGATGAGAGCGATCTGCCGATGACGCAGATCGCGCTCGCCGCCGGATTCGGGAGCCTGCGCCGATTCAACGATGCGTTCCAGAAGACCTATCAGCGGCCCCCGCGGGAGCTGCGCAAGGAGCGGCGCGAGCGCCCGGTGCGCAACCCGGGCGATGAGGTGTCGCTCGCCCTCTCCTACCGGCCGCCCTACGATTGGAATCACTTGCGAGACTTCTTCGCATTGCGCGCCACACCGGGCGTGGAGCGCGTGGACGCGCAGGGATATGCGCGGCTCATCAGGATCGATGCCGGCCACGCGCTGATTCAGGTGCAGCCGCTGCCCGACAGGGACGCGCTGCAGCTTCGCGTGCGCGGTGCACCCCCCTCGGCACTTTTTCAGATCGCCACGACCGCAAGGCGCGTGTTCGATCTTTCCGCCGATCCGGCGCTTCTGCTGGCCGGATTGGGATCGGATCCGCTGCTGCGTCCGCTCGTCCGCCGGCGCCCCGGCATACGCATACCGGGCACGTGGGACCCGTTCGAGTGCGCAGTGCGTGCAGTGTTGGGCCAGCAAGTCACGGTGGCAGCGGCACGCACCCTCGCGGGTCGTGTCGTCGAGCGCGCCGGAGAGGCGGTAGCCAGCGAAGAGACCGGACTCGCGCGCCTCTTCCCAACAGCACAGACGCTCGCCGCCTCGAGCCTCGATGGCCTGGGACTCACCGGGTCGCGGATCGTGGCGCTGAAGTCACTGGCGCAGGCCGTCGTCGCGGGCGAGGTCGCCTTCGACCGCCAGGCCGATGAGGTCATCGCGAGCCTGGTGAAGCTGCCGGGCATCGGCGAGTGGACCGCGCAGTACATCGCATTGCGCGCGCTCGGCGAGCCGGATGCCTTTCTCAGTGCGGACCTCATCGTTCGGCGCATGGCCGCCGGCGACGGCGCGCCGCTCACCAACAAAGAGCTGGATCGGCGCGCCGAAGCCTGGCGGCCCTGGCGCGGCTATGCGGTCATGCACCTCTGGTGTGCGGCCGGCAGGCGGGACAACACTGGAGACTCACGATGAAGACGACACCCGACACTCACTACTGGCACGAGCTCGACTCGCCGGTCGGCAGGCTGCTCCTCGCCGGTGACGGTGCGAGCCTGATTCAGGTCTGCTTCCAGTCCGGTCCCCGGCCGTTCCGCCCGGCGGCCGGCTGGATCACCGATGCGGCGCCGTTTCGCACGGCAGTCGCGCAGCTGGAGGAGTACTTTGCGGGCAAGCGGCGCATCTTCGACCTGCCTCTCGCTCCGCGGGGCACGGAGTTTCAGCAGCAGGTGTGGCGGGCGTTGCGGGAGATTCCGTACGGCAACACGATCTCCTACGGCGAGCTGGCCCGCCGAATCGGCAAGCCGAGCGCACCACGCGCCGTGGGGCTCGCGAACGGCGCCAACCCGCTGCCCATCATCGTGCCGTGCCACCGCGTGATCGGCACCAACGGCTCGCTCACCGGGTTCGGCGGCGGCTTGCCGATCAAACGCAGGCTGCTGGCCCTGGAGGGGGCAACCGCCGATGCGGCCGGCCCCCAGGGTACCTTCAAATGGGATGCTCGCCAGCAGCCTGCAGCCGCGCGTTGAGCCGGGCGACGTCACTCTTCTCGAAGCGAGTCCACTCCGCGAGCGTGTCGGTCAACTTCCGGGACAGCGTCGCATAGGACGACAGCGCATCCGGGCTGGGGTCTGCATCCGCTCCGTCCACGGCGGACTCCAGCCCGTCGAGATCCGATGAGAGCGCCTGCAGGCTGTCGGTTCGCAGCGGCGGCACGGCCGGGAACGGGACACGGTCGGCGTGCGGACGGGTACCGGAGATGTTGGTTGCCTCGGCGAGCAGGTCGGCCATCTCTCCATGCAGGGCACCGCCCTTGGCGAGCCGCTCATCCAGGGAGTCGACCAGCTTCGCGGCGCGCTCGAGTGCCTCCGAGGCCTCAAGCTGCGCGGCCTCTACTTTCCGTGCCAGCTCGAACTCGCGCTGCAATCCGGCCACCGGAACTTTGACGCGTGGATCCGCCTTCACGAGGAGCGGCTTACGATAGTCGTGTCCATCCACGGTCAGCTCGACCGTGTACCGACCTGGCGGTGCCCACACTCCGGCCTTGGACGGGCCTTTCGATCCGGGTTTGGCCGCCGCGGCATAGTGCAGATCCCACACGAACCGCTGCATGCCCGGAGTCGCGCCCGGTATCGGGGTTGCCCGCGCCCACTCGGGAGCGAACGTCAGCTTCGCGGGATCGGGCACCGGCTCGTGTTCGGCGCTGCTGTAACGGCGCACGACCTGGTTGCTCCCATCGAGAATGGTCACCACCACGGGGCCGGTCACGTTGCCCGGCAACACGTAGTCGATCGGCGCGCCATCGGGAGGATTGGCGGCCCTCGGCTCATCCTTCGGCATCGGCGTACCGGTGAAGGCGGGCTCGCGTACGCGAATTGCCTCTGCGGGCGCAAACAGCGTCACGGCGTCGGCCCGCACGTTACTCATATGACGAAGTGCCGTGATGTCATCCATGATCCAGAAGCCGCGGCCATGTGTGGCAATCACCAGATCATCGTCATGCACGTCGATATCACGCACGGAGGTGATCGGCAGGTTCTGCTGCAGTGACTGCCAGTGACCGCCGTCGTCGAACGACACGTAGAAGCCAAACTCAGTGCCGGCATAAAGGAGGCCGGGCCGCACCGGATCCTCCCGCACGACATTCACGAAGGTGCTCCGCGGAATACCTGCATCCACGCGATTCCAGCTCTTGCCGTCATCGCGCGTGAGGTAGATGTAGGGCGTGACATCGTCCAGGCGGTGCCGATCGATCGTCAGGTAGGCAACGCCCGGCCGGAAATGGGACAGCTCGATGCCGGCGGCTTTCGACCAGGGCGTGATCCCGGCCGGTGTCACATTGTGCCAGTGCGCACCGCCGTCGGCCGTGCGCCAGACCAACCCGTCGTCGGTGCCGACCCAGATGACCTTCTCATCGAGTGGCGATGGCGCGATCGAGTAGATGACCCCACGCCGCCTGTCGACATGGTAGTCGTCGCGCGCAGTCGTCGGATCGAGGTTCGACGGCGTACCCGCGTCGCGGCGCGTCAGGTCGGGACTGATCGGCTTCCAGTGCTCACCGCCGTCACTCGTGCTGAAGAGCCTCTGATTGGAGAAGTACAGCGTCTTGCGTTCGCGCTTCGAGAAGACGAGCGGCAGCGTCCAGGTGGCGCGGTAATGATCCAACGGGTAGGCGAGCGTCGGATCGACGTTGCGTACCTGCCCGCTGGTCCGGTTGAGCTTCTGGACGCTGGTGGTATTGTCCGTGCCATCGCCATAGACGATATCCGGGTTCTGCGGATCGGGCGCGATCATGCCGTTCTCACCGCCCGGCATGATCTCGTGGAACTGCTCGAGATTGATGCCATCGCCGCTGCGTGCGCGGCTCGGCAAGGAAGCGGCGCCGGAATCCTGCTGCGCGCCATAGACCCAGTAAGGGAACCGATTGTCGGTGCTGACGTGATAGATCTGCGCGGTGGGCTGGTTGTACCAGCTGCTCCAGGTCTTGCCGCCGTTGAGCGTGATCTGCGCGCCCTGGTCGCTGCCGAGAATGCGGCGCTCGCTGTTGGTCGGATCGATCCACAACACGTGGAAGTCATCGCCGGTCGGGTCGCCCTTCAGGGCGATGAAGTGCGCGCCGCCGTCCTGTGACTGAAGGACGATGGTATTCATCACGAATATCCGATCGGCATTCATCGGATCGGCCGTGAGCGCACAGAAATACCAGCCGCGCCCCGAGATACGCGGATCTGCCGAGACGTGCTGCCACTGCCCGCCGCCATCATCCGACCGATAGAGCCCTGCCTCACCCCACGGGCCATCGGCGAGTGCATACACCCGGTCCGGACGGGCGGGAGAGACCGCAAGACCCATGCGGCCGGGACTGGCGATGAAGCCGTGGCCCGTGACCCGGCTCCAATGGTCTCCTCCATCGTGGGACACATAGAGGCCACCGCCCGGGCCGTTCGACGGCGGATAGACGTTCCAGGGCGGTCGCCGTGTCTGCCAGAGGGCGGCGTAGATCGTCTTCGGATCATCGGGCTTGAGCGCGAGATCGGAAACGCCGGTGTCGGGGTTCTGGTAGAGGACTTTGGTCCAGTGCTGGCCGCCGTCGCGCGAGCGGAAGACGCCACGCTCCTCACTCGGCCCGTAGGGATGCCCGAGCACGCCGACATACACGACATCAGGATCGTGTGGATCGACGAGGATCCGGGAGATCTGCCGCGAGTCCGTGAGTCCAATGTGAGTCCAATGCGCGCCACCATCCGTGGACTTGTACACACCATTACCTTGCGCGATGTCGGAGCGCATGTCCGCCTCGCCCGTACCCACGTAGATCGTGGTGGGGCGTGACGGTGCGACCGCAATGGCGCCGACCGAGCCCACGGGCTCGCCATCGAATATGGGCTGCCAGGTTCTACCGGCGTCCTGCGTTTCCCACACCCCACCATCCACCGCGCCAAAGTAGAAGTGGCGGCTGTCGCCCGCGATTCCGGCAACGGCGAGCACACGCCCGCCACGGAACGGCCCGATGAGCCGCCACTGCAGGGCCTGGTAGTTCGAGGGATCGACCGCGCTCGGGCCGGCGGCGGCCATGGGATCTGCGGCGCACGCCCACCGCATCACGAGCAAGCCGACCACGAGCAATGAAAGACCGCGCATTCGCACCGGCAGCCTCCGAGAGTCCGCAGCGTAGAGGCGGTCACTGTAGCCGATCTATACGAACCCGATCGAGAAGAGCGCGACGAGCGCCAGCAGATTCGAGATGAGCCGAGGTCTTGCGAGATAGAGAAGCTCGAGTCGCCTCGCGCGGATGAGAATTCCAGTGTGCAGCGCCTTGGCGGCTGCAGCATTTCTCGAAAGAGTCATGCCGTGCTCCCGGTGATGGGCCTGGGAGCATTGGGCGCCCCGATGGGCGCATGGGGCAGGATGCTACGGTGGCGAGGCGATGAGCAATTGTGGCGGAAGATGGCCGCCGCCCCGGCGGCCCCGGGGCGGAAGCCGATGGGGCTTCAGTGGAACAGGTTGACGGCTACGTCGAGTACCACTCCGGTGGCAACTGCAGCGAGCACTGCATTGTTGTCCACTCGTACCCAATAGTAGCCCCGCGGCGGCGGGCGGAGGTGATAGACAGCCGCATTCGGGATGACATACGGCTGTTCCCGGTAGGAAGGCGGCAGGCGCTCGCCGCGGCGCCAATGATGCGCATGCCAGCCGTGCGGCCGCTCGTACCGGCCGCCGTTGAAGTGCCAGTCGCGGTGCATATCTGCGTGGCGGTGGTCGCCACGATGATCATCGTGATGCCAGTCGTGACCCTGATCGTGACCACGATCATGGTGGTACTCCGGCGGGTCGGCGAGCGCCAGTGAGCCTGCCAACAGGGACGCCACCATCGCTGCCATGACGGTTCGTTTCATGATTGAAGACCTCCTCCACTTGCCTGCGTGCCCGGCAAGCGACGTGCCGAGAGCTTGGCGAAATGTACCTGAGCCGAGGCTGAACGGCTCGCCGGCCACGACATATCCTCATTCTGATAGATTCTCCCTTGACCTTCCGGGCAGTATGGTGCGCAGCACTGTGTGCAGCGCCTCGCCGCAACGGAGTCCGCCATGCAATACACCCTGCTCGGCAATACGGGCCTGACCGTCTCCCGCCTCGCCTTCGGTGCCATGACCTTCACCGCGGGCAACAAGGATCTCGGCGCCATATATAAGGTGGGAGCGGACCTCGCCGGTGAGCTCGTCGGCCGCGCGCTCGAGGCCGGAATCAACTTTTTCGATACTGCCGATGGCTACGCCGGCGGTGAATCCGAGCGCCTGCTCGGCGCAGCGCTCAAGCCCCACCGTGACGAGGTGGTCATCGCCACCAAGGTTGGCTTTCGTACGGGCCCGACGCTCACCCGCTCCGGCCTCTCGCGCAGGCATATCCTTTGGTCCGTCGATCAGAGCCTGGAGCGCCTCGGCACCGACTGGATCGATGTCTACATCGTGCACCGCGAAGACCCGCATACGCCGCTCGAGGAGACCCTGGCCGCGCTCGATGCCGTGGTGCGTGCCGGCAAGGTGAGGTATCTCGGCTTCTCCAACTGGTCGGCCTGGAAGGCCGCCGCGGCGCTGGAGATCCAAAAAGCCAACGGCCTCGCGCCCTTCACTCACGGACAGATGTATTACTCCCTGGTTGGACGTGACGTCGAGCGCGACGTCATCCCCATGATGCGCCGCTATGGGTTGGGACTCACGGTGTGGAGCCCCCTCGCTTCCGGGTTCCTGAGCGGCAAGTACACCCGTCAGTCGCTGACGGATCCCAACAATCGCCTCTCCGGCTTCGACATCCTGCCCTTCGACAAGGAGCAGGGATTCAAGCTCGTGGAGCGGATGCGCGCCATCGCGGCCAACCACGATGCCAGCGTCGCTCAGGTCGCCATTGCCTGGCTCCTCGCCCGGCAGGCCGTGACGAGCGTCATCGTCGGCTCGACCAAGCTCAGCCAGCTCGAGGACAACCTGAAGGCGGTGGCGGTGACGTTGAGCGCTGCGGAGCTCGCCGAGCTCGATGCGGCCACGGCCCTGCCGCCCGTCTATCCCAACTTCTTCATCGACAACATCGGCCTCGACAGGCCGGTCGCGGAGGCGCTCGGCCATCGGCCGCAGCGTTGATCCCGCCGCGTTCACCTGCCCGGGAGGCAATCTCATGAAACAGCGACAACTCGGACGCAACGGACCCTGGATCTCGGCGCTCGGTCTCGGATGCATGGGCTTCTCGCCCGGTACCTACGGGCTGCCCAAGGACGAGGCCGACTCGATCAAGACCGTGCACCGCGCTCTCGATCTCGGCGTTACCTTCCTCGATACCGCGGAGACCTACGGGCGCGGCCACAACGAGGAGCTGGTGGGCCGCGCGATCCGTGGACGGCGGCAGGAAGTCTTCCTCGCGACCAAGTTCGGCATCGTCCGCGCCTGGAACGACCGCCAGCCCGGCGGACGCAACATCGATGGCCGGCCGGAGACGGTCCGCCGCTCCATCGCAGGCTCGCTCCAGCGCCTCGGCGTGGATCACGTCGATCTCTACTACCAACATCGGGTCGATCTCGAGGTGCCGGTGGAGGAGACGATCGGCGCGATGGCGCAGCTCGTGAAGGAAGGCAAGGTCCGCTACCTCGGGCTCTCGGAGCCGAGCGCCCAGACCATCCGCCGCGCCCACAAGGTGCATCCCATCGCCGCGGTGCAATCGGAGCTGTCGCTCTGGTCGCGTGATGTCGACGAGAACGGCGTGTTCGAGACGCTGCGCGAGCTCGGCATCGCCCTGGTACCCTATAGCCCGCTCGGCCGCGGCTTCCTCTCGGGAGAGCTCCGCTCTGCGAGCGACATTACGCAAAATGACTTTCGCAGCACGCTGCCGCGGTTCGCGCCCGAAAACTTCGACCGCAACCTCGAGGTCGTGGCGCGCGTGCGCGCGCTCGCGGAGAAGCGCAGCGCCACGGCCGCCCAGGTCGCCCTTGCGTGGGTGCTCGCCCGCGGCGAGGATGTCATTCCGATTCCGGGCACCACGCGGGTCGATCGGTTGGAGGAGAATGTCGGAGCCCTGGATCTCGAGCTGTCCGCAGCGGACCTCGCGGCGCTCGATGCCGTGGCGGAGGCGGTGAAGGGCCCGCGTTACGCCGATATGAGCTGGGTCAACCGATAGGAGCCTGAAGATCGATGTCAGAGCAACCACTGGTCACACACCGCGGCGGCTGCCACTGCGGGAAGGTGCGGTTCGAGGCACTCGCCCCCGCCAGAGTGGAAGTGTCCGACTGCAACTGCTCGATATGCAGCAAGGCAGGCTACCTGCACCTCATCGTGCGGGCGGAGCACTTCAAGCTCCTCTCGGGCAGTGACGTGCTCACCACCTACTCCTTCAATACGGGCACGGCGAAGCACCTCTTCTGCTCGGTGTGCGGCATCAAGTCCTTCTATGTACCCCGCTCCCATCCCGACGGCTTCAGCATCAACGCCCGCTGCCTCGATCCCGGCACCCTCGAGGCGATGAGCATCCGGCAGTTCAATGGGCAGGAATGGGAGCAGGGATACCCGAAGGGCCGGGGCGAATTCGCCCGCTGAGCGCCCCCTATGCTCGGGGCCTGTCGTCGGTCATTTACTTGACTCAGGCAACTAAATCGCGCAAGCTCGTCTCATGCTTGCACAACAGCGGCCCGTGAGAGCGGTGCGGCGTCCGGTCACGGGGACCGCCCGGCCAACCGCTGCGATTCGCGATTTCAACCGGTTCTATACACGGCAGATCGGGCTGCTGGATCAGGGCTTCCTCGGAAGCGCGTTCACACTCACGGAGGTCCGGGTGCTCTACGAGCTTGCTCACCGTGACGGCCCGACCGCGACGGAAATCGCGCGCGAGCTGTCCCTCGATGCAGGCTATCTCAGCCGTCTCCTCAAGAAGCTGGAGCGCCAAGGCCACCTGGTTCGCGGGCGCGATGCGCAGGATGCCCGGCAAAGGCCTCTGCGTCTCACCAAAACGGGACGGCGGGTGTTCGAGGGTCTCGATCGGGCATCCGGAGCGCAGATCTCGACGATGATCGCCGCACTGACGCCCGGTCAGGTGAGCGAGCTGGTCGGGTCCATGCAGCGGGTGCAGCGTTTCCTGCAATCCGACGCACCGAAAACGGCGTACTCCCTGCGTCCGCTGCGCGCGGGCGATGTCGGCTGGATCACGCACCGCCAGGGACTCTTGTATGCCGAGGAGTATGGCTGGGACGTGACCTATGAAGGACTGGTGGCTGAGATCCTGGGCAGCTTCGTCAGACAGTTCGATCCGGCCGCCGAGAATGCCTGGGTGGCGGAGCGCGACGGCGCAATCGTCGGCTCGGTGTTTCTCGTGCGCGAGTCCGCGAAGATCGCGCGGTTACGACTCCTTTACGTCGAGCCGAGCGCCCGTGGGCTGGGACTCGGCCGCCATCTCGTCGATGTTTGCGTGGCGTTCGCCCGCGAGAAGGGTTATCGGACGATTCGCTTGTGGACCAACGATGTCCTCGTCTCCGCGCGGCGCATCTATCAGGCTGTCGGGTTTCGCCTGGTGGAGGAGAAGCGTCACCATTCCTTCGGCAAGGATCTGCTGGGCCAGACCTGGGAGCTGACGCTGTCGGGTTGAGTCATGCCCATCAGCTACGCGCTCGAGCCCGACCTTTCAGCCGAGGAGTTTCGCTCGGTGCTGATCGCCTCCACCCTCGGTGCGCGGCGCCCGGTGGATGACCTCCAGCGGTTGGAGCGAATGCTCCGCGAGGCCGACGTCATCGTCACTGCGCGCGACGGGCGGCGTCTCGTCGGAGTGTCCAGGGCAATCACCGACTTCTCCTACTGCTGTTACCTTTCCGACCTCGCCGTCGACGCCGCCTATCAACGTCGAGGCATCGGCAGGCAGCTGATCGCGGAAACCCACAAGAGCGCCGGCGGCGAGCTCGTCACGTTGAATCTGATCGCGGCGCCCGCCGCCGAACAGTACTACCCGAGGATCGGCATGCAGCAGCGCCCCTCCTGCTGGGCCCTGCCGAGAAAGCGCTGAAAGAGAGAGCCGCCGGTGGCGGCTGCCACGCCGGATCAGTCGTGGAGCTTCGCCTTCGCCACGAGGCGCACCATCCCGCTCGAGCCGGCTTGCCGGCTCACCTGAAAGCCGGCTCTTTCGAGGGCCGCCGCCACCCAGTCAGGCGAGAGCCGCAGCTTACGGTAGGCGCTGACCCGCTGGCGCCACGCGGAGCCCGCGCGCTCGTGCACCAGGTCGTGGACATTGACGTGACCCTCCTCGTATTCGAGAAAGCACGTGAGGATGCGGTCGCTGTCGCTCTTCACTGCAATGAATCGGCGCTCGGCCTCCAGCGGGATCGTGTAATCCCGGAAGCTCAACACGAAGTGGCCGCCGGGGATGATGGCCGCCGCGGCCTGCGCAAACAGGGACTCGACCGTCTGCTCATCACTCAGATGGGGCAGCGTGTCGCCCATGCACAGGATGACCTCCGGCGCACCCGTAAGGTGTGCCGGGAACTTCAGGATGTCATCGTCGATGATCCGCACCTGAAGGCCGGCGGCAAGCGTCCGTAGCTCGCGCAGCAGCTCCCGGCTGTTGTCGATCGCGAGCACCTCGAATCCGCGCCGCGCAAGTGGAATGGCGTGCATTCCGAAGCCGGCGCCGAGATCGACGGCACCATGCGTTGCATGGGGCACGAGGCCAAGAGCATCCAGCTCAGCCTCGCCACGTGTCAGGGCAGCCTCCACTCCCCCACACATCCACGCGTAGATCGGCGCCAGGTGACTTGCATAGTGATCGCGTACCGATTGCATGGAATTCCCTACAAGTCCGCCAGTGAGAGAATGTGCTACAGCGGCATGATGCCATGCCGCATATTGCGCAATCGCCTAAACCTGCTGTACGGCAAGCGCGGCAGCCGCGCGCCCCACCGCAGCGTCGCGCTCTGCTTTGAGCGACTCCGACCGCTTTCGGGCCACTGCGAGGATTTCCGGCCGTGCGAGCTCCGGCCGCCCGCAGTCGAAGGGCGGCATGGGCGCGTACTCGATCGCCAGGGTGACGGCCTGCGCATAGTCTGCGCCGGCGATCTCTGCCAACACGGTCAACGCCATTTCGATGCCCGCAGTCACACCGCCGCCGGTGATGATGTTGCCGACACGCACGACCCGAGCCGGATCGGGAATGGCGCCGAACGCCGCCAGCGAATCGCGCCAGGCCCAATGACACGCCGCCCGCTTGCCGGTGAGGAGCCCTGCGGCAGCGAGTAGGAGCGAGCCCGTGCACACCGAGGTCACGTATCGGGCGGACGAGGCGAGACGGCGCACGTTCGCAAGGTACTTCCGGTCCTCCAGGGCTCGGACTGTTCCGAAGCCGCCCGGAATGCAGAGCAGAGCGCACGACTCGATATCCTCGAGCCGGCGAATGCCCGCGAACGTCATGCCTCCGTCCGCTTCGATACTCCCGCCCTCGACTGATGCCAGAACGCAGCGGCTTCCGGGCACTCGCGTGAAAACCTCGTAAGGACCGGTGAAATCGAGTTGCGTGATGCGGGGATATAGCGCAAACACGACCGGGAAATCGACGCTCATGATGATCCTCGCTGAGTAACGGTTGCAGTGCGGGCGTACGCACCAGGTTTGACTGCGGCAGCATGCGCCGCTAGGCTGATGGCGTAAATGCCATTGTTCCCACCTTTCATGCCATGGCCCGCCGTATCGCCTTCCTGATCTTCCCGCAATTGCAGCTTCTCGATGCCGCCGGTCCGATCGCCGCCTTCGAGGTGGCGGAGCGCTACCGCCCCGGCACCTACACCTTGCGGACGATCGCGGCGACTCCGGGGCTCATCGCGAGCTCATCGGGCGCCTGCCTCCAGGCCTCGGCGTTCGGGCGTGCCGATGCGGTCGACACCCTGATCGTGGTGGGCGGCGAGGGTACGCGCGGCGCAGCACTGTGCATGAAGACGCGAAAATTCGTGTTGGCCTGCGCGGAGCGCTCACGCCGGGTGGCGAGCGTCTGCTCGGGCACCTACGTGCTCGCTGCCGCCGGGCTGTTGGATGGGAGGCGTGCCACCACTCACTGGAGCCGGACGCGGGATTTCACTCGCCGCTTTCCCGCGGTACGCCTGAATGCCGACCGGATCTTCGTACAGGATGGAAAATTCTGGAGCTCGGCCGGCATCACTGCCGGCATCGATCTCGCACTGGCGTTGATCGGCGAGGATCTCGGAGAGGAGATCGCGCGGCGCACGGCGCAGCAGCTCGTCGTCTATCACCGCCGGCCCGGCGGCCAGTCGCAGTTCTCACCACTGCTGGCGATGGATCGGCCGGACGGACGCTTTGGACCCTTGCTCGATCACATCAGGGGTCATCTTCGCGACCGCTTGAGCATCACGGATCTGGCCCGGGTCAGCTGCATGAGCCCGCGAAACTTCTCACGGATGTTCAAGGAGGAAGTGGGAACTGCACCTGCGAAAGCAGTGGAACGGTTACGGGTGGATACGGCACGCGCCGCGCTCGAGAGCGGTGGCTCCTCGATCCAACACGTGGCTGCCGCCTGCGGGTTCGGCAATCCGGAGCGCATGCGGCGCAGCTTCCTGCGGGTGCTGGGCGCGCCGCCCTCCGCTCTCAGGCGGCAGGGACGGCGCGGCTGATCAGCAGCTCACGGCGACGGCGACCCGGCTGTCAGCGGCGTGCCCAATGGCCCCCAGCCAGGTGCCAGCCACCCCGAGGTCCACGCACCCAATGCCGCGGGACCCAGGCATATCCGGGACGGGGAGCAGACCAGCGGCCGGGCACCCAGACATACCGGCCGGCGCGCCAACTCCAGTAGCCGCCAATCCAGAAGTAGCCGGGATATGGCGCTGCGCCGTAGTACTCGACCCGCGGGGCGGGCGGGGCCAGGGTTACGGCCGCACCACCGTAGTAGGGGGCGGGCGTAACCACACAACCGCCGAGCGCCAGTAAGAATCCGAGGGCGAGGGCTGTCTGACGCACACGCGAAGCAAGTCTGGGCATGTGAACCTCATCACGAGCATGGCGCGGTCCCCGCGACCGCCTTCAGGTGATGAACGCAGCATTCCGGCCAGGGTGCACATGGGATCCATCCGCGGAAAAAGCAGAAGCCCGGGGAATCGCTCCGCCCGGGCCTCGTTGTCGCGACGAGCCGACTGCTCAGGCGCGGCGGCGGCGCCCCCGCATCACGGCGAGACCGCCGGCGAGGAAGGTGAGCGCAGCCGTTGCGCTCGCCGGATCGATCTCCGGTGCCGCATGCGGCGTAGATCCGATGTCTGGCGTCAGCTCTTCGGAGACGTGGTCGTACCCGCTCTTGAAGTCGCCGGTGCCGTACTTCTTGCTCTTGCCGCCATCCCAACTGATCTTGAAGTCACCCTCATAGTCTTCCGCGGCCGATGGGGAAAAGTTGCTGAGATCCACTGAGAAATCGAAATTCAACGTCGAGTCTGCAGCAAGGCTCGACTGGGTGATCGGCTGCGTGTTCTGGAAGCACACGAAGTTGCCGTGCCCGTCGCAGCCACCGCCGCCTCCGGAGCTGAGCCCGCCCGGCAGGAGCTCGAATCCGGTGGGGATGCCAGTGATCTTTGCAAACCCGGAAGGATCGCTGAACGCGATCGCGAACACTCCATAGCGGCCGCCCTCAGTATCCGAGGCACCGTTGATCCCCGAGATCGAGAGGGTGAGGTTGGCGACATTCGGATTGGGGGTCGCGAATGCGGTGAGGGTGTACGTGAGCCCGTCGGCTTGCAGAGAGGCATACGCGGGCAGCACGACCATGAATCCGGCCATGGCGAGCGCAAGACTTAAAAACTTCTTCATGAGTGACCTTTCTCCAGCGCCGCACCGCATCTATCCGCAGGGGGCGTACACGCGAACGTGCAATACCCATGCCTACGCTTAATATCTAATTGGATCAATAGCTTATACGATCACGGCCAGAGCGAGCTCTGCTCGCATTCCGAATGCTGTAAGCCCTGTCGACACGAACTGCGTCACAGATTGCCCGCCGGCCCCCAGGTAAGTGGGGAAATGAGGTCACGCAGCGCCAGGCAGTCACTCGGGTCACTCCTCGAGATCTGTAAGATTTTTCGACGTGACGGCCATCACAGACCGGCACGGCATCGTTCCCGGGGACCGGCAGGAGGCCCGTTCCCGATCACAGCCGCGCGGCCGCCGAAAGCATGAAACTGCGCCGCGGCAGCACGTTCACGAGATCGGGACCCATCGCTGATGGTCCTGCTTTGTCCGTGACCGCGTCGGAATTCCACAGATTGTCGAGCGACAACGTTACGGTTACTTCGTGAGAGGCGTGCGGATCGGAAAGGTAGCGGGTCACCGTCATGTTGGTATCGGAATGGGCGCCCACGCGGTAGGCCGCGCCGTCGGCGCTGCCGTTCCGGCCCTGATATTGAGTGCCGATCAGCTTCGCGAGCAGGCTCGCACGCCACGGACCATGGCCATAGACGAGTCCTGCGAGTCCCGTGTAGCGGGGTGCGAACGGAATATTATCTCCCCTGTGCTGGATGGAAGATGTCATGAAGGAATCGCGGAACGTGGCCTCGATGAGGCTGGCGTTCATCACGGCGGAGAGCCCGGCTCCGAGCTGCAGGCGGCCCTCGCTCTCCAGACCGCGGTACCTCACGCCGCCGGAGTTCAGGTAGAGGGTGTTGCCGCCCTGTGTGATCGTGGATACATAGTTGTCGAAGTCGATGTCGTAGGCGTAGAGCGCGGCCTCGTAGCGCTCGCCGCTCCGCACGAGCCCGACCTGCTCCGCGAGGGCATTCTCCGGCTCGACCCGATTCCCGAGCGCAGGATGCGCTGTATAGAAGAAAGCCTGGCTGGGGTCGAGCGAGCCCCGGGCGATCTGCGCGTAGAGGCGAGTCCCTGCGCCGAGCCGATAACTGGTGTCGAAGCTCGGCAGGCTGCTCGAGACCGACCGTGACACCGCCCCGGGAGTGCCCGGTAGGAAATTCTGGATCACCGCGGCATCGAAGTCGCGCGTCACGTCGCGCCACCTCATCCCGAGCCGCATTTGCCACCGGTCGGTCACCTGCCAGACGGCCTCTCCGTACGGCTCGTAGGTACGTAGATGAGCGTTGAAGTCGAAATAGACCGGCGATGCGATTGCGCGATTGGCGTCGTAGGGCGATCCGGTCGTCAGGTCGATCGCCACGCGTGACTCGGTCTGCCAACCCTCCTCCGCCCAGAGACCAAGCAGCAGACTGCCGTACGGCACCGTGTACCGCCATCGCAGGTCGTTGCCCAGCGTCCGATACGCTTCTCTGGTATTCCGTCCGGCGATATCGGTTGGAGGTAGTCCGGCAAACCCGGAACCCAGCGGGGAGGCCGTCTGGTCTCCCTTGAGACTCGCGCCGACGCTGCGGTAGGAATAGGTGTAGCCGGTCTCTTGCAAGGTCCCCCCGGTGCCGAGTGGCGCCTCGAGTCGCAGATAGCCGAAGTCGGTCGACCGGTGCGTGCCTGCGTAGCGAAAGTAGTCGGGACTCGCCGGATCGTCGTTGAATCCGTAGGAGGGGCCATGGCGCACCAGGTCCGTCGTGGTGATGCTGCCGGCGTTGTAGAAGCCATAACGATCGTAGGCATAGAGGCCAGTCAGCACTGCGGCGCGCGCCCTCACCACTCCCTTCATGAGAAGATCATCCTTGTGCCCGGAGCTGAGGCTCATGGCGCCGCTCGATTGGGCCTGCTGCACCGTCACGAGAGCGCCCGCCTCGCCGGACTCCCGTGGCGCCGCCGTGTTGAAGGTTGCTCCATAGAGAGTCGTATCGAACGAGCCGGCACTGACGAACGCCGTCGCATGGGCCTGCGCCGCAATGGGCTCGGAGTAGAGGTTGACCGAGCCGCCGAAGGTGGCGTAGCCGAGATCCCCCGCGGTGCCGGGACTGCGGTCGATGATCGCGTGATCCAGCTCGGATACGGGAAAATACGAGGTCGAGTGGTGCTGGAAGTTATCGGGGTCGGCGAACGGAATGCCGTCGAAGGTCACATCGAACTGGCCATCGACGAAGCCTCGCAAGCTCTGGTTCTTCGCCGCATCGAATCCGGGCCCATTGGGCGCAGAGCTGACGAAGCTCGGGGTGAGATCGGCAACGGTGCCGTAATCGCCGACCGGCGAGACGATCTCCTGGATCGCTGCGGCGCTCACCAGAGACTGCGGCGCACCGCCGTCGGGAAGACTCGGCATCGCTTCTTTCGCACTTGTCACCCACACGGCTGACAGGGCGCCACTCGGCTCGTCCGCATGCGCGACGCTGCCGAGCAGTGACATCGAGACAATGACCAGCACCGAGCGCATGAGCCCCCCGGAAAATCCTGCAATGCTAGGGGAAGAGCGCTACCCGGCAGAGGGGGCAAAGCCTCACTGAGGCGCATGCGTGGAGCAGGTCGTCGCGCCTCATATCTTGCGGCCGAGGCGGTCTGCAGCGTAGTCCAGAAACGCACGTACCTTGGGTGCCATGTGCGTGCGACTCGCGGCTACGAGTTGGACGGGTAGCGGCGGCGGCTCGAATGTTTCCAGCACGCGCACCAAAGCGCCGCTGGCCAGCGCGTCGATCACCTGATACGAGAGGACGCGCGCGATGCCACGACCGGCCCGTGCCGCGACGAGCTGCGCTTCGATGTCGTTGACCAGAAAGCGCGGCGCGAGTCGAACGCCGGCGCTGCGCGCGCCGGAGCCGAGACGCCATTCGAGCAGCCCGGCTGTCGCGGTACCGAAGATGGTCTCGTGTCGCGCAAGATCGGCGGGCTTTTCCGGGGCCCCGCGCCGCGCCACGTAAGCCGGGCTCGCGACCAGCATCTGCCGCACCTCTCCTACACGCCTCACGAGGAGAGAGGAATCCGACAGCACGCCGATGCGGACGGCCAGATCGATTCTTTCCTCGATCAGATCGAGGTTGCGATCATGGAGCACCAGCTCCACCTGACTCTCCGGGAATGCATCGAGGAAGTCGACGACCAGCGGCGCCACGTGGAGCCTGCCGAACTGCACCGGCGCTGTGACCCTGATGAGTCCCCGAACCGGAGTTGGCGCACTGCCGGCGACGGCGGCGTCGTACCCGCTCAACAGCGCTCGCGCCTGCTCCGCAAGCGCGCGGCCAGCCTCAGTCACGGCGAGGCGGCGCGTGGTTCGCTCCACGAGCCGCGTGCCGACGCGCTCCTCCAGAGTGGCGAGCGCCCGAGTGATGGCCGGTGGCGACCGGCGCAGGCGACGCGCCGCAGCGACCAGGCTCCCCTGATCGAACACGGCGAGGAGCACCGCCAGCTCATCGAGACGGTCCATGGATTATTCCTGATTATGGAATTATCTCTTGCGAGAATGCCTCATTTACTCCCCGCTCCGCAAGAATAGAATGCCTCATCGGTGAATACCCGGAGCAAACCCATGAGCGAGCCCCAGATCACCCTCCATGGTACCCGGCTATCCGGCCATGCTCATCGCGTCCTCCTGATGCTCAGCATGTTGGATCTTCCCTACCGGTTCGTGGATGCTCCGAACGAGGTGCGTCGCTCGCCCGAGTTCCTGCGACTCAACCCGCTCGGCCAGGTACCCGTGCTGCAGGATGGCGCACTGGTGCTCGCCGACAGCAACGCGATTCTCGTGTATCTGGCGAAACGCTATGCACCCGGAAGCCACTGGCTGCCTGAGGAGGCCGTAGCGGCCTCACACGTGCAGCGTTGGTTGTCGCTGGGCTCAGGCGAGGTCAAGCATGGTCCCGCCCTGGCACGGGCGATAGCGGTATGGCGCGATGACGGCGATCCGGCGCGTGCCACTGCGCTCGCCGCACGCTTGTTTCGATTCATGGAGTCTCATCTCGCGGGCCGCTCCTGGCTCGCCACCGAGCAACCGACCATTGCAGACCTCTCGTTGTATCCATACGTGGCGCGCGCACCGGAAGGCGGGATTTCGTTGGAGCCGTATCCTGCCATCCGCGCGTGGTTGTCCCGCGTCGAGGCACTGCCGAAGTTTCAGCCCATGCCGCATGCCCCGGTTCCCACGGAGAGCCGCCGGGCCGGTTGAGATGCCGGATGAGCGATGTGCCCTTCCATCTCGATGAGCTCGCCGCACAGGCGCGCGCGGGCTTCAGTCGGAGCGGCAGCGGCATCCGCGATTTCATGCCTGAGCAGCACCGCAGCTTCTTCGCGATGCTGCCGTACGTGTTCGTCGCTACGCTCGACGGCGAAGGCTGGCCGATGGCGACCCTCCTCGAGGGGGAAAGCGGGTTCGTAGAATCTCCCGACCCGACGTCGTTGCGCATTCGCGCACTGCCCGAGGCGGGTGATCCTGCTGTTGGGACACTGCGCATCGAAACCGAGGTCGGCATACTCGGCATCGACTTCGGCACTCGCCGGCGCAATCGTGCCAACGGCGTCATCGCGAGCATCGATGCAGAAGGCTTCTCCGTCATGGTGCGGCAGAGTTTCGGCAACTGTCCGCAATACATCCAGCAGCGCGAGGTGAGTCGCGAACAGAGTCGGCGAGGGCCGGCGCGCAGGCTGGAGACATTGGATGCCGATGCACGGTCGCTGATAGAGCGCGCCGATACGTTCTTCGTGGCGAGCCGTTCGCGGCCAGGAGTCGGCCCGGACGGCGGGGCTGACATCTCGCATCGAGGCGGCCGCCCCGGATTCGTACGGGTCGATGACGGCATGCTCTCGATTCCGGACTTTCGCGGCAACCGTTATTTCAACACGCTCGGGAATCTGCTCGGTGAGCCGAGGTCGGCCCTCCTCTTCGTCGACTTCGAGACCGGCGATCTGCTGCAGCTTCAGGGTCGCGCAACCATCGACTGGGATGTACCGGCCGCCGACCGCATTGGAGGCGCCCAGCGGTTGTGGCACTTTCGGATCACCCAGGGATGGCATCGCCCGCGGGCCGCGGCGCTTCGGGGAACATTCCTCGACTATTCGCCCATGACGCTGCGCACCGGCACCTGGTCTCGCTGACCCCGGATCGTTCCAGGCTCGGAACACTCGGCTCCGGCCCCGCGGCAGCGACTTGCGTGCGAGCCGGCGATATACTGCCGGGCGACCGGGCCCGCGGCCTCGGTGAGGCACACGCCCGGCGGGGAGGCGAACGATGCCCCTGGCATTCAGCTCCGGCGCGTTCCCAACGCGCCTCTGCGTCATTCTCACGTCTGCTGTCAGCGGCGGCCCCATGAGCGGGGTCCCGTTCTTCGGACATGCAGCGGTCAGTTGGCTGACACCGCCGGCGGGCGCGAAGCAACCTACGGCATGGCAAATACCGCTGGGCACGCTGGCAACGGATCACGCCGGCTACCTGTCTTACGACCTCTCGGTTCTCGACCGCCGGCTCACCGGGCTGGTGGAGCAACTCACCCTCACGACCGGGACGGCTCCCGCGCTCCAGGTGGATCACCTCTGGCTGTACCCCTATTCGCAAATCGCTCAAACGATCGATGCGCTCGCGGAACAGAACGTACGGGACGACGCGATCGTCGTCCGTCTGATGGTCGATCCGGACAGTGTCTTCATCAGCGACGGGCAGAATTTCGCATCGATGCAGTCGCCGGGTCTCTCCGACTGGTACCTTTCGCCCGGCTCCTTTGCGCACTTCTCTGCAGAGATCGTCGGGCAGGACGGCTGCGAGGCGCTGCTTCCGTCCAACATCGCGACGCAAACGTTTCGATTCGTCCAGGTCCTGCCGCAGGCACCGACTTTCACCGTGCGCGCTCCGGCCGTTCCACAGCCGCCGGTCGGTGGCGGCGGTCCGCTGGGCGACGTGCAGGCGCTCGCCGCGCAAATCGCCCGGTCGGCTGTCGAGCTCACGACCCTCCTGCCACCCGGGCAGCCGGTGGATGCAGGCGTCGGTGTCTACGTCATGTATGACAGCTCATGGATACCTGTCGGTCACGGTCTCGGACAGGTCCTCTACAGCATGCCGCTCGCTCCCGCCGAGCAGGTGAATATCGCCATCATCGATTGGTCACGGACGAGCACTGACGGGCGCGTAGAGCAGACTGGACTCACGGATACGCTGCAACACGACACCACGAGAGACAGGACGGTCGGCGAGGTCGTCGATGCCACGGTGCACGAATGGCAGCGAGGGGGAAGTCTCCTGGGAGGAGAGTCGGTAACGGCCGGCGCGGCCGGCTTCATGGGCGCCGCGCTGTCGCTCGGCGGAGCCTATACGACCAGCAGCGGCGATCGCAACGTATCCGCCAATACGGTGCAGAACCTTTCCGATCACTTCGCTCAGGCGAGCACTGCGGTGCGCGATCTGCGCAGCACCGTCGTCATCCAGTCGGCCCAGCAGGGCTCTCAGAATCTGCAGACGCGCACCGTACGCAATTACAACCATTCGCATGCGATGACGCTCCTCTATTATGAGGTGCTGCGTCATTACCGCGTGGTGACCGAGCGCGGCGATGCAGGTCCGGCGCTTCTCCTTCCCCAGGAGATGCCCAACTTCGATGAGACGGCGGTGTTCGCCTACCGGAGATTCCTCGAGCCGACGCTGCTCGTGAAGGCGCTGCAGCCCGGATTCGATGCGGTCGAGATCCTTTTCGCTCTCGAGCGGGATCCGCCGCCGCCTCCTCAGCCGAGTCCGGCCGATCTGGCCTTCAATCTGTTCAGGATCATCTTTCATTGTGGCGGCATCACGTGTCCGGCGAATGTGCAGGTCGATGTGGGTCGGTCGGACAACCCCACCGTCAAGAAGGCGCTGCGCGCTGCCGATGGCAACGTGACTCTGGGTGATGGCAGCCGGTTCGACAAGGCGAATGGATCGAGCGTAGAGGTTCAGGGAATTCCTGATGGCGGCTCGATCACTTGGAAGGAGCTCGGCTTCTTCGAGATCTCGGTGTTTCCCACCGCGGATCCCGCGGGGTACACGGAGCTGGACGTCAACCTGATCGAAGTCAAGGGCATCGACGGCACGGGCCAGGAGCATCCGATGGGCTCCTGGTCCGGCGATCAGAAGTATTTCGGCAATCAGACCTTCCCCATCATACCGTCCAACAGGCCGCCGCCGCCGCCGCCGGTACCCACGGCATTGCAGCAACTCACGCCGGACCAACGCTACGCCTACGTCCGGCTCATTGCGCATCTCAACAGCAACAAGGCCTACTACTACAAGCAGATCTGGATGGGCGAGGAACCGAGCACCCGCGCAGCTCGCCTCGCCAGCGTGACCATCACGATCGGCGCAACCACCGTACCTCTCCTCAACGTGCTCGAGAATCGGGTGCTGGACGTCCTGGGCTCCCGGCTCGTCATGCCGCTCGACCCGGGTATCTTCAACGGGAACAATCCCATCCTCGGCCGCCGGCAGCGGTTCACGCTGCCGACCGTTGATCCTGCGCGCCAGGAGCAGTTGATCAGTCTGCCCACGCGCGGAGTCTTCGCCGAAGCGAAACTCGGACATTGCAATGCCTCCGAGGTCATCGACAACACGAGATTCTGGGACTGGCAGTCCTCGCCGATTCCCGACCAGGCGCCGGCGATCACCGGGATAGCGCCGGTAGCGCCCACACCCAGCCCGACTCTGACGCCGACGGCGTTTCCCGCCTCGCTGGTCGCCCTTCAGGCGCCGTCGGCAGAGCCTGATCCGGTCGGACTTCGGGCTGCGCTGGACGTCCTCAAGACGCCCGGCATTTTCAACAACATGTCGGGCATCCAACAGTTGCAAAGCCTCCTCTCCTCTCTGACCGACGCCGCCGTCAAGGCGCAAGGGATCGGGCTGCAGGCGAGCCAGGCCGATGCCAAGGCCACTGCGCCTCCCGCGCCCCCCGGCCCCTCGGGTGGCACTCCGCCTGCGGGACCCTCCGGGACTCCCCCGGCAACCCCACCCGCCGCTCCTGGGCCCGCGCCTGCCGCAGGTCCGCCGGACACGCCCGCCGCCCCGCCCGCACCGCCGAGCGCGCCGCCGCCCGCTCCTTCTCCCACCAAGCCTGCCGCTCCTGCAAAATCTCTCGGGCCAAAGACAGTGACGATCTACCTGAATTTCGTCGATCGCATCGACATGACGAGCGGGGTGTACGTAACGGGCATGGAGCTCGGGGGGACGCCGGACAATGTGCCGAGCAAGCAGACGATATTCAGTGGCGGGCCGGTTGGGCCGGTGACTGTGCCAGGCGCGATGACCGTTCAGAACCCGGCCAACAAGATCGAGATTTCCGTGACTGCCGTGGTCAAGTACAGCAGCGACGTGTACATCACGACTATTGGACTGGCTCCAATGGCGCTGCCGACAGACGGGTCTACCCCGGTCTACAAGGTCGCCATCGTGCCGGACGTCAGATCGGTATCGATCTCCCACACCGACACCAAGACGCTGCAGGGCATCAAGACGGAGATCGCGGGTAAATTGGAGATCGGCGAAGAGGAAATCGGCAAGGTAGGGGGCGAAGGAAAAGTCGGCGCGGGCATCACGCCTGACGTCAGCAAATCAGACGCGACTCAGACAACCTATACCGTGCCGATTCCGACCAATAAGTTCAGCATCACCAGCGCTTAGCGACAGCCTGCGCTACCGCCTGGCCATGGATGCGCACGACCGTATGCCGGGTGCTGTCCCTGCCGGCAGATGGCTCGCGCTGATGAGCGCCGGCGCATGTACCATATGGGACTGATGAGCCGGAGTTACAAACCGCTGCGCGTCCCACGCCATGAGGAGCGGGTCGTGCGCGGACTGCGGCACCGGGTTACGTGGTGGGGCGAGCCCAGCGAGGCGCCGGTCGTGCTCCTGCACGGCTTCATGGACTGCGGAGCAACCTGGCAATTCCTTGCCGACTGTCTGCCAGCGACCTGGTCGTTGGCCGCCCCGGACTGGCGCGGGTTCGGCCATACGGAATGGGCGGCAGGCGGCTATTGGTTTCCGGACTACTTCGCCGACCTCGAGTCGCTGTTGGATGCCCTGGTGCCGCATGCGGCGGCGCGAGTGATCGGCCACAGCATGGGGGCGAACATTGCCCTCATGTATGGTGGTATCCGCCCGGAGCGTTTGGCATGGATCGCGAGCCTGGAGGGTTTCGGGCTTTCACGGACCCGCGCGCAGGATGCGCCGCTACGGTACACGAAGTGGCTGGACGAGCTCGGGCAGCCCGTGCGCAATGGCAGGTATCGCTCCATCGCCCAACTCGCATCCCTGCTCCGTGCGCGCAACCCCAGGCTCACACTCGAGCGGGCGGAGTTCGTGGCGCAGGCCTGGAGCCGGCCGGCAGAGTCCGACTCGTCCGCGAGCGCCTCCCCTGGCTCGGCCTCGGGCCCTGCCCCTGACTCTGGCCAGGAAGTCGAGCTGCTGTTCGACCCGCATCACCGGCTGGTGAACCCCGTGCTCTACCGGCGCGAAGAGGCCGAGGCCTGTTGGGCTCGCATCGGGACGCCCGTGCTGTTGGCGAGGGGCGATACCGGCGATGACAGATCCCTCCACATGCGGACTGCTGCCGAGGAGATGCGCGCTCACATCCGCAACCTCGAGATCGTCCCCGTGCCCGGTGCAGGTCACATGCTGCATCACGAAGCGCCCGAGACCCTCGCCGGACAGATCGTGGAGTTCGACGGGCGTCAGCATCGCATCGCCGGCAGATGAGTGCCCACATACTGCCTCGCGGATGGTGGGCGTAACCCCAGGCCACCGCCCCCGACAATGGGATCAATCGTCGAGCGCGCCCATGGCGAGGTTGACCGTGGTTCCGATCATGCCGCTCGATTCGACGCTGCAGCCGACGTCAGATCCGACCGCGGCGTGGCGAGCTCATTCCGGGCCCGATTCGATCAGCCGAGCTCGGCTCATCGCCAGCACGTCACCGGGACCACAGACGGCAGCGAAGAGGAGGCCGGCGAGGAACACGAAGTGATCCACGAAGAACCCGAACTGGTTCTGATCCGCATGCCAGTGCGATGGGCCGTGGAAGACGATACCGAGGAAGACCACATAGGCGGCGGCCGCCAGCGCGGCTTCCCTGAAGAACGCACCCGTCAAAAAGCACAGGACGAGCGCCAGCTCGAAGAACGCGGCGATCCAGGCGAGCGGCAAGGCCGCGGGAATGCCGGCCGCGGCGATGAAGGCAGCCGTCGCGTGCATGCCCGCGAACTTGAATGCCATCGCCATGGCGAATACGGCTGCGAGGATGATGCGGGCGACGATGATGGCGACCTTTGCCCAAGCGGGAAATGGCGATCTCATGATGATGGGCCTCCGGAGCTCTATGCCGTCTTGCGTGTGAAAGCCAAGCTGTGACTGCCGCGCAGATAGAGTACGCCGGTAACCTTTCCGCTGGTATCGCGTTGGAATACTTTGGGGGTGGCGCCGTGTCCGGGCGTGAACACGATGTCACGCGCCTGCGCTTCCTGCTCTACGGCGGAGCCACCGTTGATCGAGGCGAAGAGATGACCGCCCCGGCGGGTAAACGTAATACCGGTACCCGAGGGCTCCTGATAGGTTCCCACATACTCATCCAACGTCCTCTCGTCCAGCGCGACCGCCGGCGGATCCTCCGGCACCGACAGCGTCTCGCTGCCGATCATCTTCCAATGGCCCTTTTCCTTCAGCCATGTCTCGACCGAGCGGTATTTGTACTGCTCGCGTTTGGCGGCCGGCCCCTGCTCAACGACATCGACAAAGCTGGTGACCGCGACATTCCCGTAAACCTTGCAGTTCCAATCCGTCGTCGTGATCGTACGGTTGATCCCGGGCGCTGGCGGACCATCCTGTGACATGTCGGCTTTCGTCGCTCTGTCACCACCTTCGTTGAAGAAGATGACGTCGTCATCCAGGTACCGGGCCATCACACTTCCCTTGCCCTCCTGACCCGCATCTGAAAAGGTCTGTGTCAATCGATGCAACAGACTGGAGACATCTTCAGCCTGGGAGGACGGGCACAAAGCCAGGGAGCCGGTGAAGAGCGCAACGGAGAGCAGCAGGCGCATTTGAGACTCCTGAGTCCATCGATGCGAGCGGCGGGACCCTCATCGGTCGGCCCGAGCTCAGCTGGCGATGCACTTGATTCAGGATATTGAAACAGATCCCGGTGCCGGGCGACAACTGAATCGGCGAAGCGCTCCAGGAACAGGACGGGTCAATGCTCGACTGGATGGCCTTCACTGCTCCCATGTTGTTGCGCTCGATGCGCGATAATTGGACTAGTCCATTTACCGGAGCGCAGGTGAGGCCCAGACGGCCGTCTCCTGCTACGGCCTGACGGGATCGGGCTGAGGACCCGGCAACTGGCCCGACCGCTGCCGCCAGCATCGTCGTCGGCAGCTATATCACAACTTCACGCTGACATCCTCGGCATTCCTGATCGGCCGAGTCTCCAGGCATTTGAGCCCCCTTTTCGAAGACCTCCTGCACCAGCTCTGCGGCCTCCGCCGCCTTGCTGATACACCGACAGAAGTATGTCCGCAACGGCAACCGAAACCGGCGATCCAACACCAGCAGCGCGGCCTCACGGGGAGCGACCGGCCAGCGCAAGTGGCACCGGCCATCCACCCCGAGCTCGCTTGCGTAAGGAATGATATTCGCCGAGCTCATCGAGGTCGCAGGTCGCTGATCCAACTTCGCATCGCTCAGGATGCGGGTGCAGACGCTCGAGCGTACATTCCGGCTGATTCCTATGATGCGATACCGCCTCATTTCCCCCCTCCTTCTGACTCCATCACTTGTGCCTTCGCGCCGAACCCGGTACCTTCGGAGCACGCAGACTGTGATCGCCGGGCGGCCTCGAGTGCCGTCAATGGGTATATCGACGACAACATGGAATCACGCTGCGCTTTCTCAGGCGGGGGGACCGGGTGCAAGACCGATGAAAGATGCAGGCGCGGATGCGCAGCAGCTCAAGAGCGCGCTCGCGGCGGAGATCCGCCGGATGCTCGACGCGGAGCGGCTGAGCGTACGCGAGGCGCAGGCCCGCACGGGAATCGCCGCGGCCGATTTCTCACGCATCCGCAGCAGCTCGGATCTCAAGCGCTTCACCATCGACCGGCTGATGGCGATCATCAACCGCCTCGGCTCCCGTATCGAGGTGAACGTAAAGCTGCAGCGATCCGAAGAAGATGAGATCGTCAGTACGTGACGGTCACTGTAAGCGTGTCGAAGTAGCCACCCGCGTGCACGTTCTGCAGCGCCGGAATCATTCCGTACACGGTGTACGTCGCGCCGGAGTCGGTGGCGGCCACGGTGGCGGTGCCACCGGTCCCGTCTCCCCAGATCGTCAAGCGCTGCGGGTCCGTAAAAAGGTTGTAGTTGAGTTGATAGCTGCCGTTCGTCATCGCCCGTGAAGCGAACGTCCCGGAGCCCGCGCTGATTGAAATCGTGTAGCTGGTGCTGGCATCGCACGTGACCTTTACGGTACCGGTGCTGTCCGTATCGCTGCTGTTGAAGACATCGTAGGCGCCGAAGGCGACATTCACGAGGCTCACGTTGCAAGCCGCATGGGCGAGCACAGGCAGTGCGAGGCACGTACCCAGTATCAGTCGAGTGGCACGCACGCTCATCGGCGCGTCTCTTTGCATACGTACGGCCCCAGGCGTGGCAGCGGATCGTTGCTCGGCATGGGCGCATCCCGTGGCACGCTGAATTCGCACGTTCCGCCGGGCCAGGTCGCGTGGAGCACTGCCGGGGCAGAAAGATCGGTGACGTAAACCTCGCCGTGCAGAGCGCTGGGGAACTCCCCGTCCCGCCCGACGACCTGCACGAGTGCGCCGGCGGGCAGCTCCCGACCGCTCGCGAATACTACGGTGATCAGCGCTCCGTGTGGGTGAAGCACGGCGAATCGGACCCGGGTACCGCTCCTGAAGTAGGGAACGGCCTTCTGCTCCACAGTGGGGATTTGTGCGTCCAGGGGCAGATCCGCCTGCTCGATGCTGATCCGATTTTCCTCGTATGGCCTCAAACGGGGAACCAACGCCTGACCCTCGGCATCGGTGCGGCCCACGAGCTGATTGTCATCGTAGATTCGAACCCCCGGCTCTCTGCCGACGTCCACCACCGCAAAACTGCCGTCTATGCGCCGAGTCGGAAAGAGTCGGTCCCCCATGAGGGCGATGCTCCCGGTCGCACTCACGGACTCTTGCGTCTCACCAGCCACCCGTAGGGCATCGGCATCGTAGGTGCCGGTCGCTGTCTGCCAAGTGTATTCGATCTCACCATCAGGGGAGCCGTCCATACCCGCAGTCACCCGGTAGCCCGAGCCCGCTCCGGCGGGCAGGTTACGTTGTATTTGTATCAGCTCCTGCGTCCGCCCACCCTGCGAGCTGGCGTCCAGCGTCGCGCTCGTCCGCTCGCCCAGCGAGCGCGTGAACAGGAGCTCGATGGTCGTGTCGGAGGTCGCGGCACGTGCCCGGGTCACGGCAAGACTCAGGAACCCGAACCCCCGCAACTGAAAATCTTCCCGAATGCTGTTCAGCTCGACCACGCGGCCATCGCCGTAGTCCTGACGTGCGCTGGCCAAGCCGATGGAACTAAGGCGCCCGAGCGCCACGTTCGCGTAAGCGCGGGCCATGCGAATCGGCGTCGGCTGACCGCCTAGGGATCCCACATCGATGAAGCGTTTATTTGCGACCTGGACGGTCGCGCCAAAGCTGAAACGTCTGGCCGTTCGATCGAATCCGACGACGGCCAGGCCGCCAGAGCCCTGCGTGGAGTGGCTGCCCGCAACAGCGGCGCTCGCAACACCGATCGAGGGAATGAGCCAGGCCCCTCCAACGCCCAATGTCTGCTGCTCCCGCAGTACCTCGCCATGCACTTCCGCGGTAAGGCTGTCAGTCAATCCCACCCTCTCAGTACCGACGACAAGCGCGTGCTCATAATCATCGCTCGCCAACCCGTAGTTCTCCCGTACGGCGCCGATTTCGTAAGAGAAATCCTGCAGCCCCTGACGCAGCAGCGCCGGGCTCGCGTAAAAGGACTGAGTGATCACCTGCTCGCGGCCGAGAAGATCGCGGACGACTACTTGAATCTGGCCATCGCCGGTGATGGCCGGCGCGTCGCGGAGCTGGAACGGGCCCATCGGCACGTTCGTGCTCATGCGCAGCGCGCCGTTCACGTATAGATTGACAGTCGAGGGCAAAGCCGTCGCACCGGCAATGGTCGGCAGCGGGAACGTGATGAGTCCGGGCTGCGTCGCGAAGTCGGTGCCCCATTGCACGCCGGCGAAGCGCGCAGCGCCGCCCCAGAAGCTGCTCGCGCCCGTGATCGAGTCACCGATCCGCAGAGTCGTCGCACTCTCGGGCTGATCCCGCGTCCAGGTGCTGCCCAAACGCACCGTGCGCGCGTGTCCATTCGCGTGGCTTTCCAGGAAATCCGACTGCCAGCTTCCCCAGCGGCCGAACACGGACGGCTCGAGGAGCGCGCTCTCCGTCAGCTCGGCACCGGATCGGGTCGCAGTGAGCTCGTAGTTGAGAAAGGCACCGAGGGGGGATGGCGGGGGCGTCGCGAACGCCGCTCGTGTTCCGCGAATCGCAACGGGTATGAAGGCGCGCGGCGGGGCGCTCATGATCAATGCCTGCGAGGGCTCATCCAGCCGGTACTGAAGTCCCGTAAAGGCTTCGAGCGGCAGATAGTCCTCTCCATCGTGACTCAGCAACGGTGCGGTTGGAAGCCGCAATCTCCAGTTTCTCAGGTCCGACCGGCTCACGTAGAGCTGCCCGCCGCGATCGCGCAGCATGAGGGCCGCCTGGCTCACCTGTTGTCCGTTCAAGACGACGGCGAGCCAGAGCTCCGATGGACCATTCTGTGAGGATGCCGGGGTTGAGGCTGCCTGAGCGCGCAGGCTCAGCGTCAATAGGGCGTACCAGGCGAGCCAAGCGAGACTCCGGCGCCTGCGAGGAGAAGCGGATCGCGCGCCCCGCACAGCCTAGCCACCGACTGCGACCTTGGCCTGCAAGTCTCCGCTGTCCGTCGTCGCACGCAACTGCAGGATCGCACCGGCCTCTACACCGGCCGCGCCCTTGAACGTCCAGCTGTGCGTGTTTCCAGGCAACACGTACGTCGCAACGCTCTGATGGACGATAGGCGATGTGCTGCTGGGAGACGATAGATCGATCGCTCCAATCTGCACGTGCGCGCTGCCGGTATTCGTCGCCTGCAATTGGATGCTTCCATCCGCGAGCCGCAACGCCCGCCATGCGAGGTTTGAAAACGACGGATGCGGGGAGACGACGAATACGGGCATGCTGATCGCAAGCGCAACGCGCAATCCCTGAGAGATCGGCTGCGGCGGCGGCACCTCCCGGAGGACGAGGCGATAAGTGAGCTCATGCTGCGGATCCGGCGCACGGCGCAACCCGACCCGGACGATCTGCGAGCCGCCCGGCGACAGCGTGAAGATCGGCGGCGTCGCCAGAATCTCGTTGCTCGGCGTAAGCGCATCCTTGCCATCCTGTTGAGTCCAGCGCGAGGTCTCGAGCTGGATCACGCTGGCCTCGCTGCCGTGGTTACTGACGGTGATGGCGGCTACGGCCTGGCCGGGAGACAAGGTGACGCGTACGGGATTGACGCTGAAGGAGCCTGCGTGAGACAGCGAGGCGCCGCAGAAAGAAAAGGCCAGGCCGAGAACGGCCTGGCCCAATGAGTGTCGATTCATTGCTCGAGTCTGCGACTTCAGAACGTGACCGTGGCAACGACCGTATCGCTGTAGTTCGCAGCAGGCACGTTCTGCCCGGCAGCAACAGAGCCGTACACGGTGAGGGCCTGCGCAGCGCCGTTACCCGTGTCCGGAGCGCTGGTACCCACCGTATTGCCCCACACTGTCGTGCGGTTGCTATCCTGATACAGCGAGTAGGCCAGAACGTCCGTGCCCGAATCCTTCATCTGGCGCAGGGGCGCCGCGTCCGTCGATCCGCTGGCCGCGTTGGCACCCTGGTCCAGAGTGATCGCCACAGCCGACCCGTTCGTGCAGGTCACCGTTACGGTGCCCGTGCCGTCGAGCGGGTTCGTCGCGTTCGTCACGATCGGGTCATAGGCACCGAAGGCCACCGGCGAAGTCGAGATGGTGCAGTTCGCGGATACCGTCGCGGTAACCGAGAGGTTGGAGGTTGCCGTCCCGGCGTGAGTCGCCGATGAGGCCGCCAGAAACAGAGCGGATGCAGCCGTCAGGCCGAGCAACCGCCCGTAGACCGTCTTCAAATGCATAAACAAGACTCCAAGTGAAAGGATGGACGCACTTCGCCCAATCCCGTATCGGACCCCCGACGCGCGGCTTGAGATGGCGCGGTGCGGACTGTGGCGGTTCGCACAGTTTTGCGCTGCGCAGCGGCACACAGAATTCCGCGGCGGGAATGCGAGCTCAGTGTGTTGTCAGAAATGACAACAGTATCGCTGCTCCCGAAAGCAACCTGCCGTTGTCATCCATGACTAGCAGAGGTCGCGCAAAGGCGGTCAGGTGAACAGGCGCTTGATCAGCTCCCATAGCCCCGACGACCCGCCTGCGCCTGCGCGCCATGTCCAAGGCTGCTCGACCGTCTCACCGGTAGTCAGATCGCGAACGGTCAGCTTGCCTTTCGTACCGACCGGAGCTACGGGGGTGACGTCCGTCTGAACCGACGAGGTGCCCTGATACGACTTGCGGTAGCTCTTCTGCTCCATGAAGACTTCCAACACGTTACCTGCCGCCGTGGTGACGGCGAATCGGCAGGGTATCGCATTCGGCAGAGGAACCTGGATCCACTGTATGCGTACGTTGCATGCGCCGTCCTTGCCTGCCGAGACCTGAGCTTCCTCGAGGCCCATGTCGCTCTGACGCTGCCGTGCAGCAGCCGCCTCCTGAAAAGAGGCCTGATCGGCGGTCCGTGGTTGCGAGGCCGACTCGCCTCGTGACGCCTCTCTCGATCGCTCCTGAGGCCGCGCGCGTCGTTGTTCTTGCAGAGGCATGTTGACACCCGATGATCAGTGAGACGGATGACCTTCCCCGCGCGACCACACCAGCTCGGGGCGCCGCGTGACGGACGGTAAAGCACCGATCAGGTCCTCCCGGGAGAGTTGCGCCTTCCTGGGATTGCCTGCCGCGCGATGGATCGCCTTCTGGGACGCTTTCTGTACGACGTTGCGGATCTCCCGCCCGCCCAAGCCTTCCGAATGTTGCGCGAGCTCATCGGCAAGCGCATCGCGGTCGGAATCGACGGGGAGCTTTCCGAGGAACATCCTGAAGAGCCGCGCGCGCTGCTCCGTATCGGGATTGGGGATCTCGACGCGCTCTGAGAATCGTGACAGCACCGCCTCGTCGATGGCATCAGGCAGGTTCGTCGCGGCGAGCACGAACACATGACGCTCGCTCTTCCTGACGCCATCCATCTCCTGCAGGAGCTGGTTGACGATCTCCCCGGTGAACGCATCCGCACGCGCACCGCCGCGGACCGGGGCGACGGCCTCGATCTCATCGATGAAGAGGATGCACGGCGCCTGCCCGCGGGCGCGCTCGAAGAGCTCCCGCACCTTCTGGCCGGACTGTCCCACGAATCCGGCCTTGAGATCCGCGGTGCTGGCGGCAATGAACGGAATGCCGCCCTCATTGGCGAGCGTACGCGCGATCTGCGTCTTGCCCGTACCCGGGGGACCATAAAGGAGCGCGCCCTTCGGTACTTCGAACCCCTGGGCAGTGAACTCCTCGACGTGACGCAGCGACTCGCAGAGCGTCTGCAGCTTCTCGAGTGTGTCCTGCGACAGCACGAGTGACCCCCACCCTGCGCCCTTGTCGACCGAGTCGCTTTTCGCCTGGGTATGCCGTTTCAACACCTCGGTCCAGAGGTCATCCGTGATCGAGCCGCCCTGCTTCATCGCGAGCGTGCAGACATCGCTGGCGACCCGGGAGAGGTTGCGGCCGGATAGTCCCGTCGTCAGCTCGGCGACGAAGGCGGGGACCTGCGCCGGGCGCTCGAGCTTTTCCATCTCGAGGCTCAGGATCTGCAACCGCTCGGCCGCCCCGGGCAGCGCGATCTCGATCGCAGCGCCGAAGCGCGACACCATGGCCTCATCGATCAGCTCGCGGCGGTTGGTGGCGCCGACGACCCAGACCTGCTGTCCCTCGGAGCCGAGGCCGTCCCACTCGGCAAGGAAGGCCTGCACGACCTCCTCGCTCGCAGCATCACCAGCGCTACCCCCGCGGCGCGCAAAGACGCCCTCGCATTCGTCGACGAAAATCACGCACCGTCCTCTGGCGCGCGCCTGCTCCCAGGTCTTCTTGACCCGCTCGCCGCTCTGCCCGATGTAGCCCGCCTTCAGATCCGGAGCCTTGAGCGACATGAAGAAGCAGCTCGCCGAGTCGGCGATGCGCCGCGCGATCTCCGTCTTCCCGGTGCCGGGAGGTCCATACAGGAGAAGGCCCTTGGGCGCCGCCTTGTCCGCGCTGTTGAATAGGCGGATCTTGTCGAGGAGATCGGCCTTCACCGCCGGTTGCAGCACGATCTTCTGCCAGATCCTGGTGAGATCGGCCTCGGAGACCTCCTTGCCGCGGGGCGTCACTTCGCGCAGCAGGTCCTCGCGCATCAGCATCACCTGATCGGGCGTGCCCTGCGCGATGGCCCGATTGACCGCCTCCTGCGCCGCGCGCTCGACGATAGCCGAAATGGCGCGGCCGCCGATATTGCCGGTGCGCCGTGCGAGCTCGGATGCCATCTCGTCGGCATCGAAGTTGGTCTTGAGCTTGCCGAGGAACAGCCGGAAGAGCTGCTGGCGCTGCTCGCGGTCGGGGTTCGGAATCTCGATCGCATCCTTCAGGCGCGATCTCACTGCCTCATCGACGGTCTCGGGCCGATTGGTCGCCGCCAGCACGTAGACATGCCGGTCGGTCTGCTTGATGCCGTCCATCTCCTGCAGCAGCTGATTGACGATCTCCACCGTGGCTTGATCCGAGCCACTGCCGCCGCGTGCCGGGGCAATGGCGTCGATCTCGTCAATGAAGAGAATGCAGGGCGCGCGGCCGCGCGCACGCTCGAAGAGCTCGCGCACTTTCTGTACTGACTGGCCGGTGAAGCCGGCTTTGAGGTCTGCAGTGGACGCGGCGATGAAGGCGAGCCCGCTCTCGTTGGCGAGCGTCCGCGCGATCTGTGTCTTGCCGGTGCCCGGCGGTCCGTAGAGGAGCGCGCCTTTCGGTGCCGGCACGCCCTGCTTGCGAAGTGTCTCGATGTGTCGCAGCGCCTCGCAGACCCCCTTGAGCTTCGCGAGTGTCTCGGGCGCCAGGATGAGAGAGCTCCACCTTGCGCCCGCGTCGACGGGCTCAGCCGGCCGCAGGCGCTTGATGGCCTCGCGCCACAGCGCTTCGGTGACGACCCCACCGTTGTGCCCCGCACGCACGCAGACATCGCTCGCGAGACGGGACAGATTGCGGCCGGAGAAGCCCACCGTCTCCTGGCCGAGGAACGGCGGGATCTCGGCCGGCCGCTCGAGCTTCAGCATCTCGAGCCTGAGAATCTGCAGCCGCTCGGCCGCCTCGGGCAGCCCGATCTCGACCTCCGCGCCGAATCTCGAGGTGATCGCATCATCGAGGAGCTCCTTGCGGTTGGTCGCACCCACGACCCATACACGCTGATCCTCCGAGCCGACGCCGTCCCACTCGGCGAGGAAGGCCTGCACCAGCTCGTCGGAGGCCGCATCCGACTGGGTGCCGCCGCGGCGCGCGAATACGCCTTCGCACTCATCGATGAACATGACACAACGGCCGCGGGCGCGCGCCTGCTCCCAGATCTTCTGCACGCGCTCGCCGCTCTGGCCGATGTACCCGGCCTTGAGGTCGGGCCCCTTGAGCGACATGAAATAGCAGCTCGCCGAGTCAGCGATGCGGCGGGCGATCTCCGTCTTGCCCGTGCCGGGCGGACCGTAGAGCAGCAGGCCTTTTGGAGCCGCCTTGTCGGCCCGATTGAACATGCGGATCTTGTCGAGGAGGTCCTGCTTCACCGACGGCTTCAGGACGATCTTCTCCCAGATCTGCGTGAGCGCCGCCTCGGAGACTTCCTTGGCCTGCGGCAGCGCCTCCTTGAGAAGCAGGTTGCGGGTGAGGAGCACCGTCTCCGGCGAGTCGCTCTCGGTGACGGCGCGCTCCATGGCGCGATTGACGATCATGACGAGATCCCGGCCGCTCTTGCGGATGAGCCGCTTTGCGAGGAACTCCGAGGCCTCCTCGACATCGAGCGCCGGATCGCACGGCCGCTCGCCGATCAGACGCTTCAGGATCTCGGCCCGCGCCGGCTCATCCGGCAACGGAATCTCGATCCTGCTCGTGAAGCGATCGATGATGGCCTTGTCGATGCGCTCGGGGATGTTGGTGGCGGCGAGAATGATCACCGACCGGTCGGACTTCGTCGCACCTTCCATCTGCGCGAGCATCTCGGTCACGATCTCCTGCGTGTAAGTATCGGCGCTCGAGGAGCCGCGCTGGGGCGCGACCGACTCGATCTCATCGATGAAGAGCACGCAGGGCGCGCTGGCGCGGGCGCGGCCAAAGAGGTCGCGCACCAGATGCGGAGACTGGCCCTGATACTGACCCTTGAGATCCGCGGTTGTCGCGCCGATGAACTTGACGCCACCCTCGTTGGCGAAGGTACGCGCGATGTCGGTCTTGCCGGTGCCCGGAGGGCCGAAGAGGAGGATATTGGGAACGTTGACTCGCGCGCCCTTGTAGCGGTCCGCCTCACGAAGGATGCGCGCGGCGCGCTTCAACTGATCTTTGATCTCCGGGGGGAGCACCAGGCGATCCCAGGTCTTGCTGCGGTCGACACCCTCGTTGCCGCGAACGGTTGCCACCGCCGTGCGCCAGTGCTCATCGCGCGGCGCGTTGGGCACGCACTGCACCTTGGTCTCACGGACGATCTCCCGCAGCTCACGGACCGAGGCCCCGCCCAGACTCTCGATCAGCCACTGGGGAGCGCGCCCGGGCAGCTCATTCTCTACGCACGCGAGCGCGAGGAGCTTCGCGCGGTCGGCCACGGTCTCGGGCGCGGTCACCTCGATCTTCGAGCTGCCGAGGAGCGCCAAGAGCCGCGGATGGACGTTCTTCTCCTGCTGCGCCGTCATCACGACCCACACGCCGCTCTGCCAGGGCTCGCGGCGTGTCCACTCCTCGATCCAGGCGAGCGTCGCCTCGCGCGTGCCGGGACTGTCCTGCTCGGAGCCCGGCTTCGGAAAGAGGTGATCGGCATACTCGACGAAGAGCACCACCGGTGTCTTGGTGGTAGCGCTCGCCCAGAAGGCCTTGACCTCCTTGGCCGAGGAGAGTTGGTCTGCGGTCGGTTTGACGAGCTGGGCGAAGGTCGAATTCGCGATCGTGTGCGCGAGGAACTCCTTGCCGTTGCCCGGATACCCGTGCAGCAGGAGTCCCGCGGGCGTGGCGCGATCGCGCAGGTTGAAAAGATCGATGCGACGGATCAGGAACTCGAACACCTTGTCCGAAACGTAGACCGGCGCCCAGATGTCAGCCAGCCGCTTGACGTTGCCGAGCAACGCCTCGAGGCGCGGGACCTCGCCGCGCTGGCGGCGCTCGCGCCATTTGAGCTCTCCGTAGAAGTGCGCGTGCTTGAGAATGGGCACGAGATCGTTCCGCGACTCGAGGACCGCCCGCTGCAGCAGAGCCCCGTGGGCGTTCATGAGCCCGCCGGGCTTGCTCGCGATGAGCACCGGGTCCGCATCCGCCGCGATGCGATAGGTGGCCATCTCCCCGAAGGAAAGGAAAGTCGCGCCCGCCCCCGCCGACGGATCGGCGTTCTGCAGATTGATCTGTGTCTCATCGCACGCCGCCTTGCCCGCGGCGCTCCAGAAGCGTACGGCCCACATGAGCCCGGGCGCCTGGTCGGGATAGACATGCACGAGCGTCGGGTGCTGCAGGCTCGCGGCGTTGGCCTCGAGCTCCTTCACCGTACCGCTCGTCTGCGCGCGTCGCGCGAAGAAGAAGCACACGGGCACCGCGATGAAGAGATAAATGAGAGCCGGGGCAAGATAGAGGCCAGCCACCATCATCCGGGCGATGCCCCCGAGGAGCCACCAGGCGCCGATCCCCATCAGGATCTTGAGTCCGATGCCGGCACGCCAGAACCGGCGCCAGAGCGGCATGAGAAGCAGCGCCGCGCCGACCGCCTTACCCACACCCGGGGTCTCTTCGCGCAAGAGCTTCTTCAGCCGCTCGTGGACCAGCGTGCCCACCCGGCCGAGATCCTTGCGCAGCAGCTCGGGGAGCGTCTTGCGCTCCTCGAGCGCAACCTGGGTTGCCGTGAGCTCATCCATCGCGGCGGTGAGCGTCGCCTGATATTTCGCGGTCTGCTCGCCGAGCAGCCGCTCCTTGGCATCACCCGAAACGGGCATCGCAGATGCCGCGGCAATGGGACGCGGAGTGACCGATGAGACCGCGGGCATTGTAGGGAGGGATCGTGGCTCCGCCGGCAGCGCCGGCGCGGTCGCGATCGAGCGGGACGGGATTTCTTCAGCGTCCGGCGGCAACGCCGGACTGCCAGCGCGGCGGCGACGCGCGATGACGATGGCTCCGGTCCCTACGCCTGCGCCCGCCAGAAGGAGGAGAAAAAGGCGCCCGAGGCGGCTGGACTGCCGAGGAGGTGCATAGGGCGCCGGTGGTGCATAGGGGGGCGGCGCGGTGTAAGACTGAGCCGCCTGCCTGCCGGCGCGCTGCGAGCCTCGCGGGCGGCCGTGCTGCTGCCATTCCGTGATACGCCGATTGAGATCCGCCGTTCCCTGATTGAAGGTGATCGCGGCCTGCTGGCGCGCTGCGGCCTGCTGCTCGCTCGTGAGCCGCGCGAGCGCCTGGCGCAGCCGGGGCACCTCGGCCTGATCGCGTTGCAGCCGCGCGCGATACGCCTGCTGGGAGATCTGCCCGCTCTGCAGCAGGAAGCTGCTCTCCCGGGTATCGAGGGCCAGTCTGGCAAATGCCTCACCGAGGCTCCGCGCCTGCGCCTGGCCGCCGGAATCCAGAGCGGATGCCGGCAGCGCAGTGAGCAGAGTGAGACCCAGGAGGAGGAGAAGAGCCAGCAGTAAAGCAGCCGGGGAGCTGGCGGGCACTGCGCGCGTGCGCGATCGATGGTCTGGCATGGTCACCCTTCATCGGCTGCGATCGTGTGCAGCGTGAATAGTGAGACGCAGCGCGCGGCCGAGCGTCAGGGTCGAAGACAACCCGATGCCCGATCCACCCACGACCCTGACGATCGGCGGCCGGGTGCGTCCTACTTGTCGGGAAGGTCGTAAAAGGCTCGGCGGTCATGCAGAACAACACAGATATCTCTGCGCTCTTGCACAACACCCGCAACATCTACATCGCCATCGCGGTGCTCACCCTCTTCGTCGCATTCGTGAGCAGCCTCAGGATGCCCGCCTATATGGGCATCATGGCGCTCGTGGCCTGGCTCCTGTGGCTGAGCATCACCGGCAAGACCGCAAGGAAGTTTCGGGTGGAGCGCCTGGCGGGCTCGCTCACCGACGTGACTCCGTTCCCCGCAGCGAGCGCCGTCACGATCGCCGGGTATCCGAACTCGGGCACGGTGACTGGCGCGACGAGGTTCATGATCTCGGGACGTCAGGCGTACATGAAGACGCTCGCGCCGCTCAGGGCCGGTGATGTCGCGGTCGCGGCCGTCATTCCCAATGAGGACAAGAACGGTCCTCTGGCGAGTGTGCCCTTCGAGGTCCTCGCGCTGCGCAATGAGAGTCGCACGGACGCGGAGGGTCGGTGGCTCTTCATCCCCGAGGCACGCATGAAGATTCCGAGCGGCGCGGGCCTGTGGCTCGTGGTCGCCTTTGCTGTGCTGTTCATCGGTTTCGTGTTCCCGATCTATGCCGTCGTCGTGGTCAAGAGGAGCTACGACATCAAATTCGGCTGGGAGCGCGCCAACGCCGAAGCCCGAAGCCTCGTCGCGCCGAGCGGCTCGGCCGAGGCACCGGCCAATGCGACGGCCCGCGAGCTGCTCGCCTGACCCGAATGTGTGTGCCGAGAAAAAGCCGCGGCGGCGCTCTGATCCGCCTCCTGATTCTCGTCGTCGTGGGCTACGTGCTCATCTCGCAGCTGCCGCGGTGCACGCAGCAGCTCGGGCAAATGGCCGGAAATGCCGCGGCGCGCGCTGCGACTCAAGCGACGAGCAGCGCGGGCAACGGAGTGGGCAACGCGCTCGGCCGCTGGGCACACGACCTCATCGATCGTATCGGGAGCTGGTGGACCGGCCTCAGCCCCGAGGAAAGGTTCGACGAGATCTGCGAGCACGTGCCGGTCGAAGGGGTCGACAAGGTCTGCCCATACTTCACCGCCGCACTGAAGGGAGCCTCGGAAAGGGACGCCGCGCAGACCGCCTGCTATATGGCCGCCGCAGGCGCCGGAGCACAAGGTCAACAAACGCTGACTCTGATCGGAAAGTTCTGTCCGCAAACGCCGGGCAATCCTGCCGGCTTTGCGGCTTGTGTCCAGAGATACGTCGAGCCGGGCGATGCGAGCAACTGCCTTGCGAGCTCACCGGAGCAGTTCTGGCGCGCGGCGCGCACGATGATCGAGCCTATCGCCTGCCCGCCCGGGTTGCCGCAGTCTCTGTGCACCACGCAGCCCTCTCAATCCTCGGCATCGACCGGGACACCCAACGCCTCGGCGCCCAACACATCCGCAACCGACACAGCCTCGAGCACGCGCACCGACCAGAACTATCTCAACTGCCTGACCTACTACTATCAGTACCTGCGCCCCTGGGGACAGACGAGTTGCGGGTCGACGATCACCGCGGGGACCGCAAGCTGCGCCAGAACGGCTCTGATGAATTTCACCTACCAGGGGCAGTCGGTCGGGGCCAGCCAGGTCACCCAGTGTGACGGTGTGCAGCCATGAGGCCGTGGCTCGCCCTGACACTGCTCCTCGGCGCAGGGCCGCTGCATGCACAAACCCTGCAGAAGGTCGTCACCCATGTATGGGTGCACGATGTACCCGGACCGCCCGAGGGGCAGTTCTGGGATTCGGCCGCCGGGCACCTCTTGAGCACATTCACCAACCCGACGAGCGTCTACCCGGACGTGATGGTTTGCGCGCGTCCCGCCAAGGTTGCCGCGCCGCATTGCTCGAAGGTCTGTTGGGATCTGAAAGGCGACACCCATGGCGACGGCAAGCATCCCAGCACGGAGTGCCAGCAGCCGCTCCACGTACCGCTCGTGCCGAACGATCCGCGCATGGTCCTCGAAGTGCTCGAGATGGACCACGACGGAGCGGGCGCTCGCGTGCATGCGATCATCGCCAGAAATATCCTGGTGAACGATCCGTCGCAGTGTACTGACGATCAGCCGTGCAAGTGGCGCTCTCCACAGGGAGCGCTCGTGTTGAGCTTCAGCACACAGGTACATGGCGTCCTCGGCACGCCGCCGCCGGCTTCATCACCGGGTGCGGCGCCTCCCCAAGCTGGCAGCGCCTCTTCTGCAGCCGGTCCATCGCTCTGGCAACAGGCGCAGGACGGAGCCAGGAAACTTGCGGACCGATATGCGCAAAGCAAGGATCCGACCGCCTCCTCGCGCGAGACCGTCCAGCGGGCAGCCGCCCTGACCCAAGCCTCGATCAACAGCTGCCTGAGCGCCATAGCGCACAGCGACGACACTTTGCGCGCTCGCATGCCCGCCTGTGTGAACCTGAGCGGCAAGGGCTTCGAGGGCTGCATGTACTCGAAGGTGTTCTATGACGACAACACTGCCCTCACCCAGGCTTACGCGTGCTCGCGCCAATACCAGGGACAGGTCGACACCCTCGGGCGCGCCGCGGCATATGTCTGGCTCAAGGGCCAGGTGTGCGGGATTGGACAGTGGATCGGGCTTCGGGTCTGCCAGCAATGAGCCGCCCATCCGAAGACAGCGGTGGCTTTGCACGGCCTCCGGCGGAGGCGTAGGCTATGAATAAAAGAACACACCCGGCGAACTGGGGTCTCTTTGGACCGGTATGCGTTCATGCGCGCGTGCCGCGAAGGAGGCGCGGCGATCGAGGGGGCCTTGCGGCTGCTCGATCGCAGCTATTTCGGTACTCTCTTCCGCGAGTCGCTGCGGGGTCTCGGCGATCGCGAGGCCGCCCGCGATCTGGTGCAGGACACCTTCATCAAGGTGTGGCTGCGTTGCGCCACCTTCCAGGGTGACTCCGAGTTGCTCCCCTGGATCAAATCCATTCTCCGGCACGGGCTGCTCGACCGCCTGCGCAAGGCCACGGACGAGGTTGAGCTCGATACCGTGCAGGATCAGCCCGGCGAGACATTGCTGCGGATCACTGAGCTGTCGGAGGAGAGCATTCCACAGCCTGACTCCGAGGTGGCACGGGCGCAGCTCGATGCCTGCTTTCAACGCTGTTGGCAACGCTTCGAGGCCGCAGCGCCATCCCACGCCCTGGTGATGGCCTGGATCGTCGAGGACGGCCTCAGCCACGAAGAGATCGGCGAGCTGCTCGGCCGTACTCCCGGAGCCACGCGCGAATTCATCTCGCAATGTCGCAAACGCGCGCGGTTGCATCTTGCCGAGTGGTACCAGTTGGCTTTCGGCGTGAAGGAGATGGCATGACGGATGAAGATCAGGATTGGCTGGATGCGCTCGCCGGGCGGACGCCGGCGGGCTCTGACCAACCGGCGATCCGTGAGGCGAGGCGTCTGCGCGAGCACATCCAACGGAACGTGCATGCGCCGAGCGTGTCGGTTCCCCAGCGCGACGCGAGCCGCGAAGCTCAGCTCCTGGAGCGCGCACGACGTGAAGGCCTCATCGATCCGGCGCAACTCACGAGACGCAAGCGCCGTCTGATGCATCCGGCAGGGATCGGCGGGTTGGCACTTGCGGCGTGCCTCGCCGGCATGGCGGTGGCACTCACGTTCTTCCTGCACAACAAACCGCCGACACAGCATCTGCGCGGCGCGGGCCAGGACGTGGTCCGTATCGAAGCCGCGGATCCGACGAAGTTGAAGCGGCAGATCCTGCAGGAGCTGCGCACAGCCGGCGTCACAGCCACTGGATACGAGCAACTCGGCATTGAGGGCATCGATGCAGACTTGCCTCAGCCCGTACCGCCACGGGTGCGCGACGTCCTCACGCGTCATCACGTGAGCGTCCCAAGCGACGGAGTGCTGAAGATCGAGATCATCGCACCGAGAGCTCCATGACGCGCATAGCGACACGCTTGCGATGGCGCGCGTGCATCGGTCCGGTCGGTCTGCTCGTCCTCGCGGGCACGGCCCACGCCGCCGTCCCGCTACCCACGCTGTGCGCGAGTGCTGCCGCGCCCCTCGATCTGAAGACGCCTATTCCCGAGTTGCGCCGTGAGGTCGAGCAGAAAGCAGAGACCGATCCGAAGAGGACGGTCGCCATCCTGTGCATGGCGATTCCCCGGGTCGAGCGCGAGTACGGTGAGCAGTCGCCCGAGCTCGGCTGGTGGGTTGGCGCGCTCACCATGCCGATGATCGCCTACCTCAATCAGTTCGCCGAGGCCGAGCCGCTGTTGAAATTTGCGCAGCCCATCCTCGAGCGCCGTTATGGGCGTGATGCGGCCGAAGTGGCCGACGTCCACGTCGCCTATGCCTGGATCTATCAGCGCGAAGGCCGCAACGCCGAGTCGGAGCGGGCGTGGGAGCGGGCGCTACGCATCCGCGAGCGCTTCCCGGGCGAGCACAAGATCGAGCTGCAGAAGATACTCGTCGGTCTCGCCCTGGTGAGAGTGGCGCAGGGCGAGTTCCCACAGGCCCGCGCCGCTTTGCAGCGCGAGCACGACATCCTGGCAGAGCAAAACCAGCTGGTGAGCGAAGCGGGCGCTGCCGTCGAGAATGTGTATACCAACCTCTCGCTTCGCGAGGAGAAATTCCTCGAGGCGAAGGCGCACGCCGAGCGGCAGATCGCGATCGAGAGACAGCTGAGCGCCGGCATCGGACAGTTCGTGCCGGCCTACGTGCTCCTCGGGCAGATCCTCGAGCGGCTCGGAGACTATGAAGGGAGCGAGGCGGCCTCACGCGAGGCGATCCGCCTCGCCGAGACCGATCATGGCGGTCCGTTGCAGCGGCACCAGCTCACGGCGCTCACCCAGCTCGGTGCGCTCCTCGATGCGCGCGGCCGGCCTCAGGAGGCATTACCCGTTGCCGAGCAGGCCGTGCAGCTCGGTGAGTCGACATTGGGCGCGGATGCGCCCGGCCTCGTGAAGCCGCTCCAGAGCCTCGCCGATGTGCATCGTGCGCTCGGTCAGCTGCCGGAGGCTTGGCATCTGTATGAGCACATCGGACGGATCGTCAGCAAGAGTCCCAATGATGTGGAGTTGCCGACCCGGGTCACCTACTACCGCGGCCTCGCCGGATTGCAGCTCGATCTCGGTAACGTCGATGAGGCCGTAGCAGCGCTCGATGCGGGGCTCGATGCGACGCGCGCGGAACCGGCGCTCGTGTTGCAGCGCGGCTACCTCATGGAGACTCTCGCCCAGGCTTCCGCCCGGCGGGCGGACCCGCAGAGCCGGGCACATTACGCAGAGGCCCTTACGCTCTTCGGCTCGCGCCTGCCCGATTCTCATCCGACGATGCTGCGCGTCGTCAACGAGCTCTGTGGGCTCGACATCCGTCAGCACGCAGCGAGCGCCCGCCGCGAATGCAGCGACGCACGCGCTCGCCTGGCCAATACGCGAGATGTCGACCCGGCGCTGCGCGCGACTGTGTATGACAATCTGAGTGAGCTCAGCCGTGCGCACGGCGACTCCAGTCACGCCGTCGCGCTCGCTGTTTCGGCGGTCTCCGCGGCCGAGGGGCTGGGCACACCGGAGCCGCTCGCCCGAGCGTACTTCATCGCCGCACGCGCCCTGAACGCTCAAGGACGGACGGCGCTCGCGATCTTCTTCGGCAAGCGCGCCATCGCGCAGATCCAGCGGCAGCGCCAGTACTTCAGCGGCGAGGACGAGCGGCTCGATCGTGGCTTCCTCCTCGACAAGATCGACATGTATCGCACGGTCGCGGACTGGCTCATGGAGAGCGGACGGATCGATGAGGGACTCGAGGTGCTGCACCTCCTCAAGGCTCAGGAGCTCTATGACTTCACCTCGCGTGCCGCGGCCTGGGACGTGCCGGGCAAGGGGCCCGCGCTCAACGATCTCGAGCGCACCCTGAACAGCCGCTACGTTCCGGTATTGCCAGCCGATGTGGCGGCGGGCGCGGAGATCGATCGCCTGCGGCGCCTGCAGCAGCAATCCCGCATCACCGCCGAGGAGCGCAAGCGACTCGACGAGTTGCTGCAGCGCGCGCAACAGGCCGAGGGTGCGCGCGCCTCGAGGATCCGCGAGTTCATTGCCTCGAATGCGCAGGCCAGCGGTACGGCGGTCACGACTTCGCGGATCGATGCCAGGAGCCTTCGGCGAGCGATCGAGCACGCGCCGGCAAATTCCGCAATCGCAGTTTACGTACTCACGGACCAACGACTGCGCCTGCTCATTGCGACGCGTCAGACACAGCGCGAGATCCGCGTGTCCCTGGACTCGCATGATCTGCAGCGCCGCATCGGACAATTCCTGGATCTGATCGGCCAGCGTGCGCCTATTGACGCTCGGGCCCGGTCGCTCTACGACACCCTCGCCCGCCCGCTCGATGAGGCAGCGCGGCAGGAGAAGGTGACTCACCTCCTCCTGTGGCTGGACGGACCGCTTCGGTATGTGCCGTTCGGGGCACTCGAGGCTGCCGATGGGAGCTATCTCGCGGATCGATATGCGATCGAGATACTCACCGGGACCGGCACTCCTTCCGGCTCGCAAGTGGCCACGGCGACCTCCTCCGTGTCTGCGTCCCGCACGCTGCAGACGAGCTATACACCGGCGAAGCCGCAAAACGGCTCATCGTTGCGCGTGCTCGGTTTTGGAGTGACGCAAGCGGTCGCAGGCTTCCAACCCCTACCGGGAATGGCCGACGAGCTCTGCTACGTCGTCCACGGCCCGATCGCCGGGCTCGCAACGCATTCGGCTGCCTGTCGCGGGACCGATGCGGGTGATGGCGCACTGCCGGGCGAAGGCTTTGCCGACGGCGCCTTCACCATCCAGCGGTTCGAGACCTCACTCGAGGCGCCCCACTCCTACAGGGTGCTACACGTGGGAACTCATTTCAGTCTGCGACCCGGCAACGCCATGCGCTCGTTCCTCGTGCTCGGCGACGGCTCACGCCTGATGCTCGATACCCTCGCCGGCCTCGACTTCACGGGCCTCGACCTGGTCACTCTGTCGGCATGCCAGACCGCGATGGGCGGAGGCCGAACCGACGACGGGCGTGAGATCGAGGGCCTGAGCGCGATCGTGCAGCAGCGCGGCGCGAAGCAGGTCATCGCGAGCCTGTGGCGGGTCGAGGACGAGAGTACTGCGCAACTCATGCACGGGATGTATCTCGCCCTGGCCGCTCACAGCACGGATGTCGGCAGCGCACTGCAGCAGGCGCAACAGCGTCTGCGAGCGCAGGCGAGCGGCGGGCGCCATCCCTATGCGCATCCCTACTACTGGGCGGGGTTCGTGGTCTCGAGCCGCGACCTGCCGCTCGAACGAGGTCCGATCGTCCATTGATCGCAGATTGCAAGTGATCCCTGTCCCTCACCACCGGAGAGATAACAATGAGTCTACTGCGAGCGCTCTTCGTGAGCCTGTTCAAGCACCATGCCGCTTCTAAGAGGATCCAGGGTGGCAGCGGCCACTACAACGAGCAGTGCCACCCGCAAACCTACGGATGAGTCATGGGCCGAGATCGGCGCCTCCGACGGGCGGACGTTTTTGTACGGACCTCGGCTCGGGCGTTTGTACCTGCTCCATCCGTCGCAGGCGTCCGATCGCACGTTCTTGAGCATCTTGGGGTTGCCGACGCTGAGTCGGCAACCCGAGGTGGCAGATCCCATCGAGCGCGTCACGCACGATCGCGCGAGTCTGGGATCCGCCTCGGCGGACAGGCGGCAGGCACTTTCTCTAGGCCTGGCCTATGGCCTGTTCCAGCTCACGCGTAGGGCGATCCCTTTCGGCTCGATGGCACTGCTCGCGCGGGCAGTCGCACCGCTCTTGCGTGGCCGCATCATCAAGGCTGGCGCAACAGCCTCGGACATCGGGACGCTGGTCCATGCCGTGGAGGCGCAGGCAAGAAGCCCCAACTGCTATCCGCGCGCCCTGCTCACGGCCCTGCTCGCTGTCGCCGCCGGCAGGAGCTGCACCCTTCTCATCGGACAGCTCGCCCCAACCCGCAAGATGCATGCGTGGTGCAGCGTGGAGCGCGAGCTTCCCTACGAGCCCTCTCCCGAGCACTACCTCTATCAGCCGCTCTGGGCGCTGACGCTGCGGCCATGAGCCAGGCGATGCGGAGTACGCCTTCTCGCGATGCCTCGAGCGTCCTCGATCTCTTGGGAATCGAGGTCCATGTCAGGCCAGCCGTGCATTTCCGGGAGCGGGCCGCCGGACACGGCGTCTCGGTGTATCTCTCACTCTATGAGGACGAGCTGGACGAGCGTGCCGAAGCGTTCTGGTCGCGAGAGAGGCAGGAAGCCGGCCGCCTGCCGTGGTCAGAGCTCGAGCTGACCGACGCTCTGTTGCACGTCGATACTGACGGCACGGTGACCGTCGCACGCGGCGCCGCCTGCACGTTTGCGCTCTATTACAGCGTCGAGAACGGGAGACCGAAGTTCTCCACGTGGCTCCCGATCCTGCAGGGCGCAGCGCTATCGCGCTCGGGTCTGCTGACTGCGGCTGCCGGAGCCTGTCTGCATTCGTCGTATGAAGTGAATGCACTCACCGAGACGCCGCTCGCTCAATGGCGGCGACTCCGTCGCGGCGTGGTGAGCGAATTCAATGGCCCAGCGCTGACCCGCGAGGAGTACATGCGTCCGCAGTACGAGATCGACGGGCAGACCCGCGAGGCGGTGTGTCAGCAAGTTCGCTCAGCCTTCGATGCATACGGCTGGTCGCAGAGGCGTATGAGATCGTCAGTGGTGGAGGCCTCGGGCGGCTTCGACAGCACGCTGGCTGCCTCCATCCCTTCCCGCCGCGGGATGCGCGGCATCTCTGTCATGTTTCCCTACTACGAGTTCCGCTTCGAGCGTGCGGTCCAGCAGGCAACGGCCGAGTACCTCGGCATCTCGCGCGACGAGCTCGACGGAACTGAGCTGTTTCCCTATTCGCCGGCGAGCGTGCCGGTCCGCTTCGATGAGCCATCGGTGTTCGTCACGGGCATTCGGCACGCCGAGGAGGTGGCGCGCTTTGCGGCCCGTTGCGGCGCCGAGCGCATCTACACCGGACATGGCGGTGATCAGTGCTTTGCAACCGACCTCCTGGATCGCGAGCCGTTGGTCAGCAATGGCCTCGAGAGCGGTCCTTTCTCGAGAGAGGCGTGGCGGGTGGTCAGGCGTGCGATGGACCTCACTCGCAGCTCGGATTCGCTCGATCGCTCTCTCGGAACCCTGGTCTACGATGCCCGACCGGACGTATGGATCCGGGAGACCTTCGGGCCGACACATCGCACGCCATTCTCCGATCTGAGGGTCTTTCGGAGCGCGCTGGCGTGGTCACTGTGGTGTAAGCGGCATCACGTGCGCCCGGACAAGAGCATTCTTGCTGAAGCGGCCGGTGATCTTCTTCCACGGGCAGTGCTCGCCCGGAAGGGCAAGGTCGCATACGACGGGGTATGGATGCGTGCCTATCACCAGAACGCCGGCCGCATCGCAGCGCTCTTCGACCAGGTGTCCGGGGTGCTCACGCACATCGGCGTCTCCCCTCGATGGCTCCAGCAGCGGGCCCTGGAACTGGGTGATTGGCGCGACCGATCCGATCGCGAGGTGCTCGCGCTCTACGGTATCGCCTTCTGGCTCTCGGCCTGGGGGATCACTCGTGCCAGCGACGTCGCCTGGGAGGATTGAGCGGCATCAGACCACGTTGAAGAAGAAATTCTGGAACAGCCGAGCGTTCTCGAGGTGATCCCCGAAGTAGGCGCTGGCGCCATGCGCAAGATGAGCATCGAACAGCACGAGCCGGTTGTAGAGGTTGGCCACGCGGTCGACCTCCTCCCAGCGGCTGCGATCGAACTCGGCGCCGCCGCCAAACGTGAGGCGCATGAGCTCCGGGTCCGAAGAGCGGGACCGCAGACCGCTCGACCGTCCGCGAAAGAAGGAAAGGCCGGCCCCGATCGGCGCGTTGGGAGTCAGGAACAGCACTCCCGCATAGGACTGACTGTCCGAGTGGTACGGAATCGCATCGGAGGCGAAGCAGCACTGAAAGCGGCCATTCGCATCGTTGTCGTCCCAGTTGGTGAGCTCGCGGCCGAGGTGCCGGCTGAATTCCTCCCGATACGGAGCGAGGTGCAGGAACTGCTCGAGGGTACGCACCCCGGCGGAGTGCATTTTCACGAATGGCTGTGCCAGCGCGATCGCCCGTACGGCGTCCGGGTCGCTCAGGAAGTCATCGACGACCAGGATTTGCGGGGTTTTCATGCGTGACCCACCCGACCTTCAGCGCCGTGCACTCCGATCCGGCCGGCTGATCGGGCGACGCAACATGAGCTCGTATGTTAGCACTCCACCTACACCGACGGCCGAATTGGCTGCGATTTGCGAGGCTTCCGCGTAAGCGCCCCTGCACGGCAAGGGGCGGTCGCCGGGCTCCTGAATTACTCCCGTCGGACGGCACCGCAGCCGGCCCTCCATAGCGGCGGACCCGGCTGTCCGGAAACGATCCACGGCATTGCGGACGACCCGAAATGGACGGTCATTCGGGACGGGCGCCGGATTGCAGACCGGCTGACTCTCGATGAGCATGGATTCCGCCTCCTGCATTGCCCGACCAGGGTCAGCGATTTTGAGAGCGCCCGGCAGATCAAGGAGATCTATGAGGGCGAGATCGCCACGCTGCTGCGACTACATACCGGGGCGCGGGATGTCGTCGTCTTCGATCCGACCCTGCGTACATCGAAGCCTGTCGCCCCTGCGTCCGCAGGATATCGGCAGCCCGTGCTGCGCGTTCATTCCGACTTCACCGATCAGTCCGCAGCGCAGACACTGCGCGACCTGCATCATGAGCGTCGAGGGGGAGACCCGTCGCGCCGGTTCGCGATCCTGCAAGTGTGGCGTCCGCTCAGCGAGTCTGCCGACAGCCTCCCCCTGGCTCTGGCCGATGCAAGCTCAGTTGAGGAGAGCGATCTCTTTACGGTACGAAGAGTCTACCCGGGCTGGGTCGGTGAGCTGGCCTATGTCGTGCACCGGCCGGAGCACAGGTGGTACTGGTTCCCCGGAATGTCACGCGACGAAGTCGTTCTGTTCAAGGTGTATGACTCGTCGATGAACGGCACGGCTCGCCGGGTCGTACACACGGGCTTCAGGCCGAGTATGCCTCACACTGCAACAGCACACAGGGAGAGCACGGAGATACGCGCGCTCGCCTTCTATTGAGATGGACGGCGGCTCCCTGGTGTCTTGCGCGCCCCGCGAACAGGTTAGGACTTTACTCCGTGCATCTAGCTTCACGGGTCAGACGCTACTACAATGGCGCCGAGATCATCAGACGGGCAGGCGAATGCTCGCGAAAACAGGGGTGGCTCATCATTCGTGGGCTGGGGCGAGCGACCCGGCAATCACCGTTCGGTGAGGGGAGGACGCGGTGCACGAGCAAATCGTATTTTCCAACAGTCCGCCATTCAGGAGCTTCATGGACGGCCTGGCCAACTACGGAAAGGGGCTCTGCATCCACGGAATCTTCATAGAGCCACACCCCATGTGGCGCGGGCTCGTCGATGCCCGCCGCACCTCGGGCCTGCCCGTCGATCGCGGCCCACCGTACTGGCCACCAACGCCCGGACGGTCGCCACCTGCCCCTTACGACTTCGACATCGAAAGCGTACCCGAAGCCTGGAAAACCTTCACCCGCGAGGCAGGGAAGGAGTCGCATCCATTCATCGTAACAGTATGGATCTTTCCCCTGACGACGGAGCAAATGCAGGACTTCAGAGCCCTCGACCAATACGTACAAAAGCAACCATTTTTCGTACGCTTTCAGCAGCGCCCGATAGCGCAGCTGGCGGCGGCCGTCGACGGCGCTTCCGAGATCACTGCTCAGGAAAGTGGCGCGCTGGGAGGATTCCTGCAGGATCAGAAAGGGAGGCATTGGGGTCTGACGTGCGGTCACGTTGCAGCCGCTGTGGGCGGTGCCTTTACCCTCGAAGATGTCGGTGGCACCAGATACCCCGGCGCTGGCACGGTCGCGTACAGCAACTATTCATCGATTGCCACGGTCGGCGCTTCGGGGCTCTGCAATCCCTACGTCTCGGCGGGCAATCCCGACACCGACGGCGCCCTGTTGGATCTGGGCGCAGGCTTCACGGCGACGAGCTCAGTGCGCGGCCTGGGCATGATCGATGAGATATTCGATCGCAAGCGGCTCAACTCCGGCAGCCCGGTCTGCATGAGTGGCGTCAAGTCCGGTGTAGAGGACTATGAAATCGGCGGCTATGGGGTAACCGTGAAAGTCAAGGTTACGAGGGGTACCACCGTCAACTATCACTGCTTTTCCCATGTCTTCGAGTTCCACGACCCGACGCCGCCGCCGAGTTGGATGCCATCGAAGGCTGCCCAGGCCCTGCTGGCGCGGCCCCTGCTCGGAGACTCGGGCTCGTGGGTCTGCTTCCGCAAAGAAACGGCAACGTGCGCTTACTTCGGCAACCTCATCGCCGTTGAGAACCTCTCCGGAATCGCCACTTTCGCCGACTCATTTCTGAATTGGGCGAGCACCGATCATAAGCTCAGCCTGAGAGTGCTTTAGAGAAGGCCGTGAGGCCGAGTCCCCGGGGGGTACTCATATGCGTATCGTTCGAAAGCGGTTCGGAGCGAGTCTCAACCGGCTTGCCGGCGGATTTGGGAGCGCGGCGGGCGCAGCGAAGGGCGCGGGGGCCGATGCCGACGTGCGACGGGCCAACCGGTTTTGGTTCGGGTGCCTCATAGTCGTGGTTCTGCTCACACTCGGCGCAATCATCTTCCGCGGCAATTCGCTCGGCTTACAGGTCATCCTCGCGTGCCTGTGGGGCCTCTTCGTCGGGGGGACGGTTCTATTTTTCTTCCACAAGCACCTGGTCATCACCATCTTCGGAGCACTGGTCGGGGGAGGCGTAGCCGAGTCCCAGAGCGTGGTCGACGGCGTGCACCATTTCGCCAGCGTTGCGACGAAGCTCACCGGCGCTCTGAACCAGGTGGTGAGTCCATCCCCACACATTTATAACGGCTCGGTCGTTGTGTTCCTGCTGCTTCTCCTCCTGTCTTGCCTGCCTGCGTACGGTGATGGGTAACGGAACAGGCCCAAAGCGTCGTTGGTAATTCCGGATGCAGCACGCCTGAGGCGGCAGGACTGCGATGACCCGGTCCAAGGAGATCCGGTGGGTCAGGGTCTGGAAAATTCACGATGAGCCGTGTCCAATCCGAGCACGCTCGATCATCTTGCTATCGAGAGCCCACCGACCCACCGGTGGGACGTAGACTCGGAGAACATAATGTCCACGACCAAGAGCAGTAAGTTTCTGTGTCTCTTTCGCTTCGCCGCCGCCGGCTGGCCGGCCAAGCCCTCGTCTCCCCAGGAAATGCAGGCGCAATATGCCGCCTGGAAGGCCTGGATGACGAAGTTCGAGAAAGAGCTGATCCCGGGAGACGGCCTGACGCCCGCCGGGGCCGTCGTCAGAGGGGGCAATGTGACGGATGGTCCCTACATCGAGGCCAAGGAAGTCGTGGCCAGCTACTGCCTCGTCCAGGCGAGCTCACTCGAGCAGGCCGCCGAGATCATCAAGGCGTGCCCCGTCGGCATGGACCCGAACGCCAGTATCGAGATCCGCCAGCTCGGCGGGTACGGTGGCTGATACAGAAACCACGCCCGCGCTTCCGGAACATTATTTCCGGCACGAGTTCGGGCGTCTGGTCTCTGTGCTGTCGCGCCGCTTCGGCGTGCACCGCGTGGAGCTCTGCGAAGACGCCGTGCAAACGGCGTTGCTCCGCGCGGTGCAGTCGTGGCCACAACGCGGGCTGCCCGACGACAGGAGCGCGTGGCTCTATCGGGTAGCCCTCAATGAGGTGCTCGGAGCTCTCCGGCGTGCCAAACATACCGACACCTCGGCGGATGACATAGAGGAATTGGCCGCTGAGGCGGGCACGGAGGAGGCCGTTTTCCTGGAGAACGAAGTCAAGGACGACCAGCTCCGGATGCTTTTCGTCAGCGCCAACCCGGGAATACCCCGCGAATCCCAGATCGTCTTCGCATTGAAGATCCTCTGCGGCTTCAGCATAGAGGAGATCGCCCTGCGGTTTTTCCAAGGCCGTGAAGCGATCTACAAGCGTCTGCAGCGGGCCCGCGCGGCGTTGCGCGAGTGCATCGCGGAGCCCCAGTCCGCCGATGTCGGGCAGCTCGCGAGCCGCATGCCGGCGGTGCTCGAGATCCTCTATCTGCTCTTCACGGAAGGCTATAGCTCTGCCCAGCCGGATAGGCTCATCCGACACGAGCTGTGCGAGGAAGCCATCCGCTTGGGCAGGCTGCTCGAGGAGCATCCGGTCGGCAGCGCGGCTCCCGAGGTCGCCGCGCTCCTTGCACTCATGTACCTGGATACGGCGCGCTTCGAGTCACGGGTGGATGGAACGGGCGGCCTGCTGCTTCTGGAGCAACAGGATCGCTCGCTCTGGGATCGCGAGCTGATTCAGATCGGGGTCGCCTACCTGCATCGCGCGGCCCGAGGAGACAACTTCACGCGGTATCACGCCGAAGCCGCCATTGCCGCAGAGCATTGCCTTGCACCAACGTACCAAGAGACGCGCTGGGCCGAGATTGCGCGTCTCTACCAGATGTTGGACCGTGTCTCACCGTCGCCCATCAATACGCTCAACCGCGCGATCGCAATTGCCGAGTGGCAAGGGCCCGAAGCGGGATTGGCCCTGCTCGAGGCGCTGAAGCCGCCATCCTGGCTGCTCGGCTACTATCTTTGGGATGCGACGCTCGGCGAGCTTTATCGCCGCCGGGGAGATCCCGAGCGTGCGATGGTGCACCTGACTCGTGCGCTGGACGCAGCGCCAACCGACGCGGAGAAGGCCCTTCTTCGCAGACGATTGGAAGCCTGTTCGACATGCTCCGATACCACCCTCGACGTCCAGCGCCAGTTGCATGACTAGTCCGAGTCCGATTACATCATCGGCTTGGGGCCTGAGATGACCAGGGGCGCAATGACGAGAACGGCGCCCACGAGAGTGATGGCGAGAGCGACTGCTGCCGTGGCGAATTTCTCGATAGTATTCATGACGAGGTCTCCTCTGTATGTGCCTGCCTGATTGGGTAAATCCAAATCGCGTGCCAGCAGGGCGAGCAGAGCTAAGTTGCTGTTTTGACTGATTATCGTCTTCCGTGATTCCGGACTAGATGTGTCCGCGGACAGATCGACGGACGCGGCCGGACGTTCCCCTGAAAGGATCGCGATGGTGAAATTCGTCTGGGCGGCCGCACTCATGTGCCTCCTGCCGGTGTTGGCACCCGTGGCGGCTGCCGACCTCCACAGCTCACTGGAGCTCGTCGTACCGGAGCCACCGACGCCGGTGAACGTGGGCGGAGAGACTCGGCTCGTCTACGAGCTGCATCTCACCAACTTCTCGCCGGATCGGGTGATGCTGAAGAGCATCGAAGTACGCGATGCCAGCCGTGGAACGCCAGTCGCGCACTTCGCCAGCACGGACCTCCCCGCCCTCCTCGGCCATCCCGGACCCACAGCAGGCCCCGCAGATCCGCGCGTCATCGAGCCCGGAATGCGTGCGGTGAGCTACTTCTGGATTCCGGTTGGAAGGGCGGGCACGGTCCCCCGGACGCTCATCCACCGTGTGAGCTTCGACCTGCTCGAGCCAGGCATTCGCGTTGATGTCATAACGGACGGCGGCGGGACCGCGGTGGATTTCCGCCCTCTTCTGGTACTGGCCCCGCCCTTGCACGGCGGCCCGTGGGTCGCGGTCTACGATCCCGCGATGAGCCGCGGCCACCGCCGCATGTTGTTTGCAGTAAACGGGCGCGCTCAAATACCGGCGCGCTTCGCCATCGATTGGTTCAAGATCGACCCAAACGGGAAGCTGGCGCACGGTGATGAAGCAGAGACAGCCAACTGGTACGGCTATGGTGCCGACGTCCTTGCGGTAGCGAACGCCACGGTCGTCGCAGTCCGCGGCAACATGCCGGAAAGCAAGTCAGTATCCATCCACCACAACGCCCTGCAGAACGCCAGCGGAAACTTCGTAGTGCTGGATCTCGGCTCAGGCCGCTACGCGTTCTACGAACACCTGAAGCCCGGCAGCCTGCGAGTTCGCGCTGGGGACCCCGTCACCGCCGGCCAAGTGATTGCCTCGCTCGGCTATACGGGAGACTCCACCGGCCCGCATCTTCATTTCCACGTCGCTGATGGGCCATCCCCGCTTGCAGCTGAAGGCCTGCCCTACGTCCTCCGGGACTTCGAGGTGCTCGGGGACTATGGGACGATCGAGGCGTTTGCTGCCGGACGTCCGTGGAAGCCCACGCAGAAGCGGCTGGACCGCCGGTCCATGGAGTTTCCACTGGCGAACGTAGTGCTCCAGTTTGCTCCCGGGAACTGATCGCTCCTGACGCCTGTCCTCTTGCAGTTACTCGACGTGCGAGCATGCTGTGGTGCAGCGGCTCGTTCCGGATTTCCGGACCGCATTCGAAACGCATGGGTGAGGGCTTCGCTACCGCTCGAGCCACCCTGACTCCCGCAGCAAGCCGGGAATGAACCTCGGCGAGAATTCAGGGTCTCAACCGGCTCAGGCCAGGAGCACGGTGTTCATGATCGGTATCCACCGAGGAGCTCGACTACGCGGCGGCGCGGCGCGACTCGCTCGCGCGAGCCGAGCAGCTCTGGCGGACGCCTCATGGGCACCAGTCATCACGGCATTCATGGCCTTCGGCGTCGATATCGTGACGCCGCGGGCGATCATCGACTTTTATTTCGTTCCCATTCTCCTTTGTCTGCGAGCGCGCTCGCCTCGCACACCGCTCTATGTGGCGGTCCTGTGCACTCCGCTGATGGCGATCGGATACCAGCTCTCCCCCCCGAGCGGGCTCCCGCCCGTGGCATGCCGCATGAACCAATTGTTCATGCTCATCGTGATTTGGGGCGGCGCCCTGATGATCTCGAGCATGCTCAAAGCCACTGCTGCCGCCAAAGAGGCCAGGCGGGATCTGGAGCAGGCCGATCGCCGCAAGGACGAGTTCCTGGCCGTCCTGTCCCATGAGCTCAGAAATCCGCTTGCGCCGATTCGGACGGCCGCGGACATTCTTCTCGCCCCTGGCGTCACGCCCGAGCAATTGCTCTGGGCGAGCGGCATGATCAAGCGCCAGAGCGTGCGCATGGCACGCCTCCTGGATCAGCTCCTGGACGTGGCGCGCATCGCCGAAGGGAAGTTGACCCTCAACCTGGAAGTCGCCTCACTGGCCAGCATCGTCGATGCCGCGATCGAAGTCGCGCGTCCCGCGCTCGACCGTAAGAATCACCTACTCACCGTTCGGCTGCCGCCGAAGCCTGCGCTGCTGTTAGCCGATCCGCTGCGCCTCTCACAGGTGTTCTCGAATCTACTGACCAACGCGGCCAAGTACACCGATCCCGGCGGCCGCATCGAGCTCGCGGCTGCCATGGAGATCACCAAACTCAAAGTGTCGGTGAAGGATAACGGCATCGGTATCCCGCCGGAGGCGCTCACCAGGGTGTTTGGGCTCTTCTCACAGATGGAGGGAGCCAGGACGCGCGCTGAAGGCGGCGTCGGAATCGGGCTGGCGCTTGCAAAAGGCATCGTGGAATTGCACGGCGGAACGATCGAGGCGCGCAGCCAGGGGCGCGGCTACGGGAGCGAATTCGTCACGAGCCTGCCGCTCAGTGTGCCGCAACCTGCCATGCCACTACCGGGGAATGAGGGAGCGGCCGCCGCAAACGCGGCCAACGGTCATGTGCCTCGAGCCGAGGACAACAGGACTAGAGATTGCGGGCTTGTAGCAGACCCCTGTCGGTGAGCCGCATGGGCTAGCCCCAAAGAGGTAGGCATCATCTGACACCTGCTAGTAGATGTCCTCGTCTCCAGGCCTACGATGCCTCGGAAAGGCTACGGACCGAACAAGTCCTGCTGAGCCGAAACGCGACTCCGCTCGACATACTCCCTCATAAACTCCCTCAGAACCTCCGCCGCCACCCGGCCGCTGGCCTTGCATGCTTCCAGGAACTCCACGCGCAAATTCCTTTCCACCCGCACCCGCAGACCTGCGCTCTTCGTCTTCTGCGCCATTCGCATGTATCGCCCCCTGGATACACACCGTCTACACCATGTGTATCCACAACAATGTAACGCATTTCCTTCTTAGTGTCCACCTCAACAAATAACCATAACTTCCCTATTTGTCGACAGTTTTACGGCATCCGGAGCAGCTTTAGCTGATCAGGAGGAGCGTACTAACGCAGAGAATACCACGCGGCCGTCGGCTTTCACAAAGAACAACTCCGTAAAAGTCGCCCTTATTTCAACACACGCATACACGCCATGTTGACTAGCTGGAATAAATGATGATACTTCACACCACATAGGTGTGGATCGCAACCTGACGCGGCGGCAACAACACTTCGATAGGCGCGCTCGGTTGCCTCTTTGATTCTCAAATTACATACCGGGGCAAAGCTCTTCAGGGGGGACTGCCTTAATGAAAACACCAATCGGACCGCTGGCCGCTTGCTGCTTCGCAGTCACGACAGCCTGCCAGACGACCCCTCCAACCGGCAGCGTCCCCTCATCGGGAAAGAATGTCGCCTTGCTGCTGGTTCCCATCGACAATCCCGGTCCGCTTCTCGGCCAGGAGGCGCCGCCAGAGCTCGTATCCAGCGGCAATCCTTCCAACGATGCAGAAAGGCAGGTTTGGGCAAGCTGCGGTTACAACGCCGCGGCTCCGCGCGTGGCATTCCTTCCCCTGCTCATTGGGTATGGAGTGCAATACCTCCTGAATGCCGCATCCAACGCGCTCACAAAGGCGATAAACCAGTACAGCCGCGGCTTTTCCGCGACCGCTACAGTTCCTTTCTACAAGTTGAGCGGCGCCGAGGTTCAGGCGCGTTGGTCGTGTATCCGATTTACGAGATATAAGGTAGACGATCAAGGCAAGCGAACAGCAGTAGTAGACCTCATCGCAAAACTTACGCCGCCCAGGGAGATAGACCGGGCCTTGAATCCTGCCGTAACGGGCGACTTGCTCCAATTCAAACCGTTGCGCTTCTACTATGCCGCCGCCCTGGCGGACTCCCAGGACAAGATCTATTCGATCGGCATATCGCTCTCAGCGAGCGCCTATTGGCGCGAGGGGAATCGAGGGCGGACAGAGAGCCTTGTAAGCGGAACGCTGCTTTCAGTCACGTGCGACCTATCAAAGGGCGGCGCCACATGGTGGTACGGTACAAAAAGGGATACGTCGAATGGCTGCACGAGTAAGTCGACGACCCCGCTCAACAAAGGCCAAAAGAGTACGTATAAGGATTATTACCTGAATAGCTTGGTGAGCGCGCTTCCGCCTTACTCAGCGATCTATGGGCCATCGGAACCCTCCGGCCCAGGGACCGTGAGGATTGTCGTCACTGCGACCGAGGTGGGTACTGCGCCGAAGATTCTCTGCGCTCTCGCCAGCGTTCTGAAGGACCAAAGTAGCCAGATTCAACAGGCCCTTACCTCCGCGATCGGCGAGAAACTCGGGGACGAGTCATCCACGAAATCTGGCGGTGGAGGCGGTGGAGGCGGTGGAGGCGGCGG
>DASRDO010000027.1:0-51242 GCA_035652555.1 Steroidobacteraceae bacterium | reverse complement strand
CGGCGGCGGACGGTCGAGCAGACGGTCGAGCTGCCGCTGCGCGTCCACGAGCCCGGGCTCCGCGCGCCCGAGCGCGCGGCGCGCGTGCGCGAGCTGCTCGAGCTCGTCGGGCTGCGCCCGACGCACGCGCCGGCGTACCCGCGCGAGCTCTCCGGGGGCCAGTGCCAGCGCGTCGGCATCGCGCGCGCGATGATCCTGGGGCCGCGGCTGCTCGTCTGCGATGAGCCGGTGAGCGCGCTCGATGTCTCCGTGCAGGCGCAGATTCTCGATCTGCTCGCGAGTCTCAAAGGCGAGCATGGGATGTCGATCCTCTTCGTGAGCCACAATCTCGCGGTGGTGAGACGGCTCTGCGATCGGGTCCTCGTCCTATATCGCGGACGCATGATGGAGCTCGCCGACACGCAGACGCTCTTCACGCGCCCGTTGCATCCCTACACGCATGCCCTGCTGGATGCCGTGCCGGTCGTGGACCCGGACGTGCAGCCGGGGCGCCTGGCGCTTGCGCGTCTCGGCGAGCCGCTGGAGCAGGAAGAGGGTGCAGCGGCTGCAGGCTGCGTATTTCGTGGGCGGTGTCCTCATGCCATCCAGGAGTGCGCGGCGCGGATGCCTGTATGGGAGGAAGCGCCGGGCCCGTGCCACATCGCCTGTCACCGGTTCCGGGAGCTGGCCGATGGTATCCTTCCTCAGTGAGGTGCAGGAAACCCGATGAAGCCCGACGTCAGCATTCGACCGAGCGATAGCCTCCGCCACGTGCGTTATGAGATTCGCGGCCGGCTGGCGCGGCGCGCGCACGAGCTCGAGCGGCAGGGCTATGAGATCGTTTCCCTCAACATCGGCAACCCGAAGGCATTCGGGTTCCGTACGCCGGAGACCATGCGCCTCGCGATGATCGAGAACCTCTCGGAGGCCGAAGGCTATTGCCACCAGAAGGGCATCTTTCCGGCCCGCGAGGCGGTGGTGATGCAGCAGCAGGCGAGGGGTGTCACCGGCGTCACCGCCGAAGAGGTGTTCATCGGCAATGGCGTGAGCGAGCTCATCGACCTCGTCCTGCGCGCGCTCCTCAACAGCGGCGATGAGGTGCTGGTGCCGAGCCCCGACTATCCGCTCTGGACGGCCGCCGTCACGCTCAACGGCGGGCGCGTGGTGCACTATCCCTGCCGGCCGGAAAACGGCTTCGTGCCCGACCCCGAGGAGCTCGCGCGTCTCTTGACACCGCGCACGCGCGCCATCGTCATCATCAATCCCAACAACCCGACGGGCGCCGTCTATCCGCGGCCGGTGCTCGAGGCGCTGGCGCAGCTCGCGGAGCGCTCCGGGCTCGTCGTCTTCAGTGACGAGATCTACGATCAGATGGTCTACGACGACGCCGAGTTCGTGCCCATGGCGACGCTGGTGCATGACACCCTGTGCGCCACGCTCTCGGGTCTGTCGAAGGTTTACCGGGCCTGCGGCTACCGGGTCGGCTGGGCGGTCTTCTCCGGCCGCACCCGCGCCGCGGCGGACTACCTGAGCGCGCTCGAGCTGTTGAGCTCGTTGCGTCTCTGCAGCAACGTGCTCTCTCAGTGGGCGGTGCAGACCGCGCTCGGCGGCTATCAGAGCGTGAAGGATCTCGTCAGCCCCGGTGGGCGCCTGTATGAGTCGCGGCGGACGATCCTGAGCGCAGCCGATGGCAGCCGATTTCTCGAGTTGGCGCCCCCGAAGGGCGCGATGTATGCCTTCGTCGGCATCGATTCCACCGAGCTGCCCGCGTTCGACGATCAGAAGTTCGCACTCGATCTGCTCGAGCAGAAGCACGTGCTCGTGGCTCCGGGCGTGAGTTTCAACGTGCCATACCGCAACCATTTCCGGGTCACTACGCTTCCCGATCCGGCAACGCTACGGGTGGTGTTCGCGCGCATCGAGGAGCTGCTGCAGAGCTACGCGAGCGCCGCCGCCGGCTCGGCCGGCGAAGCCGGTCCGAGTAACGTGGTCGAAGCGACCTCACGATTCAAGTAAAAGCGCAGGTATTAGCGCTAAGTTCCTGTATTGCTGAAAATTCCGAGCCACCTTAGCGTAGTCTTCGAGTGCGGCGGCACAGTGCTCGTGCCCTCGCGCCAGAGGGCGCATGCGCTGGGAGTGGCCTACTCTGCGGCGCAGCTCGCACGCGGCCGACGCGTCTGGGCGAGCCCGGACGTGTTGCCGCTCGAAGCCTGGCTGATGCGCGAGATCGAGCGTCATGCGGCCGACAGCGACCGCAACCAGGATGTGCCGCGACTGCTCTCTGCAGCGGAGGAGTGGCTCCTCTATCGGCAATGCACGGCCGAGGCCACCGCTGGTCTCGATCTCATCAACCGCGTCTCGCTCGCGGAGTCGCTGCGCCGTGCGGGCGGTCTCGCCGCCGATCTGCGGATCGACCTGCAGTCGATTGCCGAGCCCGCCGATACCGAGGCGGGCCTGTTGGCACGCGTGCACCGCGCCGTGCTGCAACGCTCGAGCGCTCTGGGAGCTGCGCCCGCATCGGCGGCTCTGCCGACGCTGCCTTGCCTGGGGGATGAGCGGCCGGTCGTGCTCGCAGGCTTCATCGCGCCATCGCCGCGCCTGCAGTCGATTGCCGCCCGTCGTGCGCAAAACGGCTTCGAGACCTCGTATGCGCCACGAGCGGCTGCTCCCGTGTTGGTCTCCCCGCACGTGGTGATCCCAGCGGATGAGCGTGAGGAGCTCGAGCGCATCGCCGAGTGGTGTCAACGGCGGCTCACCACGCAGGCGGATGCCCGACTCCTCATCCTGCTGCCGGGATCCGCCGGCCGGCGCGAGCGGCTGGCGGGGCTCGTCCAACAGAGCTTCCCGGGATCCGAATCTCAGTCGCTCGTGGCCATCGAGGGCGGGCAGCCGCTTGCGAGCCTGCCCATGATCGCGCACGCCCTCGGCAGTCTCGCCCTGCTCGCGGGAGAGGCCGTCGGGATCGAGAGTCTCCTCGAGTGGCTGCGTGCCCCCTGGTGGTCGGAGCCGGTCGCCGCGGCGCGCGCTGCTCTCGATCTCTGGCTGCGGGAGCAGGGCCGGCTGCGGCTCGATCTGACATCCTTCCTCACGGCGCTGCGCCGTGTGCCGGCCGCGCTCGCCGGACCGGCGAAGGCGGTCGGCGCGCGCCTCGAGGCCGCAGCCGGATCGCTCCGCGCGAGCTCGGCAAACCCGAGGGAGTGGTCGGAGCGCTTCGAGGCGGCCCTCGAGATCCTGGGCTGGCCCGGAGCACGCACGCGCGACAGCGCCGAGCAACAGACACTCGCGCGCTTCCATGAGCTGCTCGAGGAGTTGGGCGAGCTGTCGGCCGCGGCCCAAACTCTGACTTTGGATATCGCCGTGCGCTGGCTGCGGGAAAGAGCAGCGCTGACGCCGTATCGACCCTCGGATGATGATGCCACGGTGACCATTTCCCCCGCGTATATGGACCCGGTGGCCCACTACGACGGTGTCTGGGTTGCCGGACTCGCTGCGGAGGGCTTTCCGCAGCCGGTCGCGCCCGATCCATTCCTGCCGCTTGCCGCGCAGATTGCGGCGGGGTGGCCCGCCGCCAGCGCTGCGGGCCGCCTGGAGGAAGCGCGGGCGCTCATCGCGGCCTGGCGCGCGGCCGCCGCCGAGTTGGTGCTCAGCGCGCCGGCGCGCGCCGAGGACCTCGAATTGTTACCCAGTCCGTTGCTCGAGGAGTGGCGGCCCGCCGCGCGGCGGGCAGTGAAGTCACGCGGCTCGATATGGCTTCCCGTGCGGCTCCACCGTCCAGGGTTGGTCACGGAATGGCGTGATGATGTCGGCGTCGCGTGGAACGCGCAGCTTGCGCTGCCCTCGGGCACCCGCAGCCTCGAGCTGCAGAATCAATGTCCCTTCCGCGCCTACGCCGAGCTGCGGCTGGGAAGCCTTCAGCTCGGTGTGCCGGAGCCGGGCATTGCGCCCGATGCCCGCGGGCAGCTCCTGCACGCGGCCCTGCAGCAGTTGTGGGATCGGCTCGGCGACTCGCGGGCGCTGCACGCGCTCGCCCCGCAGGCGCTCGATGAGTTGGTGAGCACCTGCGTCGGGGCGGCGGCGATCTCGCTCGAAGCAGCGGGTGAGGACTCGGTTCCCCGTCCGGCGCTGGTGCGGGAATGCCGCCGCACCGCCCGGCTCATCTGCAAGCTGCTCGAGATCGAGCGCAAACGCGCACCCTTCCGCGTGCGGCATACGGAGTATGCCTCGCGCCTGCGGGTGGCAGGGCAGGAGCTGCGCCTGCGCATCGATCGCCTCGATGCGCTCGAGAGTGGCGGCACCGCCATTCTCGACTACAAGAGCGGCAGGCGGGTGAGCCCCGATTGGTACGGGGACCGGCCCTCGCATCCGCAGCTTCTCGCGTACCTGGCGGCAGTGGGTGACGATGTCGTTGCGATGGCGACCGTCAACGTTACGGCGAGAGAGGTCCGATACGACGGCATCGCGGTGAGCGAGGAGTTGCTGCCGAAGGTGACGGGTTTGAAGGCCCCAGGGGGACAGGCGCAGGCTGCGTGGCAGGCACGCGTCCGGGAATGGCATGGCCTCGTGGAGCGGTTGGCCGCTGCCTTTGCCGCGGGACAGGCGGTGGTGGATCCGAAGCCGCGAGCCTGCGATTTCTGCCACGTCGCGAGCGTATGCCGCGTGGGTGACAGTCTGATCGCCACCGATGATGAGACCCTCGAGGAAGGGTTGCGGGGCATCGATGATGACTGACACCTCGAGTATGGAAGTCGACGATCCGGCCGAGGCCGATGACTTGGCACGCGAGCGTGCCATCGACCCCGACCTCTCGGTCATCCTGCAGGCGCCCGCAGGCTCCGGCAAGACCACGGTCCTCACGCAGCGGTTGCTGCGCCTCCTCGCGGTGGTGGATGAGCCGGAGGAGATCCTCGCAATCACTTTCACCCGCCGTGCTGCGGCGGAGATGCGCGCCCGGGTGCTGCGGGCGCTGCGCGGCGAAATAGCCGAGGGCGGACAGGCGGACCGCTTGCGGCAGCTCGCGGCCGCGGTGCTCGCGCGCTCGCAGGAGCGCGGCTGGCGGCTCGCGCAGGATCCCGGCCGGCTGCGCATCCAGACCATCGATTCCTTCAACTTTCGGCTCGCGAGTCAGCTTCCGGTCACGGCCCGCGCCGGCAGTGAGCTTGCCGTCAGCTCCCGCCCGGAAGAGCTCTATCTGCGGGCCGCGCGCGAGACGCTGTTTGCAGCGGAAGAGGATGCCGAGCTCTCTACCGACCTGGAGCTCCTCTTCGAGCGGCTCGACAACCGATGGGGTTATGTCGAGCGCCTGCTCGCCGATATGCTGCGGCAGCGCGCGCATTGGCTGCCGCACGTGTTGAGTGAGGAGTCCGATGCTCTCTGCCGCCGCGTGGCATCGAGTCTCAGGCGGATCGTGGAGGATCGCCTCGCGGTCGCGTGCCGGTCACTGGGTTCAGATGCCTGCGCGCAGGCGGCGAGCCTGCCCGGCATGGGACCGCTCGCGCCGCAGGCTCGCTCTCTCGCATCCTGGAAGGCTCTCGCGCGACTCACCCTCACCAACGACGGTGATTGGCGCAAGGCCATCAGCCGCCGGCTCGGAGTGGAATTCGAGAGCGGCGCCGCCAAGGAAGCATTGCGGGCTTGCATCGAGCGGCTGGGCAGGGTGCCGGCGGCGCGCGCGACGCTGCTCGAGGTGGCCTCACTCCCCAGTCCGGATCTCGGGGCGGAGGACGCTGCGGCCCTTGCGGCCTTGTCGCGGGTGCTGCGCGCCGCCGCGGCACAGCTGCAGGCGCTGTTCGCCCTCGATGGCCGCGTCGACCATACCTACATTGCAGGCGCGGCGCGGGCGGCGCTCGCCGAGTTCGGACTGCCGACGGACCTCGCCCTGCGGACCGGTCTTTCCCTGCGGCACATTCTGGTCGATGAGTTTCAGGACACCTCCGTGCCGCAACTCGAGCTGCTCGAGGCGTTGACCGCGGGCTGGGAGGCGGGCGATGGCCGCACGCTCTTCGTCGTCGGCGACCCGATGCAGTCGATCTATCAGTTCCGCGAGGCGGAGGTCGGCTGCTTCCTGCGCGCGCGTGATTTCGGCATCGGCTCGGTGCGGCTGACGCCGCTCAAGCTGCTGCGCAATTTCCGCTCGGTGCCGGCGCTCATCGATTGGACGAACGAGACATTCGGGCGGCTTTTCCCCGAGGCGGACGATCTGCGCGCGAGCGCGGTGGCGTTCACGCCGAGCCTTGCGGGCAGAGCGGATGAGCCGGCGAGCGATGCCCGCCCCATCGAGTTGCGTCTGCTCGCCGCGGACGACCGTGTGGCGGAGACCGAGGCGATCGTGGCGAGAGTCGCGGAGCTCAAGGCGCGCGATCCGCAGGCCAGCATCGCGATCCTGGTGGCAGCGCGCTCGCACGCGCAGGCCATTGTCGCAGCGCTCGGCGACTCTGGTATCGATGCCATCGGTGTCGAGCTGGTGCCGCTCGCGGAGGTACCGGTCGTGCGCGATCTCGTCGCGCTCACCCGTGCACTCTGCCATCTGGGCGACCGTACCGCGTGGCTTGCTGTACTGAGGGCACCGTGGTGCGGAGTGTCATTGGCAACGCTGACGCGGCTCTCTGCTCGAGGTGACACGCGGCTCATCTCGGAAGCGCTGCACGAGCCGGACCGGCTGGAGGAATGTCCTGCGGATGAGCGCGCGCGACTCGCGCGCGTCGCGCGCGTACTCGAAGAAGGTCTGGCCCAGCGTGAGCAGTTGCCGCTTGCGGAATGGTTGGAAGGAGTGTGGGTGGCTCTCGGTGCCGCCGATGCGTATCCGTTGGAGGAGTTGCGGCATGCGCGTGCTTTCTTCGATGCCCTAAGTGAACGCACGGCGTCGGGAGAATGGAGTGGGATCGGCACGCTGGACTCCGTGTTGGCGAATCTCTATGCCCAGCCGCGGGCGCGCACCGCTGCGCCGGTGCAGGTGCTGACGATCCACGGTGCGAAGGGCCTGGAGTTCGATCACGTGTTGGTGCCCTGCCTCGATCGCGAGCGCAATCGCGGACGGGAACCGCTGCTGCGCTGGCTCGATCTGCCGCGCCGGGAGGAGGGGCGGAGTGATCTCATCATGGCGCCGGCGCCGGTCATCGGCGATGAGGCGCCGGGAGAGGTGACGGCATTTCTTAGACGGCTGACCGCACTTCGCGCCGCCAACGAGCAGGTGAGACTCCTCTACGTCGCGGCCACGCGCGCCAGGCGGTCGCTGCACCTCTATGCGGCGCCCGCGCCCCGCGCCGACGGACTCGTGATTCCGCGCCCGAGGACACTACTCGCCTCTCTCTGGCCGGTGCTCGAAGGAGCCTTCCAGTCCCCGGCAGCCGATGCTGCAGCCGCCATCCCGAGCGACGACCAGCTCGAGCTCTTCGCCGGCACACGGCCCCGCGCTCCGCTGCGCAGGCTGATATCGGGCTGGACTCCGCGGGCGCTCCCGCCTGCACCGCCGCTCCCGCGCCTGCCCCTCGCGCAGCGCTCGCTCGAGACGTTGGAATTCAGTTGGGCGGGCGAAACGCGGCGCCACATCGGCACGGTCGTCCATGCAGCGCTGCAGGCCTTCGCAGCGGCCACGGAGCTGCCCTCACGCGCGTGGGTCGAGTCGCGGACCGGGCTTTATCGCGAGCAACTTCGGCGCCACGGCGTGCCGGAGCGCGATCTTAAGCGGGCAGTGGCAGATGTCATCGAAGCGTTGGCTCGTACCGTCGGGGATGAAAGAGGGCGTTGGATTCTCTCCGGGGAGCACGCTCAGGCGGGCAGCGAGCTCGCTCTCACCGGGATGGCGGATGGCAGGCTCACGAACGTGGTGATCGACCGCTCGTTCGTCGACCGCGGCGGCACGCGCTGGGTCATCGATTTCAAGACCAGCCCTCACGAGGGCGGCCGGCTCGATGATTTCATCGACCGCGAGCTCGAGCGCTATCGGGGGCAGCTCGAGAAATACGCGGCCCTGGCACGTGGCCTCGGACCGGAGCCGGTGCGCGCGGCGCTTTATTTCCCGCTGCTCGGCGTATTTCGCGAGCTTCAGTAGGTTCCTGACAGGGCGAAGGGCCGCCGTCCCTGCGCATCGGGGGAGCCGAGAAACTCGATGGCATTGATGAGGGCCGGAGTGGCGCTCTGGCGCGGGGTCACATACCCCGCCAGCTCATATCCGGGCTGAGGTGTCAGATGCAGCTGCCCCTGCACCGAGAGCGGACCGCTCAGGTCCCGCACGTCTCCTGTTGGCTCCGAGGTTCCTCCGGGGAAGGTCACCGCGAAACTGCCGAGCGGCGTGACGTAACCGCTGCGGTCGATCAGATCATTCGCCTCGATGCGGCCTATGAGCGTGCTGACGACACCCTTGCTCGTGATTCTCGCGAGCGCGAGATCGAGGTGCAGCGTGCCGGTCAGCGTCGGCGGTACGCCTGGAAGGAGTGCCGGGTCGAGAGGCAGCAGGGCTGTGACGTTGTGTGCCTCGATGGTTCCTCCGAGGCCAACCTGGACATCTGCCTGTGCTGAAGTCGCTGGTGGGTGCTCGACATCGACGTGCGCGGCGAGCTTGCCCAAGAGCAGCCGCCCGGGGTGCAGTTGCCACGTGAGATCCCCGAGTGCCGCGCCGCGCACCTCGAGCCCGCTGCAATAGCCGCTCCAGAGGGAGCCTTCGACGCTCGCGCAGCTCAGTGTCGGGCCGCCGGTCGGCAACAGCCAACTCGCAGGCAGGCGTGCGAGCACGATCGCCGCGAAGGCGATGACACCCAACACGATGACGGTGATGGTCCGCTTCATGCGAACGCCGGGCGTCTACGGGCCCTTCAGAACGAGCGAGGCGTTGACCGTGCCCGGCTGGCCGGCGCTGTCGATGGTGGCGCTCTCGATCTGCACGCCATTCTGCTGGCTCAAGCGCGCGAGCCACCCCACCAGGGCATCGAAAGGGGCTTTCTCCAACTCGACGCTGAGGCTCCCCTGGCCGCTCGGCGAGCTGCCGGCGAGGGAGTTGCCGAGGCCGGATTCACGCGCCGACTGATCGACGATCACGATCAGCGACTCGCCGCCGCTGCCATGCATCGGTCCTGCGGCAGCGATCTCGGGCGCGGCATTGCGCATCCAGACGAGGTCAGCCTGCTTTTGTGCAACCTCATCGTGCAGGCGCGAGACACTGTGATCGAGCGGCAGAATGACTGCGAACACGAGGAGTACCGCAGCGATCACGCCGCCGATGAGCAGCGTGCGGCGGTCGCGAGGCGAGAGCGAGCGCAGCGATGAGGCAAGGTCCAGCGACAGTGCCACGTCAGCTCCCCGGTCCCATGTGGATGCGGCCTTCGTACGCCGAGCCTGCGGGACTGCCCGCCACGAGACGGGCCTGCCAGCCGTGCTGCCCGAGCTCGTGGCTCAGCCGATCCAGCGATTCGACGCTCGGTGCCGATGCTTTGAGCTCGAGGGCTCCCTCGCGAAACGTCAGCGCTTCCAGCACCGCTTCGGGTGCGGCGCCATGTGCCTGCACCAGCGCCTGCAGTGCCAGGAGGAAGCTGCCGGAATTCTCGCTGGCACGCGCCGCGGCGAGGCGCTGCTCCATCTGCCGCCGCGCCTCATAGGTATCGGGCTGGCCGGGCAGGGCCGTGTGGAAGACCTCGTCGATCGAGGCATCGAGCCGATGGTCGGCATGCTTCAGTACGCTGAGCTCCGCGGCTTTGCCTGCAATGTGCAGGCCGATGAGACTGGCGAGCAGGATGGCCGCGACTCGCCAGGCGCTCCAGCCGACCGTATGCGGTGTGGCCGGGGTGTAGGGGCCCTGCAGGAGGTTGGTGGGGGTGGCCGTCGGCAACTGCTGTGCGAAGAGCGCCAGCGGTCCTCCGGTGAGCAACTGGATCTGGATGCCCTCGAAGCGCTCGCGCGCCGCCTCCACCTTGGAAGCATGGCGATGCCACTCGGCCGCGCCCGTGTAGAGGATGAGCCCCCGGCCGCCAGGGGCTCCCGGCTCCATACCCGAAAGGGCGATCTCGAGAGCCTCGCCCAGGGCATCGGCGGGTAACGTCACTACGGTGCCCGAGGGCGGCCGTACGACGATCGTATCCTCCTCGAGGAGTGCCACGGCCTGACCGGGGTTCTGCGGCAGCAGCTCGCTGTCGGCATACAGCGCCTCGGGCTCGAGCCCGCTGGATTTGAGCAGGGTCGTCCACCCATCCATGAGCTTGCGCGCCACGACCGCAACAGGGACTCGTGCCGACTCTCCCTCACGGCGGCCGACGGCGAAATGCAGATCCTCGATGTCCTCGGCGAGCTGCTCCTCGAGCGCATAGGGCACGAGCTGTTGCAATTTGGCGCCAGCCTTGGCGGGGGGCAGCTCCGGCTGCGCCAACAGCACATCCGTGCCGGGCACCAGTACGACGACATGCCGTCCTGCAGCGCGCGGGGCGGCGAGGGAGAGCGGACCTGCCTGGGGAGGGCCGGCAGCCGCCCCACGGGCATCGACCACGAGCCAGGTCGCCTGCTCTTGCGGTGTGCGCGGGAGCCTTAGGAGGAGCCAGTCAGCCATGGTGTCCCAATACTAGCAGCGGCAGGCTCAGTCGGGCGTGAAGCTGCGCATCATCGTGTGAACCCCGGTCGGGTCCTGGTAGAGCAGGGTGTACACCGAAAACTCGGCCGACCCCAGGGTCACGATGCTGGTGAGGCGGAAATAGCTCGAAGTCTGCCCGACGAGATCGGCAGGGTTCGACTGCGGGCCGGCGCCGCCACCCACCGTCCCCGGTCCGTTGACGGCGGGGGCACCCTGTACTTTCACTTGGCCGACGGGCGGGAAGCAGCCGCCGTCTGCCTCGCGGTCCTTGTAGAACCGATCAGGATCCGCGCTGAACTGCACGGTGCCGGTGAGTGCGTCGAGTACCCAGGGGTCGGCCGTGCATTGATTGATCTTGGTGCCAATCGGCAGGGCGGTGATATGCGGGGCGAGCCGGTCGAACTCCGCGCGCGTCATGCCCGGCAACGCCATGAGCTCACTCGTGCTGGTGATGGGCGTGTTGGGTGTGCGGTAGGGCGGGTCCATTTCCATATAGACGCTGTCTTCTGCTCCCTCCGACCTCGGCGTGGTGTCCTGGTCGATCCAGTCGACGATGTAGTCGGCCAATTGAGCATTGAGGTTGAGGCTCTGGAGGAGCCGCTGGAAGGCGAGGATCGCACTCTGGTTGGGTGTCTCTCCATCGCTGCCGACGAGATCGTTGACATTGAACCTGCCCTGCAGATCTTCCAGTTGCGCCTCGAGCGTCACGCCGGGAGCCACTTCCGCGGGGCCGAATGGCTGGGCCCAGGACTGGTTCGCAGCGATGTACGTAGGATTCTGCTTGGACTCCAGCTTCAGTCCTTCAGCGGCCAGCGCCTCAGCGCCTTCGGCCACGAGCATTGCCTGATCGAAGCCGAAGGTCGCCGCGGCGCGCCGCGCGGTCATCGCATTGTTGTAGGCCATGGCGGCGGCGATGATCGTGCCCAGGGCGACGAGGAGGATCGCGACGAGGAGTGCCACCCCACGCTGCCGCGCAGGCGGCGCGGGAACACGGGCTTGCCGCAGTCGCCGCCCGGCGGCACGGCCTCGGTTCGCAGCTGCAGACCGGTCGCGGCTCATTGCGCAATCTCGAAGATGCGCTCGAGTTTGCCCCAATCCTTGGTGTCGAGCGTGACCTCCACGGCCATGGGCCGCAGCCGATAGTACGAATCCGACACGTTTCCGCCCGGAGCCGCTCCGGCGCTGGGCCAGGTATCGACCCAGGTATGGGTCGCCGGCTGCAGGTAACGGAAGGTCACGCCGCGCAGGTGCTTCAGGAGATTGCGTTTGATGGGCGTCCCCGAGAGCGTGGCATCGAGTACGTTCCAGTGCTCGCGCACCAGGGTACCGTTGTCGAAAACATACGCGACCCGTTGCAGCTCGGAGCGCGGCACACCAGTGGGATTGCTCCAGCCGTTGCGCGTCATGACGACCAACGGCGCCGAGGTATCCGACGTGTCGGGAGTGTCGGAGGAAGCGGGCGTGTTTGAGCTATCGGAGTTGGGGTTTCCCTGCAGGCAAGGCAGGTAGCCGTCGCCCACGGGCTGCCGCACGGGCCGCGGGGCGAGCTGCACGAAGTCCTGCTCGATGACGCGCATGGCGGTCTCGAGCGCGAGGAGCTTCTCCTGGTGCTGGCGGATGGATCCGCGGCTCTGCAGCGCCTGGTTGATGGCGCCGTAGCCCATCGCGAACATCACAGCCGCAATGAAGAGCGCGACCAGAAGCTCCAATAGGGTGAAGCCCTTCTGCGGGCATCGACCGCGGCGTCGAGCGTTCATCGTCTTCATGGCGGGGGCGCGCCGGCTCCCGGCGGCGGCATACCGCTCGGCTGAGGCGAGCCGCCGGGCACACCGGCGTTCGACGGGGTCCAGCTCGGCGCGGCGCTCTGTGGGGGCGCGAAGACGTTCTCGCCCATGAAGCCGGTCGCACTGGCGTACCAGCCACGATTATCACCCGCCGTGGTGTCCGCCGGCCGCACGTCGATCTCGATTTGCCGCAGGTCAGGTATCCGGGGTACCTGAGTGACCTTCTGCTGCCATTCCCAGCTTCGCCCGGCGTAGTCGGTCTTGTCGCTGCTCGTGCCGGTCCCGGGCACGGTTCCGGAGAGCCTCACGGTCTCGAGGCGGTTGAGGGCCACCCATTCGGCGAAGGTCTTCTCCTGGAGGTACACGGCCGTGTTGGCGGAGGAGGTCAGCGCCTCGAGTACTGCCGCCATGCCGATCGCCACGATGGCGAGCGCCACCAGCACTTCGATCAGGGTGAAGCCTCGCTGAGGCGCAGAGCCGCTCACTTGCCGCCCCCGACCATCGGCTTCTCGACGATGTTGCCGTCCTGGTTCTCATCGAGTGTGATGCTGCGGCCGGCAGTGGCGCGCTCGAGGGTGATCCTGAACGAGGACAGATCACCGCTCGAGAAGATCATGACCTGTGGCGCGAAGGTTCTGGCCGCGGAATTGGAGTCCGAGTCGGAGTCGGAATCAGGGGTCGAATTCGAGTCGGAGTCAGAGTTGGATTGTGCGGCCGTATGCGGCATCAGCCTGGAATACGGCTTTGAGGTGGATGCGGAGTCGGACGTAGCGCTTGCGGGCAGATCGAGGCTGTCCTTCAACACGATCGGCCGCGCATCCACTACCAGCTTGAAATCCAGACCGCTCGGCAGCGTCCGCTGGCGCATCGCATCGTCCTCGTTCACCGTGCGCCATACTCCCTGGCGCACGTCGTAAACGACGAACGCATAGCCGTGCTGGCCGAAGAAGATGCCGTACTGACGCGTCTGCAGCTCTGCCTGCTCGCGGGCATAGTTCATGAGAGCGAGCAACCGCTTGCTCTCGGTCTCGAGGTCAGTGTCTTTCCCGGCAAAGCTCATCGAGAGCAGCATCCCTGCGGTCACGATCCCGATGATCAGGACGACGACCAGCAACTCGAGCAGCGTGAAGCCGCCCGCTCGCGATGGGCCGCGCGCACCGGGAAGTGCGCACTGCCGCAGGCGGCGAGCGGTGCAGCAGAGCCGCGCCTCTTGCGCGCCGCCGCGCGGGGCCGGGCAGGATGCCCGGGTCCGGCGCTTCATGACGGGATCAATCCGCGAGATTCCAGTTACCAATGTCGGCGGACGGACCGTCGCCGCCCGGTTGGCCGTCGGCGCCGAGCGTGTAGAGGTCATACGGCTGACCATGCGTGCCTGGATAGGCGTACTGGTAGGCGCGACCCCAAGGGTCTTTGGAGAGCCGCTGAACGTACGGGCCGTGCCAGTGAGTAACCGAGGGGTCATTCGGTTGCTTGACGAGCGCATCGAGACCGTCGTCCGTCGACGGATACACCGAGTTGTCGAGACGGTATTCGGTGAGGGCGGTCTCGAGAGCCTGGATATCCTCCTTCGCCTTGGAAACGCGAGCCTCATCGACCTTGCTGATCACCTGCGGCACGATGACGGCCGCGAGCAGGCCGATGATGATCACCACGACCATGATCTCGATCAGGGTGAAGCCACGCGAGTTGCGGCGGGCTCCTTGCGCGCTCGCGAGCGCGGACTTCAGGGTGCTTCGTGGATGGGCCATGATGTGTGGGGTTACCTGCGGCGGATGCGCCCCCGGGGCGCGACGCGGAATCATAACCGCGGACGCGGGCGCCCGCGTCTGCGCCGTTCGACATTCCCATCGAGAGGCGGTTCCGGGAGGGACGGCTATAATCGCCCGAATTTCTGACTGCGAGGTAATGATGGCATTCGGCTTCGTGTTTCCGGGTCAGGGCTCGCAATCGGTTGGCATGCTGGCCGCGCTCGCTCCGGCTGATGAGGCGCCGATCCGCGACACTTTCGTCGAGGCCTCGACCGTCCTCGGCTACGATCTCTGGCAGCTGATCGCGCAAGGACCGGCCGAGCGCCTGAACAGCACCGAGTGCACCCAGCCCGCCATGCTCGCGGCCTCGGTAGCAACTTGGAGGCTCTGGCGCAGCCGTGGAGGGCCGGAGCCGGAGGTGGTCTGCGGACACAGCCTCGGGGAGTTCTCGGCAGTAGTCGTGGCCGGAGCGCTCGACTTCAGCACTGCCATCGACCTCGTCCGCTTCAGAGGCCGCGCCATGCAGGAGGCCGTCCCGGCAGGGAGCGGAGCCATGGCTGCCATCCTCGGACTCGAGGATAACGAGGTGATCGAGGCTTGCCGGGAAGCGGCCGAGGGCGGCGGGGTAGTCGAGGCCGTGAACTTCAATTCGCCCGGGCAGGTGGTCATCGCCGGCGCGCGCGCGCGCGTCGAGCAGGCCATGGAGGCGGCAAAGCGCCGTGGCGCCAAGCGTGCCGTGGCACTCCCCGTCAGCGTGCCGGCGCACAGCAGTCTGATGAGCTCGGCGGCCCAGCGCCTGGGAGAGCGGCTCGCCGCGGTCCATTTTCGAACGCCGCGCATCCGCTTCGTGAGCGCAGCCGATGTCTCGGCTCATTCGGACCCTGCGGACCTGCGACAGCTGCTCGTGCGCCAGCTCGCGAGCCCGGTTCGCTGGACGCAGACCGTGCGCTCGCTTGCGGCAGGTGGCATCGGCACACTCATCGAGTGCGGTCCGGGTAAGGTACTGAGCGCTCTCAACCGCCGCATCGAGCGGGGGCTCACGTCCCTGGCGCTCGAGGATGCCGGCTCGCTGCAGGCCGCGCTCACCGCCGTCCAGGCTTGATCGAGGTGGCACGCAATGCTCGAGAATGATGTCGCGCTCGTTACGGGCGCTTCCCGCGGAATCGGCCGGGAGATCGCGCTGGCGCTGGCCAAGGCCGGCGCGCGGGTGATCGGGACGGCAACCACCGCCGAGGGCGCGGCGGCGCTCACCGGGCGGCTGGCGTCGCATGGATACAACGGCCGGGGTGCCACCCTGGACGTCTCGGACAGCGGCTCGATCGATGCCCTCATGGGGGAGCTCGATGCGGCCGGGGAGATGCCGACCATCCTCGTCAACAACGCGGCGGTCACGCGCGACATGCTGCTTCTGCGGATGAAGCCGGAGGACTGGGATCGGGTGATCACCACCAATCTGACTTCCGTGTTCCGCCTGTCGAAGGCATGCCTGCGGCGAATGATGAAAGAGCGGCGTGGGCGGATCGTCAACCTGACCTCCGTGGTGGGCCTGACGGGGAATCCTGGCCAGGCCAACTACGCCGCGGCCAAAGCAGGCATTCTCGGCTTTACGAAGTCTCTGGCGAGGGAGGTCGCCTCGCGAGGCATCACCGTCAACTCGGTCGCCCCGGGGTTCATCGACACCGATATGACGCGCTCGCTGACGGATGAGCAGCGAGCGGCACTTCTCACGCAGATCCCCACTGGCCGTCTCGGTGAGGCCGCGGACGTGGCCGCAGCGGTGCTCTTCCTTGCATCCCCGCAGGCGAGCTACATCACGGGCGAAACCTTGCACGTCAACGGCGGAATGTATATGCCGTGACGCCTTCCTGGCGTGCGGGGGCCCCCGGGGCGGCAGCCTCAGGGGGCCGGCGCTGGCGCCCGTTGGATCGGCGCCACAGTGGGTGCTGCGGCGAGGCGGTTTCCAGCTTCGCCTGCGGCAGGACCCTGGGGTCGTTTCCTCAGCAAAAACAATCACTCAGCTCGATCGCACGGCGAGTGGCAGCCCCGGGGGTGTTCCCCTACAATACCGCGCCCGCGCCGCCGGCCCCGGCCTGGCGGCATGGGTACGTATTTCCGATACTCAATTTCCAAAACATAAGGACCATCCGCTAATGAGCACAGTTGAGCAGCAGGTCAAAGCCATCGTGGCCGAGCAGCTTGGCGTCAAGCAGGAGCAGGTGACCAATGACGCCTCGTTCGTGGACGATCTTGGAGCCGACTCGCTCGACACGGTCGAGCTCGTGATGGCTCTCGAGGAGGAGTTTGAGATCGAGATCCCCGATGAGGATGCCGAGAAGATCACCACGGTCCACCAGGCCATCGAGTACATCAACGAGCGCCGCAACAAAGCCTAGTTGTCGCGTTGGCGCGAGCGGATCGCTCGGAGCGGTTCGCAACGCGGCGCGCCCTTGCGCCCGGCGGCTCTTGAGGCGCGAGGCCTGCGATGGGCCGGGCAGCCGCGCCGCAAGAATTCCAGAAACACCTCAAGATGACGGGTAGCGTGTGAGCAAGCGTCGTGTGGTCGTGACGGGCTTGGGACTGATCTCGCCCGTGGGCAGCGCGGTGCAGACCGCGTGGAAGGCCATTCTCGCCGGCGAGAGCGGCATTGGACCGATCACTCGGTTCGACGTCTCGAACTTCCCGGTGCGCTTCGGCGGGCAGGTGAAGGACTTCGACTCGAGTCGCTATTTCAACACCAAGGAACTGCGGCGCATGGACGAGTTCATGCACTACGGAGTCGCCGCGGGCATCCAGGCCGTCGAGGATTCGGGCTTGGACTTCTCGAAAACGGATGCGACGCGCTGTGGTGCCGTCTGTGGCGCCGGCATCGGCGGCCTCGGCACGATCGAGAGCGAGTATGACGCGTATGTGAAGACCGGCAACCCGCGCAAGATCTCTCCTTTCTTCGTGCCGGCGACGATCGTCAACATGATCGCCGGGCACCTGTCCATCAAGTATGGCCTCAAGGGACCGAATCTCGGCGTGGTCACCGCCTGCACCACCTCGACGCACGCGATCGGAATTGCGATGCGCACCATTCAATACGGCGATGCGGACATGCTGATCGCCGGCGGCGGCGAGATGGCCACCACCGTGTGCGGGCTTGCGAGCTTCGCGCAGGCGAAGGCGCTGTCGATGCGCAACGAGTCGCCGACCGAGGCCAGCCGGCCGTGGGACCTCGACCGTGACGGCTTCGTTCTGAGCGATGGCGGCGGCGCCGTCATCCTCGAGGAGTTGGAGCACGCACGCCGGCGCGGCGCGCGCATTTACGCGGAGCTCGTGGGCTTTGGCATGAGCGGTGATGCCTACCACATCACGCTGCCGCCAGAGGATGGCGAGGGTGCTCGCCTCGCGATGGCAAACGCGCTGAAGGACGCCTCGCTGAATGCTTCCGACGTGCAGTACGTGAATGCGCACGCGACCTCGACTCCTGCCGGCGACAAAGCGGAGACGCTCGCCATGAAGCGTGCCTTCGGCGATCACGCGCGGCGGCTCGCCGTGAGCTCGACCAAATCCATGACCGGTCACCTGCTCGGCGCTGCCGGAGTGGTGGAGGCCATCTTCTCCATTCTCGCGATCCGCGATCAGGTGGCGCCGCCCACCATCAACTATCACACTCCCGATCCGGACTGTGATCTCGACTTCGTGCCCAACAGCGCCCGGCAGATGAAGATCGATGTCGCCCTGTCGAATTCCTTCGGCTTCGGTGGCACCAACGGCTCGGTCATCTTCAAACGATTCACCGGTTGACCTCGCGCCGGTGCGTCGCACGGGCCGCACTCAGTGATCCTCCGCGAGCTCGACGCTTCCCCCCGCGTACTGCGCCAACTGGCGGCGAGCCGTCCCGGGCGCTATCCCGTACTCTTCGACAGTGCCGCTGAGGGACCCCTCAGCAGCAGGAGCGTCCTCGTCGCGCAGCCGACCGGAGCCCTCTGGCTCGATGCGCAGGGGCATCTGCACACGCAGGGGGCGGTACCGGCGCAAGTGACGGGCCCCGGAGGCGGATTTCTCGCGGCGCTCGCGCGCTGGATAGGCTCGGCCCATCCTGAGCCTCGGCCCGCCGGGCCTGCTTCGCGCCGTTTAGAATCGCTCCCGGTGATGTTGTCGACTGCGCGCCCGGCCGGTGAGTTGGGCCTGCCGTTCGCAGGCGGCTGGGCGGTTTTCCTCGGCTATGAGATTGCCGCCGAAGTCGAGCCGCGACTGGTCCTGCCGCGGGCGTCTGCGGCACACGCCTGGCAGGCTTTTGCCCTGCGGGTTCCCTGCGCAATCGTGCATGACACCCTGACGGGGCGAGTGCAGGCGATCGCAGAGGAGGGCGCCGCTGCGGCGCTCGATGCCATCGAGAGCGATATCCGTGGGCTCACCGAGTCCGGCTCAGATTCCGCCGCGGCGCCTGAGCCGCTTGCGGTCGCGAGCATCGTGGAGGAGAACCCGGCCGCTTACCTCGAGCGGGTGCGGCGAGGAAAGGACTACATCCGCGCCGGTGACATCTATCAAACCAACCTGTCGCGGCCGTGGCAGGTCACGCTGCGCAATCATGCCGATATCGCACGGCTCTATGAATGTCTGCGCACGGTCAATCCAGCGCCTTTTGCGGCTCTGGCGCAGTGGCGCGGCACCACGCTCCTCAGCTCCTCCCCCGAGCGCCTGGTGCGCGTTGCGGGCCGGCGCATCGAGACCCGGCCCATTGCCGGGACGCGACCTCGAAGCCGCGAGCCTGGAGCGGACCAGCACGAGATGGCGGCCCTCGTGGCGCATCCGAAAGAGCGCGCGGAGCACATCATGTTGATCGATCTCGAGCGCAATGATCTCGGGCGGGTCTGCGAGGCAGGCTCGGTGCGTGTCGATGAGTTGATGTGCATCGAATCCTATGCGCACGTTCACCATATCGTCTCCAGCGTCACCGGGACGCTGCGGCCGGAGGTAACACCGCTGGCGGCCCTGCGCGCCGTGTTTCCGGGTGGAACGATCACGGGCTGCCCGAAGTACCGCTGCATGGAGATCATCGCGGAGCTCGAGGGCGAGGCGCGTGGCGCCTACACGGGCTCGCTCGGACTCATCGGACGGGACGGCGGCATCGATTTCAACATCCTCATCCGCACGATGACCCTGACGGGCCGTCACATCGGGTTCAGAGCGGGCGCCGGCATCGTGGCGGACTCGGATCCCGAGCGCGAGCTCGAGGAGACCCGGGCCAAGGCGCGCGGGCTCCTTGCAGCCTTTGGCGAGGTGCCGCGGGCAGGAGCCGCGGCGTGACCCGATCGGCTGGAACGAGCATGGTCGGGGAACTGCCTGGCGGCGTGTCGGCTCTGGTCAACGGCGTGGCCGGCGGTGAGTTGTCGTTGCTCGATCGCGGACTGCATTTCGGCGATGGCGTCTTCGAGACGATCGCCTGCCTGCACGGACGCGCGCGCTTCCTTGCCCTGCACCTCGAGCGGCTGGCACACGGTTGCCGCGCGCTCGGATTTGCGCCACCACCGGATGAACTGCTGCGGCACGAGGTCGGAGGGCTGGCGGTGGCCGAGGAGCGCTCGATCGTCAAGCTGATCGTGACCCGGGGCCCTGCAACCGTGCGCGGCTATGCAGCGAGCGGCCGGGAGCAGGCAACACGTCTGGCGATTCGCTATCCTTGGCCCGTGGAAGACCCCGTCTTGCAGGAGCAGGGGGCGAGCGTGCGCATCGCGAAGATGCGCCTCGGCGAAAACCCTGCGCTCGCCGGCCTCAAGCACTGTAACCGCCTGGAGCAGATTTTGGCGCGCAGCGAGCCTGGAGCCGCCGAGGCTGACGAAGCCCTCATGCTGAGCAGCTCCGGAAAGCTGGTATCCGGCACCATGACCAACGTTTTCCTCGTCGACGGCCCGGCGCAGTCACCGCGGCTGCGCACTCCTGCCATCGACTCCTGCGGAGTCGCAGGTGTCATGCGGCGGGTGGTGCTGCGCGAAGCCGCGCGGGCCGGTGTCATCGCGATGGAGTGCGCCTTGTGGCCGGCCGATCTCGCCGTGGCGACCGAGATATTTCTCTCCAACGCCCGCTTGGGCATCTGGCCGGTGGGGCGCCTCGGGGACAGAGCGTTGACGCCGGGTCCGGTGACCCGGCGCGTGCAGAGAATGCTGCAACCGCTGCTCGATGAGCCGGCCGATGGCTGATACGACCCGACCCCGCGGCAAAGCGGTCACCCTCGTGCTCCTCGCGCTGGCCGCGCTCGGAGCTGCGGTGGCTTATGTGCTGTTGGATGACAATTTCCACTCTCCCGGCCCGGCGGCGCAGGCCATCGAGCTGAAAGTGGCGCCGGGCGAGAGCACCCGCGCCGTACTCGCCCGCCTGGCCGGCCTGGGCGCGCTCGCGCACCCGCGCGAGGTGGAGCTCTATCTGCGTCTGCAGCGACGCATCCCGCGAATCGAGATAGGCACCTACCAGGTGGCGCCACACGCGAGTCCGGCCGACATCATCCGCATGTTCGAGCAGGGCAGGGTGGTGTTGGAGCAGATCACCGTCGTCGAGGGGGCGAGGTTTGCCGACTTCCGGCGCGAGCTCGATGCGCAGGCGGACATCGCTCATACGCTGCGCGGGCGGAGTGAGAGTGCAGTGATGAGCGCGCTCGGCCACCCGGGCGAGAGCCCCGAGGGGCGCTTCTTTCCCGATACCTATCGTTTCACGCCCGGCACGAGCGATGCGACCATCCTTGCCATGGCATACGATCGGATGGCGGCCGTGCTCGGCAGGATCTGGGAGCAAAGAGAAGCCGATCTGCCCTTTGACAGTCCCTACCAGGCGTTGATCCTCGCTTCCGTCATCGAGAAGGAGACCGGCGTCGCCGACGAGCGCACGCGCATCGCGGGGGTCTTCGTCAACCGTCTGCGCCGCGGCATGCGTCTGCAATCGGACCCGACGGTGATCTACGGCCTCGGCGAGCGGTATGACGGCAAGATCCACTCGCGCGATCTCACCGCCGATACGCCATATAACTCCTATACCCGCTCCGGCCTGCCGCCAACGCCTATTTCGCTCCCGGGCCTCGAGGCGCTGCTCGCTGCCGTACACCCTGACCATACGGACGATCTTTACTTCGTCGCGACGGGACAGGGCGGTCACCACTTCTCCAAGACACTGGCGCAGCACGATGCGGAGCTGCGCGTCTACCTCGAGCGGCTGCGCGAGCAGCAACAGGCGGCCGTGCGCCGCCAGCCGGCGGGAAGTCGATGACTGAGTCACCGGGCGCGGCCCATTCGCCGGCTCAGGGCGGGCCGCGTAACAGGGGCTTGTTCATCACCCTGGAGGGAATCGAGGGGGCGGGCAAATCCACCGTCGCGCGGCGTGTCTGCGAGTGGCTTGCCGGGCGCTCGATATGCGCCACCCTCACGCGCGAGCCGGGCGGCACGCCGCTCGCCGAGCGGGTGCGGCAGATCGTGCTCGAGCGGGGAGAGGAGCCGCTGTCGCCCGTAACCGAGACTCTCCTCATGTTCGCTGCCCGGGGCATTCACCTCGGGAGCCTGATCCGTCCGGCACTGGCGCGCGGCGAATGGATCGTTTGCGACCGCTTCACCGATGCGACGCGCGCTTATCAGGGCGGCGGCCGCGGGATCGATCCGGCGTGGATCGAGTCCCTCGCGGCACAGGTGCACGGCGACCTGCAGCCGGATTGCACGCTGCTGCTCGACTTGCCGGTGCCCATGGGCCTCGCGCGCGCCAGGAGCCGCAAGGTAGCCGTCACCGACCGGTTCGAGGCCGAGGCACAGGCTTTCTTCGAGCGGGTGCGCGCAGCCTATCTGGAGTTGGCGCGGCGGGAGCCGCAGCGCATTCATCTCATCGATGCATCCCGCCCGCTCGAGGCCGTGGAGCGCCAGGTGATTGCCGCGCTCGAGCGGCTGCCGCAGGGAGAGGGTCGGTGAGTATTCCCGGATGGCTCACCACCGAGATCGCGAGCCTGCGAGCCGCCTACGCTGCCCGCAGGCTGCCGCACGCCCTCCTGATTCATGAGGCGCCGGGATCGGGGGGCGAGTGGCTCGCCGGCTGGACCGCGCGCCTCGTCCTGTGCTCGACCCCTGGCGAAGCGCCGTGCGGGCGCTGCAGCCCCTGCCAGCGTGCCCCGCAGGGTCAGCACCCGGATCTCACGGTCGTCCGGCCGCTCGAATCCTCCACCCAGATCCGGATCGAGCAGGTCCGTGAGCTTTCCGCAGAGCTTGCCCTCACGTCCCACCAAGGCGGCTACAAAGTCGGGATTCTGTCGCCGGCGGATACCATGAACCGCTTTGCGGCCAATGCGCTGCTGAAGACACTCGAGGAGCCACCCCAGGGTACGCTGCTCCTGCTCGTCGCCACCCAGCCCTCGCGCCTGCCCGCCACCATTCTCAGCCGCTGCCAAAAGGTTCGCATCCGCGCACCGGCGCCTGCCGAGGCGATCGGCTGGCTCGAGGCCACCCGTGGACCGGGCGACTGGGGCAAGGTGCTCGCGGTCCTCGGGGCCGCGCCCATGCTGGCGGCTGGCGCTGATCCCGCCGCCGTCGTAGAGGTTGCCTCCGAGGTTCGTCGCGGCCTCGAGGAAGCCGCGGCAGGTGGGGGTGACCCGGTGGCGACCGCCGAACGCTGGGCGCGCTCGGAGCTGCCCCTGCGCTTGAGCTGCGTTGAGAATTGGCTCACGGAACGCATTCGCGGCCGGCTGGCGGGCGGCGGCGACTTTACAAAAGTGCGGCCTGGCGCCCATCCGCGCGGGCCTGCGGAAAGCTTAGACTTACGACAGCTTTTCGGGCTCCTGGATACGGTTCGGGAGCTCAAGTCATCGTTCGACGCGCCGATCAACCGGGGACTGGCGCTCGAGAGCCTGTTGCGCAGCCTCTCGGCGCGCCCCGTCTGATCCGGGCCGAGGAATAGATTTGAGAGCAGGTGGGAACAAGCCGGGCCTCTTGACGCTCACCATCAAGGACAAGAGCGCGCTGTACCTCGCCTACATGCCGTTCGTGAAGAACGGTGGCCTCTTCATCCCCACCAACAGCAACTACCGGCTCGGCGATGAGGTATTCATGCTGCTCAACCTCATGGGCGAGGACGAGAAGCTGCCGGTGGCCGGCCGGGTGATCTGGGTGACTCCGAAGGGCGCGCAGGGCAAGCGCACGGCCGGTATCGGGGTGCAGTTCAGCGAGCAGGACCACGGCCAGACGCAGAAGAAGATCGAGACCTATCTCGCCGGCGCGCTCGCGGGCGATAAGGCCACACACACGATGTAACGTCCTGCCCGGGATCTCCGGGCGGTCTCAGGCCGATCTGCGCAGCGAGATACCGCTGTGTGTCAGGCCACCCGTCAGCACATACGCATCGAAGCCGCGCTCCACCAGGATGTACGCAGCGGCGGAGCTGCGCCGGCCGGTATCGCAATAAACGACGTAGGGCACCTTGCGGTCGAGCGTCGTGAGCTTCAGGCGGATGAAGTAGAGCGGGATGTTGAGTGAGCCTTCGATGGCGAGATTCTGATGCTCGCTCGGCAGGCGCACGTCGAGCCAGCGGCCGCCACGCGCGATGATCTCCCGCGCGCGCTCGTAGCTCACCCATTGCAGCAGCGGCTCGTTCATGAGCTCGCGGAAGTCCTGCTTGTTGAGGCGCATCAGCACTCCGTCGGCGAGCATCGTGACGGTGGCGTTGCGCTTGGCCTCCGCGATCAGCGCCTCTTCACCAAAGGTGTCGCCGACGCCGAGCTCGGCGAGCTTGATGCCTTCCTTGTTGAGCGGTGTCTCACGGGTCACCACACATTTGCCGCTGACGATCACGTAGAAGAAATCGCCCTCATCGCCCTGTTTGATGACGACATCGCCCGCCCGATACGGCACACGCTGCAGGCGCATGAAGATCGCCTGGATGTTGGCGGGCGGAATGCGGTGGAACGCTTTGGTCGACAGGAGCGTCGTCATCCAGTCATCGCCGCCCGCCCCCTCGAGCGACTGCAGCTCGGCGACTTCATAGGTGCCGGTCTGATCCCAGGTGACGATGACATCGAGCAGCTCGCTGTCGATCGAGAGGTAGCTCACCTCATCGACCGCCCGCGCGGTGACTTGCCGTGGAAGCTGCGGGGAGAGCGGCGTGCGTGCCTCGGGGGTGCCGCCGCGGATGATGGCGACGGTGCGCTCGGCTTCCTTTACCTCCACCATACCGGCCACGACCCACACGGTACGCTTGTCGGTATCGCCTTCCTTGAAGAGCACACGGCCCGCGGGCATGGTGCGCACGACGACTTTCTTGGCGAGCGCCGCGAGGTTGTCGCGCTTCAGGCCGTCGAGCGGCGCGAAGGTCTTGAGTAACTGAACGCTTGCTTCGCGTTCTTCGGGCATCTCAGTGGCCTGTTGACGTGAACGTTCCGAAGGCCGCCTGTCGGGCGCGGCTCATGCCGTGAAATTATGTCGGATGGTAGCACAGGGTCCCCCGGCCACCGGGGAGCCGTTCACGGTTTTGGCGGTGCCTGTGCTCGAGCGCGCCTGGCGAGTATTGACCATTGTTCGGCCCGTCCCATGGGCCTCAGCCCTGCGGGCCCGGCGCTCTGCGCGCCGTTCCAAATCGCTCCCGGCGATTTTGTCACGACTTTTCGACCGGCCGCTCACCGCCGCCCGCGGTGACCAGAGCCCAGCCGGAGTCGGGCTGGAAGCGGGCGCCATAGCGGCCGGCGAGCTCCTCCAAACGCTCGACCACCGCGGCGACGCCGCGGCTGCGCGCATAGGTGAGAGGACCGCCGCGAAAGGGCGCGAATCCGGTGCCGAAAACGACCGCAGCATCGATGAGGTCGGCGTCCTCGGCGATCCGCTCGCGCAGGCATGCGGCGCACTCGTTGACGAGCACGAGGATCAGCCGGTCGATGAGATCGCGCGGCGGCGGCTCGGTTGCGGCCGCGGGCTTGACCGCTTTGCCGTCCTTCCACAGATAAAAGCCGGCGCCGCTCTTGCGACCGAGCTTGCCGAGGCCCACGAGCTCGCGCAGCCGCGTGAGGTTCGGGACCGGACGCCCGAGATCGGCAGCGATGATCTCTCCCACGTGCGCGGCAACATCGAGGCCGACCACATCCGCGAGCTCGATCGGCCCCATCGGCATACCGAAGGCTACCGCCGTCTCATCGATGGCGGCGAGCGGCACGCCCTGTTGGGCGGCATACATGGCCTCGTGCAGGTAGGGCATCAACACGCGGTTGACGATGAAGCCGGGAGCGCTGCGGCAGGGGACCGGCAGTTTGTCCAACTTGCGGGTGAAGGCGATGGCCGCCTGCGCGACGGCAGGATCGGTTGCCTCGGTGTGGATGATCTCGACGAGCGGCATCTGCGCCACGGGGTTGAAGAAATGCAGCCCCGCCAGGCGCTCGGGTCTTGCGAGCCGCTCGGCCAGGGACTCGAGCACGATGCTCGAGGTGTTGGTCGCAAGGATGGCGCCCGGCTTCATTCGCGGCTCGAGGGCGGCGTAGACCTCGCGCTTCGCATCGAGGCTCTCGAAGATGGCCTCGATCACGACGTCCGCCTGCGGGACGCCGTCTCCGGCGACATCGGCGCTCAAGCGGGCGACCGCCGCTGTGACCTTTGCCGGATCCCGCAGCCGCTTCTCGAAGAGCTCGCGCGCGCGCCGCAGCGCCGGCTCGATGAATTTCAACTCGCGATCCTGCAGCGTCACCGTGAAGCCGCGCAGCGCGGACCAGGCGGCAATGTCACCGCCCATCACTCCCGCACCCACGACGTGCACCCGCTCGAGGGGTACGGAGCTCTTGCCACCCAGAGACTTGAGCCGATCCTGCAGCAGGAACACCCGGATCAGGTTGCGTGCGGTCTCGGTCGTGAAGAGGTGCGCGATGGAGCGCGCTTCGGCCTCGAAGGCGACAGCGCCGTGGGCGCCGTAGCGCGCCCAGAGATCGATCATGGCGTAGGGGGCAGGGTAGTGCTCCCGACGGGCCTTCTGGGCCACCTGACCGATGAGCGTGCGCTGCACGAAGGAGCGCACGAGCGGCCAGCTCAGCGCCCGCTCGGTGAGACTCGGCCGATGGGGCTGCGGCGGATTCATGATGAGCGCGCGTGCGGCCGAGCGCAGCTCGGCTTCCGGCACGAGCTTGTCTATCAGGCCGAGGCGCAACGCCTTGTCTGCGCGGAAGGGCTTGCCCGTCAGCATCATTTCCATCGCCGCACGCACGCCGATGAGGCGGACGCTGCGAACCGTGCCGCCGAATCCCGGATGGATCCCGAGCTGCACCTCCGGAAGGCCGAGCGACAGTCGCCCATCGTCCGCTGCGACACGGTAGCGGCAGGCGAGAGCGAGCTCGAGCCCGCCCCCGAGCGCAAAGCCGTGCAGGGCGGCGACGGTCGGGCAGGGAAGCGCCTCCAGCCGATCGAACACCTGTTGGCCGGCGTGGATGAGCCGGTAGCCGTTCTCGGCGCTGGTGATGCCGGTGAATTCCTTGATGTCGGCACCGGCGATGAAGCCGCTCTTCTTGGCCGAGATCACCACGACGCCGCGGGGCGGAGGCAATGCGATCCGATCGAGGAGGGCGTCGAGCTCGCGCAGCACGTGGCTCGAGAGCACGTTGGCGGAGGTACCGGGCTTGTCGGCGATCAGCCAGACGATGCCATCACCGTCGCGCTCCATTCGCCACGCGGCGCCTGTCTCGGTGTTGCTCATGAATCAGGCCACGGCCGAGCGCTGCGCGGAGGTATCGGCGCGGACGTGGAAGTCGCACACGAGCGGGCGGTGATCCGAATAGCGGACGTCCGGGACGCGGAAGTCGGTGACTTCGATTCCCTCACTCACCAGGATGAAGTCGAGCTCGATGCGCGGCACCCGTGCGGGAAAGGACGGCAGGCCGGCAGAATTGGCGCTGCGCAGGCCGGCCGCGCGCATGAAGAGGTAGATCTCGTGCGTGCCCCAGAACGTGTTGAAGTCGCCCGCAACGATGACGGGCTTCTTCGACTTGACGATCAGATCGTGGAGCGAGCGCAGCTGGTACTGCCGTTGACGGAACTTGAGCGACAGATGCACGAGGAAGACACAGACGTTCTCGAGCTCGAGCTCGATGATGAGGCGCTTGATGCCGGTGTCAAAGTAATGGAAGCGCTCCCCGTGCACGTGCGGCGCGGAGAGAAAGGCGTTGCCCTGCTTGCGCACGATGGGCATCAGGTGATTGAGCGAGGAGGCACCGTACTTGCACTGGAAGGTCGAGTAGTGGCCGAGCTGGGCGGCGATCGCCTCCGCCTGGTTCACCATGCCCGTACGGATCGAGCCCGTGTCGACCTCGATGAGGCCGACGACATCCGCATGCTCGGCGTGCAGGAAGTCCGTGATGCCGGCGAGCACCTTGCGGTTGCTGCGAAGGTAGCCGGCGCCCGGCACCGGCAGGTGGAAGGCCGGGCCCGTGCCGGTGGCGTAGCGGATGTTATAGACGACCAGACGCAACGTGAAGCGATCCTGCGCTCGGTGGCAAGCCGGGAGGGGCCATTGTATTGCATCTCGGCCGGGCCCGCCGGGGCCGGGGCGTGTCGCCGCCCGCAGTCGGGTCGCGGCGGGCCGAGCGGGCTTCGCGGCGGGCGCCTCTTGTGCGAAACTTGGCCCTATGTCCCAGGCCAATCCAATCCGCCTGTTCGTGACGCATGCCTGGGAGCCGGGGGACGATTACCTGCGCGTTTTCGAGTACCTCGAGAGCGCGCGGAACTTCTTCTACCGCAATTTCAGCGCGCCCGAGAAGCGCCCCCCGGGGGACAAGGAGGCCGCCAAGGAGGAGCTACGCCGCCAGATGGCCCCCGTAGAGGCCGTCATAGCCCTCTCCAGCCTCTTCGACGGCAACCAGGACCTCGTGACGTTCCAGCTCCTTTACGCCCAGGCGAGTCAGAAGGCGGTCGTGCTGCTGAAGCCTTTCGGCTCGCAGAAGCCAGTGCCGAAGGCGCTCGCCGACCTGGCGGATGAGATCGTCGACTGGGATGAGCGTGCGTTGGTGGATGCCCTGCGGCGGCAGGCGCGCCACGAGGAGACGACGCGCTGGGACACGATCGAATTCAAGCTCGACTGATCACCGGTCCCAGCAGGTCGCCGTCGTATCGGTGCCACCTGCGTTCTGGGCGCTCTGCTGTCCGGAGCTGCTCAGCGTGAATGATGCACAGTCCGAATCGCCGGTTTGCGGGGATTTCTGCGGAACCGCCGTAATCGAGTAGGTCGGGTTGGGGCTCGAGATCGTGACCGTGATCGAGTAATAGCCGGCAGGGGAATTGGCGGTCCCGGCGACCACCGGACAGGTGTTGGGCGCGGCGGGCGCGTAACTGAAGTATTGTGAATAGCAGCGCTGCAATGCCTGCGCGTCCTGCAGCATGGCGCGCGTGGCGTCCGTGCGGTCCGCCCGGCGGATATAGGCCGTGTAGCTCGGGATTGCGATGGCGGCGAGAATACCGACGATCGCTACGGTGATCATGAGCTCCATGAGCGTGAATCCCGCGACGGCGCGGCTGCGATAGTGGCGGTTCGTGTGCATTCCTCATTCCCCCTGGTGCACGGCGACGTTGATGACTTCCGTGTCGGGCGATGATGCCGGGCCTGTGAGCTGCGCATCGACCCGTTGACCGGCCGAGAGCGAGCCGAGCTCTCCGACCGCCGGGCTGCCGGGCGCGATGACATAAGTCTTGCCGTCGATGGTGATCGAGTCGGTCCCTTGGATCGCCGTGACGTAACCCGTGATGACGGGGCCCGCGAGCTGGTTCGCCTGCACCGCGCCGATGGCCAGTCCTGCAGCCCCGATGACTGCGGCCAGCGCCGAGAGGGTTTTGATGCGCTTCACTGTCGTATCTCCCACCATCCGTTGCGTTGCGTGATACCGCCGGCCTCGCCGACGGGAAGCACGCTTCCGTTGGAAAGTTGTGTCTCTTTGCTGCCGCAGGCGTTACCCGTGCAGCCCTTCTGCACGATGGTCGGCTCCGAGGCGTACACCGCGCCGAGCGACAGGCCTACGGCATTCAGGCCGGACGAAGTCTGATCGCTGCTGTTGAGGCTGCCGTCGCCGTTGGCGTCGAGCATCGGCTGCGGGAAGGACCCGCCCGTCGCGTAATTGAGCACCATCAGCCACGAGTTACCGCCGCTCGTACAGGGGGAGCTGTTCGGCTGGTAGGTGGTCACGACGACTCCACCGCCTGCCTCGACCTGCGGGTTGGTCACGATGCGCTCGCCCGAGGCGAGGGCCAGATCAATGTACCAGCCGCGCGAAGTCGGCAGGTTCACCGGATTGACCGTAGGCTCGACCCGAACACTGATGGCGCCGCTCGGCCCGCTGACGGTGCTGTTGGCGAGCGTCTGGGCGACGAGATTGCTGCGCGTGGGAATGCCGGAGAATCCGAGTGGCGATGCCGACCCCGTCGGTGGGTCGAAGATGCCGTAGAGGGTCTGCACCCCGGTGCTCGCCAGGTCCGAGATTCCGAGAAGCTGGCCGGTGCCCACCACGACGATGGTGCCCGGCAGCTGCGGAAACTCCGGATTGAGGGTGACCGCCGGTGCGGTGGTGATCGGCTGGATGTTACCGCTCGCATCCCGCGCCTGGTAGAGAACGCTGACTACCCAGGACGAGGGATTGCTATTGGTGATATCCACGCGCCAGACGTTCCCTTGCAGGTCGCCGGCATACACCGTATTGGCCGTGCCGGAGACGTTCCCAAACGTATTCACCACGGCGACGCTCGACAGGCCGTTGGGCAGCGACGTATTACACGCCGTTGGTACGGCTGCGCACAGGTCCACTTTCGCCACGACGGTGCCCTTCTGTGGCTCGAGCGCATAGAGGACCGGCTTCTGATTCGTGCTGTTATAGCCGTTACCGAACATCACGAGCCAGCCGGCGCTCGTGTTGGCGAACGCGGGTGTGCTGTAGGACAGCCCCATATCGCTATCGGTGAACTCCCACAGCACGTCCGAGGAGAGCTGCGCCTCGGTGGTGATCGAGTCGGCATTGGTGATGTCGAGAGCAAACACGCTCTTACCGCCTGCGCCTTCGGTGCCGGCCAGCACGGTGTGCCAGGTCGAGTCGCTCGCAAACTGCACGTCCGCGGCCTGCGGCGAGCCGTTTACGTAGAAGAGGTGGCTCGCGTTGTAATAGGGGTCGACGAGGTTGACGAGATTGGCGAATACGCCGTTCGGGATGTAGGCGAAGCGCTCCTGTCCGGTCGCCGCATCGATGGCGTGCAGCATGCCGTCGTTCGCGCCGATGTAGATGATCGGCTTACGGGTCGAGTGTGCGGCGGCGAAGGTAAAATACGACGATTTCTGGGATGCACTGCTGGGTGTTCCCACGTAGAGTGGCGCGCTGTCGACGATGTCGCCCAGCTCGTGCGCGCGGTTGCGGAACGTGCCGCCGTTGCGTTGCTCGAGCGCGCTGTTTCCGCGCAGGAAGTTGAGTACGTCGGAGCCGTTCGTATCGGAAGTGAAAGTCGATAGAGCCTTGCCGAGGTTGGTCGTCGAGGAAATGCCGTCGGGCACGAGAGAGGCGTTCCAGCGGAAGGGCGTGCCCTGGCCCGCAACCGGGTCCCAGGTCGCGATGAGGCGACCCGTATCCCAGTTCTGGGCATCGAGCTGCGTCCTGGCATCCCACACGGCGGAGCTCGGCGTAGTGTTGACGGCCCCCGTTTGCGGATTGATCGGGTAGGCGATCACATCACCGGTCCAGTCCTGGTACGTATCCGAAGTGGTGAACTGCACCAGATAGGCGGTCGACCCATTGCGCAGGCTCGTCGCACTGACTGCCGTGGAGGCCGTCGACTGGGTCGCGGCAAGAATGTTGACGATGATGCCCTGGAGGGCATTGGTCAACGCGGTCGGGCTGGTTGCCGCATAGTAGCTGCCGGTGCCGCCGGCCATTGCCATGGCCTTGAGGACGTTGGCTGCCGCCGGATTCTGCGACGGGTCCACGCCCGCACCGAGGCCGATCACGTAAGTCTTGACGGGGTTGCTGCCTGTATTCAGCGCAGCCAGCTGGTTGATCGTATCGATGACGGCCTGATCGTTGGTGCCTGCCGCGTTCAAGGAGCCATCCGAATTGAAGGCGACGGTCTCACCCCAACTGGTCGCCGAGGTCGTGCCGGGCGGCGGCCAGGAGTGGCCCTTCAGATCGAGCGTCGGCAAGCCGTCGGTGAGGAGGATCACGTACCGCTTCGCCGGACAGCCATTGCTCGAGGGCGGATTGCTGCTGGTGTAGTACGAATTGGCTCCTTTGAGGAGCCCGGGCAGCGCCGACTGCCCGGCGCTCGCCTTGATCTCGGTGGAGGCGGTTGCATTGGTTTCAGGGGCGAGGAACGACGTGAACTTGGAGATGGCGGTAGCCATCGTGCCCGAGGTGGGAGTCGAGCCGGCGCTGGTCATGGGTACCGCGACATTGGCCGCCGTTGCCGATTGGCTCGCGCCATAGCCGAAGCCGCGCTGGATGTACATCGTTTGCGGGGTGAAGGGGACGAAGCCGGCGTTGGTGGGCGTCGTGGTGGTCGCGCAGGTATTGATCTCGTTGCTATAGCTTTCCGAGATACTGCCGGGGCTCGAGTTGTAGTTCGCGAGGGTATAGGCGGTGTACGGGCTCGACGGATTCGGGCCGCCGTAGGCCAGGCATACTGGTGCGACTCCGCCGGCATAGAGCACATCGTTTATCAGCGGATCGTCGCTGCTCGCCGAGATCTGCATGTACTGCGAGGTCGCCATGCTGCCGGTGACCTGTCCGCTGCTGTCGATGGCGGAGCAGTCCTTGTACACCGTGTTGGTCGTCGCCAGAGAGGTATAGTTGTAGCACGGGTTGGTCACGTAGCGGTTGCTCGGGTCCGGGGAGCTCGTGAAGACGAAGCCGCTGCCGGTGGGGCTCATCTCATAAAGCCACGTGGTGTAGAGGCTCACTCCGGATGTCTTGTAGTCGAGCAGCGCGAAGTCGGCGTCAGCCATGAAGGCGTTCAGCATCGCAGTGATGGACGCCTTGGCCACGTTGAGGCGGCTGGGGGAATTGTCGACCAGCTCCGTGCCGGAAGTGACGGTGTAGGGGGCACTGCCGCTCGAGCCGGCATTGAGCGGCGGCGTGAATCCCGATGGAATGGTGAAGTTCGCTGGAGAGCTCGAGCTCTGCAGCAGAGCATCGGCGGCGCTGAGGGATCCCGAGCCGGTCATGATGGCGCCACCGAGATTGCCGTCCATGGACTCGGAGTTGCCGAGGGCGATCACGATCTGCGGGTGCGCCGGGATGGCGATGGTCAGAGGTACCTGGGCGATGGAGAGGGGAGTAGGCGCCGACGCTGCCCAGGCGAGTCCCGCCGCGGAGCCGATACTCAGGCCGGCAAGGATGCCGAGCGCTCGCCGGAAGATCTGTGTTGTGGACGGCATGGTAGGTAAACCTCTCACTGCGGAGGCATCGCGGAGACGATGCTCTGGAGCGTCACGCTCGAGCTGCCATCGCCGCCCTGGGCGTGGGCGGTGATCCGATATACCTGCCACTGCGGATTCACGCCGTACGAGGGTGCGTTGAGCTGCACGCCGGCGCCGGCCACCGGGGGCAGGTGCTCGATGATGATCTGGGGCGCTTGCGGGGATTGCGGCACGTTGCCGAGCGCAGCGCCGGAATACTGCATCGATTGCGTCCCGGGGCTGCTCCAGTTGATCGTGTCGGCGATGCTGGCCGCAGTCGCGTTCAATTCCGTCGTGAGATCGTAGAGTCCGCTGGCGTTGGCCAGGAAGTCCGCGTCGGTGTGCAGGGCGATGATCCCTTCACCGTCGCGCAGAGCCGCTTCCGCAGACTGAAGGGCGAGCTGATGGTTATCGTCGTTGCGCGCCATGCCTTCCTGGGCTGTCTGCAGTCGCGCCGCGGTGATTCCGATCAGCGTCAGGATGAGCAGGAGGATCAGCGCCACGACGAGCACGGCGCCGCGGCTCCGGCGGTAGCCGCAGGAAAAGCCCCGGAGCCGCACCAAGTGCGCCAGATGTTGGTCAGTGTAGGGCATCGCGCAATCCAATGGTTTTCGTGAAGACTCTGCGCATGCGGGTATCTTTTGGCGCAGTGACCGTCACGCCGAGCAGGTTGAATGTCGGAGCTGTCGCAGGAGCCGGCACGGAGCCGGGCGGGCTCGCCACCAGAACGGCGACCTCGAGGCTCACGACCGCAGAGAAGTCGGGAACCTGATCGGCAGTCACGTACGCGATCCCGGAGCCCGAATTGAGGCCGTAGAGAACCTGCATGTTCTCGACATCCTCGACGACTTCGCCATCCGTGAAGATCGCCGGACCCACCTTGCCGTTCTGCAGGTCGAGGCGCCTGAGCGCGGAGTCGCCGTCGGCCCCGACGCCGATGTAAAAGACGGTGGTCGTCAGTGGATAGACCAGGGCACCGGCGGAGAAGTCGATCGGCAGGGCGGCCGCGGCATTCCCCGGCGCTCCCGTCGTGCCTCCGAAACTCACGGTCGCGGGCGTGCCTGCCGTGACGCCGCTGATCTGGAAGGGCACCGACCTCATGCAGTTGGAGATCACGGCAAGCTGGTTGGCCTGCAGATTGCCGGCGCTCGATACCGTGAAACTGCTCGACCCGGCAGGCGCGTCGGCCGTCGTGTAGACGGGGGTCGCCTGGGGCAGGGTCGAGCGTACGACCACGACGTCACTCCCTTTCACCTGCTGATTGGTAGCGCCAGTGAACGCGGCGTCGAGGTTGGGTGTCCAGTTGCTTGCAGCGGCGCCTGCCGTGGCGGTTGCAGGTAGCGTGAGCGTGCCGCTCACGCCCGTTCCCGCGGCTTCGTAGCCGCCCACCGCGTATCGAAAGTCATAGGCCAGCGGTGCGCTGGCGACATTGAGCACGGTGTCATCGATGTTCGAAGTCACAGTGGCGCCAACGACGGTAGTCGTCGCATTGGCGCAGCCCACGAAGCCGGCGCTGCGGGCGAGTTGTGCGATCGAATGGAGCGCGAAGCGACCCTCGTCGGCGACCGCGCCCACGCCCGAGGTCGACTGATAAGCCGAGCGCGTGCCGACGAACATGGAAATGAGCGCGGCGGTGAGCATCAGCCCGAGGGTGACGGCCACCATCAGCTCGATCAGCGAGAAGCCGGCGTCGGCGCGTCTCACAGCACGGTCTCCAAGGTGATGGAGACGTTTCCTGCGGCAGCTCCGAATGCCTGTTGAGCAACGGTGTCGTTCCATTGCACGGTGACCGTGGCAGTTACGTCGCTCCCCCCGGTGACGGGATCCGTCACGTTGGCCGTCGTAACCGAGCCGGCTCCCGCAGGTAATCCGTTGGCCAGATCATTCTTCCACTGCCACAGGTCCAATTGCGCGATAATTGCATTGCTGCAGGGCGAGGCGGCGGTGCTGCAGGTCACTCCCGGGTCCGTGACGGTGGCCGTCGAGGCGCTGTACCCGCCGCTCACGGCGGTCTGTCGATTCGCCCGCATCGAGTCGAGGATGGAGTAGGCCAGCGCGGTGGCCTGAGTGCGCATATAGGCGCTGTCGTTGGCCCGGGAGGAAACCAGCAACAGCTTGGCGATTCCGAGGAGGCCGATACTCAGCACCAGCAGGGTGACGAGGACTTCCACGAGGGTGAACCCGCTGTTGCTGCGAGCCGTGTGCGTAGCGTGCATGGGTTGCTCGGGTCTATCGCGCATCATGGGCAGGTGAGTGCAGCACCGGTAACGGTCTGACCGACGGTGGAGGAGGATGCGATGCTTCCCGTGAGACTCACCTGGACGTAGCGCGCTGCGGCCGCGCCGCGGGAATCACACAGGGTGAAGGCTGCAGGCGCCGCCACCATGCCGGTCGAGAGAAACGTGACGGTCTGCAGGCCGTTCGCCTCCGTCAAGGTCGTGCCGGTTGCCAGTGGCGGCACCGTAAAGACCGGGGCGGCTCCGGCGGCTCCGCTCAACACGATCCATCCCTGCGCCCAGGGCGCGGTAGTGCTGCAACTCGTCCCATTGGTCGTCGGGCAGAGCGAGACGGCGGTATCCTGCTTGATCGCTTCGCTTCGTGCCGCATTCAGGCTCATCACCAGGGAGTTGGCGGTCGTCCACTGGCGATCGTTCCGGAGGAAGTTTTGCAGCGCCGGAAAGGCGATGACGAGGAGGATCATCGCTACCGCGAGGGTGATCATGAGCTCTATCAGCGTGAAGCCGGGCTCCTTGGCCGCAGCTCCGATACCAGGCTGCCGATGTGGCCCCCCCGGCGTACGCACGCCGCGCGCCCGCGTGGATGCGGGCTCGCGGCTTTCGACTGTCTGACGGCGTACTGCTTTCGTTCCGCAATGCATATGAGCCTTGTTCCTAACTCATAAGAGCGGCTGAACTTTACCTGAAACGGAAGCGCTGCCTGTTGCGCGATGCTACAGAATGTGTGGTTACGCCGACGAGCGGCGCCATCCGCCGGATGGACGGAGGGAGGGATGCGCGGACGATGAAGCCCATCCCTGAAGGAAGCGCTCGACGACGCGAAGACATCCAATCGGCAGCGTCAAGTCAATGCGACCAAACGAGAGTGTCCTGCGGTCGGCGTCCCGACGGCAGGGTGGGGCGGACGATGCGCTGAAAGTAGCGTCGTTCGAGTGCCGGATCGTCACTGGCCCCAGCAGGTCGAGGAGGAATCGGCGCTCGCGCTGTTCGTGGACAACTCCTGTCCGGCCTGCGTGACGGTGAATGTCTGGCAGTCCGAATCACGATCCTGTCCCTTGCCGGCGATGGGCGTGGCGCTGAGCGTGAATGTCGCCGGCGAGGTTGCCGTGGGGGCGTTTATGTTGGTGGGTTGGTTCACATCGTAGTAGCCGCTGCCGACCACCTGCGGCCAGGCCGTGTAGCCCAGATTCGCGGCGACGTCCGTGTATACATTGTTGGTTGCATAATACCGCTCTTCGCGGCTCGCCAGGTCGAGCAGGGCGCTGCGGGCATCGGTACGGCGGGACTCGCGGATCTGGTGCAGATAAACCGGGAATGCGATGGTCATCAGAATCGAAGCGATGACCACGGTGATCATCAGCTCGATCAGGGTGAAGCCCCGGTCGCGCGTGGCCGCCCAGTGGAGGCCCGCTCGGCTGTCATGGCTGTGCGTCATGGCGTTCATCCTACCGTAGCTCGATCCAGGTCTGGCGCGAGCCGCTGATGTTGTTCGCGGGCTTGATCTGAATCGGTGCTCCGGGCCCGCCGTTCGTGCTCTGGAAGATGAGGAAGTAATTCGTGCCGCCGTTGCCGTTGGCGGTGTCCACCTCCGAGGAGGTGCCGGTCGCGTCACCCTCGTAGCCAACGGTCGTGGTATTGAGGTTATTGCTGGAGCTGGTGGTGGTCACGAAGAAATTGGGCACTGGGCCGCCGGTGCGGACGTCGAGCGCATACGTCCAGCCTTTGTCGATGTCCGGCGTACACATCAGGGGAGAATCGATCGCCGGCAGTACCGAGTTGAATACGATCGCGGTGCCCACGACGATGGGATTGAAGATGACCTGCTCGTACGTCGTGGTCGAGAAGGCCGTAGTCGTGCCCGGAAGAGCGATGTACCAGCCGAATTTGGTATTGGCGCTGCTGCCGCCGGTGCAGGTCGAGGTTCCCGCCCAGCAGACGGTGCTCGCGGTTTGGATGACGCGATCGCCGGTCGATGAGTCGATCCCGACCGTCTGCAGCTGAAGATTGCCGTATGCCAACGTATAGGGAGAGGCGAGGCTGGTGAGGGTGCCCACCGTGGCCGCCGGCACGCTCGCGAACTGCGCGGAGCTGTGCGAGTTCCAGGCGGCCATGTTCCAGTCCCAGACCCCGTAGTAGTACTGTGTCCCGGTCTGGTAGCTCACCTGGGTCGTGTTCGTCTGCGGGAACTTCTGCCCGGTGCCGAACATGAGCATCAGCTGAGTGGTCGAGCCGATCGGTCCGGTCACGAAGTCCGGCTGTATGGCCGAGGTGATGGGCTGACCGGACGGGGTCGTGAAGATCGGGCCGGGCGTGACGCCCCAGCCGGAGGGGCTGCTGCTGGTGAGATCGAACCGCCAGACGTTGCCTTTGATATCCCCTGCGTACACGTAGTCGACCACGTGATCGCCATCCAGGTCGACAGGTGTGACATACGCGATGCCGTTGCTTCCCGCCGCGCCCGTGCTCAGATAGTAGAGGGTCTGCGTGCCGGTCGTGCCAATCGTGAGCACGAAGATACCGGCATCGCCGCTCGCGCTGCCGATGCCGTTGCCGAAGAGCACGGCCCAATTGCCGTTGTGCAGGCGGCGGATCTGGGGGGTACCGTAGGTATTGCCGAGATTCGCGTTGCCACTGCCGTCCGTGCAATTGCCGGTAGCGCCGGACACCGCGTTCGTGCAGATCATGCTGGCGGCTCTCCAGTCGCCGATGACCAGCGATGACGCGTTCCCCTCAGTGAAGCTGGTGGGGTCGGTGACATCCAGCGCATAGATCTCGGCGCCGCCGGCGCCGAGGCCGCCGACCAGCCACGTGTGCCAGGTGCCGTTGTAAAAGAGGTCTCCGGAACCCGGTGTGGCATCCACGAAGAAGTTGTGGCCGTACTGCGGATTCGAGTAGTCGATCTGACTGTTGGTGGCGCTGTGGATCGTCTTCAGAACCCCGCGCGGCATGTAGGCCAGCACTTCCTGTCCGGTATTCGTGCTGCTGTCGTAGGTCGTGCCGGCGGAGTTGTACGAGCCGGCGCTGAAGCCGTGCAACAGGCCATCGTTCGCTCCGACGTAAACGACGTTCAGCCGTGTCGCCTTCGCTTGCGCGTAGGCGTCATACGTCTGACCGGCGTTCTCCGTGATTGTCGCCGTCGGGAACAGCCGGTCGCGCCAGGTGACCGGCGACTCGTAGGCGCTGAAGATCGACTTCGAGGGCGGGCCCACCCAGGCCGAGCTCGAATCCATGATGTCGCCGAGCACCGAATCGCGATCCCGGTAGACCTGGGTGCCGGAGGCGCCGCTCGTGGGGATCTCATTGCTGCGGTCGCCGCGCAGGTAATCGAGGCGGTACTCCGTCGCGGAGCTGTCGCCTGCATCGAGGTCCGCCTGCTCGGTGGCGCTGATGCTCGACCATTGCAGCGGCACGCCGGTCGTGCCGTCCGAGGTGAGCATCACACGGCCGCCCGTGCTCGAGCTCTGCCAGGGCTGAGCCGTCGTCGGACCGGTCTGACCGGTGGTCGGGCAGCTCGCACCGGCCGCCACGCCCGTGAGCGAGCAGGACGCATCCCAGTTGGCGGAGGCGGCGATGGTCAGGTTGCCGGAGCTGTCGGTGAGGAGCGTGTTCGCCGTCAGTCGCCCGGTCCAGTTGGTCGGATCGTAGTAGCCGAAGTAGGCCTGCGATCCGTTCTCGACCTTCGAGGACTGCTGCTGGTTGACCGTGGTCGAGCTTGCCGCCTGCGTCACCGGCGTCGCCTTGAAGCAGAGGATCTCGTGAATGTTCGAGGCGCCACCGGTCGAGCCTGCGAACCCGAAGCGTACGGTCGCGGGCACGGTGCCGTTGGATGCGCCGATGCTCTGATTCTTGATGACGTTCGTCCAGGCCCCGCCGTTGTAGCTGTAATCCAGGGTCAGCAGGCCATCCTCGGTCAGCCGCAGGCGGTAGGTAATCGGCGTGGCGCTCTGCCGGGAGTAGCCACCGGCGGAGTATTCCTTGGCGATGGTGCTCGAGATGACGGTGAATGCGTTGGGAATCGCGGCATAGTCGTTCACCGTCGTCCCGGTGTTGGTCGGGGTGGCGGGCGTCGTCGAAAAGTCCCACAGGGTACCGGTTGAGCAGGTGTCATTGACGGCGGTCTGCTGCTGCGCGCCCGTCAGCGAAGAGGGATAGTAGTTCGGGTATGTGGCATTGAGCCAATACCAGTCGATGCTGCCCTGGCCGCGCAGGCCGATGCGGTTGGCCATCTGGCCACCGCCGCTTGCGGTGTTGTCGGCGTAGCTGTGCTGGAAGTTGCTGACACCTAGGGTGTTTTGCGAGCCGTTGAGGAAGTTGCCGTACTCATCGATACCGAGCCCGAGGTAGCCGCCCACCATTCCATGGTAGTCGGCGTTGGTCATCGAGCAGGAATAGCCGAGGCTGCCTCCCCAGGAGCCGATGTGATCGATGGCGCTGTTCGTCATGTCGACGCTCCCATCCATGAGGAAGAAGCTCATTCCGTCCGCGCCGTCGTTCTGGCTGGGAGCCTGCTCTATGACGGTGCTCTTGGTGCAATTCGTTCCCGACAGCGTGTAGCCGCTCGGGCAGCTGTAGCTGGCGGTCGCCGTGACCGTCAGGGTGCAGGTGGTGCTCGAACCCGACCCGGACTTGTTGTAGCCGGAAGGGCAGCTGTAGTTCGGCGTCGCTGCAGCCGTCTTGGTACAAGTCGTACCCGCGCCCGATCCGGCCTGGGTGTAGCCGCTCGGGCAGCTGTAGCTCGCGGTTGCCGCGGCGATCGTCTCGGTGCAGGTCGTTCCTGCTCCCGATCCGGCTTTCGTATAGCCACTCGGACAGCTGTAGTTTGGCGTCGCCGCGACCGTTTCGCTGCAGGTGGTGCTCGCGCCCGAGCCCGACGCCGTATAGCCGCTGGGACAGCTATACGTGGGAGGCTGCGTGTTTGAGCCTTTCTTGCAGAGCGAGCCCGATAGCGTCCAGCCGCTGGGACACGATACTGTCGGAGCAGCCGTCAAGAGGCAGTTCGTTCCCGAGAGCGTGCCGCTCGAGCAGCTGTAGGTCACGGTCGGGGTGGCCGTGAGAACGCAATTCGTGCCCGACAGCGTTCCGCTCGAGCAGCTGTAGCTCACAGTCGGCGTCGCGGTCGTGATGCAATTCGAGCCTGACACCGTACCGCTCGAGCATGTGTACGTTAAGGTCGGCGTAGCAGATTGGACGCAGTTGGAACCGGAGAGCGTGTAGAAATTGGGGCACGAATAGGTCGCGGTGGCCGAGATGCTCGTCGTACCTATGCACTGGCCGCCGCTCAGCGTCGATCCTGAGGGACAACCCACCCCGTTGCCGCCCGAGTCGCCACGATAGGTGACGGTCTTGAAGGTGATGTCGAGCCCCTGGCTCGTCGAGAAGGCGTTCTGCGAAATGATGGCGCCGTTCTGATGATGGCCGCCGCCGTAGGTATGTGTATTGGTCGCGGCCCCGGTTACCGTACTCGTATTGCCGCAGGAGTTTCCTCCCTCCTTGGTGCACCCGTTGGTGAAGCGCAGGGCGCCAAAGCCAGCCGAGTCCGGGAGCGTGACCGCAGATCCGGCGCTGCCGTTGTATCCGCCGACGAGCGGCTCCCCTGAATAATAGGAGGAGTCGATCGCAATGCACCCCGGCGGCGATCCGGGACTGCTGCTCGAGCTGCTGCTGCTCGCCGTCAGGCAGGCGCCCTTGAAGAAGTACCAGTTGTTGGTCGTCGTCGCACCGGTGAAGTCTTCCTGCACGCTGCTGCTCGCGGTCTGCGCGTAGCCGCTGTGGATGCAGAGGGCGCTGCAGAGGGCCAGCAGGAGGAGGGTCGATAGCCTGTTGCGAAACATGGCTTGTCTCCGGGCGCTCACGGGCCTGGCGCCTTGGAAATGAAGCGGACCTGGTAGGTGCTCTCGACCACTGCCACCGTGTTCCGGGCGCCGGCGTAGGACCAGGCGTCTATGCGGTAGTCGACGGCGTTACTGAGCGTCGCATCGACACCCAGCTGGGAGATGTATACGACCGGTGCGGAGTAATACGTCGACAGTCCGCCGGAGGTACTGATCGGGAAATAGCTGCTGCCCGTCGCGTTCACCGGGTTGTAGCTGTAGCCGACTTGGCCGCCGCCGATCACCCAGGGAACGTTGCCCACCGTGCCGGAATCGAGAGAATTGGCCAGGATGTCCGTGCAGATGGCCGGGGCGCCGGTGCTCGATGAGGCCTGAGCGGAGCAGTCCACTGCCGGAGTGGACGTGACGTTGTTCACCAGCCATTGCTCGGCATATTGCTGGGCGCTCACCGAGGCCTGCAGAGCACGCTGCTTTTCCATGGTGTTGCCGGCGATCCGCTGCTCGAGGCCGACGCCGCGGAACATCGCGAGCGCGAGGAGGGTCACCACGACGAGGAGCAGCATGGTGGTGATGAGCACCATGCCGAGCTGGGCGGATTTGTGTTTCAACAGCATGGTGGCCGCTCCATCAATCCCGGCCCATTACGCCGATGACGCGGCGGAAGGTGACGTGCTGGTTGGTCTGCCCCGGCAGGCCATATAGGGGATTCAGGAACGTGAGCTGCACCATCACGGAGCTGACATTCTGCCAATAAGCTGCCGTCATGTTTGTTGCCGGTATGTAAGTATCGACGTTGTTGTCGATACCTGCCGTACTGACGCCGTACCAGACCTGCATGTCGGTAACGCCGTCGACCAAGGCCACCGCGGGGTTGGCGGCACCGGTGCTTGGAGTCACCTGGCAGAAGAGCTGGTTGCCGGAGACATAAAGATTGCTCGTGTAGGTGACGTTGACGCCGAGATTGTTGGTGGTCCCGTCGCAGAGGCCGATGCCGTCGCCGTTCGCGGTCATGTAGCGCACGTAGATCGAGTCATGAGGCGCCGAAGCGCCGCTCGGGGGACCATAGACGGACTGCCCGGCCTGGAAGTTGAGCGGAGCGCCGGTGGACGGCAGCGCGGCCACCTGGCTGGTGGTCGTCGGGTCCGGGAAATACCCGGCAGAGGAGACGGCGTCCGTCAGTACGGACATGGCGAATCGCTCCTCGTCCTGGAGCTTGGCGATGCCGCTCTGGTCGCCATATGCTCGGTGCACTCCCTGCTCCACGACGATTACGCCGCCGATCAGGAAGAGCGCGATGAGGATGGCGATCAGGAGCTCGATCAGCGAGTAGCCGGAGTGACGTACGTCACGAGGGCCCGCGCTGGAAGAGGGGAGCTCGCGTGCGAGGAGGGTGGCGCTCATGGGTTCACCACGAGCTGATAATGCTGGGTCTGGGCGGTCGCGTTCTCCTGGGCATTTGCCGCGACCATGTTCTCCTGCCAGGTGATGGTGATCTGGCACGTGACCACCCCCACGTTGGCGCCGCAGCCGATGGCGGCGGTCGAGCCGGGCAGCACGCCTGCCATATCGGACATCCAGTGGCTGAGGTCGTAGGCCGCCATCTTTGCAGTGGTGGTGCACGGAGCATCGGAGCCACCGAAGCTGCAATCAGGTGTGGTCGCGAGGATCGGATCGGCGCTCGTGATGCTGCTGCTCGCGGTGTTGACCGTGGTGCTTGCCGCCGGGGTCCCTGCCCAGTAGTCCCGGTCAGCGTGCATGGTGGCCGCGATGCTCGAGGCTTCCAGAGCAGCGAGCGCACGCGTACGCGATATCCCGGTGTTCGACAGCATTAGCGCCTGCAGCTTCGCAATGCCGAGGAGCCCCACGCAGATGACGAGGAGAGCAACCATCACCTCGACGAGGCTGAAGCCCCGGCGGCGGCTGGTTGTGTCGTAGCGGCTCATATGCAGGTCACATCCGAGGAGTGCGTCTGCGTCGTCATCATTCCCGCCTGATTGATGTCCAGGCAACGCGCGTATGGCTGATCGTTGGCGGAGTCGTTGAGGGTGATTCGGGTGGCCCCGCTGCCGAGGCTCGCGAATCCCTCCCTGTTGAAGGTGACCGTAGAAGCGGCCGGGCTCGCGACGAAAGTATCGGCGGACGAGAAGGCATTCTGGATGCGCAGCACGGAACCAACGCTGTCGACGGTGCCGTCGTGATTGACATCCGAGAAGATGATCCAGCCCTTTTGCCAGGTGGCGGTCCCCGATGCCGCGCACGAAGGGCTGGCGGCGTTCGTGCTTTGCGCCACGCAGACCGTCACGTACTGGCCTTGCCGTACGGCCTCGGAGCGGGCGTATTGCAGGTCGCCGAGCAGCGAGTTGACTTCGGTGGCCATTCGGTTGGACGTGGTGACGTAGCGGAACGAAGGAACGCCGATCGACATCAGAATGGCGGCGAGGACCACTACGATGACCAGCTCGATGAGCGTGACGCCGGCCTCCATGAGGGGCAAGCGGCGTGTCGTCTCTGTCGAGCGACAACTACGGTGTGTTACGGTCAGGTGTTGCACAAGTTGTATGTCTGCAACCAATCTGCGGCGGACTCTACGCGAACGTGAGCGCTGCTTCCCGTGCGATAGGCCGTAACGGCGGCCTATCCGACCGGCGGCGGATTCGCGGGGATGGGCGGGGTCACGGGGCAGAACTGTGAAACCTGCCCTGGACACCGGGAGCGTGATGTGATCGCGCGGGTTGCCGGCACGCGCCCGGCGAATGAGGGTCGGGCCCGGTGAGTTGCGGCTGCGATCCGGTCCGGTGCACTGCGTCACAGGCGCCCGGGGTTATGTCCGATAGGCTCCCGACATGTGCGAGAGATATGCCATGCCGGATCAGGAGCTGGCGGAGCGCGAGCTGGCACCGGAGCACAGATGGTGGAAGTTCTCGGCGAGCTTCAATGTCGCCCCGTGCCGCTACGTTCCCGCTGTGCGCCTGCACGAGGGCCGATCGGAGGCGGTGATGATGCGCTGGGGGCTCATTCCAGGGTGGGCTGAGGGCGATGCGTCCATCGCGCAGTGGCTGCGCCTTTCCAGCGATGGCTTGGAGGGCAGCGCGCTGTTCCACGGGCCCTGGCTCAACGGGCAGCGCTGCATCCTCCCGTTCGCGGGTTTTTATACGTGGCGCTTGACGCCGGCGGGATATCGCCAACCTTATTTCGTGCGGATCAAGGACAGGCCAGTGTTCGGCGTCGCAGCGCTTTGGGATCGCACGGAGGGCGAGGACGGCGATGTGATCGAGGGCTGCGCGATCTTCACGGTGCCGGCGAGCGCGCCGCTCGCGTCGATCCAAACGGCCACGCGCGAGATACCGGCGATCATTGGGGCAGAAGACTACGAGGCCTGGCTTCGCGGCACGCCTGCCGAGGCGCGGGCATTGCTGCGGACGAGCTCCGCCGCGCTGACCAGCCATGCAGTGAGCCCACGAATCAACTCGCTCGCGTGCGACGATGAGAGTCTGGCGCGCGCTGTCGGATGAGGGCGTACAGTTAATGTGATACGCAAGATATCACAAGTAAACTACTAATAAACAGTAGCTTTCTATGTCAGTGGCGAAACAGGAAGGTCGTCTGTCGATTTTCGCCCGGCTCGATCGGCCATCTTCTGTATAGACGCGCTGCCGACGCGGGCTGAGGCACACCGGACAAAGCTCGAGGTATAGGTCTCGCCAGGCAGAGCTGTCACCCGACCCGAAGAGGAGTGTGACATGCAGCATCGAATCGTCTCTCAGAAGGAGTGGCTCGAGGCACGGAAGAAGCTACTCGAGCAGGAAAAGGCTCTGACGCGCCACCGAGATCTGGTTTGCGCGGAGCGCCTGCGACTCCCGTGGGTACGCATCGAGAAGGACTACCTGTTCGACGGGCCGGACGGCAGGCTCACGCTGTCTGATCTCTTCCAGGGCCGCAGTCAGCTCTACATCAAGCATTTCATGATGGCGCCCGGCGCGCATCATCAGTGCGTGGGCTGCTCCCTGGAGGTCGATCACATGACCGACATCCTGCCGCACTTGGAGAACCATGACGTCAGCTATGTCGTCGTCGCCAGGGCTCCGATTGAAGAAATCGAGGTCGTCCGCAAGCGAATGGGCTGGAAATTCCTCTGGGTCTCATCCTTCGGCAGCGACTTCAACTACGACTTCAATGTCTCATTCAGGCCGGAGGATGTGGCGGCGGGGCGCGCGCAATACAACTTCCGGCAGGCGCCGGAGTGGGCGCGCGACTTCCTGGATCTTTCAGGCCGCAGTATTTTCTACAGGAATGAGGCGGGTGAGATATTCCATACGTACTCTGCGTATGCCCGCGGTGGCGAAGAGGTGCTGGGGATCTACGGCATTCTCGATTCGATGCCGAAGGGCCGCAACGAGAATGGCCCGTATCGCTCGCTGACTGATTGGGCGCGCCCTCGAGACATGTACGGCAAAGGCGGGAATGTCGAGCCCAATGGCCGCTACCATGCGTCGACTTGCGACTGCTCCAAGAAGGGGCAGTAGGCGATCAGCGATCGGACAGCTTCAAAAATCCGTTGTGATGTACGCGAAGACCGTGCGCGGGGCGGGCCATTCAAAGTCACCGGGTGTATAGACGTTGCTCCACCAGTAGGAATTCGGGGCGTTCTGCACCTGGACGCGCAAGGTGCTGCTCTTGCCGAGCAGCGTGAACCTGTAGCGACCGCCGATGTTCAGCTGAGTCACCGCGGGCGTGTAAATGCGATTGTCCACGCTGGCCGGCTCTGCGCCGAAATGCGTGGCCGCGAGGTCCAGCGAGATGGACGGCCAGCGCGGCAGGGTGTAATTCACGTTGACCACGTACTGCAGGCGTGGCTGTCCGATCGCGATCGGACCGACGCCTTCTGCGGCCAGATTGTTCCCGACGATACCGACCTTGGCATAGAGCACACCGGCGTTGATGTCGAAATGCGCAATCTGCTGGCCGGAGACTGACAGTTCGGCGCCCTTCGCCCGCTGTACGCCGAGGTTCCGGTCGATGCTGCTCGTGTCCAGATTGAAATAAGGCTTTTGCAGCTCGTATACGCCTGCAATGACCTTCAGCCGCGGTGTCGCGAGATAGCGCACTCCCGACTCCACCTGCCAGGTACGGGATGCGGGCAGTACGGCGCCGCGATTCGCCGCAGCGTTGGGCGCAACACCCGAATCTTCGAGACCTTGCGTGTAGCCGGCGTAGACGGTGAGGCGGCGGGTAAGGGCGACCGCCGAGTTGCCGTAGGCACGTAGAGGGTGGTCCGTTATCGCACTGTCCGCTATCCCGGGTGAGGCGACGTTCTTTCTGTAGTGCTCCTCCTGCAAGCCCACCTCGAGGTCGGCAAGCCCGCGCCAGTCGACGTGGTAAGCCGAGCCGACACTCCAGAGCTCCGTGCGATCATCCGTCCGCATCGAGTACGCGAAAGTCGGCGCGGGTGCCTGAAGTCCACTTCCAATGGTGACCTGGCCCAGATCGACGACGTCCTCTCCGCCGTAGCGCGCCAGCACGTCGCGGCCGCGAGCGAGGAGAATGAGCTCGCTGCGCCAGTCGCCCATGTGCCAGCGGCCTGACAGGCGCGCTTCCCCGGACGTCGATGCGGCGCTCTGGTCCGGGAACCCGACCATCAGGTGATCGGACCGGCCGTCCGGCTGGACGTCGGCATAGAGGTCCGCGAAACTCAACGGACTGTCGGTGGAGGAGTGGAAAATGCCCGCGCTCAGCGACCATACCGGATTCAGCTGTGCGGCCACGAGCGCGCCCAGGTTCTCGTTCGTGCTGCGGCCCTTCGCCCAGTTCTGACCGAGATAGCCACGGGTGATCACGGGAGGCAGGAAGTCACCGGCGGTGAAGAAGAGGGGGAACGTCGTCGCGTCTCGGGTTTGCTGCCAGTCGAACAAGGCCCGTACCGTCACCTTGTCATTCGGCGACCATTGCGGTGTAGCCCCTGCGCTCGTCACGGTGGACGTGTACCCGGGGTAGGATCCATAGGGTGTCGATGTGCTGACTTGAGTGCTCACTCCGATCGGCAGGAGCAACTCCTTGCCGGCCAGGGGCACGGTTCCGTCGACGCTGATGCCGCGCGCCTCGTACGGACCGGCGTTCGCGATGACGGTGGCAGTCGGAGTGCCGTCGCCGGCACGGCGGAGCTGAAAATCCACGATGCCGGTCGGCGCAGGGAAGGCATAGCCGATCTCGCTCACGCCGACGCGAATGGTCGACCCCTCGATGACACGATTGGAGAGGGCCCCCTGCTGATCGAAGTAGAGCCCATCGATGCGCACGTTGCCGGCTGACTGCGGACTGAAGCCGCGCACCTGACCGGGGCTGTACATGCCGATGGTCTCGAGTCCGAGGGTCAAGCCGAAAGCGTCCTGCGCCGAAGCAACCGGATTATCGGCTGCATGCTGCGCGCGCGCGGCAGTCGCGTGAAATACCGTCGCAAGAAGGGCGGTCACGACGGCATGGCGCCGCATGGAAACGCTCCTGCGCCGATGGCGCACGCTTCCCCCCGTTGCGAAGCACGCCTCGAACGTGCGTTGCTTCATTTACTCGTCTCCTGGTGCGAAACTGAAATCTGTGACTTCAGTGTAGGTGGTGCACCCGAGCCACCCGAAGACCGCCCACTGCACCTTCCCGACCACTCGCTGCATCGGTTGGTTCGCAGTGGCGAGGCAATGGCGTAGAGTAGCCGGCATGACCTCCACTCCCGGTGCTGTGAGCCCCATCAGTTGGCGCTGGATTGCCGCGACCTGGTCCGCCGGTGGGCTGTTCGATGCCACTCAAAACCTGCTCGTCGTCTATACGGAGCACAAGCACCCCCCGCCGTGGCTACCCCTGTTCATGACTGAGCTGGTGTCGTGGCTGCCATGGGTACTGGCTACACCACTAGTGATTCACCTCGCGAGGCGATATCCGATCGTTCGGGGCATCAGTGTGCAGACGGTATGCGTGCATCTCGCGGCTTTCGCCGGCATCAGCGCGGTGGCCGAAGTTTGGTCCACGCTGCTGCAGATGGCCTTCAACCCGTACGGCAATCGGGAGTGGCCGACGTTTTGGAATACGTGGACCATGACATTGGTCTTCCAGGTGCTCACCTTCCTGATCGCGTACGCGCTCATCGTGACCATTACCTTTCTGGTCGACGCACGGGAGAATGTCGCGCGCCAGATCGCCGAGACCTCGCGACTCAATGAGGAGCTCTCGAAGGCACAGCTCGCGGCACTACGAAGGCAGATGGAGCCGCACTTCATGTACAACGCGCTCAACTCCATCGCAGGTCTGGTGCGCGACCACATGAACGATGCTGCGGTGAGCATGATCGTAGGTCTCAGCGAGTTTCTGCGACGCTCATCGGAGGATTCCCACCGGCCGCAGGTCGCACTGCAGGAAGAGGTCGAGTACCTGCAGCGCTATCTCGATATTCAGAAGGTGCGCTTTGGGGAGCGGCTCAGGGTGAGCGTCGATATCCCTGCCGAGCTCCTCGGAGCGCAGGTTCCCAACTTGCTGTTGCAGCCGCTCGTTGAGAATGCCATAAAGCACGGCATAGCCAAGCGTGTCGCTGGAGGAACCGTGCAGGTCAACGGCGCACGTGATGGCCGTAGGCTTCGCTTGACTGTCTACAATGACGCTCCCGGCTCATCGGCACAGGAGGAGGTGACGCAGACGGGTGTGGGCCTTCGCAATCTGCGTACACGGCTGCAGATCCTCCACGGGAGCGAATCGGCATTGGAATTGAGACGCCCCAATCCGGCCGGAGTGGAGGTGGTGGTGACGATGCCTTTCACGGTAGCGTAGATGGCGCCCCTCGAGAAATCAGAGGTGCCATTACGGGCGCTCGTCGTCGATGACGAGGAATTGGCGCGGCGCAATGTGACGCTGCTCCTGCGTCGCGACTCGAGCATTCAGTCGATCGTCGAGGCCTCATCCGGGCTCGATGCCATCCAGGAGATAAGGAAATCGAAGCCCGACCTGGTATTCCTCGACGTGCAAATGCCCGAATGCGACGGCTTCGACGTGCTCGAGCTGCTCGGCAGCGAGCTGCCGCCGGCCATCATCTTCGTCACGGCATACGATGAGTACGCGCTGCGGGCCTTCGAAGCCGGGGCGCTGGATTACCTGCTGAAGCCGTTTGACGATGCCCGGTTCGCCCGTGCCTTGAGCCGCGCCAAGGAAAAGCTGGCCCATTACTTACCAGCCAAACGCTCGCCGGTGGAAAGACTGGTCATTCGCAGCCAGGGCCAGGTGCTGTTCGTCCGCGTCGATGATATCGATTGGATCGAGGCTGCCGGCTACTACGCTTGCCTACACGTGGGCGGCGACATGCACATCCTGCGCCGGTCGCTCTCCGAGCTCGAGCAGGATCTGGGTGATGAGAAGTTCATCCGCATTCACCGCTCGGTCGTGGTGAACCTCGATCGGATTGGTGGGCTCGAGCTGCAGGACGGTGGTGAGTACGAGGTGGTCCTCAGGTCCAAGGCGCGACTGCGGTTGAGCAGGCGGTATCGGAAGCGCCTCCAGGACCGGATGATGGCTGCGAGCGCTTAGTGATCAGCGGCGGGCAGTTTGTGCTGCGATGTATCAGTCCTGGGAGTGGACCACCTGGCCTGTGGTGATATCGATGAGGCAAAGCCCCTTGTCTTCCGGTTTCGAACGGGCTTCGGGAGGCGTGTCGGCGGGGTTGGCGACACAGGTCTTATCGGTTATCAGCGAGTAACTGTGACCGCCCTCGACCGCGTACCTCACCATGACCGGCGTGCCAACCGGCAGATAGTAGGCCGATGAGCTCATGTACATCCCAGGGGTGGCGACAGTAGGAGCTATATAGCCGGGGCCGCTTCCCCCATTGAGGGACATCGGTTGCACCGACATGGAGTGCGAACCCGGCAGAAAAAGGACGTAACAGTCATTCATCAGACGGCCGCCGCATTGCGCCGCCGTGGGTGCGCCATCCACCGAAAGAATCTGCGATTCCAACGCCCGCACCTTGGCGACTTCCTGCGCCGGTCGTCTGGCGCCGGGATAGGCTTGTACGTTCACGGTGGTGGCACATCCGGTCAGTGCCAATGCACTGCAAACTAACGCCGGCAACATGCGACCGGCGAAGAGGGCCGGCCGGCTCGGGTGACCAGTCTCAGACAGCATCACGGCAGCTCCCGTCTCTTGAGGCTCATTGAAGCCTTGAAAGGCGCATTGGGACCACTAACATCCTAGTGGTATCGTCGGAGATATGTGTGACGCGCTTCGCAGTATGGCGCAGGTTGGGTTCTTGGATCTCATCACAATACCGACATCAAACTGTGGCCACAGCCGGATATCGCTGTCATATTGAGTCGCGTCAGACAATGAATGTCGGAGGAAAGCCGTGCGTACTCTCGTCGCGATGTTAATCGTTGCACCAATGGCCGCCGGATGCGCATCGATTCCCACTCAGTCGGTCCCTGACCAGTCAATGGTTGCCTGGAAGGGAAAGACCGTTGCATTTACTTCCCGTCCGCGCCCATCCATGGTCATGATGACTGCCGGCAAGGGTGCGTTCGGGCCCATCGGGGTAGCTGCCGGTATCAGTGCCGGAAACGCGCTCGTCAAAGAGGACAACATCCCCGATCCTGCGCCGCGGGTCGCGAATGATCTGCTCCAGATTGCCGAAAGGCAGTATGGGGTCGTTCCGGCCAGCTTGCCGCCGCCGACTGTCGACACCAGGGATGTTGCACAGCTTGCAAATGCAGGGAAGGGCGCAGACCTCCTCTTCGACGTCGAATCGCTCGGCCAGGGAATCAACTACTACCCGACTGACTGGAGTCACTATTGGCTGATGTCCGGGCTCATCCTGCGCGTCATCGATGTTCGCACTGGAGCGGTCGTCGGCGAGGCCGTGTGCAGGCAAAGCAGCCAGCATCAGCAGAATCCTCCCGATCGGAAGCAGCTTCTGGCGAATGAGGGGCAACTCCTCAAATCGATGATTGCCGCCCAAAGCGATGCCTGCCGAGATCAGTTTGTCGGTCAGGTTCTGCGGGTCGGTGCACCGCAGGGTCCTGCTGGTGCCGGGGCTGTCGCGCAGAGCCACTAGCGGGCAGGATGTGCGGACTGATCATTGATGCCGCAGGAGGTCAGCTCTCCCGTAAGCGTGCGCCGAAGGCCGTTTTGACAGCTGATCCGTGATTATCCGCCCTTGCGATCGCTTAAGTAGCCAGTTATCCACGATGCGCAATATCCCACTGGGAGCGCGACGGGGCATATGAGGCCGTCAAAACCGGCAATCAAGGAAACCTGCTTTATGAATTGGATCGAGGGGGATTGCTAAGGATACGACCTGACACGAATCAGCGGGGGCATGTCATCATGAAATCCATGCGGAAATTCTATCTGTTGATCCTGTTGGGCGCTACAGCGAGCTGTCCTACATACGCGCAAAATGTACTTACCCCCAAGAACATTTATGAAGCCAATCGCGAGGCGGTGATTGAAGTGTTTGCTGGGCAGCTGACTGGGAACCGCTTCGACGTTTCCGAAGCGGGAACCGGCTTCATTGTCTCGGCAAATGGCATGGTAGTCACTGCCAATCACGTCATTACCTGTACTAGTTTCGACTTGATCTGACACCCGACTTGAAGAGAGCGGGGTTACCCGGTTCAATGGTTGTTACCAAGCAATCACTGAACTTTCATGGGAGTAACCCCGCAATGAATCTTGTAAATCAAAGCATCATCAAGCAC
>DASRDO010000026.1:0-22305 GCA_035652555.1 Steroidobacteraceae bacterium | reverse complement strand
TTCGAGAATCGCTTCATGCACATGCTCGAGATGCGCCGCCTCGGTGCGGAGATTCGTCTCGAGGGCAATACCGCGATCATCCGTGGAGTCGACCGCCTCACCGCCGCGCCCGTGATGGCGACGGACCTCAGGGCCTCGGCGAGCCTGGTGCTCGCGGGGCTGGTTGCCGAAGGCACCACCGAAGTCGAGCGCATCTATCACATCGACCGGGGATACGAGGCGATCGAGGAAAAGCTGGCGCAGCTCGGCGCGCAGATCCGCCGCACTCCGAATTAGCAACATCAAGCGCGTGCGTTAGCTCCACCTGGCCGAAAGCAAGTGATTGAGCGGCCCAGGGCCGCTCCCTGGGCCGCGAGGTCGATAAGGCGATATAGTTGGCCGCGCAAAGCGGCAGGATGCCGACTTTGCGCCAATAGAGGAGGCCAGTATGCGAATCGGAATGGTGGGGCTCGGGCGCATGGGCGCCAACATGGTGCGCCGGCTGATACGAGGCGGCCACGAATGCGTCGCCTATGACAGATCCAGGGAAGCGGTGCAGGCAGTTGCGGCGGATGGCGCCATCGCCGCCAACTCGCTCGCGGAGCTCGCCGCCGCCCTCGAGCCGCCACGCGCGGTCTGGATCATGGTGCCCGCTGCCATCGTTGACAGCGTCATTGCGGAGCTGCGGCCGCGGCTCGCCTCCGGCGACATCCTCATCGACGGCGGCAATTCCCACTATCAGGACGATATTCGCCGGGCCGAGGAGCTGCGCCCGGCAGGCATCCACTACGTCGATGCCGGTACGAGCGGCGGTGTGCTCGGGCTCGAGCAGGGCTATTGTCTGATGATCGGTGCCGAGCCGGGAGTGTTCAGCACCCTCGAGCCGATCTTCGCGACTCTCTCTCCCGGCGGCCGGCGGCAGCAGGCCAGCGCGGGCAGGAGCGCGGCCCAAGCCGCGGCCGAGATGGGCTATCTGCACTGCGGTGCGAACGGCGCCGGGCACTTCGTCAAAATGGTGCACAACGGCATCGAGTACGGCGTGATGGCCGCGTATGCGGAGGGTTTGAACCTCCTCCAACATGCCGACGCCGGCCTGAAGCGCGAGGAGGCTGACGCCGAAACCGCGCCGCTTTCCAACCCGCGCCTCTTCCAGTACCGGCTCGACATCGCCGCGGTGGCCGAGGTCTGGCGCCACGGCAGCATCATCTCCTCGCGCCTCCTCGACCTGACTGCCGAGGCGCTGGCAGCCGATCCCGTGCTCGGGCGGTTCGGCGGCCGCGTGTCGGATTCCGGTGAAGGCCGTTGGACGGTGCAGGCCGCCGTCGAGATCGGAGTGCCGGCGCACGTGCTCTCGGCTGCCCTCTACTCGCGCTTCGAGTCGCGTGGGCGCGCGGAGTTCGCCGACAAGCTGCTCTCTGCGATGAGGCTCGGATTCGGCGGTCATCTCGAAAAAACCGCAGGAGCGGTTCTTGACGGCGAACGCCGGCCCGCAGGGCTCGGCGCAGGGACGGGGTCCGGGCAAAAGAAGTCCTGAGCGGAGGGGCAGATGGAACGACGTGACAGCGACACTCTGGTGCTCTTCGGAGCGACCGGAGACCTCTGCTATCGGAAGATATTTCCGTCCCTTTACAACCTCGTCCGCCGGGGACTTCTGCACGTGCCGGTCATCGGCGTCGCACGTGCAGGCTGGAACCTCGAGCAGCTTGCGAACCGGGTGCGCGACAGCATCAAGACGTTCGTCTCCTCGCCCGATGAGGGTGCGGTCGGGCGGCTGGTTGCGCTGCTGCGCTATCACGACGGCGATTACCAGGACCGGGAGACATTCGCCGCACTGCGCAAGGCGCTCGGGGACTCACAGCGCCCGCTGTACTATCTCGCCATTCCTCCGAGCATGTTCCCGGTGGTCATCGATCACCTGGGCACGACCGGCGGCGCACAGGGCGCGCGCGTGGTGGTCGAGAAGCCGTTCGGGCGCGACCTCGCCTCCGCGAAGGAGCTGAATCAGGTGCTGCACAAGCAGTTTCCGGAGAGCAGCATCTTCCGCATCGATCACTACCTCGGCAAGGAGGCGGTGCAGAACCTGCTCTACTTCCGCTTCGCCAACTCCTTCCTCGAGCCGATCTGGAACCGCAACTTCGTGGCGAGCGTGCAGATCACCATGGCGGAGACGCTCGGGGTTGCGGGCCGCGGGAAATTCTACGAGGAGACCGGCGCCATCCGCGATGTGATGCAGAATCATCTGCTGCAGATCCTCGCGCTGCTGGCGCTCGAGCCGCCGGTGAACTCCGCGGGCGAGTCGTTGCGCGATGAAAAGGTGAAGGTGTTGAAGGCGGTGCGGCCGGTGCGGCCGGATGCGGTGGTGCGCGGGCAATTCAACACCTACCGGCAGGAGAAGGGCGTGGCGCCCGATTCCAGGGTCGAGACCTATGCGGCGATGCGGCTCGAGATCGACTCCTGGCGCTGGAGCGGAGTGCCCTTCTATCTGCGCGCCGGCAAATGCCTGCCGGTGACGGCGACGGAGGTGGTGGTGGACCTGAAGCCGCCGCCGGCGCGAGTGTTCGGCGAGCTGGGACCGGATTATCCCAACTTCGTGCGCTTCCGGGTCGGGCCTGATGTGGCAGTCGCCTTGGGCGCGCATGCGAAGAAAGCGGGGGCGGCGATGCAGGGGCACGAGGTGGAGCTGTTCGTCGCGCAGCACGAGGCGGACGCGATGGATGCGTATGAGATGCTGATCAGCATGGCCCTGATCGGCGACACGTCGCATTTTGCGCGCGAGGACGAGGTCGAGGCGGCCTGGGCCATCGTGGATCCGGTGTTGCATACCGGCGAGGCGCCGCATGTCTACACCTGCGGCACTTGGGGGCCGCGGGAATCGGAGCGGCTGCTCACCGGGGCGTGCAGCTGGCACAACCCGGGAAAGGAGCCGCAGGGGTGGACGCGCTCCTGCGCGCCTTCGCAGCTGCCCATGGGAAAATTCGCGCCTTAGCCGGCCGGCTCGAGCTCGGCGGCTCGCTCGATCCACAGCGCCGCACGCGGGCAGGCGGCGACGGCCCGCAGCGCGACGAGATTCGGATCCTGGCGGATGAATGCGGCGATCGCATCGTGTTTGCCGCTGCCGGCGACCACGAAGAGCGGGTCGCTGACGTGCGAGAGGAACTCCGGGGTGACACTGATGCCCTGCATGCCGTCGGGGCGCTGGACGGCGATGGCCATGCGGCCGCGCGACTGTTGCAGGTGCTCGGGGCGAAAGAGCGAGGCGGTGTGGCCGTCGGGCCCGATACCCAACAGGGCGAGGCCGATCCGGGCTCCCGAATCCAACAGAGTGCGCAGGTGGCCCTCGTAATCGCGTGCGGCTTCCTCGAGCGGCAGCTCGGTTCGCACCCGCAACACCTGATCCTCGGGAAGATCCAGGGCATCGAGCAGCGGGCGGGTCGCGTGGTAGTTACTGGCATCGGAGTCGGCCGGCACGTAACGATCATCGGAATAGATGATCGTGAGCTCGTCACTGTGCTGCGGCCGGCGCCGGGCGACTTCGCGATACGCGGGAAGTGGTGTGTGGCCCCCGGAGAGCATGATGACCGGAGGCCCGCTGCCCGCTTGCGTCGCGGCGGCACGAATCGCGCGCTCGAGCCGGTCGGCGAGGGCGGCGTCGAGCTCGGCGCGGGTGGCGAAACGGCGAACTTCGATTTTTGGCATGGTGATTCCTCAGCCGGCCGCGGTGCGTGGCCGCTCGACGACCTTCACTTTCACATCGAGCTGACTGCCACCCCGTTGATCATGGAGGGTCATCGTCACGCCCGGCTTGCAGCTGGCGATGCGGGCGCGGGCGTCCTCGGCCGACGTTACGGGCGTGCCGTCGATGGCGAGCAGCAGATCACCCGGCTTCAGCCCGGCCTGCACGCCGGGGCTGCCGACGTACAGATTGGCGATCACGACGCCGCCGTGGGCGAGGCCGAGCTGGCGCGCCTGACTGTCGGAGATGTCTTCGGGCACGATTCCGATCCACCCACGGATGACCCGTCCGTACTCGATGATGTCGTGTAACACACCGCGGACCATGTCCACCGGGATCGCAAAACCGATGCCTTCCACGCCCAGGCTCTTGGCAACGATGGCGGTGTTGATGCCGACCAGCACACCGCTCGAATCGACCAGCGCGCCGCCGGAGTTGCCGAAATTGATGGGCGCATCCGTCTGAATGAAGTCCTCGAACGTGGTGATCCCGAGCTGCCCGCGGGCGGTGGCGCTGACGATGCCGTGCGTCACGGTCTGCGAGAGGCCGAGCGGATCGCCTATCGCAAGCACGACGTCGCCGACCTTCAGCTCCTTGGATTGCCCGAAGGTGATCACCGGAAGGTTCGGCAGGTTGATCTTGAGGACGGCGAGATCGGTATCGGGATCCGCACCGACGACCTGCGGCTCCGCGATCCGACCGTCCGCCATTTGCACGCGAATGGCTCCTGCGTTCGCGATCACGTGATAGTTCGTGACGATGTGGCCCGTGTCATCGACGATCACGCCGGACCCGAGACTGCGCTCGACGCGCTGCTTGTATTGGGGCAGAACGTTGCCAAAGAGCTCGCCGAGCGGCGATGGATCGATGCGCTCGGTCACGAGACGGGCGGTGTAGATGTTGACTACGGCGGGGGCTGCGCGCTGCACTGCCGCCGAATACGTGAGGCGCTCCGGACCGCGGACACTCGGCGCGCTCGCGGCAGGCGCGGGCGCCGAGGCCGGCGCGGGCGGCGAGCCGGCGTTCCCGCGGATGAGGTCCGGGCGCACGGCGACGATCACGAAGGCGAGCGCCAGCCCGCCGACCACCGATCCGGCAATGAACGTCAATCCGCGGCTCAGTCGCTCCAGCATGTCTCGACCTCTCGCTGTGTATAATGCCGTGCTACCGCGGGGTTTGGGGAGCCTGCCGAATGATTGAGTGCCGAATGACCGCCAACGGGTATGCCCTTTCGAGGGGGGACACCTGATGGCCACGACCGAGCGCGGCAACGAGCTGCGTGCGCCGGGCGAGCCGCTGCCGCCCGGAGCGACGCCGGTCTCCAAGAAAAAGGGTTTTTGGGCGTGGCTCAACAAGCGCCTGCCCGTCGATGAGTTCATCGCCAACCAGCTCACCGGCTACTACGCGCCGAAGAATTTCAATATCTGGTATTTCTTCGGCTCGCTGGCGCTCGTGGTGCTGGTGCTGCAGCTCGTCACCGGCATCTTTCTCGCGATGTTCTACAAGCCGAGCGCGGCCGGTGCGTTCGACTCCGTGCAGTTCATCATGCGCGAGGTCGACTGGGGCTGGCTGGTCCGCTACATGCACTCGACCGGCGCCTCCGCGTTCTTCGTCGTCGTCTACCTGCACATGTTCCGCGGCCTGATGTACGGCTCGTACCGGCAGCCGCGGGAGCTGCTGTGGGTGATCGGCATGCTCGTCTACCTCGCACTCATGGCCGAGGCGTTCATGGGATACGTGCTGCCCTGGGGCAACATGTCCTTCTGGGGCGCGCAGGTGATCGTCAACATCTTCGGCACCGTGCCGGCCATCGGCCCGGGGCTGGTGCAATGGATTCGTGGCGATTACGGCATCGCCGATGCCACGCTCAATCGATTTTTCGCTCTGCATGTCGCGGCCGTCCCGCTCATCCTGTTGCTGCTCGTGATGCTGCATCTGGTCGCGCTGCGGCGGACCGGCTCGAACAATCCAGACGGCATCGAGATCAAGGAGCGTACGCGCCCCGACGGCAAACCGCTCGATGGCATCCCCTTCCATCCGTACTACACGGTCAAGGATGTGGTCGGCGTCGGCGTGTTCTTCATCATCTTCGCGCTGATCGTGTTCTACATACCGACCTTCCATGGGCTCTTCCTGGAGGAGCCGAACTTCGAGCCGGCGAACCTGCTCTCGACGCCGGCCGAGATCCATCCGGTGTGGTACTTCACGCCCTACTACGCGATCCTGCGCGCCGTGCCCAACAAGGGCATGGGGGCGCTGCTCATGCTGCTCGCGCTCGTCTCGCTGCTGGTGCTGCCCTGGCTCGACCGCTCGCCGGTCAAGTCCATCCGCTACAAGGGCTGGATCTCGCGCGTCATGCTCGCCGTCTTCGCGATCTCCTTCGTCGGGCTCGGATATCTGGGCCTGCAGCCGGCGGAAGGCGTGTATGTCATCCTCGCGCGCATATTCGCGATCTGCTACTTCGCCTTCTTCTGGCTGATGCCGTTCTACTCACGCATCGACCGGGTGAAGCCGGTGCCGGAGAGAGTGGTTTACCATGCCCATTAGCGCGCCCTGCAGGAAATTACCCGCGCTCTTGCTCGCAGCGCTGATCGCGGCGGGCGCGGTCGGCACCACCCGGGCTCTTGCCGCGGACGATGCAGCCGCCGATTCGGACTGGCAGAGCTGGACCGCGAATACCAACGTCTCGGACACCGCCTCCCTGCAGCGGGGAGCCCGCGATTTCGTCGCGCACTGCCTCGGCTGCCACTCGCTCAAGTACGAGCGCTGGTCGCGTCTCGGGGAGGACCTCAATATTCCCAAGGAGCTGCTGGTCAAGGACCTGATCCCGCCCGGGGAGGGCCCGGCCGACTACATCACTTCTTCGATGATCGAGGCGGACGCCGAGAAGTGGTTCGGTAAGGCACCGCCCGACCTGTCGCTGATGGCGCGGGCACGCGGTACCGATTATCTGTACCAGTACCTGAAGACGTTCTACGTCGACTCGGATCGGGCGACGGGGGCCAACAATATGGCCTTCCCACAGAGCGCCATGCCTGACATCATCGCCCCGCTCGAGGGGCTGAAGATCCCGGTCTACAGGAGCGTCGAGACGAGGGGCGCGGACGGCCAGATGACCAGGGAGCAGGTCTTCGACCATTTCAAGCAGATCGCTCCCGGCAGCATGACGCCGCAGCAGTTCGATCAGTTCACGCACGATCTGGTGAACTTCCTGGACTATGTCGGCGACCCGCAACAGGCGATGCGGCGGGCCATGGGCGTCTGGGTAATCCTCTTTCTGCTCGTTTTCACCTGGCTGGCGTGGCTCCTCAAGCGCGAATTCTGGAAGGACGTCAAGTAGGAGGGCCGCGGACCCGGTAAAGTAAGGGGGAAGCTCGGGGTGCTGGCTGGACCGCGGGAGCGGAATCGTGTCGAGCAGACGTTCCATCATGACGCTGTTTTCCGCGCCGGGCGATCCCTGGAGCCACCGCACCCGCATCGTCCTTGCCGAGAAGAACATCGGCATCGACATCGTCAGCGTGGAGCCCGGCAAGTACCCTGAGGATCTGCTGGACCTCAACCCGTATCACTCCGTCCCCACGCTGGTGGACCGCGATCTGGTGCTCTACGACTCGCGGGTGATCATCGAGTATCTGGATGAGCGCTTTCCGCATCCCCCGCTGATGCCGGTCGATCCGGTCACCCGGGCGCAGTTCCGACTCGCGCTCTACCGCATCGAGCGCGACTGGTACACGCTCCTGCAGCAGATCGAGGGGGAGGACGACAAGAAGCATCTGCCGAAACTGCGCAAGGTGCTCGCCGATACCATCGTCCAGGGTGCCGATCTCTTCAAGGTGAAGCCGTACTTCATGTCGGACGAGTTCTCGCTGGTGGATGCGACCATCGCGCCGATCCTCTGGCGGCTGCCGCACTATGAGATCGAGCTGCCGCCGAAGGCGCAGCCCGTCCTCAGGTATGCGACGCAGGTCTTTTCCCGTGCCGCATTTCGCGACTCTTTGTCGGACCGGGAGCGCGAGATGCGACTGTGAGGCGCTGAGCCATGCTCAAGACACCTCCCAAGCGGCCTTACCTGCTGCGCGCAATGCACCAGTGGATCACCGACAGCGGCCATACGCCGCACGTCATCGTCGATGCAGAGCGCTCGGGGAGTGAGGTACCGCGCGCCTATGTCCAGGAAGGAAAGATCGTCCTCAACCTGAGCTACACCGCGACTCAGCGGCTGAAGATCGACAACGACGTCGTTGAATTCGACGCCCGGTTTGCTGGCGTCGTCCATCACGTGCGCTTCCCGGTCAGTGCGGTGATGGGGATCTATGCGCGGGAGACCGGCGAGGGAATGATGTTCGCGGAGCAGGACGCGGGGCCCGAGACACCGCCGCCGTCAGGACCCGCTCCGGCGGAGGAAGGCGGTGGCACGCCCAAGCGGCCGCAGTTGCGGGTGGTCAAGTAGCGGCGAGGCTCTGCGGCCTGTTCTCGCACTCCGGGCCGCGCATGCAAATGTCTTTGCCGCGGCACGCCGTAAATCCGGCTGCGCGGGCTCGCGCCCGCTCGCTGATCCCTGGAGGCTCTCTTCCGCCGTCCCTGGCTCCAGAAGCCCCGCGGCAAAAACATTTGCACGCGCGGCCCTCTCTAATCCTCAGGCCGAAAGCGACTGACGAGTGGCCGCAGGCCGAGAGATTGTTTCCTAGGAAACAATCGCGAGCACCGATCGACCTCGTGCGCCTCTATCTGAGCCCCAAAGCGATTGCCGATGAGCCCCAAGGCAATTGCCGATGAGCCCCAAAGCGATTGCCCATGAGCCCAAAAGCGATTGCCCATGAGCCCAAAAGCGATTGCCGAGCGGCCCCGGGCCGTTCCCGGGGCCGCGACACGAATCCCTGTCGGACGGCGCGCTCGCGCAAATCGCCGGGAGCGATTTGCGCCAATAAAGGAGGGGAGTCGGCCTGTAAGCCGGGTTTTGTCGAGGGCAATCATTCCTCTGCGATCCACGTCGCCGTGGACCTCTAGCAGCCTACCCGGAAGCGCGCGCGGATCGGCGCTGCAGCCTCTGTTGCCAGAGCCCGCTGCTTCCCTATTTGGCCTTGCTCCAGGTGGGGTTTGCCATGCCAGCCTCGTTACCAAGGCCGCGGTGCGCTCTTACCGCACCGTTTCACCCTTGCCGTCTCCCGCGGCGTGAGCCGCGAGAGCTTGGGCGGTCTGCTCTCTGTTGCACTTTCCGTGGGCTCGCGCCCCCCAGGCGTTACCTGGCACCTGATCCGCCGGAGCCCGGACTTTCCTCCCCCCCGACCTGCGTCGGGGCAGCGATTGCCCGGCCGGCTCCCCGGAGCAGTATAAGGCCTGGCGGATCTATGGCTCAGTCGCTTTCTGGCGGCGCAGAGGGGCTCCTCTGCTGGATGAGGGCGTAGGCCTCGGCGCGGGTCGCGCCCGTGAGCTGGGCGGCTATGGCGGCGGCCCGGCTGGGGGAGAGCTCTTTGGAGAGCAGGTCGACGGTTCGGCGCAGCAGGGCGGTGTCGATACCCACGGCTGCGCGCGCCGCGCCTGCCACGACGATCGTGATCTCGCCGCGTCTGAAGTTGTCTTCCGCCCTGGCTTTTGCCGCCAGCTCCGCGAGCGTGCCGCGGTAGATCGTCTCGTGTGCTTTGGTGAGCTCACGCGCCACTACCGCGCGCCGCTCGTTGCCGAGCCCCGCGGAAAGATCTGCGAGGGTGGCCGCGATGCGATGGGGCGCCTCGAAGAAGACGAGCGTGCGCGGCTCGTCGGCAAGCTCCGAAATGAGCGCACGCCGCTCGCGCTCCTTGGCGGGAGGAAATCCCTCGAAGCAGAAACGGCTGACCGGGAGTCCGGCAACTGCCAATGCGGTGGTGATGGCGGACGGCCCGGGGATGGCCTCGACCTCGATGCCCGCCTCGATGGCCGCTCGCACCAGCTCATAACCCGGGTCGGATAGGAGCGGGGTGCCTGCGTCACTGACGAGCGCGATCGTTTCTCCCGCGGCGAGCCGGGCCACGATCTCCGGCACTCGCTGGGTCTCGTTGTGCGCGTGTAGCGAGAGGAGGGGCCGCGAGATACCGAGCGCGTGCAGCAGCATCCCCGTATGCCGAGTGTCCTCGGCTGCAATGGCGGTGGCGCTCTCGAGCGCCTGGCGCGCCCTGGCGCTGACATCACCCATGTTGCCGATTGGCGTCGCAATGACTTGCAGTCGGCCTGCTGGCTTGCCCACTATAATCCTCACCTCATGCCGCACCCCGGGAGCTCCGGGGCGGTCGTAAGCTTGGCTCCGGCACAGAGGCTTCTCAACCATGCATGCGCGATGGACCGTCAGCCTGGCTGCGCTCGCGGCAGTCACTTTAATCCTCGCGGGCTGCGCGGGTGTTCCGCGGGGCCCCGTGCCGACCGCCGACCAGGCCGCGGCGCTTGTCCGCCAGGGAAACCCGATCGGCGCCGCGCAGATGTACGAGGCGCTGGCGACTGCGAGCCAGGGAGCGCAGCGCAACGGGTTCGCTCTGCAGGCTGCGCAGGCCTATCTCGCTGCACAGCGACCGGAGGATGCGGCCCGCGCGCTGCAACTGCTTTCGCCGCCTCTTACCGCCGATGCGGCCTTCGACCGCTCGCTCGCGGAAGTCCGGCTGGCGCTGCAGCGCGGCCATGCGCAGCAGGCCTGGACGTCCATACAGGCGCTCGCGTTACCGAAACAGGCGGATCCGGCCACGCGATATCTGCGTCTGAAGCAGCAGGTGGCATTCGCCGCCGACAAGCCTGCGGCGGCGGTCGAGGCAGAGATCCAGCTCGAGCACTGGCTGCTCAACGCCGCTGCGGTGCAACAGAGCCGGGTCGCGCTCCTCGAGGCCCTGCGCGATGCAGCGGAGCGCGGTGTCAAGACCCAGCCGGGCGCAGAGAAGAGCCCGGTCGTACGGGGCTGGCTCGAGTTGGCGCCTCTCGCGGCGGAGGCGGCGCGCAACCCGACCACGGCGACGGGGGACCTGACGGCGTGGCTGTCGGACCATCCTGGGCACCCGGCAGAGGAGGTCGTGCGCAGTGAGCTTCTTGGCCAGCAGCCACAGTCGCTTGCAGCCCAGGCGCATATCGCCTTGCTGCTGCCCATCACTGGGTCTGCAGGCGCGCTCGCAGCGAGTGTACGTGACGGGTTCCTCAGCGCGTACTACCAGACGCCGATGCAGCAGAGGCCCGTGGTGCGTGTCTATGACACGGGCGGCGAACAGTCCATTCCAGATGCGATTGCTGCGGCGACCCAGGCGGGCGCAGACATCATCGTTGGACCACTGACCCGGCAGGCAGTGACTGCCGCCGCGGCGGACAGAATGCAGCGTCCGCCCTTGCTTGCGCTGAATTTCCTGCCGGATGGAGAGCAGGCGCCGCCGCTCTTCTTTCAGTTCGCACTCTCGCCGGTGGAGGAAGCGAGGCTGGTCGCCCGGCGGGTGTTGAGCGACGGTCACCACACGGGCATTGCGATCGTGCCGGCGGGAGACTGGGGCTCGCGCGTGCTCGGCGCCTTCACGCAACAGCTCCAGAGCGGCGGCGGCACGGTGCTCGCAAGCACCATGATCGACGTTTCGGAGGCGGACTACTCCGACCGGCTCAAGCAAGTGCTGGGTATCGATGAGAGTAGTGCCCGGCTGGAGAGGTTGGAGTCGCTCCTCGGCACCCATCTCGAGTTCGTGCCGAGGCGCCGTGACGACATCGATTTCATTTTTTCGCCCGCGCCGGCAGGCATCGAGCGGCAGCTGCAGCCGCAGCTGCGGTTCTATTACGCCGGCGGCATCCCGACCTACGCGACCTCCGATGCTTTCGAGCCGGATCCTCGCGCCAACCAGGATCTCGATGGGCTGATTTTCCCCGACATGCCGTGGATGCTCGGCGGCCCGCTGGCCGAGGCCGTCCGCTCGGCGGCGAGCCAGGCCTGGCCCGTCGGGGGGCCGGCGCGTGGGCGCCTCTTCGCCTTCGGCTTCGATGCCTATCGCATCGCGGCGGCCTTCCGTGAGAGCCGCGCGCCTTCATCGCTCGACCTGAGCGGCCTCACCGGACAACTGACCCTGGATCCCGACGGGCACATCCATCGCCAGCTCTTGTGGGCGCAGCTTCGTGACGGCGAGATCACTGCGCTGCCGAGCACACCGGGTGGCGGCTGACCTCACCGGTGCGCGCTCGCATGGAAGGCGCCACGCTCACCTGGAGGCAGCGGCTGGGGACGAGTGCCGAGCAGGCCGCCGCCGGCTTCCTGCAGGCACAGGGCGCGCAGATCCTGCTGAGAAACTACCGCTGTCGCTGCGGTGAGCTCGACATCGTCGCCCGGCTCGGCGAGGACGAGCTCATCATCGTAGAGGTTCGCACCCGCTCATCGGAGACTCATGGCGGCGCGGCGGCGAGCGTTGACTCCCGCAAGCGACAGCGGCTGATCCGGGCGGCAAGCCGCCTGCTGCAGGAACGCCGGGATTTTGCGCGGCTGCGCGCGCGATTCGATGTCATCGTGGTCGCCGATCCCGGCGCCGACTCCCCGAAAATCCTCTGGATCAAACACGCGTTCTCGGTGTGAAGAGCCGCGGTCGAGGCCAAGATAACCTACTGGATAAGGTTATTCAGGCAAGCTGCTGATTGCTAAGACGAATGGCCGAAAAGCACTGTTTGAAGCACTTTTCGGTTCTACATAACTCCCTGTGATTGCGACAAATTTCTCACTTTTTCAATTGACATAGCGCGTCCGCGATTCCTATAGTGGCAGCGAGTGGGAGAAAGTGGGACGAGATGGGTATTCTCCTCGTCCGCTGAGACCCGCATCCACGATGCCGAGGGCATTGGGAACCGGTCCATGTTTCGCGGCGCCACAAAAATCACCCTGGACGAAAAAGGTCGGATGGTCATGCCCACCCGTTATCGGGAGCAGATCGTCGAGCGTGCCCAGGGAAGACTCGTGGTCACAGTGGACCGGGATCGCTGCCTTCTCATCTACCCGCTGCCCGAGTGGGAGCTGATCGAGAGCAAGCTGATGAGTCTGCCGACCCTGCATGCGCAGGCACGGCGGCTGCAGCGCCTCATGGTCGGCCATGCGAACGATCTCGAGCTCGACGGACATGGCCGGATTCTACTCCCGCCCGAGCTGCGCGAGTTCGCCGGCCTCGAGCGCCACGGCATGTTGATCGGCCAGGGCAATCGCTTCGAGTTGTGGAATGAGTCGCGGTGGGGCGAGCGGCTCGATGACTGGTTGAAGAGCGAGGAGGCCTCGACGGATCTGCCGTCGGAGCTCGACTCGCTGTCTTTGTAAGAGTCAGGGGCATGGTCGAGCACATCCCGGTGCTCGCAGAAGAGGTGCTCGGGGCGTTAGCTCTAGAGCCGGACGGTTACTATGTCGATGCGACGTTCGGGCGCGGCGGTCATACGGCACTCCTACTCCAGGCCCTGGGTCGAGAAGGCCGCGTGCTCGCGCTCGACCGCGATCCGCAGGCCATCGCGGCCGGCAGCCGGCGCTTTGCCCACGAAATGCGGCTTGCGCTCGTGCATGCGTCGTTTGCCGACATCCGCGCGCTGGTGCCAGCATACTCGGGCGGCAGCGATTGCCGGGGTGTTCTGTTCGACCTCGGTGTTTCCTCGCCGCAGCTCGACGACCCGGCGCGCGGCTTCAGCTTCCGGGCCGACGGTCCGCTCGATATGCGCATGGACCCGACACGCGGTGAGCCGGTCGCCGCGTGGCTCGCTCGTGCGGGCGTCGACGAGATTCGCGAGGTGATCGCCACGCTCGGAGAAGAAAGGTTTGCGCGGCGTGTCGCGCAGGCGATCGTCGAGAGGAGGCGCGAGCATCCGATCGAGCGCACGCGAGAGCTCGCGGAGCTGGTCGCCCGCGCCGTGAGGACACGCGAGCCGGGGAAGCATCCGGCCACCCGCACGTTCCAGGCGCTGCGGATGCATATCAACGATGAGCTCGGACAGCTCGAGAGGGCGCTCAGCGCCGCTGTCGACTCGCTCGCCAACGGGGGGCGTCTGGCGGTCATCAGCTTCCATTCACTCGAGGACCGGGTGGTCAAGCGCTTCATGCAACGCGAGTCACAGCTCGACCCGGCAGTCGCGCGGCTGCCGGTCGTACCGCCGCAACTGACGCCTCGCCTGAAGCTGGTCGGCCGCAAGCTGCGCCCGAGCAAGGAAGAGGTGGCGCGCAATCCACGTTCACGCAGCGCATTGCTGCGCGTCGCCGAGAAGGTGGCATGAGGCTCGCCAGCACCACGCTCGGTCTTGCAACCGCGGTGCTCTGGGTCGCGGTACTGCTCTCCGCGGCCGGCGCGGTGTACGGCAAGTTTCGCGCGCGCCAGCTCTTCATCGAGCTCGAGCGCCTCAGCGCGCAGCGGGACAACCTGGACATCCAGTGGGGCCAGCTGCAGCTCGAGCAGAGTGCCTGGTCGACCCACGCCTTCGTCGAAACCGTTGCCGGCAGGAAGCTGCGCATGACCATGCCCGCGCCGAAGGACATCGTGATCGTTCAGCCATGAAGACCCGCAGCGCACGTCATTCCGCGCCCGCCTCGTTCCGTTGGCGGGCGCACTTCCTCGTGGGCCTGCTCGCGCTCGTCGCCGGGGCGCTCGTCTGCCGCGCGGTCGACCTGCAGCTCGTCGAGTACTCGTTCCTTTCCAAACAGGGCGATGCCCGGTTCACACGCGTGGTCGACATAGCGGCGCACCGCGGAACGATCACCGACAGGTACGGCGAGCCGCTCGCCGTGAGCACGCCCGTCGATTCGATCTGGGTCAATCCGAAGCAGATCGCGGGTGCGAGCGGTGAGATCGTGCGGCTCGCCGAAGCGCTCGGCATCAACAGACAGGAGCTCCTGCGGCGTGTCACGAGCAATCTCGACCGCGACTTCCTCTACGTCGCGCGCCAGTGCCAGCCCGCGGAGGCAGCGCGGATCAAAGCGCTCGGCATTCCCGGCGTCTACCTCTCGCGTGAGTACCGCCGCTACTACCCCGCGGGCGAGGTCACCGGCCAGCTCATCGGCTTCACCAACGTCGATGATCAGGGTCAGGCGGGACTCGAGCTCGCCAATGACCAGTCGCTGACCGGGATCGATGGAGAGAAGCGCGTCATCCAGGATCGCTATGGCCGGATCGTGCAGGACATCGAGAGCATCCGGCCCGCCCGCCCGGGACGCGACCTCGTCCTGTCGATCGATCTGCGCATCCAGTATCTCGCCTATCGCGCGTTGAAGGAGCAGGTGGCGGACCAGAAGGCGAGCTCCGGCGCCATGGTGGTGATCGACATCGCCACCGGCGAGGTGCTCGCGATGGTCGATCAGCCGGCATTCAATCCCAACGATCGCGACCAGATGCGGCCCGGACGGTATCGCAATCGCGCCGTCACCGATGTCTACGAGCCCGGCTCGTCGATGAAGCCGTTCTTCGTCGCCGCAGGACTGATCTCCGGCCGCTACGACGATCGCTCGATCATCGACACCTCACCGGGATTCATCAAAGTCGGCACGCACGTCTTCAGTGATGATGGCCACGACTATGGCGCCATCGACATCGCGATGGTGCTTGCGCACAGCTCGAATGTAGGCATGGCGCACCTTGCGCTGTCGCTGCCGCCGAAGCTCATCTGGACGACGCTGCGAGGCTATGGCTTCGGACAGCTCGCCACGAGCGGCTATCCCGGAGAATCGGCGGGACTGTTGGCTCCACTCCATGCCTGGCGGCCCATCGACATCGCCACGATGTCGCACGGTTACGGCATTTCCGTGACGACTCTGCAGCTTGCACACGCCTATGCGACCGTTGGTGCGCTCGGCATCGCGCGGCCGGTCTCCTTCATTAGGGTCGACACGCCGCCCGAGGGTACGCGGGTAATGGACCCGAAGCTCTGCCGTGAGTTGATCGCGATGATGCGCTCGGTGATCTCGCTGGAGGGCACGGCGCCGCTGGCGGCGATTCCGGGCTATACGGTCTCCGGCAAGACGGGCACGGCCTGGAAGGCCGACGGAGGCTCTTATGAGCAGCACCATTACGTCTCGGTCTTTGCCGGCGTCGCCCCGGCAAGCGCGCCGCGGCTGGCGGCTGCCGTATTCATCAACGACCCCGAGAACGGGATCCATCACGGCGGCGATGTCTCCGCGCCCGTGTTCTCGAAGGTGATCGGCAGAGCCCTGCGGCTGATGGCCGTGGCGCCGGATGAGCCGGTGGAGCAGCCCGAAGGATTGCGGACGGCATCGCTCCGAGTCCCCTCCGGCATCAGGGCCAGCGTTGCAGCGCCGGAGACCCGATGAATCCGGCCACGACTCGAATTCCGACTCGCAACGCGCGCCTGGCAGACCTCACCGCCGGCCTGCTCGATGTGCCCGCGGCCCTCGAAGTCAGCGACGTGACACTCGACAGCCGCGCCGTGTCCTCCGGGGCGCTGTTCCTCGCCTGTCGCGGCCGTGGCCGTCATGGATCCGAGTTTGCCGCTGAAGCGGTCGCTCGGGGCGCGCGCGCGGTGTTCTACGAGCCCGACGCGGATCGGCCGAATGGCGGCCGGCCGCAGGTGCCGCCGGAAGTGTTCGCCGCGGCGGTGCCGCAACTGTGCCGACATGCCGGGGTCATCGCCGACAGGTTTTTCGACCAGCCGTCACAGGCGCTCACGGTGGCGGGCATCACGGGCACCAACGGCAAGACCACTTGCGCATGGCTGCTGGCGCAGGCGCTGGAGCAGTACAGGCGACCGGCTGCCTACATGGGCACGATCGGGTTCGGGTTCCCGGGTGCGCTCGCGGACACGGAGCACACCACCTCCGATGCTGTCACCGTTCATCGCAGGCTCGCCGAGCTGAGAGCGCTCGGAGCAGAAGTCGTGAGCATGGAAGTGTCCTCGCACGCGCTCGATCAGCATCGGGTCGGCGGCGTGCGCTTTCATACCGCGGCCTTCACCAACCTCACGCGCGATCATCTCGACTATCACGGCACGATGGCAGCCTACGCCGACTCCAAGGCGCGTCTCTTCACCTGGCCCGGCCTCGCCGTGCGGGTGATCAACATCGACGATGAGTTCGGGGCACGGCTCGCAGGGCAACTGTCCGCGGCGCGGCTGGTCATCACCATGCGCCACGGCGCCACCTCCCAGGCGCCCTCTCACGCCAGGGTGGTAAGAGCGGTCGAGGTCGAGGCTGCCGTTTCCGGCCTCACTCTCGCGGTGGAATCGAGCTGGGGAGAGGCGAAGCTCAGCGTGCCGCTGATCGGCGAATTCAACGCCGATAACCTCCTCACCGTGCTCGCGGTGCTGCTCGCATGGGACGTCCCGCTGGCCGAGGCGGCCGCGGCCCTCGAGTCCTGCCGGGCCGCGCCTGGACGGATGGAGGCGTTCGGCGGCCACGGTGCGGCGCCCCTGGCGATAGTGGATTACGCCCACACGCCGGATGCCCTCGCCAAGGCGCTGCGCGCTGCGCGCGTGCACTGCCGCGGACGCCTTCGGGTGGTGTTCGGCTGCGGCGGTGACCGTGACCCGGGCAAGCGGCCGATGATGGGTCGCATCGCCGCCGAGCTCGCGGACGAAGCGGTGGTGACGGACGACAACCCGCGCAACGAGGCGCCCGAGCGGATCGTGGCGCAGATCCTCACCGGCATCCCCACGGGTGCCGCTGCCGAGGTCGAGCACGACCGGGCGCTGGCGATCGAGTCCACGCTTGCACGATCGGGGGCCGGGGACGTCGTGTTGATTGCCGGCAAGGGGCACGAGGAGTATCAGATTTACGGCAGTGAGCGCCGTCCGTTCAGCGATCAGGCCGTGGCGCGTGCGGCGCTCGAGGCGAGGCAGCCGTGAGCGCTGATTCGACCGTGGAGCGGACGCTCGGGAATTTTGCGCTGGCCTGCGGTGGACGGCTCGAGGGCGCCGACCGCCCGTTCGCCGGCGTGTCGAGCGACAGCCGCACGCTATCGCCAGGCGATCTTTTCGTCGCCCTGCGCGGGCCGCGCTTCAACGGCAATGAATTCGTCACTGCCGCAGTGCGGGCGGGCGCGGCGGGCGCGTTGGTGGATGCGCCGCAGCCGGTTGCGCTCGCACAAATCATCGTCCCCGACACTCAGGCGGCGCTCACCCGCGCCGGACACGCGTGGCGCGAAGCACGCGACATTCCGGTGGTCGGGGTGGCCGGTAGCAACGGCAAGACCACGGCCAAGGAAATGACGGCAGCGATCCTCTCGCAGGCCGGAAGCTGTCTCGCTACGCGGGGCAATCTCAACAACCACATCGGCGTGCCGCTGACGCTGCTGCGGCTCGAGCCCGGCCACCGCTTCGCGGTCATCGAGATGGGCGCCAACCGGGCGGGCGAGGTGGCCGAGCTGGTCGAGGTGGCGCGCCCGACGGTCGGCCTCATCACCAACGCCGGCGCGGAGCATCTCGAAGGCTTCGGCAGTCTCGAGGGAGTGGCCCGCGCAGAGGGCGAGACCGTAGCGGGCCTCGCGGCGGGAGCCACCGCCGTACTGAATGCGGATGATGAGTTCGTGAATCTCTGGCGCGGTATGACGCGTGCGCGTGTGGTGACCTTCGGCATTGCCAACGCAGCGGACTTCCGTGCCTCGGACCTGCGGACGACCCTCGGCGCGCAGGACTTCCTGACTCGCTTTCACCTGTCGAGCCCGCTCGGCAGCGCGGACATCAGCCTCAACATCGGCGGGCGGCACAACGTCGCGAACGCACTCGGTGCCGCGGCAGCGGCGGCCGCAGCCGGAGCGAGGCTCGAGCACATCGTGGCCGGCCTCGCCGCCGTGCGCGCGGTGCCGGGCCGGCTGCAGCTGAAACAGGCCGTCTGCGGCGCCTGGATCATCGATGATTCCTACAACGCCAATCCGAGCTCCGTGCGGGCCGGGATCGAGGTGCTCGCCTCGGTCGAGGGTCGGCGCTGGCTCGTGCTGGGAGACATGGCAGAGCTCGGCGAGTTCGCGGCCGACGCGCACGCGCAGATCGGCCTCTTCGCCCGCGAGCGGGGCATCGAGCGCCTGCTCGCCACGGGTCCGCTCGCAGCGCTCGCGGTCGAGCGCTTCGGCAGCGGGGGGCAGTGGTTCCCCGACACCGAGGCATTGACTCGGGAGCTCCGCCAATCTCTGACCGCCGAGGTGCGGCTCCTCGTCAAAGGCTCGCGGGTCAACAGGCTGGAACGCGTGGTCGGCGCGCTCGTACACAACACCAACGACAACTCGGACGGGCACTGAGTGCTGTACTGGATCGCACAACGACTGACGGCCTGGCACAGCGGCTTCAACGTCTTCTCGTACCTGACTTTCCGCGCCATCCTGACCGCGGTGTCCTCGCTTGCGATCTCCCTCATCGTGGGGCCGAGCCTGATCGCTCGCCTGTCGCGCTATCAGATCGGCCAGGTCGTACGCGATGACGGGCCGAAGACCCATCTGCCCAAGGCTGGTACGCCGACGATGGGCGGCACGCTCATTCTGGTGACGACGCTCGTGAGCACGCTGCTCTGGGCGGAGCTCTCCAACCGCCTGGTGTGGATGGTGCTCGGGGTGACCTTCGCCTACGGCCTCATCGGTTTCTACGACGATTATCTGAAGCTCGTCGTCCGTAATCCCCGCGGTCTCGCCGCGCGCTGGAAGTACCTCTGGCAGTCAGTGGCAGGTCTCGCGACCGCCGCGACGCTCTATTTCACGGCGACGCAGCCTGCGGAAAGGACGCTCTTCCTGCCGTTCGTCAAGACATTTGCCGAGCCGCTGTCGGCCGTAACTTTCATCGCGATTGCCTACTTCATGATCGTGGGCATGAGCAACGCGGTGAACCTCACGGACGGGCTCGACGGGCTCGCCATCATGCCGGCCGCGCTCGTCTCCGCGGCGCTCGGCATCTTCGCCTACGCGAGCGGCAATCACGTGTTCGCTCACTACCTGCAGATCCCGGATATCCCCGGGGCAGGGGAGCTCTTGATCTTCTGCTCGGCGCTCACCGGAGCAGGCCTGGGCTTTCTCTGGTTCAACGCCTACCCGGCACAGGTGTTCATGGGCGATGTCGGCGCGCTCGCGATCGGCGCGGCGCTCGGCGTCATCGCGGTCATCGTGCGCCAGGAGCTGGTGGCCCTCGTGATGGGTGGCCTCTTCGTGCTCGAGACCGCCTCGGTGATCCTGCAGGTCGCCTCTTTCAAGCTCACCGGACGGCGCATCTTCCGGATGGCGCCGCTCCATCATCACTTCGAGCTCAAGGGCTGGGCGGAGCCGAAGGTGATCGTGCGCTTCTGGATCATCTCCTTCCTGCTCGTCCTCGCGGGACTCGCGACCCTGAAGCTGAGATGAGCGCCCCGGCCCACAAACCCTCTTCGGCCGTGATCGTCGGCCTCGGCCGCACGGGGCTCTCCTGCGCCCGTTACCTCCGTGAGCGCGGCTGGCGGCTCGCCGTCACCGACACGCGGCCCGAGCCGCCGGAGCTCGCTGCCCTGCGCGCGCTCGATCCCGGGATTCCCGTGCGGCTCGGCGCGCTCGATGCGCGTCTCCTCGACGAGGCGCTGTGTGTCGTGGTCTCTCCCGGCGTGTCCCTCGAGGAGCCGTTTTTCCTCGAAGCGCGGCGCCGCGGCCTCGAGATCGTGGGCGACATCGAGCTGTTTGCGCGTGCCGTGGATGCCCCGGTGGCCGGGATCACCGGCACCAACGGCAAGAGCACGGTGACGACCCTGGTGGGCCGGATGGCCGCGCGTGCCGGCGTGCAAGTGCGGGTTGGCGGCAATCTCGGCGAGCCGGCGCTCGATCTGCTCGCCGCCGCGCACCGCGCGGGCGAGGCGATCGGGCTCTATGTTCTCGAGCTCTCGAGCTTCCAGCTCGAGACGACTCATTCGCTCGACCTGGCGGCCGCGACCGTTCTCAACGTGAGCCCGGATCATCTCGACCGTTACGCGTCGGTCGGGGCCTACGCCGACGCCAAGGCACGTATCTTCGCCCGCTGCGACACGGCGGTGATCAACCTGGACGATCCGCTCGTCCTCGCCATGCCTCGCCCGGGCCAGCGCACCCTGAGCTTCTCCTTGCGTGCCACCATCGGTGCCGACTACGCCGTGGCGCTCCGCGAGGGTGGCGCGTGGCTCACACGCCGCGGCGAGCCGTTGCTGCCGGTCTCGGCGATGCGCATCAGAGGACTGCACAACGCCGCCAACGCACTCGCGGCGCTCGCGCTCGGTGAGGCGCTGGGCCTGCCGCTGCCCGCAATGCTGGCGGAGCTGGAGTCATTCCCGGGTCTGGCGCATCGCACCCAATGGGTCGCGGAGGTGGCGGGAGTCACCTACATTGACGACTCCAAAGGGACGAACGTCGGCGCGACGATCGCCGCCGTGGCCGGCATGCCGGGACCACTGATCCTCATCGCGGGCGGCGATGGCAAGAACCAGGACTTCGCGCCCCTCGCGGCTGCCTTCAGCGGCAAGGTGAGACACACGGTACTGATCGGCCGTGACGGGCGGCTCGTGGGGCAGGCCGTGCGCGGGGTCTCGACGACCGAGTACTGCGGCTCGCTCGAGGAGGCGGTGCGCGCTGCGGCAGCCGCCGCGCGGCCGGGAGATACCGTGCTCCTCTCGCCGGCGTGCGCGAGCCTCGATATGTTCCGCGACTACACTCATCGCGGCGCAGTCTTCGCACGGGCGGTGAAGGAGCTGGCGGCATGATGGAAGACGGCCCGCGCACCGCTCCCGGCCAGATGACTCGCGGCCGCGCCGCCGCGATTCACATCGACAGCGTGACGCTCGCCCTGGCGATGTCGCTCCTTCTCTTCGGGCTGGTGATGGTGACCTCCGCCTCCATCTCGATCGCGAGCCGCGATACCGGCAATCCGTTCTATTTCCTCGAGCGGCAGCTGCTGACCGCGCTCATCGGAGTCGCCGGGGCGGTGTTCGTCTTCTGCTTCAGGATGGAGCGCTGGGAGCGCCTATCCCAGGTGCTCCTCGTCGCCGCGCTGGTCATGTTGCTCGCGGTGCTGGTGCCCGGGCTCGGTGAGGTCGTGAACGGCGGCCGGCGCTGGCTGCGGCTGGCCGGGGTGAGCTTCCAGGTGTCGGAGCTCGCCCGGGTGTTGGTACTGATCTACGTCGCGAGCTACGCGGCGCGGCGTCAGGATGAGCTGCGCGAGACCTTCACCGGGCTCCTGAAGCCGTTGCTGCTCCTGGCGCTGGTGGCAGTGCTCCTGCTCGGCGAGCCTGATTTCGGCGCGGCGACGGTGCTCTTCGCCACCGGCTTCGGCATGCTCTTCATCGCCGGCGCGCGGCTGCGTTACGTCATCGTGCTCACCGCCGTGGCGGGCGCGGTGTTTGCGCTGCTCGCCGTCACTTCCGCGTACCGCTTGCGCCGCCTGACGGGATTCCTCGATCCCTGGGCGCACGCCTACAGCAGCGGCTTCCAGCTCACCCAATCGCTGATTGCGATCGGGCGCGGCAAGTGGCTCGGCGTCGGGCTCGGTGACAGCGTGCAGAAACTCTTCTACCTGCCCGAGGCGCACACCGACTTCCTCTTCGCGGTGCTCGCCGAGGAGCTCGGGCTCCTCGGCGTGCTCCTCACGCTCGGACTCTTCGTCGCGCTCATCTGGCGCGCGTTCCACATCGCGCGGCTCGCCTCGCAGGCCGGCCTCGACTTCCAGAGCTATCTCGCCGC
>DASRDO010000025.1:0-8429 GCA_035652555.1 Steroidobacteraceae bacterium | reverse complement strand
GAGCATTTCAGCCTCCAGGGATCCTCGGGCCCTGCGCTGGCGAGCCTGCTGGTGGCAGGTGGCTTCGGGTTCGCGCCGATCCGAGCGCTACTGCATGCTGTATTCGCATTGGAGCGTGGCGTGCTGCACGTCGTACACGGGATCGGTGGCCTCGCGATCGTCGGCCTCGCTGCCGGAGGTGCGACCTCGGGCAGCCCGGTCCTGAGCCACGCCGCGCTCGCTCCGTTCGCCATGATGGGTGCGGCTCAGGCCCTCATGCATGCGGAGCATCCGCGCAATGCGCGTCAGGCGGAGGAGCTGCGCCGGTTCGTGACGAGCCTGCCGGAAGTCGAGCAGGTCGCGCGCGCGCAGAATCTGAGCTCGCCGGCCAATGCCGCGCGCGCCGCCTCCGCGCTGAGCGACATCATCGGCAAGGCGCGCTCGCTCGGTGAGACCGAGCTGGAGTCGGACCCCGGGTTCCAGAGCGCGCTGCGGCGCGTAACGGCCCGCGCCGGACTCACGCTCGGGCTCGACACCGTCGATCGGGCAATCGGCAGACTCGCGACGAGTCCCGCCGCGGGGCCACAGGTGGCCGCACTGCGGCGCCAGCTCACCGCCGCGCGCCGGGCTCTGGCTGCGCACTGATAGATCGCCGGCGCGCAAGGCGGCCATCCTGCAGACGAGGCGAGCGCCGCCCCCCGCAACGAATCAGGGCAAGTGCACCGAGACCACCGCTCCGCCGCCTGACCGGTTGGCGAGCGTGAGCCGACCGCCGTGCGCCTCGACGATCTCGCGACAGAGGGTGAGGCCGAGGCCGGTGCCCGAGGACTTGGTGGAGAAGAAAGGCAGCAGGGCATCGCGCAACACCTGCTCGGTGAGACCGGCGCCGCGATCGGCGACTTCGATCAGGAATCCCTGCGCGCGCGGGTGCACGCTCACGGTGATGGCATCAGCCGGGGAGCCGGACTCCGCCGCATTCTTCAGGAGGTTGATCATGACCTGCTCGAGCTGCGCGACATCGAAGCTCGCCTCGCGCTGCGGCAGAGCGCCCTCGAGCCTGAAGGGCTGGGTCGCGGCGATCCGGTCGATGAAGGCCGGCCAGGCGACGGGTACCGGCCGGGGCTTGGGGAGCTTGGCAAATTTTGCGTAGCCCTCGATGAACGTGGCGAGGTGGGATGCCCGGTCGCTGATGGTGGCGAATACCTTTTCGAGCTGCGCGTTGTCGGCTGCGAGCAGGGCGCCCGAGTGCGCGAGCGAGCGGATCGGGGCGAGGGAGTTGTTGAGCTCGTGCGCGATGACGCGGATGACCTTCTTCCAGACGACGACTTCCTGTGCCGCGAGCTCGCGCGTGAGCTGCTTCAAGAGCATGAGCTCGTGCGGCTGGCCGTTCAAGACGAAGCTGCGGCGGGAGAGGTGGTAGACCTCGGGCTCGCCGCCGATCTCGATCGTGAAGAGCGTGTCGCCCGCGCTCTTCATCGCCTCGAGCAGCGCGGGCGGCGATTCTTCGAGCAATGCCGCCAGAGCGAGTCCCTCGAGCTTGCGCCCGCCGCGCAGCAGCTGCCGTGCGGCGATGTTGCCATAGACGATCCATCCGGCGGCGTTGGTCAGAACGAGCGCAAGCGGCGTCGTCTGCAAAACGGTGTCGAGTAGGAGCTCGCGCTGGTAGATGTCGAGCCTCTCCCGGCGCAGCACATCGCCGAGCGAGTTGTAGGCGGTGACGAGGTCGACGAGCTCCCGCCCGCCGGTCGGCGTGATGCTGACGCTGAAATCCCGGTCACGAAGTCCCGCGATGCCGCTGCTGACGGCATCGAGCACGTGCGTCCAGGGTTTCGAGACCCGCATGCCGAGCCACACGACGAGCGGCGCGCTCAGCAGCAGTCCCGCAAGGAAGCCCAGCGGAACCGACTTCAAGCCCTGGCCCGCCACCGCCCCGACTGCGGCGGCGACCGCCGTGGCGAGCGCAAGGGCGGCAGCGACCCTCGCCGAGAGAGACCTGAGGAGCATTCAGTCTGACTTGATGCCGAGCTTTTCCATCCGGCGGTAGAGTGCCTGACGGGAGAGGCCCAGGTCACGCGCGGCGTGTGCCACCACCCCGGCGGCCCGCTGCAGCGCCTGCTCGATGGCAGCGCGGTCGACGGCGGGATCGCCCGCCGCCTCGAGGTGCTCCGGCGCGGGCAGGCCCAAGGCCTCCGCCCCGATCGAGGGCGTGCTCGAGAGCAGGCAGGCGCGGCGGATCACGTTCTGCAGCTCGCGGACGTTGCCCGGCCAGGAGTGCCGCATGAGCGCCCGCTCCGCTTCGGGCGCGAGCGTGCGCCCGCCGGCGAGAAAATGCCGCGCCAGGGGCAGGATGTCCTCCCGGCGCCGGGAGAGGGATGGCAGCTCGAGCTCGATGACGTTGAGCCGATAGTACAGATCCTCCCGGAACCGACCCTCCCGAATGGCGGCGCGCAGGTCGGTGTTCGTGGCGGCGATCATCCGTACCTGAGTCCGACGGGTCTGGTTGGAGCCGAGCCGCTGCAACTCGCCGGTCTGCAGGACCCGCAGCAGCTTCGCCTGGCCCGCCGCCGACAGGTTGCCGAGCTCATCGAGAAAGAGCGTGCCACCGTTGGCCGCTTCGAACCGGCCCACGCGGGCGCGGGCGCCGGTGAAAGCGCCGGCCTCCGTGCCGAAGAGCTCGGCCTCGATCAGCTCCTGCGGCAGCGCACCGAGATTCACCTTGAGGTAGGGCCCCGATTTGACCGCGGAGTTGGCGTGGACGATGTCTGCGAGCACCTCCTTGCCGGCGCCGTTGGGTCCGGTGATGAGAATCGGCACGTCGGCGTGCGCCACCTGCGTCGCCATGGCGACCAGCGTATGCATCGCCTCGCTCTCGTAAATCGCACCGCGCAGGTCGAAGCGCGCAGCCAGGGCCTGGCGTGCCTGGCGGCGCTGGTTCTGAACCCGGGTGGTCTCGGCCCGGGCTTTTCTCAAGTCGAGCAGGTTTCGCAGTGTAGTGAGCAGCCGTGCATCGTCCCAGGGCTTGGCTACGTAATCGGCTGCACCGGACTTGACCAGCTCGACGGCGGTCTCGAGATGCGTCCATGCGGTCAGCAGAATGATCGGGATGTCAGGATGGCGCCTCCTCACCTCGTGAAAGAGCTGCACCCCTTCCTCACCGCTCGTCGCCTCACGACGGAAGTTCATATCTTGGATGAGGATGTCGACCGGCTCCTGGTCGAGTACCGCCAATCCTTCGGCCGGCGATGCGGCCTGCAGCACGCGAGCGCCATGCAGCGACAGGAGCACATCGAGCGCAGTGCGCACTCCGTCGTTGTCGTCGGTGACGAGGATCAGGCCGTCGGCGAGACTCGAGCGCGACGGGTCGGAAGCAATACCGCTCATGCCCGGAATCCTACCGGAACGGGCCTTATACCGTGCGGGTGGCGACGGACGGCGGCACCGATGCCGCGCGCCGCGCGGGCTGCCAGGCGGCGAGCTGGCCGACAGCTACGAGGATCAGCACGCCCGCGGCGAGAAAGGACATGTCGAGCCGCGGTTGGGCGTATTCCGTGGAAAGCCAGTAACCCACGCCGAGTGCCAGCGTGCAGCCGATCAGCACGCCCGAAGCGACGATGATCGCGTTCTCCAGCAGGAAGTGGGTGACCACGTCGCGTTTGCGCGCACCCACGGCACGCATCGTGCCGATCTGCTTCGTACGGGTGCTGACGTTGAAGGTCGTCAGGCCGAAGATGCCGAGGCAGGTGATCGCCAGGATGAGGCTCGTGACCACCACCAGAAAGATCGCCATGTTGCGATTTTCGGAGTCGAGCAGATCTTTGTAGTGATCGAGCGGGTAGGCATCGAGGATCACCCGCGTGGGGTTGCTTGCCGCCAGATGCTGCTCGGCGAGCTGCATTATCGACTCCGCTTTGCCAGGAGCGGTGTGCACGAGACAGACATACACTCCATAGGCCCCCGGGATCCGCGGCATGAATGCGACCTGATAGGGAGGCGAACCAAAGCCCACCTGACCGATGAAGTCACGCACGACTCCGATGATCGTCATCGGCCGGTTCTGTCGATCGTAAACGACTTGACCCAATGCACCGTGCTCCTGAAAAAGCGCGCGCGCCAGGGACTGAGTCACGATGATTTCCGGCACCGGCTGGTCGATCTGTCCACGCGACGCGTGAAGAATCTCGGTTGCGCGGAAGTTGCGCCCGCCAATGAGCGTCGCCCCCAGAGTGTTCATGCCCTGCTCGTCGGTCTCGACTACACTGTATGCAGCAGCCTTGCCGCGCTGCCCGGGCTCGGTGTAAAGAGTGCCGTTGGAGCCGTTGCCGCTCATGGGAATCATACCGGTTGGCGCGGCGCTCGTGACCCCGTGCATGCTGCGGATATATGCAATGTCGTCCCGGGCGGATCTCTGCGCGTCGAAGTCGCTCGTCACTCCAGCCATCGTGATGGAGAACATGTTGTGATAGTCGAGGCCGGTCGGCTCCTCGATTGCGGCGATGCGCTGGCCGACAATGAATGCCGCGTTGACCAGCACCGCAAGCGCGATGGCTATTTCCAGGGCCACGAGAACCGCGCCCACACGGTTGCGCAGCAGCGCCGAAACCACCGGTTTGATGTTCATATCATCGGCTCTTCAGATAGAGTGAAGGAGGAAGTCTGCCGACGGTCCACGCCGGGTAGAGTCCCGCCGCAAGCGTGGATAGAGCCGCGAGGCCGAGAGCCCAGGCTATCCCCAGAGGGTCGAAATGCGCCAGCTGGCTGTAGCCGTCGCTGTTGGTGTACAGGGTGCGTACCGCACCGAGGCCGGCCACGCCGAGCGCGAGCCCCAGCGCCGCTCCGCCGAGGGAGATAGCGGCCACTTCCGCGAGATGCTGCACGAATATCTCCCTGCGGCTCGCGCCGAGCGCCCGCCTGAGGCCGCTGGTCGGGGCTGCCCGCAGGAACTTGGCGAGCAGGATGCCGACCGTATTGATCAGGCATACGGTGAGGAATGCAAAGGCGAGGCGCAGGAGGATCCGGCTGTCGCCGGTCACCACGCCGTTCACCTTGAGCCATCCGCTCACGTTCGTGAGGTGATTGTTGAGCGGGCGCGCGAAGCGGCCGGCTTTGTGCTGGGTTGCCCAGTAAGAGTCCATGTACGCCTGCATCTGCTCGCGCGCCTGCGGGGTGGAAAGCTCCACCCACATCTCGATCCACACGCACTCCGATCCTATGAAGTCCTCGTAGGTATTCACGGCATTCGACCCCCAACAGCTGCTGTTTCCTCCGGGCAGCTGCTTGAGCGTGGGTCCCCACTGGAAGGGCACGTACACATCGTCGGGGTTTGACCAGGGAGAGTGAGTCGTCAGGTCATAAAATCGAGGCAGCGGGCGCCAGTCCGCGAGGACCCCTACGATGCGGAACCGATGGGCGTTCCAAAGAATCGTTTGGCCGACGCTGTTGGCTCCGCCGAAGAGCTTCTCGTTTTCCCTCTTGCTCAGCACCATCACGGGCTCGGGTCCGCTATCGGCTGCCGCGTCCCACGCGCCGCCAAACTGGAAAGGCACGTCGAACATGGAGAAGAAATCGCGGGTTGTCGCCCGCGTCGGGGCCTGGATCGGCACGCTCTTTCCCGGGACTCCGCTCAACATCCCGATCAGCTGTGTCATGATGACCTTGCGTCTGGGGATGGTGGACTGATAGAGGTACTCCGCGTCCCTGTAGGTGAGCTGAGGAGGAGCCAGCTGCGGATGATCGGGATCGTAGGCGTCGTTCGGGCTGGGATCCCAGGAGTCCATGGTGACGGCGTAGAGCACGTTGTTTTTCCACCAGATGGGATTGCCTGACATTGCGTGATAGACGGTGAGGGTCACGACGCAGGTGCCGATCCCCAGCGCGATCGCGCACACCATGAGCGCGGTGAGTCCCGGAGTGCGCCTGAAGCTCTTGACCGCCAGCCGAAAATAATATGCGAGCACGTTGCTCTCCTGACTGCCTCAGCCGGCGCGCGAGCTGGTGGCATCGGCGCTGAATGCAACGGTGGTGGTGCGCCGCTCGTACGGGGGCGGGGAGTCGATCACCAGGCCGTCCACGATATGGATGTTGCGTTGCGCGCGCCGCGCGAGCTCCGGATCATGTGTGACGAGCACGATGGTGGTGCCCATCTCGTTGATCTGCTCGAGCAGGTCCATGACCTGCCGTGCCATGAGCGAGTCGAGGTTGCCCGTCGGCTCGTCGGCGAGGATCAGGGCCGGATCGCCGGCGATGGCGCGCGCGATGGCGACGCGCTGCTGCTGCCCGCCGGAGAGCTGTGAGGGCATGTGCTTCATGCGGGAGGCGAGGCCGACCAGCTCCAAAGCCTTGGTGATGCGCGTGTGGCGTTCCGCGGCTTTCATGCGCCGGTAGCGCAGCGGCACATCGACGTTGTCGTAGATGTCCAGGTCGGGGATGAGATTGAAGCTCTGGAAGATGAAGCCGATTTTCTCGTTGCGCATGCGCGAGCGCGCATCGTCGGAAAGGCGGCTGACGTCCCCGCCGTCGAGCTCATAGACGCCGGTGTCGAACGTCTCGAGAAGCCCTGCGACGTTGAGGAAGGTCGTCTTGCCGGAGCCGGACGGGCCGCTGACGGATACGAACTGGCCGGACTTCACCTCCAGCGAGAAGTTGCGCAGCGCGTGCGTCTCGATGAGATCCGTGCGATAGACCTTACTGACTTCTTGCATCTTCAGCATGTGAGCCTCTTGGCGTTGGTTCGGCCGCGCTCCCTCAGCGCGAGATTCGTAACTGCGGTGCGTCGTTGAAGTCCTGGGTGTCGGAGATCACCACCCGATCCCCTGCGTTGAGCCCGTGCAGCACCTCGATCTCGGATACCGAGGCCGCGCCGAGCTCGACGGGGACCCGCGTCGCCTCGCCGCCGTGAACGACGTAGACGAAGCGGGTGGACGGATCGAGAAAGGCACCCCGCTCCACTTTCAGGACGTCCTTGTGCTCGCCCATCACGATGCGCACCGCTGCCTGCTCGTTCTGGCGCAAGCCAACGGGCTGGGAGCCTGTGAATTTCGCGCGCCCGGTGACCCAGCCGTCGCGCACATCGGGCGACACCTGAGTGACTACGCCATGCACGGTCTGCCCATCGATGGTGATCTGCGCCGGCATGCCGGTCGTGATGCCGCCGGCGAAGGACTCCGCCACCTGGAACTGGATGGCGAGCGCCGAGAGATCGACCACCGTGACGAGCGGCATGCTGCTGCCGACGTGCGACTGATCCGGCTGGGCGAGGTCGGCGACCATGCCGTTGACGGGCGAGCGCACGGTGAGCGCCTCGAGCTTGCCCTTCAAGCCATCGACGAGCAGGGATTGGGCGTTGCGCGCCAGCTGGCGGGTGCGCAGCTCCAACATGATCCGCTCGCGCTCGAGAGCGGCATTCTGGTTGGCGTGCTCGTAGCTCAATCGCGCCGAGGAATAATTGTCATACGCGGCTTCGTACTCGTGCTCGCTGATGACGTGTACGGCCCACGCGGCCTGCAGGCGCTGCAGCTCGCGCAGCTGCTGGCTCATGGTGACCGCTGCAAGGTCGGCCCGCTGGCGGTTCTCGAGCAGTTGTTGCTGCAGCTCGACCCGCTGCTGCGCGAGCGCCGCATCCATGCTCGCGAGAGTAGTGTTCTCGCGCGCATACTCGTTCTCGAGCTCGGGACTCGCAAGACGCGCCAACACCTCTCCCTTGCTCACGCGGTCGCCGGCGTGAACGAGGTAGGTGACCGTACCCGCAGCGGTGGACGAGAGGGTGGGGCTCACTGCCGCGATGATCGTGCCCCGCGCGGCGGCGTCCTGTACGAAGTCGCCGCGCGTGACGCTGGCGATCTCGAGGTTCTGACTCGAGACGATGTGTCCCGAGTGAGCCCAGCTGCGCACGAGCCAGGTGAGAATCACGGCGAGCGCGAGCAGGCCGCCGGCCAGGTACTGGACACGCCTTCGCCGATACCACGCCTGCTGCGATGTTGCCCGTGCGATGTCCTGCGCGGCCGTGTTGCGGATCGCCGTCGGGGCGGCGCTCGAAGAAGCGGGAGGTTTGAGGTTTGCGATGCTCATAACGCTGCTCGAGCCAGGTATTGCAGCTCGTGTGCCAACGCGTCGATGAGCGCTCAAGCGATTGATACTAGAGAGGTATTTTGCGATCGCGGAGCGTGAGTGAGCGGTCGGCGCGCGTCCGCTCGCCGGACAGCGGACACTTGCGCGGACACTCTGCGGTCGCGCTCCGGTCCTGGCTTGCATGGTGGGCAGGCAGCCTGCAAGCTTCGCGGCGTTCAAGCGCTGCGCGCAGGAATCGACGGGAGCTGCGGCGGGTGGGTCATCGTCGCCGGGCCCCGCGACGCGCCGCGCATCAACTCAAGGAGCATTTGCATGGCCACTCGTCGCACCCCCGGGTCCGCTCGCACCACAGAAGCGCCGCAGCCCGCCGAAAAAGCAGCCCCCCG
>DASRDO010000024.1:0-66846 GCA_035652555.1 Steroidobacteraceae bacterium | reverse complement strand
CGCCCGGCACGGTCGCCGTCGAAAGCAAACACCACCTCGCGCACCAGGCGAAAGATGCGGCGCAGATGCTCGGGCGTGGTCGCCGTACCGAGTGTCGCAACCGCGTAGGGGATGCCCGACTGATGCAGACGAACGGCGTCCATGTAGCCTTCGACAACCAACAGACGCTCCAGGTTGGTACGCGAATGCCGGGTCTCGTAGAGCCCGTAGAGCTCACGCCCCTTGTGGAATAGCGTGGTCTCCGGCGAGTTGAGATATTTCGGCTCGCCGCGGTCGATGACGCGGCCGCCGAAAGCGATGACCCGGCCGCGTACGTCGCGGATCGGGAACATGATGCGATCGCGGAAGCGGTCGTAGTGCCGGTCGCCCTCACGGGCCGCTCCTGTCTGGGGCCGGCCGGTATCACGCTCGATGATGAGGCCGAGATCGGCGAGCGCCTTGCGCTCGACCTCACCCGTACCGAAGCGCTTCAGCACGGCATTCCAGGAGTCCGGCGCATAGCCGATGCCGAACTGCGTGAGGGTGTCGGAAGTCAGTCCGCGGCGTGTCAGGTATTCGCGCGCGCGGGGCTCACGCGCAAGCGTCTCGGCATAGAACCCCGCCACCCGGGACATGAGCTCGTAGAGTTTCTCGGAGTCGCGCGCGACGGCGGGCGAGCCGCCACCTTCGTGCGGCACTTCCAGCCCGAGCCGGCTCGCGAGCTCCTCGACGGCCTCGGGGAAGGCCATGCGATCGTGCTCCATCAGGAAGCGCAGCACCGTGCCGTGCGCGCCGCAGCCGAAGCAGTGATAGAACTGCTTCTCCGGGCTCACCCAGAAGGAGGCCGTTTTCTCGTTGTGGAAGGGGCAGCAGGCCTTGTACTCGCGGCCCGCTTTCTTCAGCTGCACGCGCGAGCCGATGACCTCCACGATGTCCGCGCGGGCGATCAGCTCGTCGATGAAGCCTTGGGGGATGATGGCTGGTTTCTAACTGGTGGCCGCGGTCCGGCCGGGGCGTCAGCGTGGGGCCAGCTTCTCCTTCACGCGGGCACTGACGACACCCATGTCGGCGCGACCCTGCGCCTGGGACTTGACTGCGGCGATCACCTTTCCCATGTCCTTGGGCGATGCAGCGCCGGTGGCGGCGATGGCACCGGTGATGAGCGCATCGAGCTCCGCATCGCTCAGGCGGGCGGGCAGGTAGGCTTCGAGGATCGAGACCTCCGCGCTCTCCTTCGCGACGAGGTCGGCGCGGCCGCCGGACTGGAATTGAGTGATCGCCTCCTTGCGCTGCTTGATCATCTTCTCCAGCACCGTGAGCACCTGGCCGTCATCGAGCGTGATGCGCTCGTCGACCTCACGCTGCTTGATGGCGGCGAGTGCCAGCCGGATGGTGCCGAGACGCTCCTTCTCCCCGGCGCGCATGGCACTCTTCATGTCCTCCGTGATGCGTTCCTTGAGGGTCATGCGGAGGTCAGCGGGAAGGGCGCATGCCCTCGCGCGAGATGCGCTTCATGTGGCGCTTGATGGCCGCCGCCTTCTTGCGTTTCCGCTCCTGGGTCGGCTTCTCGTAGAATTCACGCCGGCGCAGCTCGGTGAGAATGCCGGCCTTCTCGCACGCGCGTTTGAAACGCCGCAGGGCGGCATCGAAGTACTCATTCTCACGGATACGGACGCTCGGCATCGAAACCTCAGGCCTACGGGCGGGACAAGCAGATTTTTGGAATGACCGGAAAAACGGGCGCGCAATTCTAGTTGAGGCTCATGGCAAAGGCAAAAGCGTTTCCTGGGGTGCCTCCGTCCGAGACGGCGGCTCCCGGGGCCTTGGACGAGGCTGGCACAGCGGGCCTTCGCGTGCTCGCCCTCGAGTCTTCCTGCGACGAGAGCGCGGCGGCCGTGCTCGATGAGTCCGGGGGGCTGCTGGCGCATGAGCTCTATAGTCAGGTGGAGCTGCACCGGATCTACGGAGGCGTCGTCCCGGAGCTGGCATCCCGCGATCACGTCCGCCGGCTCCTGCCGCTGGTGGAGCGTGCCCTCGCGGCAGCCGGCACGGCTCCGCAGCAGCTCGCGGGGGTCGCCTTTACCGCGGGTCCGGGCCTGATCGGGGCGCTGCTCACGGGAGCTGCGCTCGCACGCAGTCTCGCCTATGCCTGGCAGGTGCCGGCGATCGGGGTGCATCACCTGGAGGGCCATCTGCTCGCACCGCTGCTCGAGCCTGACCCACCGCCCTTCCCGCACGTGGCGCTTCTCGTCTCGGGCGGGCATACCCTCCTCATCGAGGTCACAGGGATCGGGCGCTACTGCATCCTCGGTGAGACCCGCGACGATGCCGCCGGCGAAGCCTTCGACAAGACCGCGAAGCTCCTCGGGCTGCCGTACCCGGGTGGGCCGGAGCTGGCGCGTCTGGCGCAGAGCGGTACCCCCGGGGTCTTTCAATACCCACGGCCGATGCTCGACCGGCCCGGCCTCGAGCTCAGCTTCTCGGGACTCAAGACGGCTGTTTTGCATTCGCTTCGCGGCCGGGAGCTGACCCCCAAGCTGCGGGCGGACGTCGCTCGCGGCGTTGAAGAGGCAATAGTCGGTACCCTGGCGGTAAAGGCCGTCCGGGCGCTCGAGGCCAGCGGTCTCGACATGCTCGTGGTCTGCGGTGGGGTCAGCGCGAATCAGCGGCTGCGCGCGGCGCTCGATGAAGCCATCGGCCGGCGCGGCGGCCGCGTGTACTATCCGCGGGTCGAGTTCTGCACCGACAATGCCGCGATGATCGCCGTTGCGGGCCTGGCGCGGCTCAAGGCCGGCGAGCGCGAGGGGCTCGCGATCCAGGCGCGCGCTCAGTGGCCGCTCGATACGCTCACGGCCGTTCCCTTCCAACACGATGACACCGGCGCCGCTGCGCAATCTCTGCACGCATGACGACTGCAATCCAAGCCACCGACCGGATCTTCCTCCGCGGCCTGACTGCGGAGTGCATCATTGGCTTTATCGATTGGGAGCGCCGCGTCAAACAGACGGTCGTCCTAGATCTCGAGCTGCCCGTGGATTGTGGCCGGGCGGCGCTGAGCGATGATGTCGCCGACACGGTGGACTACAAGAGAGTCGCCAAGCGGACGCTGGCCTACATCGAGGCCTCGGAGTTCAAGCTGGTCGAGACGCTGGCACACCGCCTGGCGCTCCTGCTGTTGGAGGAGTTCGGCATCGAGTGGGTGCGCATCTCGCTCAACAAGCCGGGCGCCATCCGTAACTCCCGCGATGTCGGTGTGGTCATCGAGCGCACCCGCGCGGACCTTACCGCGGCCGCGGCGGCGCGTGCCTGATCCGCAGGCAGCCATGCCCCAGGTCTACGTCGCGGCCGGCAGCAACATCGAGCCCGAGCGGCACCTCGCGATGGCCGCACGCGAGCTCGAGCGGCAGTTTCCGGGCGTGCGCTTCTCACCCTGGTATCGCAATCGCGCGGTGGGGTTCGAGGGCGAGGACTTCGTCAACTTCGTCGCCGGCCTGGCGACGGACCTCGGGGTCGACGAAGTGCTGGCGCGCCTGCATGCCATCGAGGCCCTTTGCGGCCGCCCGCGTGATGCGCCGCGATGGGCGCCGCGGTCCATGGATCTCGACATCCTTCTCTACGGCGAGCTGGTGTGCCACCTGCCGCACCTCAAGCTGCCGCGGCCTGACCTGTTGAAGCGGGCGTACATGTTGGGGCCACTGGCCGCGCTCGCGCCCGATCTCGTGCATCCGACGCAGCGGCAGACCATCGGTGAGCTCTGGAGGCGATTCGATCGGGCCGCGCACCCGCTGGTGGAAGTGCGCAGGGCGCAGTGAGAGGCCGGCCGCCGCTCCTACCAGCCGATGCTCCTGCCGCCATCGACCGCCAGAATCTGGCCGGTGACGAAGGGCGCGGCGCAGGCGAAGAAGAGCACCGCATGCGCGACATCCTCCGCCGAGCCGATGCGCTTCAGTGCAGTGCGGCTGATGATCTCCTCGCGCAACGCCTCATCGAGTCCGTCTTCCGGCCACATGACCGGGCCGGGTGCGATCGCATTGACCCGGACCTGCGGCCCGAGCTCGCGCGCCAGGGACTTCGTCAGCATGATGAGGCCCGCTTTCGCAACGCAGTACACCGGATGGCGGCGCAGCGGGCGCATGCCGTGAATGTCGGCCAGGTTGACGATGAGCCCGCCGCGCTCGCGCAGCGTCGCGGCGGCCGCCTGCGCCAGGAAGAGCGGCGCCTTGAGATTCGTGCCGATGAGATCGCTCCAGTCGTCCTCGTCGATATCCCCGAGCGGAGTCGGATAGAACGACGAGGCGTTGTTGATGAGGATGTCGAGCCCGCCGAATGCGGCCGTCGCGGTGCGGGCAAGCTCCTTCACCGCGGCGCCGTCGAGCAGATCGCCCTGCGCGAGCGCCGCCGAGCCCGGCCTGAGGCCGTTCATGTCCTGCGCGAGGGCGCCAGCTTCCTCAGCCGAGCTGCGGTAATGCAGCACTACGTTGGCGCCTGCCGCATGCAGCGCTCGCGCGATGGCCGCGCCGACCCGCCGCGCAGCGCCGGTGATGAGCGCGGCCTTGCCGGCAAGGGCGGCCGTTTGGGTGGAGGCAGGTTCGGGCATGAGGGGGCTAGATTATGATGCCGGCGCTGTCACCGGAAGAAGAAGTGCATTCCCGCGCCGTGGCCGAGCTCATCGCCGAGCGCGTGCGCGCCGCCGGCGGCTGGTTGTCTTTCGAGCAATTCATGGAGCTGGCGCTCTACGCACCGGGGCTCGGGTACTACAGCGCGGGCAGCGTGAAGCTCGGTCCCGGCGGGGACTTCGCGACCGCCCCTGAGATTTCCGATCTCTTCAGCCGCTGCGTGGCGCGACAATGCGCGCCGCTGCTGGCCGGGGGCGGCGACATCCTGGAGCTCGGCGCGGGCACCGGGCGCATGGCGGCGATCCTTCTCGAGACGCTGGCAGGCAGCGGTGCGCTGCCCGATCGTTACGCCATTCTCGAGGTCAGTGCGGACCTCGCCGACCGACAGCGGGGGCGATTGCAACGTTTGCCGGCGGAGCTGCGCAAGCGGGTGGTCTGGCTCGATCGGCTGCCGGATCGGCCGATCCGCGGAGTGATTCTGGCCAATGAGGTGCTGGATGCGTTGCCGTTTCGGCGCTTCAGACTGCGCGGCGGCGACGTGCGCGAGCTCGGTGTGGCGGTGGAGGGAGGAGTGCTCCTGGAGCGGGAGGCGGCGCCCGATGCGGAGCTCGCCAACGCAGCCGCGGCGCTCCTTGGGGAGCTGCCACTAACGCTGCCGGAGGGATATGCCTCGGAGGTCTGCCTGCGGGCCGACCCGTGGGTCGCGGGCGTCAGCGAGTGTCTCGAGCAGGGGCTGATGCTCCTCTTCGACTACGGGCTGCCGCGGGCACATTACTATCATCCGCAACGGACCGACGGCACCTTCCGCTGCCACTTCAGACAGCGTGTACACGATGATCCTTACATCAACCTCGGTGTGCAGGACATCACTGCCTGGGTCGATTTCACACGGGTCGCGCAGGCGGCGGTGGCCTGTGGGTTGGATGTCAGCGGGTTTTGCACCCAGGCGGCCTTTCTGCTGGCAACCGGCGTCGAGCGGCTGCTCGCGGAGTCGGCGGCCGGCGTGGAGCACGCGCGGCTGGCGGGACAAGCGCGCCGCCTGCTGCTGCCGGGCGAGATGGGTGAAGCCTTCAAGGCGATGGCGCTGACGCGGCGCATCGATGTCGCGCTGGAAGGATTTGCGCTGCAGGATCTACGGCAGTCGTTGTGAGAGTTGTCCTCGTGCGGCGCGGCGCTTGCGGGCGAGTGCCGCACTCGAAGCGGCTGACGCTGCGGGACCGGAGCATAGCTCGGCATCCCTCATGGACTTCGGCTGGCGTGCCAGCTCGCGTGCCGCCTCGTAGAAGCGCGGCAGGCTCCCGTTTTCCTGCTCGAGCAGCCGCTCGAACCCCGGCACGCAGTCGAAATAGGTGCCAACGGATGCGAGCTCCGCGTTGTTGAGTCCATCGTCCATCCACTCGTCGTAGAGCGGTGAGCGGACTCCGAGATGGCGCTCGAGGGCGCGGATGTCCGTCGCGAGCCCGGCGAAGATCCGCTGCTTGTCGCGCAGTTTCTGCTCGCGCGAAGCTTCTGAAGCGTAGAGCGCTGCCAGCCTGCGGCGGGTGTGTCGCAGCAGAGCGATGAACCGCCGGTCATCGACCCGCTGCTGCCGCAGCGCCCGGATGCGGGCAGGTTGGCCGCGGTATTCGAGCCAGCGTCTCAGCCCCTCGTCCTCCACCGTGACGGCAAAGGCTTCGTTGAAACGTGAATCGTCCCGCACGTAAAGCAGTTGGTGGGCCAGCTCGTGAAAGATCATGGCTGCGAGCTCGTCGCTGCCGTAGCGCATCATCGTGCTCATCACCGGATCGGGGAGCTTACCCAGGGTGGAGTAGGCCGGAACGCCCTCGATCACGACGTCATAGCCGTGAGCCTTCAGTCCTGAGGCGAAGTCGCGGGCACGCTTCTCACTGAAGTAACCCCGATAGGCCACGCAGCCGGCGATGGGGAAGCACCACTCCTTAGGCTCCACCGAGAGGACGGGTGCGGCTACGACGTTCCATACGACGTACTGCCGGTCGATTTTGACGTACGTGCGATAGCTATCGTTGTCGGGCAGCTTCAGCTCCCGAGATGCGAAGCTCCGCGCATCGCGCACGTCCGCGAGCTCGCGGATAAGTGCCTCCGGCGTCTGCGGATCGTCGATGACTTGCACGATCGGTTTGCGTGAGTGCATGACGTGCCACTCGCCGTGAGCCGCCTGTAGCAGGTACATCGTGCTGGTGCAGCCCGAAAGGGCGACGAACATCGCGGTGGTGAGTGCCAGCCGCGCGCCCGTGCCGCGCATGCGGACGGAGCGGGCCTTCTCATTAACCTTTTTGGTTAACATGTGCGCATTATGCAGGTGTACTTGGTCGGCGGTGCCGTGCGAGACCGGCTGCTTGGGCGTCCGGTGAAGGAGCGCGACTGGGTCGTGGTCGGCGCCTCACCGGAGGAGCTCGAGCGGCAGGGCTTCGTGCCCGTCGGACGCGAGTTTCCTGTCTTTCTGCATCCGCAGACTCATGAGGAGTACGCGCTTGCCCGTCTGGAGCGCAAGGTCGCCCCCGGCTACCGCGGCTTCACCACCCAGTTCTCACCGGACGTGACGCTGGAAGAAGATCTTCGACGCCGGGACCTGACCATCAACGCAATGGCGGAGAGCTCGACGGGAGAGCTGATCGACCCGTATGGCGGGCGCCGTGATCTCGAGGCGCGCGTGCTTCGGCACGTGTCGGAAAGTTTCATCGAGGACCCGGTGCGCGTGTTGCGCGTCGCGCGGTTTGCCGCGCGTTACGCAGAGCTCGGCTTTCGCGTGGCCGAGGAGACCGTCGCCCTGATGCGCAGGATGACGGACTCCGGGGAGCTGGGCGCGCTCGTTCCGGAGCGTGTCTGGCAGGAGACCGAGCGCGCGCTCGGCGAGCCGCGGCCCGAGGTGTTTTTCGAGACGCTGCGGATGTGCGGCGCGCTGCAGGTGATCTTCCCGGAGTTGGCGGAGCTTTATGGCGTGCCGCAGCCGCCCCGATGGCATCCGGAAGTCGACACGGGTGTGCACGTCATGTTGGCGCTGCGCTATGCCGCATCCACGGGCGCCTCGACGGCGGTGCGGTTTGCGGTGCTCATGCACGATCTGGGCAAGGCGTTGACCGAGCCGGAGCGCTGGCCGAGCCACCGCGGACACGAGGAAGCCGGTGTACCGGTCATCGAGGCGCTGTGTGCGCGTCTCAGGGTGCCGAACGGCTTTCGGGATCTGGCGGTGCTCACTGCGCGGCATCACGCCGTCGTCCACCGCGCGGCGGAGTTGCGGCCGAGCACTGTATTGAAGCTCCTCGAGGCAACCGATGCCTTCCGCCGGCCGGAACGATTCGAAGAAATGTTGGCGGCATGCGAGGCCGACGCACGCGGACGCACCGGACTCGAGGCGCAACCGTACCCGCAACGCGAATACCTGCGACGCGCACGCGCCGCAGCGGCTGCGGTGAGCCTGGACGAGAGCGAGCGGCAGGGGCTGGCGGGGGCCGCCATCGGCGAGAAGATGCGCGAGAAGCGACTGGCGGCGATCAAATCGTCAAGCTGAAGAGTACACCACTCGCAGACTCAGTCGTTGGTCTTGCGTGCTGCGTCGAGCTCGGTCGGCGCGGTGAAGGGGCCAAGGTAGAAAGGCAACACGGCCATCATGTGGCGCGGTCGGATGCCGAAACGCGCGAAGCCGTCCCGGCTGCAGACACTGTCCACGCTGAGCGAGCGGAAATTATCGAGCGAGAACGGCTTTCCGGGAACGAGCCCGAGGAGCGCCGCCTGCAGCCGGCCGAGCAGGTCCGGGAGCCTCAGGATGTGGCAGGGGAGCTGGGCCACCGCGGCGGTGAGGCGCACGAGCTGCTCGAGTGTCAGAACTTCCGGGCCGCAGAGCTCGTAGGTCTGCCCGAAGGTGTCGCGCTCCTCGAGCGCGCCCGCGAAGGCATCGGCCACGTCGCCTACATACACGGGAGCAAAGCGCGCCTGCGAGCGGGCGAGCGGCAGGAATCCGCCGGACAGGCGCAGGAGTCGCGCGAACCGGTTGGTGAGCGAATCGCGCGGGCCGAAGATCACCGATGGCCGGAAGATCGTGAAATCGAGATGCGCGGCCGCGGCGCGGACCAGCTCTTCCGCCTCGCCCTTGGAGCGCAGATAGCGGCTCGGACCCCGCTCCCGATCGGCACCGACCGCGCTCATCTGCAGCAGGCGCCGGATCTTCGCGCCGCGCGCGGCCGCGACGACCTTCGCGGCGAGCTCGGTGTGCACCGAGTGGAAGTTGGCGCGGCCGCTCGGGTTGAGAATGCCGATGAGATTGATCACCGCGTCCATTCCGGCGAGGAGCTGGCCGAGCGTGCGCGGGTCGTGCACGTTGGCGTTGACGAGCTCGACCGTCGAGAGAACTCTGAGGTGCTGGCCATGGCCCAGGCTGCGGGTCGGGACGCGCACCCAATGTCCCTGCCGCACCAGGCGGGTGACGAGCTCCGAGCCGACGAAGCCGGTACCTCCGAGCACACAGACGCTCAGCGGCGCTGCCATGTCAGTGTGCAAGCCGGGCCGGCGCGCCGCTCGGGGCGTGCACCGGTGCGGCGGGCAGGGTGTCGGCGATGACCGCGTGACGCCGCTCGCGCTGACCGTCGCGCAGCAGGTCGATGGTGACTCCATCGCCGACGCGCAGCAGGCCGATGGCATTGCGCAGGTCGGCGTTGGATTTGACGCTGCGGCCGGCTATGCCGGTGATCACATCCCCGGCCTCGACGCCGGCTTTTTCGGCCGGCGAGCCGGGGATCACCTGGGCCACGAGTCCGCCGGTCGCCTTGTGCAGCCCGAGCGAGCGCGCCACCTGCGGGGTGACGGCGTAGACGTTGATGCCGAGCTGGCCCCGCCGTACGGCGCCGTACTCGATGAGCTGCTGCATCACCCGTTGCGCGGTGTTGACCGGAATGGCGAAGCCGATGCCGATGTTATCGCCGCTGCCGGAGAGGATCGCCGTGTTGATGCCGACCAGATCGCCGTGCAGATCGACCAGGGCGCCGCCCGAGTTGCCGGGATTGATGGAGGCATCCGTCTGGATGTAGTTCTCGTAGTCATCCGGGCTGAAGCCCGAGCGCTTGAGGCCGCTTACGATTCCCGAGGTCGCCGAATGCGGCAGCCCGAAGGGGTTGCCGATGGCCACCACGAAGTCCCCGACCGCGAGCCGCGCCGAGTCGCCGAGCCGGATCTGCTTGAGTCCGCGTGCTGCGACCTTCACCACCGCGATGTCGGACGGCGAATCGGCGCCGACGAGCCTGGCTTTGAGACTGCGGCCATCCTCGAGGGTGACGGTGATGCCGCTCGCGTGGTCCACGACGTGGGCGTTGGTGAGGATGTAGCCGCGCTTGGCATCGACGATCACGCCGGAGCCGGCTGCCGCGAAGGGCTCCTCGTCGGGGCCCTGGCCGGGAAGGCCATGGAAGAAGCGGTTGTAGAAAGGATCGGCACGCAATGGATCGTGCGTGCCGCTGCCGGGCATGACGCCACGCGTTGCGATGTTCACGACCGCGGGCGATACCCTGCGGATCATCGGCGCGAGCGAGGGAACCCGCGCGCCGCCCACGGCGGCAGGCACGGCAGCAGGCGCCGTGGCGGGCGGGATGATGCCCGCCGGGGTGAGGAGCAGCGCGGCACAGAGGAGCTCGCGGGGCTTCATGGGACTTGCGATTCTACAAGCCGGCGCGTGGGCGCGGTGCCTCTATCTGGGATTACTTAATGTGTGGTCGATGAGCCCCATGTGGGCCGCGGCCTGAGGATCCCGGGCTCTGCTCGAGCGCTGCCGCAAGGGGCCTTGAGAAAACGGCGAATTGCCGCCAAGGAAGGCCGGTGGAACGGCCTTCCTCGGCGGCTTCGGAGGGTGAGCCCGGCCGCTTCAGGCGGCAGCGACTTCGATCCGCCGCGGCTGGAGCTTCGCCTGTTTCGGGATCGTCACCTCGAGCACCCCATGGGTGTGCTTCGCAGTGATCGATTCGAGATTGGCGCTCTCCGGCAGCGTGAAGCGCCGCAGGAACTTGCCGCTGTGACGCTCGAGTCGCCGGTAGGCGCTCGACTCGTCCCGCGTGGCGATGCGCCGCTCACCGCGGATGGTGAGGACACCCTTCTCGGCAGTGATCTCGATGTCCTTCGGCTCCACGCCGGGAACGTCGACCAACACCGCGAAGCGCTCGGGCTCCTCGTGGACATCGACCTGGGGAATCCACCAGGCGCCGTCGGCGTCGCTGGAGAAGGTCTCATCGAGATGCCGATGCAGACGGTTGACGAGCGACCAGGGCTCGTAGCGCAGAATGGTCATGTTGCAAACCTCCAATCGTGAATGGATGCCGGACTGTTGGGTCTCACTATGTCGTTGCAGGCGATTTGCGGGCGGCCGGAGAAGTTTCAAGTGTTGGTTGGCCGCATTCGGCGCTGGCGGGTCGGGTGGCGGACCCGGCGGGTCGCAAATGAGGCGATGAGTTGGGCGCGAAAGTCGATATGGGTCGGAGGTGCGCGGGGCGCGAGCGGCGCACGCAGGGCATGGGCGGAGCGGCCAGCATGGGCGGAGCGGCTGAGGGTAGAGCCGGGCGTGAGCGGGACCGTGGCAGGTCGGGTCAGAGCTTCGCCGGGAGCTAGTCACCGCTCATGTGCCGGCACGGCCTGCAGCTAGGCGTGTGAGCATGCTGTGCAAAACGTGTGCAAGGCTTGGGTACAAGATATAGGGCCCCGTATGAGCGCCGGCAAATGCGCGGAAGGAAATTTTATGTCAGGTCTGTCACGGCCGAGATCTCTGCAACCTAATGTTTATAAAGATGAAATTGTGTCTGATGAAATATGTCCGGGAATCTTGACGCCTGCCGGAGTGCTCATTAGGCTCTTTACCCCGATACAAGATCTTGTGTGTCCGCCCGGCGGCTCCACGAGATCGCGCGTTCGGGGAGGTTCAGGGGGTATCGGCTGCGAGAGCAGCGCTCCGGCAGACCCGGTCCGTGTTGCTCTGCGCGATTGCGCACGAGCCCATATCCCCTGTGATCCGTAGGGCAGGCGTGCTAAAGAAAATCGGAGCGCCGCGGACACATGAATACCGTTGTGAAAATCGAGTCGGTGGGCTTAGAAGCCGTTCCGTTCCAGGAAGCCTCGCTGGATATCTGGGACAAGAAGTATCGCCTCACCGCCAAAGACGGCGCGCCCATCGACAAGACGATGGACGACACCTACAAGCGTGTCGCGCGCGCGCTCGCCGACGTCGAGCGTGAGGAGGTACGCGACCAGTGGTACGAACGGTTCCTCTGGGCGCTACGTCGTGGCGCAATTCCGGCGGGACGCGTGACTTCCAACGCCGGTGCTCTGGAGCACAAGCCGGCGACCTCGACGATCAACTGCACCGTGTCGGGCACGATCCGCGACTCGATGGACGATATTCTGCGCAAGGTCCACGAGGCGGGCCTCACGCTCAAGGCCGGTTGCGGCATCGGCTATGAGCATTCGACCCTCAGGCCGCGCGGCGCGTACGTGTCCGGCGCCGGCGCCTACACCTCGGGTCCACTGTCGTTCATGGACATCTACGACAAGATGTGTTTCACCGTCTCCTCCGCCGGCGGCCGGCGTGGGGCGCAGATGGGAACCTTCGATGTCGGTCATCCCGATGCGATGGAGTTCATCCGCGCCAAGCGGGAGAATGGCCGTCTGCGGCAGTTCAACCTGTCGCTGCTCATCACTGATGAGTTCATGGCCGCGGTGCGTGAGAATCGCGAGTGGAAGCTTGCTTTCCCGATCACCCGCGCGGAGATCGAGACCGAGGCGACGGATCTCGCCGATACCGCCAAATTCGTCTGGCGTGAATGGCCCGTGCACGACGGCTATGTCGTGAACGAGGAAGGCCTGGTCGCCTGCAAGATCTACAAGACGATGCCGGCGCGGCGCATGTGGGACGTCATCATGGCCTCCACGTACGATTTCGCGGAGCCGGGATTCATCCTGATCGATCGCGTCAACGAGATGAACAACAACTGGTGGTGCGAGAACATCCGCGCCACCAACCCGTGCGGTGAACAGCCGCTGCCGCCGTATGGCTCGTGTCTGTTGGGTTCGGTGAACCTGACGCAGTTCGTCAGGGAGCCGTTCACCGAGCGGGCGAAGTTCGACTGGGAGGAGTACCGCGAGGTGGTGCGCGTCTTCACGCGCATGCTGGACAATGTCGTGGAGATCAACGGCTTGCCGCTGGAGAAGCAGCGCGAGGAGATCCTGCGCAAGCGCCGCCACGGCATGGGCTATCTCGGGCTCGGCAGCACGATGACGCTGCTGCGGATGAAGTACGGCTCACCCGAGTCGATCCGCTTCACCGAGGAAGTCTCGCGCGAGATGGCGCTCGCCGGCTGGGAGGCGGCTCTCGAGCTGGCGCGCGAGAAGGGACCGGCCCCGATCATGAACGAGGGATTCACGGTCACCCGGGAGATGCTGCGCAAGCGTCCCGAGATGGGCCGCGATGGCTGGAAGGCCGGCGACAGGATCCCGGGCCGGATCCTGCACGCCAGGTACAGCCGCTACATGCAGAGGGTCGCGGAGGTCGCGCCAAAGCTTGCGGAAGAGCTGGCGGAGACCGGCGCCAGATTCACCCATCACACCTCGATCGCGCCCACGGGCACGATCTCGCTCTCGCTCGCGAACAATGCTTCGAACGGCATCGAGCCTTCGTTCGCGCATTATTACTTCCGCAACGTGATCCGCGGCGGCAAGAAGACGAAGGAGAAGGTGGACGTCTACTCCTTCGAGCTCCTGGCCTACCGTGAGCTCGTCAATGCCAAGGCCAAGCCGGGCTCGACGGCGGAAGCGGAGAAGCTCCCGGATTACTTCATCGCTTCCGAGGACGTTACCCCGAAGGAGCACGTCGACGTTCAGGCCGCTGCCCAGAAATGGGTGGACTCATCGATTTCCAAGACGGCGAACGTACCGACCGACTTTCCTTACGAGAAGTTCAAGGACATCTACCTGTATGCTCACGAGAAGGGGCTGAAGGGCTGCACCACGTTCCGCTTCAACCCCGAGGCGTTCCAGGGCGTGCTCGTCAAGGAGCAGGACCTCAAGAACACGACCTACAAGTTCACGCTCGAGGATGGTACGGTCGTGGAAGCGCGTGGTGACGAGGAGATCGAATACGACGGCGAGCTGCACACCGCAGCGAACCTGTTTGACGCTATGAAGGACGGGTACTACGGACGCTACTGATACGCGTCTCAGACCCACGGCCTGCGCGCCAACTTTTTTGGAAGCTCTACCATGACCATCAAGATCGATCGGAAGATCGTCAAGTACCACGTGCAGAAGCCCGAGGACACGGCTCGGGTCCAACCCGGGGTGCCGGTCGCCGCAGCGGCGGAGGCTCCCAAGGCGTGGGCGCCGCCGCCTACCGAGGAGGTCGTTCGCGACAAGAACGGCCGCACGGCGAAGGTCATCCGGATGCACGAGAGGCTCGAGCGTCCGGAGGTGCTGATCGGCTCGACTTATAAGATCAAGACGCCGATCTCGGATCACGCGATGTACGTGACCATCAACGACATCGTGCTGAACGAAGGCACGGAGTACGAGCAGCGCCGGCCCTTCGAGATCTTCATCAACTCGAAGAACCTCGATCACTTCCAGTGGATCGTCGCGCTGACGCGGATCATTTCCGCCGTATTCCGCAAGGGCGGCGACGTCACGTTCCTGGTGGACGAGCTGAAGGCCGTGTTCGATCCGCGTGGCGGCTACTGGCAGCCGGGTGGCAAGTTCATGCCATCGATCATCGCGGAGCTGGGCTATGTCATCGAGCGGCACCTGCAGACCATCGGCCTCATGCGCAAGCCGCAGCTCGATGAGCATCAGCAGAAACTGGTGGACGAGAAGCGGGCCGAGTTCGAGGCGCGCGCGAAGCAGGCGGACGCGTTTGCGAAGACGCATTTTCCCGAGGGTGCGCAACTTTGCGGCAAGTGCAGCACCGCCGCGGTCGTCATGATGGACGGCTGCATGACGTGCCTCAATTGCGGCGACTCGAAGTGCGGCTAGCCTAAATGGGACTCTGAGTCAGACATGCCCGCACTCCTGCGGCAGGCGGTTCGCGACGATTTACCCGATCTGTTTCGGGTCCGGCACGCCGTGTCGGAAAACCGGCAATTCTCGCTCGCCATTCCCGACGACCAGGTCATCGAGGCTCTCGAGACTACCGGTCGCGGATGGGTGATGGAGCTGGATGGCGTGATAGTGGCGTTCGCCATCGGCGATGCGCTCACCGGCAGCATATGGGCGCTTTTCGTCGACCCGTTGCACCGGGGTCACGGCTACGGACGCCGCCTGTACGACACGGTCGTGGAGTGGTTGTGGTCGCAGGGCCACGATCGAGTCTGGCTCAACGCAGAGCCAGGCTGAATCGAAGACTAGCGCTGCTCCCGGCATTGTGCCGCTACACCGGAGCGGATCAGCTCGGCCAGTCGCTGCACGCCCGGACCGGCATAGTCGCGGTCGGCGAACACGAGATAGAGATCCCCCCAACGCTCCGAGCCCTCGCGCAACGGTAAGGGCTTGAGCACACCACGCTCGAGCTCGCTGCGCACGGTGTCCTCGGGGTACCAGGCGAATCCCAGGCCCAGGCCGGCGGCATGGATGGAGGTGGCCTTGTGGCTGAACACCCAGCTTTGCTTCGCTCCCAACCAGCTGCCGCTGCGGCGCTGGCTGCCGGTGTCGCGAATCATCAGGTGCCGGTGCTTGCGCAAATCCTGCAGGGTCAGCTTGCGTCCGAGCCGGTGCAGCGGATGATCGGGATGCGCCGCGGCGATGAAGCGAACCCGCATCAGCAGATCGCCGGCGAAACCTTCCGGCACCCCTGAGCATATCGCGAGGTCCACCCTGTGCTGCAGCAGCGCCTCCTGGGTGCCGCTGAGCACGGTCTCATACAACTCGATGCGCGTCTGCGGCTGCTCCGTGGCGAAGCGCGTGAAGCACTGCAGCAGCAGCCAGGTCGGAAAGATGATCTCTACTGCAAGGCGCAGCTCGGGCTCCCAGCCGGCGGCCAGCGAGCCTGCGGCCAGCTCCAGCGCGCCGGCCTCCTCGAGGAGCGCCCTGGCACGCCGATACAACACCTCGCCGGTGGGTGTCAGGTGCGCCTTGCGCCCGATCACCTTGAACGCCTTCACGCGCAGCGCGGACTCGATTTTCTGCACTGCGTAGGTGACCGCCGACTGGCTCTTGTGCAGCGCCTGCGCGGCCTGGGCATAGCCCCCGGCGTCGACCACGGCGAGCAGCGAGCGCCACTGATCCAGGGAAACGAGCGGGCCAGCCATGATCTATTCGCTGCATAGATAGGTAGACCCTGATTTTTGCGCTTTTGGATTCATTGATTCAATAGCTAAATGGCGCCCGGACAAAAAAACGAGGAGCGCGCCATGACCGTCCTGCTACAGATCAACGCCAGCATCAGCCACCACGAGGGCCAATCGAGCCGGCTGGCCGATCAGTTCGTCGCCGCCTTCAAGGCTCGCAATCCAGACGCGAAGATCGTCCTGCGGGACGTCGCCGCCGCGGATGCGGTGCCGCACCTCGATGGCCACCGCTTCGGTGCCTTCACTGCCCGACCCGAAGATCGGACTGCGGAGCAGCATGCCGTGGTTGCGTATTCGGATGCGCTCATCGATGAGATCAGGCAGGCCGATGTCATCGTCCTTGGCCTGCCGATGTATAACTTCGGGTTGCCCTCGCAGCTGAAGGCCTATTTCGATCACATCGCACGCGCGGGAGTGACTTTCAAGTACACCGAGAAGGGCGCCGTCGGCTTGCTAGGCGGCAGGAAGGTTTACGTATTCGCCGCCCGTGGCGGCAAGTATGCCGGCACGCCGCTCGACACTCAGACCGGCCATGTGCGCGATTTCCTGCGCTTCCTCGGAATCGAGGACGTCGAATTCATCTACGCCGAAGGCCTCGCCATGGGCACGCAGAGCAAAGAGACGAGCCTCGCGAAGGCAGCCGCTGAAATCGCTCGCCTGGCGGCGTGACGGGCGTTGATCGGCCGCCGGTGCCGCTCCCCGGCGGCTGATCAAAAAAAACCCCGCTTTCGCGGGGTTGGTCTATCGGTCGCTTGCTTGTGTGGAGGAGTGTCGTTCTTCTTATCAAGGGACACGGTGCTGGAGTGCGCCATCCCGCGCCTGATCCCGCCCGTGCTTTCTTCGAATTCGCTAGCTTGCTTCCTTCCGGGCCGGCCGCCGGCCCCGATAGTGTGATACAAGCAACGCGCGTGCCAGCCGGTCCGTGAGCCGTTTCCATATGACATGTTGCATCTGCGACGCGGTTCAATTGTGACGCAGTGCCCGTTGTGAGAAGTTATCCGGCATCCGGAAGGGTAGTCACCGCGGCCCGATCGCATCTCTCCAGGAAGCTCGGACGGGCGAAGTGTCAATTTAATCGACACTTGGATGGTGGTGGCGAAGGCCCCGGTCCGGCGGTCAAATCACAAGCCTTTGAATACTCATGCGATTCTTCGACGGGGCGGGGTGTAAATGAACTCGACAGGGGGGGTGCATGCTCCGCGCGGAGGCTCCGGACGCCCGGCGTTTCGCGACGGCAGCACACGGGGCCGACTGCGTTGGCTGTGGGCCGCGCTGCTCGTGCCGTTCGCAATCGCGCAGGCGCCCGCAGCCGATCCGCAGCTTCCCTATCCGCCGCAGTTGCAAAGGGACGTCGACTTCTGGGTCCGCGTATACACGCAGATCGATACTGACTCCGGGTACCTGCACGACCAATACAATCTCAGCGTCATCTACGACACGCTGCACTTCGCGCCGAACAGCTCGCCGCGTGCGCGCCAGCGGATCGTGAACCAGGCCCGCGACCACTATGTCGCGGAGCTCGAGCGAATCGCCTCCGGACAGGGTCCGCTGTCGCCGGAGGACGAGCGCATCAAGGCGCTCTGGGGCGCGCAGGCGACTCCGGAGCGGCTGCGCGAGGCGACGGACGACATCCGTTTCCAGCTCGGCCAGGCGAACCGCTTCAAGGCCGGGCTCGTTCGCTCCGGCACCTGGCAGAAGGACATCGCGCAGGCGCTGAAGGAGGAGGGACTGCCTCCCGAGCTCGCCGCGCTGCCGCTCGTGGAGTCCTCCTACAATCCGAGCGCTTACTCGAAGGTCGGCGCCGCGGGCCTGTGGCAGTTCATGCGCTCGACCGGGCGGCGGTTCATGCGAATCGATCGCACCGTCGATGACCGGATGGACCCGTTCCGCGCCACGGAGGCCGCGGCGCAGCTTCTCGCCTACAACTACCGCATCCTCGGCACCTGGCCGCTCGCACTCACCGCCTACAACCACGGGGTCGCGGGCATGCGCCGGGCGGTGGACACCCTCGGCACCACCGATATCGTCACGATCGTGCGCACTTATCAGAGTCGTACCTTCGGTTTCGCCTCCCGCAATTTCTACGTCTCATTTCTCGCGGCGTTGAAGATCGAGCGCGATCCGGGGAAATACTTCGGGACGATCGTGCCGATGAAGGAGGCGAGCTTCCGCGAGGTGCGGATGCCGGCGTACGTGGACGTCAGATCGCTCGAGCGCGCGCTGGATCTCGACTCCGAGACGCTGCGGGAGTTGAACCCCGCTCTGCGGCCGGCCGTCTGGCGCGGCAGGCTCGCAGTCCCGAGAGGATATGAGCTGCGGCTGCCGTCCGCGGGCCCGACGCTGACGGCCGCGATGCTCGCCAAGCGATTGGGCTCACAGACACTGCTGGCCAGTGCGGCCTCCCGCAGGTCGCAGACTGCGCCTGCGCGCCTGGTGGCTGCACTGGTGCAGCCGGCCAATGCAGGTGGCGTGACGCCGCGTGCAACTTCAGCGCTTCCTTCGAATGTGCGCGGCGCGACGCCGGCCGTGAGTCCACCACCGGCTGCAAATGCGGTCGCCGCAACTCTGGTCGCAGGCTCGGCATCCCCGACCCGCTACTCGCGTGTGACGTTTGCCGCCTCATCGCCGACGGTCACTACCATTCCCGCGAGCACTCCTGACGGGGATGCGTTGCCGCAGGTTGCCTCGAGCTTCGCGACAGCGAGCCAGCGTCTGCTCGACTTCAACGGTCTCGAGGGGAGCGCTGCCTCTTCCGATGCGCGCGCCACGGTCTCACAAGGGTCCAGCGATGACGCCGCTGCCGATAACGACACCGCGCAGCCGGTCTCTGCGGCCCAGGCGGATGCGCTCGGCCCCGCACTCGGGCCCGCGCAAGGCTCCAGCCAGAGCGCCGATCCCACCGACTATTCCGTCGGACCCCACGACACCATCCGGGTCGCGGCGGCTGAGACTCTCGGACACTACGCTGACTGGCTCGGCATCAGAGCCCAGGATCTGCGGCGCATCAACCATCTGAGGTTTGGCCGGCCCGTGATGGTGGGACATCGCATCCGGCTCGATTTCCGCCGCGTGCCGCCGGGCGAATTCGAGGCGCGGCGGCGCAACTACCATCAGGCGCTGGAGGCGAGCTACTTCGCCGCGCATCGTATCGTCGGGACGCAGCAGTACGTCGCGCAGCGCGGTGATTCGTTATGGACTCTGACGCAGCATTTCTCGCAGCTGCCGCTGTGGTTGCTGCGGCAATACAATCCGGACACGGATTTCGCGAACCTGCAGCCCGGCACGCAGCTCGTAGTGCCGCGGATCGAGGATGTGTCTGCGAGCAGCGACTGAGGCACTGAGCTTGGCGGCAAGGGGATCACGAGGTCCTCGCGAAAGCCCTTATAATTCAGCCATGTCACTCTTGAGAGCGCTCTTCACGGCCGCCGTGCTCGGTTGCGCGGCAGCGGTGGCGCACGCCGGCGGCCCGATCGGGCCGGCCGTCGCTACGCCTCCGCCGCCACCGGCCATGGGGGATCGGGCCGCGGGCGTGGAAGCGAGCCCGCACTCGGCGATCGCGCCGCGGGTCACGCTGCTGCCATCGCCGGACCTGCCTTACGTCGATCGCGTGGTGGTGAGGAAATCGCAGCGGCGGCTCTACCTGATGGACGGCGCCAAGGTCGTGCGCTCCTACAAGATCGCCCTCGGCCTGGAGCCCAAGGGGCCGAAGCAGCGCGACGGTGACTTCCGCACGCCGGAGGGCTGGTATCGGCTGGCGCGCCGCAATCCGCGCAGCGAGTTCTTCCTCTCGATCCAGATCTCTTATCCGAACGCCGGCGACCTGCAGCGCGCCCAGGTGCATCACTGGCAGCCAGGCGGGGCGATCATGATTCACGGCCTGCCGAACCGGCTGAAGAATTCCCCCTGGTATTACCAGCACAACGACTGGACGGACGGTTGCATCGCCGTCTCCGATGCCGACATGGTGGAGATCTGGTTGCTGACACACGAAGGCACGCCGATCGACATTCTGCCGTAGCCATGGAAAGCAGCTTCGTCGTTCCCGAATTCATCGATGCCCGGGTGGGCCCCCGCGGCAGCCTCGAGCACCTCTCGCAGGTCGAGATCGAGAAGCTGCTCGACTCGGGTCAGGGAGGGCTCTACGAGCTCTTCCGCAAGTGCGCCCTCGCCGTGCTCAACAGCGGCGCCGGCACCGATGACGCCAAGGAGATCTTCGACCGCTATCGCGATTTCGACATCCGCATCGTGCGCCACACGTGGGGCATCAAGCTCGAGGTCCACAACGCTCCGGCCTCGGCGTTCGTCGACGGGCAGATGATCCGTGGCATCAAGGAGCATCTCTTTGCGGTGCTGCGCGATGTGGTGTTCATCGCCAACGAGATCATCGCCGGCGGCCGCTACGACCTGGCGAAATCCGCCGACATCACCAATGCGGTGTTCCACGTGCTGCGCAATTCGCGCCTGCTCGACCACAAGGCGCGGCCCAACCTGGTCGTATGCTGGGGCGGTCACTCGATCGGCTCCGACGAATACAAGTACAGCAAGCGCGTCGGCTACGAATTGGGGCTTCGCGGCCTGGACGTCTGCACCGGCTGTGGACCGGGGGCGATGAAGGGCCCGATGAAGGGCGCGACCATCGGTCACGCCAAGCAGCGCATCGATCACGGCCGCTACATCGGCCTCACGGAGCCCGGCATCATCGCCGCCGAGCCGCCGAATCCGATCGTCAACCAGCTCGTCATCATGCCGGACATCGAGAAGCGCCTCGAAGCCTTCGTGCGCCTCGCTCACGGCATCGTGGTCTTCCCCGGCGGCGCCGGAACCGCCGAGGAGATCCTCTATCTTCTCGGCATCCTTCTCGATCCGGAGAATCAGGATCAGCCGCTGCCGGTCGTGCTGACCGGCCCGCGCGAGAGCGCGGCGTACTTCGAGCACATCTCCCGCTTCATCGCCGGAACGCTGGGCGAAGCGGCGGCCCAGCGGCTCACCACGATCATCGGCGATCCGGCCGAGGTCGGCCGCCGCATGGTGCGCGCCATGGAGGTGGTGCGCGAGTTCCGCCGCGAGCGCAGCGACTCGTACAACTTCAACTGGCTGCTTGCGATCAAGCCGGAGTTTCAGCGGCCGTTCGCGGTCACCCACGAGTCGATGCGCTCGCTCGCGCTCGCTCGCGGCCAGCCCGTGCACGAGCTCGCCGCCAATCTGCGCCGCGCGTTCTCCGGCATCGTCACCGGCAACGTGAAGGAGCACGGTATCCAGGCGATCGAGCGCCACGGCCCGTACGAGCTCGCAGGGGATCGCAGCATCATGCAGCTCCTCGACGAGCTGCTGGCCGCATTCGTCGCGCAACGGCGCATGAAGCTGCCCGGAACGACCTATCGACCCGTTTACCGCCTGGTCGCCTGACCCGCAGGCGAGCGCACGCGGGAACGCGTCGGTCCCCGCTTTCCGTCTCGCCATGACATAACGCGCGCGCAATGCGGAAACTGTAGGCAACGGGCGACATGCTTGTGAACCAGTTCCCTGCGTGCCGCAGATCAAAGCCGTACCCTGCGTAAAAGCTTAAGGTGTTTTCATGAGTCCAACCGACAGGGGGCGAGGCAACGCGCCCGGCAAACAGAACGACCCGCCTGCCAGCGGGCCGGCGGCGGCGAATCCGGCCGAGCCGTATCCGGACTGGCTCGATCGCATGCAGCGTGCTCGCGCGCGCCATGCCGCTATCACGCGCAATCTCAACACGTGGTCGAGCTACAAGAACTGGGCCGACCGCATGCGCGAGTCCTTCGAGGACGATGAGCGCCAGCCCGAGGGGAACATCCGCGCGGCCGGCGCGAACAAGGCTCCGAACCGCTAACCCCAGCCGGTAGGCTCAATCGGAGCCACTGCTCGAAAGCACAGGATTGAGCGGCCCAGGGCCGTTCCCTGGGCCGCGGGATGAATCCTTGTCAGAGGGCTGGCCGCTCGAAGCGCCGGAGGCGACTTCGAGCCAATTAATCAAAGGCCGCCATTCCTCGATATCTTCCCTCGTGACATAGCTCTTCATCTCGTGCACGCCGATGCCCTGCTCGGCGGCGCGCAGGTAGTTCTGCGAGTCGCGTATCGTCGCCACGATCGGAATTCCCAAGGTCTTCAGGAAGCGGATGAGTGACTGGTAGGTGATGGTATTGCGGCGGATGCGGTTGGCGACCACGCCGATGCGGTTGTGCTCGCGGCGGATCTTGGCCACCAGCAGCAGGTCGCGGATGCAGCGCGAGCAGGCGTGAATGTCGATGTCCGATGGCAGCACGGGGACGATGATCTTGCGCGCATCGCGTGTCAGCTCGGGAAGCTGGCGCGCCTCCACCGCAGCGGGCGTATCCACGATCACGTGCGTCGTGCCCGCGGGCACGCGCAGCTGGAACGAGCGCGTCACCCGCGGGTCTCTTTCAAAGGCGGCTATGACATAAATCGGCGGCTGCGGTGACTTGCGCTTGCGCACCCAACGAAGCGAGGACCCCTGCGGATCGAAATCCATCAGGACTGGCTTTTGCTGCTGCGAGGCAAAGTAGCTCGCAAGGTTGGTCGCTATGGTCGTCTTGCCCGAGCCACCCTTCGGGTTGAGGACGACGATGCGATTCATGGTGGTCCCATGCTCTCTGAACGCGCACTGAACGGGCCGGGGTCAAGCCTACGCACCGCACTGCGCTCCCGCAAGCCGGTCCGATTGTGATATTCCGCACGACAACAGAAGCTCACGCCTTGTAGAGTTGGGTCGGATGGAATTCTTCCTGCATTTTTGGGATGAGATCGACGATGTGGCCGGCGCCTGTCGCCACGTCGCGACCACTACGCTCGCCGAGGCCGCGGCGCTGTCGACACCGGTTCTCGCCTGGGGCTCCGCCCTCGGTGTCTGGCTGCTCGCACCGCAGCTGCGGGTCAATGCGGCGCTCCTTGCCGGCAGCGTGACCTTCTTCGATCTGTACCGCCGTCTGCTGCGCCTGCCCGGCTGACCTGCCTTCGCCCGCTCTTCGCGGCGCTACGCTCTTGAAAAACGGGCGCTGCCGCCCAAAATGCTCCGGCTCCGGCACCTTCAAGACATAAAACCAGGAGCGGAGCCCGGCCATGTCGAGTCCCGAGAACCCCACGGCGTCCACCGCCGACCGGCAGACACACGGATTTCAGGCTGAAGTCCGCGAGCTGCTGAAGCTCATGATCCACTCCCTGTACAGCCACCGGGAGATCTTCCTGCGCGAGCTCATCTCGAACGCATCGGACGCCAACGACCGATTGCGCTTCGCGGCCATCGGCGAGCCATCGCTGCTCGCGAGCGACCCCGAGCTCGAGATCCGTGTGGAGGCGGACCCGCAAGCGGGCACCTTGAGTGTCACCGACAACGGCATCGGCATGACGCGGGAAGAAGCGGTGGCCAATCTCGGCACCATCGCCCGCTCCGGCACCGGCGAGTTCTTTCGCTCCCTCACGGGCGATCAGCAGAAGGATTCGCAGCTCATCGGCCAGTTCGGCGTCGGCTTCTACTCGGCGTTCATCGTCGCCGACCGCGTCGAGGTGCTCTCGCGCAAAGCCGGGCTGCCGCCCGAAAGTGGTGTGCGCTGGGAATCGAGCGCCGATGGCGAGTTCACCGTTGAGAGCGACACGCGGCCGCAGCGCGGCACAACGGTCAAGCTCCACTTGAAGCCCGAAGCGAAGGAATTCGCCGATCCCTTCCGCCTGCGCTCGCTGATCCGCCGCTATTCCGACCACATCGCCTTCCCGGTGCGCATGCGCAAGGAAGGCGAGGCGTCGCTGGAGTATGAAGTCGTCAACCAGGCAAAGGCGCTGTGGACGCGCCCGCGGGCGGAGATCACCGACGAGGAGTATCGCCAGTTCTATCAGTATCTGGCGCATGACTTCACCGACCCCATCGCCTGGAGCCACAACCGCGTGGAGGGCAAGCGTGAATACACGAGCCTGCTCTATCTCCCGAGCCGGGCGCCGTTCGATCTCTGGCAGCGGGATGCCGCCCACGGACTGAAGCTCTACGTGCGGCGCGTCTTCATCATGGACGATGCCGAGCAGTTCCTGCCGCTCTATCTGCGATTTGTGAAGGGCGTGCTCGATTCCAGCGATCTGCCCCTCAACGTCTCGCGGGAGCTGCTGCAGCAGGAGCCGGAAGTCGAGGCCATCCGCAGCGGCCTCACCAAGCGCGTGCTCGACATGCTGACGAAGCTCGCCAAGGACGAGCCCGAGAAATACGCTGCTTTCTGGAAGGAGTTCGGCGCGGTGCTGAAGGAAGGCGTGGCCCAGGATGCGGCCAACCGCCCGGCGCTGCTGCAACTTCTGAGGTTCGCGAGCACCCACGAGGCGGGCAACGAGCCTTCGGTGAGCCTCGCGCAATACGTGGAGCGGATGAAGCCCGGGCAGGACCGGATCTACTACATCATTGCGGAGAGCATCGCCGCGGCACGCGCCAGCCCCTACATCGAGCAGCTGACTCAACGGGGACTGGAAGTGCTGCTGCTGGGTGAGCGCATCGATGAGTGGATCATGGGCCAGATGGCGGGCCAGACGCTGGGCGACCTCGATGGCTTCCCGGGCAAGCGCTTCAAGGATGCGGCGCGCGGCGATCTCGAGCTCGGGCCGCTCGAGAGCGAGGCCGAGCGCAAGCGCCGTGAGGAGGAGCTGAAGGAAAGCAAGGGCCTGCTCAAGCGGGTGAAGGATGCGATCGGCGAGCGGATCGTGGAAGTGCGGGTGAGCACGCGTCTCACCGATTCGCCGGCGTGTCTGGTGCTCGGCGAGCACGATCTCGGGGCGGGTATGCGCCGGATCCTGGCGGCCGCCGGCCAGAAGGTCCCGGAGTCGAAGCCGGCGCTCGAGCTGAATGTCGGCCACCCGCTGGTGAAACATCTCGATGGCCTTGCCGACAGCGCGCGATTCAAGGACCTCTCGCTGCTCCTTTACGATCAGGCGGAGCTGGCGGAAGGAGGGCAGCTCGGCAACCCGGCCGAATTCGTGCAGCGGCTGAACCGCCTGCTCGTGGAGCTCACCGCCCCGCATTCCGCATGAAGCCGCCGCGCGCGGAGCGGATCACGCTCGCAGGTCCTGCGGGTGATCTCGAGGCGCTCGTGGAGGTGCCCACCGCAGACGCTGCGAGCGATCGTGCAGTGACCGTGCGCTTCGGCGTGGTCTGCCATCCCCATCCACTCTACGGCGGCACGCTCGACAACAAAGTCGTGTACACACTCGCCAGGACCTTCGTGGAGCTGGGAGTGCCTGCTGTCCGCTTCAACTTCCGCGGCGTGGGCCGCAGCGCAGGGAGTTACGACGAGGGCCGCGGGGAAACTGCGGACGTGTTGGCCGCCATCGCCTACGGACGTGAGCGCTGGCCGGGCGCTGCGCTATGGCTCGCGGGATTCTCGTTCGGAGGCGCCGTCGCCATCCGTGCGGCCGCGCAGGCCCGACCGGAGAGACTCGTAACGGTTGCGCCGGGAATCACCCGCGTCCCAATGGACGGCATCGACTCCCCTGCATGTCCCTGGCTCATCGTGCAGGGCGATGCCGACGATGTGATCGAGCCTGCCGCAGTGCGGGACTGGGCAAGCCGGCAGTCCACCGCGCCTGCGATGCGCGTTCTGCCCGGTGCCGGGCACTTCTTCCACGGCCGCCTGCACGAGCTGCGCGCTCTAGTCCTCGAGTTTCTGAGCGCCCAAAAATAAAGCCCGGAAGGCCGATTTGCGGCCGTTCCGGGCTCTCGAATATCGCGACCGATCGTCTTTACGAGTTGACCATCGCCTTCAGGCTCTTCAGCGGCATCACGCGCACCTTCTTGCTGGCCGGCTTGGCCTTGAACATCATCTTCTCGCCGGTGAAGGGATTGATTCCCTCACGCGCCTTCGTGGCGGGCTTCTTCACGACCTTCATCTTCAGCAGGCCGGGCATGGTGAAGAGGCCGTTGCTCTTCAGGCTCTTCTTGATCACGCCGCTGAGTGAGTCGAAGACACCGCCGATCTGCTTGCGCGACAGCCCCGTGTCTTTGGAGATTTGAGTCAGGACTTCCGACTTCGTCGGAGCGCCACCCTTTTTCGCCATATTGCGCTACTCCTCGATATTTAATGGTTGTGAGCGCGCTGTGCTGCAGTCGCGCCGGGAATCGGCGCGGAAAATAGCACATGCGCGTGCCTGCGCAACAGCTTTTTTTCATTTCATGCGGTGCTGAAATGCCTTTTTTTCAAGGCTTTTGGGCGCCATGCGAGCGCGGCCGAAGCTGCGCTGCCGTTGCGGAGTCGCCGCTAAGGGCTTGGTTTCCAACGCCGCGGGAGCGTCTCAGCCGACGAGAATGAGGATGGCCTGAATGAGAATGCACGCCCAGAGCGGCGAGAGATCGATGCCGGCGACGGGCGGAATTACCCGGCGAAACGGCCGCAACACCGGCTCGCAGACGGTCGCGAGCACCGATTGCAGCGGTGAATACCCGCCCGGGGCCACCATGCTGAGCAACGCGTAGAGGATGATGGCGTAGAAGTAAGTCCAGAGCAGGGTGCGTGCGATCTCGAGCGCCGCGGTTTGCGCCCAGTAGATCGGGCCGACGAAAGTAATGCCCCGGATGGCGAAGATGATCGCCACCTCCACCAGCGCGACGATGATGACCGCGACCACCGAAGCGGTGTCGACCTTGCCGATCGGCGGCAGAATGCGCCGCAGCGGCAGGATCAGCGGATTGGTGAGGCGTACGACAGCCTGACAGACAGGATTGCGGAAATCGGCGCGGGTGAGCTGCAACAGCAGGCGCGCCAGCACGACGAAAAGCGCGAGCGACAGCAGTGTCTCGACGATGAAGATCAGAGCGCTCATGAGGTTTCCCGGGAAGTGCGGCTACTGGCTGGAGCGGCCGGCCTGCTCGGCGAGCTCGCGGCTGCGGTGTGTCGCCGCGTCGATCGCGCGGGCGATGAGTTCGTCGAAACCCGCGGCTTCCAGAGTGCGTAGCGCCGCCTCGGTCGTGCCGCCCTTCGATGTAACCTCGGCGCGCAGGCGTGCGAGATCGCCGTCGCTGCCGTGCGCCAGAAGGCCCGCGCCATGCAGCGTCGCAATCGACAGACGTTGCGCCGTTTCCGCAGGAAGTCCAAGGCTGACGCCGGCTCGTGCCATCGTTTCCGCGAGCAGGAAGAAGTAGGCCGGACCGCTACCGGAAAGCGCCGTCACCACGTCGAGCGCATCCTCTGTTGCAACCCAGACGACTTCGCCGACGGACTGCATGATCTGTGCCGCGATCGCGCGTTGGGAGGCGTCGACCGTTGCGGGTGCATAGAGACCGGTCACGCCAGCACCCACGAGCGCCGGTCTGTTGGGCATGGCGCGGATCACCGGCACCCCCGCGCCGCACCAGCTCTGCAGCGCCTGGATTCGGACGCCCGCCGCCACTGACAGGACGACGGGCGAGCGCTGCTTCAGCTCTGTGGCGAGGGGCGCAAGGACGGCGCCTGCGTCCTGAGGCTTCACGGCGATAACGATCAGATCGGCTTTGCGAACAGCAGCCGCATTGTCCGCGATGGCAGTTATACCGAGCTCCCGGGAAAGCGTGGCGCGCGCGCCTTCCTGGCTCTCGCCGACGGTGATCTGCTCCGCACGCATGCCACGGCGCAGCAGGCCTCCGATGAGCGCGCGCCCCATGTTGCCGGCGCCGAGGACTGTCAGCTCCAGGTGACTCATTGTTCCGGGATTGTACCGGTTGGAGCCGTCCCGGGGCGCGGTCCGAAGAGCGCCGTGCCGATCCGCACGAGGGTTGCCCCTTCCTGGATCGCTGCCTCGAAATCCTCACTCATGCCCATCGAGAGGGTATCGAGGCCGAGGCCGCCCGCATTCAGGGACTCCGCGAGTGCCCGGAGCCTCGCGAACCACCCGCGCTGCCGGGTCGGGTCGGTTTCCTCGGGAGGGATGCACATGAGCCCACGCAGCCGCAGGCGCGGAAGCGCAGCGACGGCGGCGGCAAGGGCGGCCGCTTCCGCAGGCGGTACACCTCCCTTGGTTTGCTCAGCGGCGAGGTTCACCTGGATGCAGACATTGAGCGCTGGTGCGTGATGGGGGCGCTGCGCCGAGAGGCGCTCGGCGATCTTGAGCCGGTCGATACCGTGGACCCAGGCAAAGCGCTCGGCCACGGGCCGGGTCTTGTTGGCCTGCAGCCGGCCGATGAAGTGCCAGGTGACGGGGAGGTCGCCCGATTCCTCCATCTTGGCGAGCGCCTCGGTGAGGTAGCTCTCCCCGATGTCGGTCAGCCCCGCGGCCGCCCCGGCCCGGATCAGCTCCGCCGGCTGGCCCTTGGAAACCGTAAGGAGTGTGACGGAGTCGACATTCCGGCCGGCCCTCGCGGCGGCCGCCGCCATCCGCGCACGCAGGTTCTCGATGCGATCCGGTAAATTCTGCGAGGACCTTAACATATGGACGCCCAAACCCCTCCGCTATACTCCAGGCCGTATTTTGCCGCCAAGTCCGTCAGCCGCCAGCGCAGGTCCCACAGACCCGCGATGACGGCTGCAAGTGCCCCAGGAAACCCCTAGGAATCCCCAATGGCCGTCGACATCGCGCAACTCCTGGCGTTCGCCGTCAAGAACAAGGCATCGGACCTGCACCTGTCCTCCGGCGTGCCGCCCATGATCCGTGTCGACGGCGACATGAAGCGGATCAACATGCCGGCGCTGACGCACAAGGAAGTGCACAGCATGGTCTACGACATCATGAACGACAAGCAACGGAAGGCCTATGAGGAGTTCTTCGAGACCGATTTTTCCTTCGAGATTCCGAAGCTGGCGCGCTTTCGCGTCAACGCCTTCAACCAGAACCGTGGCGCCGGCGCGGTGTTCCGCAATATTCCCTCGGACATCCTCTCGCTCGATGACCTGGCCTCGCCGAAGATCTTCCGTGACCTCTGCATGCTGCCGCGCGGGCTCGTGCTCGTCACCGGCCCGACGGGCTCGGGCAAGTCGACCACGCTCGCCGGCATGGTGAATCACTGCAACGACAACCGGCCCGACCACATCATCACCATCGAGGACCCGATCGAGTTCGTGCACGAGTCCAAGCGCTGCCTGGTGAACCAGCGCGAGGTGCATCGCGACACGCTCGGCTTCAGCGAGGCGCTGCGCTCGGCGCTGCGCGAGGACCCCGACATCATCCTGGTCGGTGAGATGCGTGATCTCGAGACCATCCGCCTCGCGCTGACGGCCGCCGAGACCGGCCACCTGGTCTTCGGCACCCTGCACACCAGCTCTGCCGCCAAGACGATAGATCGCGTGGTCGATGTGTTCCCGGCCGCGGAGAAGGACATGGTCCGCTCCATGCTGTCGGAATCGCTGCGGGCGGTGATCTCACAGACGCTGCTGAAGCGCAACGGCGGCGGCCGGGTGGCCGCGCACGAGATCATGATCGGCACCCCGGCGATCCGCAACCTGATCCGCGAAGGCAAGATCGCGCAGATGTACTCTGCCATCCAGACCGGCCAGTCCTCGGGCATGCAGACGCTCGACCAGTGCCTGACCGAGCTCGTGACCAAGGGAGCCGTCAGCAAGGAAGAGGCGCGGTACAAGGCGCAGAATAAAGATGCGCTGTAACGGCGTGCTGTAATGGCGCGGAGGTCTCACCGTGGATCGTGATCAGGCTATCAAGCTGATGCAGGACCTCCTGCGCCGGATGGTGGAAAAGAAGGCCTCCGACCTCTTCGTCACCGCCGGCTTCCCGCCCGCCATCAAGATCGACGGGGAGATCCGTCCGCAGAGCGAGCGTGCCCTGACCCCGGAGCAGGCTGCGACGCTGGTGCGCGCCATCATGAACGACCGGCAGTCGCGCGAGTTCGATGGCACCAAGGAATGCAACTTCGCGATCGCCCCGCCCGGGATCGGCCGCTTCCGTGTCAGCGCCTTCGTACAGCAGGGCGCGACCGGCTGCGTGGTGCGCATGATCAACGCCAAGATTCCGAGCTTCGAGGAGCTCGACCTGCCCCCGATCCTGAAGGAAGTGGTGCTCTCCAAGCGGGGCCTGGTGGTGGTGGTCGGCGGCACCGGCTCCGGAAAATCGACGACCCTCGCCGCGATGGTCGGCCACCGCAACGAGAAGACGCGGGGCCACATCGTCACCATCGAGGATCCGCTCGAATACGTGCACCAGCACAAGGGCTGCGTCATCACGCACCGCGAGATCGGCGTCGATACCGAGTCGTGGCACGCAGCGCTCAAGAACACCCTGCGTCAGGCCCCGGATGTCATCCTGATCGGTGAGATCCGCGACCGCGAGACGATGGAATACGGCATTCAGTTCTCCGAGACCGGACACCTGGTGCTCGCGACGCTGCACGCCAACAACGCCAACCAGGCGCTCGACCGCATCGTCAACTTCTTCCCCGACGAGCGGCGGGCGCAGCTGCTGATGGACCTCTCGCTCAACATCCGATCGTTCATCTCCCAGCGCCTGGTGCCGCGAGAGGGCGGCGCCGGCCGCATCGCGGCCATGGAGATCATGCTGAATTCGCCGCTCATCCAGGATCTCATCTTCAAAGGCGAGGTGGCGAAGATCAAGGACGTCATGGCGCGCTCCACCCGGCTCGGCATGAAGACCTTCGACCAGTCGCTGTACGAGCTCTACGAGACGGGCTTCATCTCCTACGAGGATGCGCTGCGCAACGCCGACTCGAAGAACGAGCTGCGCCTGCGCATCAAGCTCGAGAGCAAGCGCGAGAACAAGGCAATCGATGACGGCGGCGCGCTGCGCATAGTCGAAGAAGAAGACGGCCGGCCGATATGACGCTGACCAAAGATGCCGCCGACCCGAAGCTGAGCGCGACGGGGCCGCAGAGCTCGCTCGAGGCTACCGGCACCTTCGAGGCGCCCGCGGCGGCTGCGCCTTCGGGCCCGCAGCCGCAGCTCAACACGAAGCCGCTCTTCAAGCTGATGGTGGAGCGGAAGGCCTCGGATCTCTTCTTCACCTGCAACGCGCCCATCAAGATCAAGATCGAGGGACAGATCTTCCCGGTGAACAAGCAGGTGCTGACCCCGGAGACGGTGCGCCAGACGGCGCTCGCCCTGATGACCGCCGAGCAGCGCGAGCGCTTCGTGAGCGAGCTCGAGATCGATTTCGCCATCTCCGAGCCAGGGCTCGGACGCTTTCGCGTCAACGTGTTCCTGCAGCGCGGCTATCCGGCCGTAGTGCTGCGCTACATCACGGCGGACATGCCGCGGCTCGATTCGCTGGGGCTGCCGGAGGCCATCTCCGACCTGGCGATGCTCAAGCGCGGGCTCATCCTGGTGGTGGGCGCGACCGGCTCGGGCAAGTCGACGACGCTCGCCGCCATGATCAACCTGCGCAACGACACGGCCTCGGATCACATCATCACCATCGAGGATCCGATCGAGTTCCTGCACACCAACAAGCGCTCGATCATCAACCAGCGCGAGGTCGGGCTCGATACGAAATCCTATGCGCGGGCGCTCCGCGGCGCCATGCGCGCGGCGCCGGACGTCATCCTCATCGGTGAGGTGCGTGACCGGGAGAGCATGGAGGCGGCGATCAACCTCGCGGGCACGGGGCACCTCGTGATGGCGACGCTGCATGCCAACAACTGCGCGGAGACGATGGACCGCATCATCAACATGTTTCCGCGGGAGCAGCACACGCAGATCTTCCTCGACCTGTCGCAGTACCTGCGGGCCATCATGGCGCAGCGGCTGGTGATGGGGAAGGACAACCGGCGGGTGGCGGCGATGGAGGTGATGCTCAATACGCCGCATATCTCGGAGCTGGTGAAGAAGGGGGATGTCATCGGGATCAAGGAGGCGATCTCGGCCAGCAGCGAGCGCGGGATTCAGAGCTTCGATGTGGCGTTGCACCGGCTCTTCAAGGAGGGGCGGGTAGAGATGGCGGAGGCGCTGGCCAACGCGGACTCGCGGGCGAATCTCGAGGCGAAGATCAATTTCGGATAGCCACTGCCGAGGAGGGTGCCAGGCAGGGAAGGGCAGGGCAGCGCAGGGCAAGGAACGGCAGCGCAGGAACGGCAGGGGCACTATGGGTCTCTGGCGATTGTTGACTAGTCAACAGTCTCGGCGCACTGCCACCCGCGATTCCCTGCTCTAGAGCCTAGAAAACCGTCAGCGCGTCGAATACGGGCCCATCTACGCAGACGCGTTTCATCGCTTGGCCCTCCGGCGTTTGCACCAGGACGGTACAGCCGGCGCAGCCGCCTACGGCACAGGCCATGAATTCCTCGAGAGAAACCTGACAGGGGACCTGGTGCCGGCGCGCCACAGCTGCGGCGGCCGCCAGCATGGGTGTCGGTCCGCAGGCGAACAGCTCTACTTCGGCGAGTTGCTCGGCACCGAGTGATTTCAGCCATTCGTCGGCGAGCTCGGTGACGAAGCCTTCGTAGCAGCCGGGATAGCCGGCGCGGCTGGCCAGGCGGCTGGCGATGCCCCATTCCTCGAGGAGCGGCATGCAGGCGATGGTGCCTGTTGGGATGCCGGCCACGACGATCGCGGAGGGCCGGGTGCGAAAGGGGAAGGGGATTTCGGAGCCCATGAGCACCAGCGGCTTGTAAGGGCCGGCGGAGCTTCCCGGGGCGCTGGTACTGGCGGCAGCCGGACTCGAGGTCTGGGTGCGCAGGCGGTCGGCGAGGAAGACCATGGGGGGGATGCCGACACCGCCGCCGATCAGTACGGGACGGGGGCGCTCGGGGCGGACGGTGAAGGGCTTGCCTATGGGGCCGATGATGCTGAGGGAGTCGCCGGGTCTGCGCGCAGCAAGGGCCTGCAGGCCGGGGCCGAGGACTTTGTACAGGACTTCGATCCAGCCGGCGCCGGCATCGGCGCGCATGATGGAGAGCGGCCGGCGCATCGGGATGGCGGGATCGCAGGTGAGGTGTACGAAACTTCCGGGTTGGGCACGGGCGGCACACGCGGGAGCCGCAAGGCGCAGGACGAACTGCTCGCCGTCGTACGCCGTCTGTTTGATTACGCGCGCGTCTTCGAGATGCAGCGAACCGCGGTTCTCACGGGTCATGCGGAGCCTGCCGCGAACGCCAGGACTTCGTCCAGCACAGCCATGCGTACGGCGACGCCATTACGTACCTGGTCGCGGATCACCGATTGAGGCCCGTCGGCGACGTCGGAGGCGATCTCGATGCCGCGGTTCATCGGCTGCGGATGCATCACGATGGCGTCCGGGCGGGCGCTCGCGAGCCGCTCAGGTGTGAGGCCGTATTTGGCGAAGTAACGGTCTGCATCGGGAAGGTCGGCCTGGCCCATGCGCTCTTTCTGGATGCGCAGCATCATGACGACGTGGGCGTCCTTCAGGCCGGTTTTGAGAGAGGTGTGACGCGAGCAGTCCGCGAATTCCTCCGGCGCAGGCATCAGGGAGGGTGGGCCGACGATGCGCAGATCCGAGCATCCCAGGGTGCGGAACACGTGGTAGGCGGAGCGCGCGACGCGCGAGTGCCTGATATCGCCAACGATGGCGATACTGAGGTTGTCGAGTCGCTTCTTGTGCTGCCGGACCGTCAGCGCGTCGAGTAAGCCTTGCGTTGGATGGGAGACGTGCGCTTCGCCGGCGGAGAGCACGCTGACGTGAGGGGCAACGTTTGCAGCGACCGCCGCAGGTACGCCAGCCTCTGCGTCACGGATGACCATCGCATCGACGTGCATCGCCTGGAGCGTGTACACCGTGTCCAGCATGCTCTCGCCTTTGACCCGCGAGGAGAGCTGGACTTCGAGATTGACGACGTCGGCTCCCAGGCGCTTTGCGGCGAGCTCGAAGGACACGCGGGTGCGGGTGGAGGGCTCGGTGAAGAGGTTGGCGACGGTGAGACCCGCGAGGGACTGGCTGGTCGCCGGCCGTGAGCCGAGCGGCCTGACGAAGCCGTGGGCACGCTCCAACAGCCGCTCGATGAGCTCGCGCGACAATCCTTCGAGGGTGATGAGGTGCCGCAGCCTGCCGTTGGCGCGCAGTTGTTCTGTCATTCGATTCGTTCTCCACTCTCGCCCGCCAGCCAGCGCTCGAGGATCACGGCCGCTGCGGCGCTGTCGACGTCCTCGCGCCGTATCCGCCGCCGCCCGCCGCCGGCGCGCCGCGCCTTGAGCGCCGTGCCCGCTTCCAGCGAGGACCAGCGCTCATCGACCATGCTGACGGGAAGCTTGAAGCGGCGCTCGAGCTCGTTGGCGAACCGGCGGGCAGCCGGAGCGAGCGCTCCCGGGGTGCCGTCGACATTATACGGTGCGCCGACGATGAGGCGCCGCGGTTTGAGCGCATCGACCTCGCGGGAGATCGCCTGCCAGTCAGGGCCCGTACGGGTTACGAATGCGGCGGGGCGCGGCGCGGCGGTGCTGGTCAGGGTGTCGCCTGCCGCGATGCCGATACGCCTGCGTCCGAAGTCGAAAGCGAGAACGGCTTCGACGGACTTCTCAGGCATGCCCGGCGACCAGGCTCAGCCGGTCGACATCGATGCCGAGGAGTCGCCAGGCGCCGATCCAGCGCTCCTCGTAGGGCAGCTCGAACACCAGGCGCGCATCGACGGGTATGGAGGTCCAGGCGTTCTCGCGCATCTCGCGCTCGAGCTGACCCGACTCCCAACCGGCGTAACCGAGCGCGATGAAAGCATCGGTCGGGCCCTCGCCGCGGGCCATCGCCGCCAACACGTCGCGTGAGGTGGTGACCTGGATGGTGTCCGACACCTTGTGGGTGTGATCCCACTGCCCGCCCGGCCGATGGAGGACGAAGCCCCGGTCGGTGGAGACGGGGCCGCCGCGCAGCACGGGTTGGGCGGCGATGAGCTCGGTGTAGGGCTCGAGCTTCATCTGCGTGAGCACATCGGACAGGCGCATCGGCAAGGGCTTGTTGAGAACGATCCCGAGCGCGCCCTTGTCGGTGTGCTCGCAGATGAGCGCCACGGTCTGCGCGAAGTTGGGATCGATGAGCGAAGGCATGGCGATCAGCAGGTGGTTCGTCAGGCTCGCGCCCTCTGCCGCCTCGGGGAGCGATTCGCCGCCGGCTGTTGCGCTCTCGCTGCTATGCTCGGGCTCGCTCATGAACCCCCAAGTATGGGGATGGAGCGCCGCCGGTCAAGGAAAGACGCTCAAGGCGCCGTCGTGAGCGTTCCCGTCGCCAGCCGGCCGCCGACGAATTGCCATTCATAGACGAAGTGCAGGACACGGTAGCGGTGTGCCAGCTCCGGCGGGAAGGGGTCGAAGGGGCTGGCGAGCTTGAGGATGGTGAGCGCGGCCTGGTCGAGCTCCGGATCACCGCTCGAGCGGCGGATCGCGGCGCGATCCAGGCGTCCGTCGGCGTTGATGGCCACCTCGATGACGGGGCTCGCATTGCTGCCGTCGCGCTGTGCCGCGGCAGGGAAGTTCAGGGTGCCGATGCGCTCCACCTTGGCGCGCCAGCCGACGAGGTAGGGTGCGACGATGGAAGCGCGCGTGTCCGGTGTCACCCAGAGCTCATCGCGCTTCGGCCCCCGCAGCCGCACCGGTCCCTGATCGTCGGGGCCGTCGCGATCGGAGCTCTGCTGGTCGAGGAGCATGGGCTCTTCTGCGCCGCTGCCGGCGGTGCCCTCGTCGGTCATGTAGCGAACGACGCTGCTCCAGGCGGATGTGGTGAGTACGCGCCGATCCTGGGAGCCGGAGGCCTGGCTGGCCGCATAGAGCGCCTTGCCTTCGGGGGTGCCCTGCTGCGCCGGCAGGACCGGAGCCTGGGCGGGATTGCGCGGCGTGACATCCTCGCGGGTGTTGCCGGAGCCGAGCTGCGTCCGCTGTGCGAGGTAGGTCGCGTGATCGTTCCGGTCCGCTGCCGGCACTTCATCGGAGACGAGCAGCACCTGCAGGCCGGGGGCGCTGTCGTTGCCGGAAATCGGCGATTTGAACGTCAGCCCCAGGATGACGACGCCATGCAGCAGCGCCACGAAGAAGAGCATGGCGAGCAGCCGATCCCAGACCGGGGCTCTGCCTTCCCGCAGCATCAGTGCGCGTCTTGCCACCTGGCGCTACCCGGCCGTGATCCGCCGCTCGATGGCGACCATGAGCTCACCGGCGATGTCGATGTGAAACTGCTTCTCGAGCTCGCGGATGCCGGTGGGGCTCGTGACGTTGATTTCAGTGACGAAGCCGCCGATCACATCGAGCCCGACGAAGAGCATGCCCTTGGCCGCGAGCGGCGGCCCGATCTCACCCGCGAGCCAGCGATCACGCTCCTCGAGCGGCCGGCCGACGCCCCGCGCTCCGGCTGCGAGATTGCCGCGGTTGTCGTGCGGCTGCGGGATGCGCGCCAGCGCGTACGGCACCGGCTTGCCGTCGATGAGGAGCACCCGCGAATCACCGGAAGCGACGATTTCCGGCAGATAGCGCTGCACGATGGCGAAGCGCCGGCCGTAGTCGGTGAGCGTCTCGAACACCACGCTCATGTTCTTGTCGTCCTGCTCCAGCACGAAGATGGAGCGGCCGCCCATGCCGTCGAGCGGCTTGCAGACGATCTTGCCGTGCTCGCGCAGGAAGGCTTCCATGTCCGCCATATCCCGGGTGATGAGCGTCGGCGCGCAGCACTGCGGGAACCAGGCCGTGTAGACCTTCTCGTTGATGTCGCGCAGCCCCTGCGGGCGATTGACGATGAGCGCACCCTGCACCTCGGCCCGCTCGAGCACGTAGGTCGTATAGATGTACTCGGTATCGAAGGGCGGGTCCTTGCGCATGAGGATGCAGTCGAGATCCCCCAGCGCTTCGATGCGGGCCTCGCCGAGCTCGAACCAGCCGGCCGGATCGGCCTTGACCGTGAGCGGGCGCAGCCGCGCGCGGGCGACGCCGTCCCGCAGGAAGAGGTCGCGCTGCTCCATGTAAAAGAGCGTCCAGCCCCGCGCCTGGGCCGCGAGCAGCATGGCCAGCGTCGAGTCCTTGGCGTAGTGGATGGCAGCGATGGGGTCCATCACGACCCCGAGGCGGACAGATTTCGGCATGGGGAAATAATGCCAGGAACACCTCATTATGTCCGGCGCCGCGCGGCATCGGGGAAACTCTTCAAAAAACGTGACGCGCACGGCATGGCGGGGGGTGGGCCGATATGTTAAAACCCGCAGCGCCTCGTTCGGGAGGCGGAGGGGTCGATGGCGAACCGCCGGGCATTGCGTGTAGTCTCCGGCCCGGCCGATGATCGCCACAGTGGTCCGGCGCGGGCCGCCGGGTCTCATCCGAGCCGGCGAGCTCGAGCCTCAAGTCAAGTTGAAGGAGTTGTCTGACCGTGACCGGCAGCAACACGAAGCTCCAGGGCCTGAAAGTCCTGGTGATCGACGATAGCAAGACGATCCGTCGCACGGCCGAGACACTCCTCGCCAAAGAGGGGTGCGAGGTCTTCACGGCGATCGATGGCTTCGATGCGCTGGCGAAGATCGCCGATCACCAGCCCGACATCGTGTTCGTCGACATCATGATGCCGCGCCTCGACGGCTACCAGACGTGCTCGCTCATCAAGCACAACAAGGTATTCCGGTCGATCCCCGTGATCATGCTGTCCTCCAAGGACGGCCTGTTCGATCGGGCACGCGGCCGTATCGTGGGCTCCGAGCACTACCTCACCAAGCCCTTCACCAAGGACGAGCTCCTGAGCGCGATCGAGACGCACATCGGGAGATGATGGTCATGCCGCTCATTCTCATCGTGGACGACTCGCCTACCGAAGTGCACGTGATGCAGAAGGCGCTCGAGAAGCACGGCTACCGCACTGCTGCCGCGGCCGACGGCGCCGAGGGTGTCAGGCTCGCGCGCGAGATGAGCCCCGATCTGATCTTCATGGACATCGTCATGCCCGGCATGAACGGCTACCAGGCGACACGCGCGCTCGCCAACGATCCGAAGACGCGCACCATTCCGATCATCATGGTGACCTCCAAGGGGCAGGAGACCGACCGTATCTGGGGGTTGCGTCAGGGAGCGGTCGACTACATGGTGAAGCCGGTCTCGCCCGACCAGCTCGTCGCCAAGGCCCAGGCGACCCTGTCGCCTTGAGCGCATCGGCATGAATGAGGAAGTCGCGCTCAGGTCTCTCAGGGATCGGCCTTTCGAGCTGTTGGCGGAGCTCGAGCGGCGCGGCCGCGCCGTGTCCGCCCAGGTGGCCCAGGAGGGCGCTGCCGGACGCGAGTGGGTCGGTGTGGCCCTGCGGATGGCGGGGGATCTCTATCTGGTCGCGCGTGAGGAAACGCGCGAGGTGTTCGGTGTACCGGCAGGCATGACGCGTGTGCCGGGCGCCAAGCCTTGGATCAAAGGGCTCGCTAACGTGCGTGGCCAGCTTCTTCCCATCATCGATCTGCGCCAGTTCCTGGGCAGCGGCACCACTCCGATCACGCGCAACACTCGGGTCATGGTCGTCAATCACCGCGACATCCCGGCGGGGCTCCTGGTGGATGAGGTCCTCGGCTTTCGCAGGTTTGCCGAAGGTGAGTTCACGGGTGATGCGCCGCCGACGGTTGCCCGCTGCGAGCGGTATCTCGCCGGCGCCTTCCGGCGGGCGAGCGAGCAGTGGCCCGTGCTGAGCCTGCGCTCGGTGCTCGAGAGCTCGGCGTTCGCGGAAGCCGCGGCATGACTGCGGTACGCCCCATCACCGTTGCCCGCCCGAGCCCCGGCCTCACCGGGCTGCTCATCGCGGCCGCGGCGCTCGCGCTGCTCGCGGCGATCGCCTACTACTTCCTGGCCACTCATCCCGGCGCTGCGGCAACCCTGCCCCCCGCGCTCGGAGTATTCGGCCCGGCCTTGCTCGGCGGCCTCGCCGCCATCGCCCTGGTCGCCGCGGCGTTCCTGACCGCGCGGCTCTACCGCAGCGTTGCCGACCAGACCCGTGCGGTCGAGACGCAGCGCCAGGAAAACGATCGCAATCAGCAGGCGATCCTGCGCCTCCTCGATGAGCTCTCGAGCCTCGCGGACGGCGATCTGACGGTCCAGGCGACCGTCACCGAGGACATCACCGGCGCGATCGCCGACTCCATCAACTACGCTGTCGATGCTCTACGCGGGCTGGTGACGACCATCAACCAGTCGGCGATCCAGCTCGACAGCGCCACGCGGCAGACGCAGGCGCTCTCGCAGCACCTCGCCAAGGCGAGCGGCGCGCAGTCGAAGCAGATCTCCTCCGCCACCGAGTCGGCGGCGGGCATGGCAGGCTCCGTCGCCGAGGTCTCCGGCAACGCGGAGCGGGCCGCGGACGTGGCGCGCCACTCGGTCGAGGTCGCGCACAAGGGCGGCGATGCGGTCCGCCGCACCATCGACGGCATGAACACGATCCGCGAGACCATCCAGGAGACCTCCAAGCGCATCAAGCGCCTCGGTGAGAGCTCGCAGGAGATCGGCAACATCGTCGAGCTCATCAACGACATCGCCGAGCAGACCAACATCCTGGCGCTGAACGCCTCCATCCAGGCCTCGATGGCCGGGGAAGCGGGCCGCGGCTTCGCGGTCGTGGCCGATGAGGTGCAGCGCCTCGCCGAGCGCGCTGCCAATGCCACCAAGCAGATCGAGGTGCTGGTGCGCACCATCCAGACCGACACCAACGAGGCGGTGGTCTCCATGGAGCGCAGCACCACCGATGTCGTCGGTGGCGCGCTTCTCGCGGAGAACGCCGGTGCCGCGCTCGAGGAGATCGAGCAGGTATCGAACCAGATCGCGAGCCTGGTGCAGAACATCTCGGCGAGCTCGCGCCAGCAGACCGGCGGTGCGCAGAACATCGCCCGCAACATGCAGGTGCTGAAGGAAATCAGCGTCCAGACGGCCGATTCGACCAACGCCACCTCCGCCGCCATCGCCAAGCTCGCGGAGCTCTCCGCGGGCCTGCGGCGCGCGGCGGCGGGCTTTCGCCTGCCCGGCGCGACTCCCGACCCGCCCGGCGCCTCCGGTGCATTTCCGCGGCCGCCGGGCGAGCCGCGCCCCGGGACCAAACCCAACGCCGCGGCCAGCGGCAATGTCAGACAGATCTCCGCGCTCGGCGGCACCTGACTTGAAGAGTTTTCGAGACCCCTGAATGCCGGAAGTCGCCTCCCAGACGCTGGACCTCGTCGGCCGTGAGCTCAATGGCACGCTCGCCGAGGCCCGCACGGCGCTCGAGACCTATCTCGAGCAGCCCGACAACGTATCGCTCCTCGAGCGCTGCAAGCAGGAGCTGCACCAGGTGCACGGGGTGCTGCGGGTGCTCGAGATCTATGGCGCGGCACTGCTCGCCGAGGAGATGGAGCACGTCGCCGGCTACCTCCTCGCCACGGTCACCGAGCGCAAAGGGCAGGCGGAGAGCCTGGATGCGCTGCTGCGGGCGATGGTGCAGCTGCCCGGCTATCTCGAGCGGGTGCTGGCGGGTGGCCGCGACCTCGCGCTGGTGCTGCTGCCGCTCCTCAATGACCTCAGGGCGGTGCGCGGCAGTGCGCTCCTCTCCGAAGGCACGCTGCTCGTCCTCAACCTGAAGTCGGACAAGCAGGCGCAGCCCATCGCCGCCTCGGCGGATGAGCCGTCGCTCAACATCGAGCAATGGAGCCGGCGGCTGCGGGCACGCTTCCAGATGGGCCTCATCGGCTGGATCCGTGGCGAGCGCATCGAGCAGAACCTCGAGACGCTGGCCTCGGTGTCGCAGAAGCTCGAGCAGACCGCGACGCGTCAGCCGGTCTTCCAGCTCTGGTGGGTGGTGGGCGCCGTCATCGAGGCGCTGCGCGAGAACGGGCTCGAGGGCGGCGTGTCGGTGAAGCGTCTGCTCGGACTCGCCGATCGCGAGATCCGGCGGCTCTATGACCTCGGTGAGGCGCGCTACTGTCAGAGCCCTCCGGTCGAGCTCCTGAACAACCTCCTCTATTACGTGGGCCGCGCGGAAAGCAACGGCGTGCGTGTCTCGTCCGTACGGGCCTCCTTCCGCCTCGCGGAGCTGCTGCCGGTCGATGAGAGCATCGAGCAGGAGCGCGAGAGCCTCTCGGCGCCGAGCGTCAAGCTCATGCAGACCGTCGCGGCGGCGATCCGCGAGGACCTCTCCAAGGTGAAGGATGTCCTCGACATCTTCGTACGCCGCGGGGCGGGCCAGCCGCAGGAGCTCGGCTCGCAGGTGGAGCTGCTGCGCAAGATCGGCGATACCCTCGGGGTGCTCGGCCTCGGCGAGCTGCGCGGCACCGTCCAGGCGCAGACCGAGAAGCTCGAGAAGATCGTCGCGGGGAGCCTGCAGGCCGACGAGGCGACGCTGGTAGAGATCGCGGCCGCGCTGATCGGTGTCGAGGACCGGCTCGATGACGGCCTCGTGGGCATGATCCTGCCCAAGACGGCCGCGGCGCCCGAGCAGGGTGAGGATCACGATTTCCAACAGGTCCAGTCGGCGGTGCTGCGCGAGTGCATTCTCAACCTCGCCCGCATCAAGGAGTCGGTCACGCAGAGCGTCGGCGGCACGCTGGATGCAGCCGGGCTCGACAGCTGGCAGGACCTCATCCGTGGACTCAAGGCGGCGCTGCTGATACTCGGCAAGACGCGCGCAGTAGAGGTCATCGAAGCCATCACCACGCAGTTGAGACGTGTCATGCAGCCGGGTGTGCTCGTGCTGCCTGCTGGCTTTCTGGACCGGTTGGCCGACGCCATCGTCAGCGTCGAATACTACATGGAGACCCTGCAGTCCGGACGCAGCGACCCCTGGTACATGCTCGACAACGCGCAGACTTGTGTACAGGCGCTCGAGCAGCTGAAGAGCGTGGCTGTGCCTACCGTACCGCCGCTCGAGCCGTCGGTATTCGCGAAGACGGTACAGATCCCCGCGGCGCTCCCGCCGGATGCAACGCATGTGGATGTCGGAGTCACGGGTACCGATGCCGACCTCGGCGCCCATGCACCTCCCGTCCTGACACCTTCGTCGACTGCGCGACTCGCAGCGCTGGCCGAGAATGCGGATCCGGAGCTCGTCGCGCTCTTTATCGAGGAGGCCCGCGAGGAGCTCGCCAAGATCGAGCGCGCCTTCCCGGTGTGGGATCAGAATCCGCTCGAGCGCGAGGCGCTGGTGACCGTGCGCCGCTCCTTCCACACCCTCAAGGGCAGCGGCCGCATGGTCGGCGCGCGCGAGCTCGGTGAGCTCTCCTGGGCGGTGGAGAACCTCCTCAACCGCGTGCTCGACAACACCCTCAGCCGCAGCCCCACGATCCTGGAAGTGCTGCGCGATGCGATCGCGGCGCTGCCGCAGATGATCGAGCACCTGGAGAAGCGTACCCCGGTCGCGGCCGATGTGGCGGGCATCGCCGCTCGTGCGCATGCCCTGGCAACGGGGCGCCAGCCGACGGCGTCCGTGCGACGCGCCATTACCGAGGCGCGCGCGGCGGAAGCGCCGGCGCCGGCTGCTCCGGCGCGGGACTCACAGCCCGAGTCATCCAACGGCATCGATTTCGAGCTTCCGGCGCCAACAGATGAAGTGCCGTCCGCGGCGACTGCCGTTCCTGCCGCGCAGCCAGCGCCCGAATCGCCGGCATCAGCAGCGTCTCCTGCTGCGATGGACGAGGCACTTCGCGAGATCTACACGCGGGAGACCGGTGCGCACGTTGCCACCATCCGCAGCTATCTTCAGCGTGAAGCGCTGGGTGGTGAGCCGCACCTGCTGCCCGAGGACGTCTATCGCGCCTGTCATACCCTGGCCGGCAGCTCGAAGATGGCCCAGGCCCGCCACGGCGTGCGCCTGGCGGAGCCGCTCGATCACTGGCTGCGCCGTGCGTTCACGAGCGGCATCGGTCTGCGTTCCGCCGATCTGACATTGCTCGCCGACTGCATGGGAGCGATGGAGTCGGTCGCGGCGCATCTCGATGAGCCGACCGGCTATTTCGTCAATCACTGGACCCTTCTCGAGCGTCTGGGCGAGGCGGAGCGCGCGCTCGATGCACGGATTGCGGAGGCGTCGCGGGCTGATTCCGGCGCGCCGCACGAAGCTCCCGGCCCGCCCCCGGCTGCGGAGAGTGCAGCGGCGGGAGCCGAGCCTGCCGCGCCGGAAGCCGAGCTCCCAGCGCCGGACGCGCTCGCCGAGGAGCCGCCGGATTTCGATCCCGAGGTTGCCGCGATCTTCACGGAGGAGGCGCTGGAGCTCATCGATGCCTCCGAGCGTGCGCTGAGCGACTGGCGTGACAAGCCCGGAAGCCCGGAGAGCGCCACCGCCCTCAAGCGGCCGCTGCATACGCTCAAGGGCGGTGCGCGCATGGCAGGCATCCTCGCCATGGGCGATCTCAGTCACGAGCTCGAGACCCTGGTGATCCAGGCCGAAGTCGGCACGGTCGCCGTCAACTCCGCCGTGTTCGATGTCATCCAGGCGAGCCTCGACGAGCTCGCGAGAATGCGGGAGTCGGTCGCCAACGGCCGCCGCGTCGCGCCCGCGCGCGCGATGATCGGGCGCATCCAGTCTCTGACACGCCCGGGTGGGGCCGGTGTGTCGGCCGATGCGTCGGCTCCGAAGCCGGAGATCGCGGCTGGGGAAGGTGCGTCCGCGGTGACCGCCGCGCCTGCCGTTGCCCGTGCACCTGACGCCTCCATCACACCCGGGGTCGCCGCTACTCCTGGTGTAACTGCTGGCCCTGGAGTTGCCGCTGCCTCTGGTGTTGCCGCTGCCCCTGGGGTGACTGCTGCGCCTGGGGTCGTCGCCGCCTCCGGTGTTCCAGAAGAACCGGTCGCATCCGCCGCGTTCACTACTGCGCCGCCGGCCGACGAGCCCCCGGCCCCATCGCAGAGCGAGAGCGGCGAGAGGGCCGCCGAGGCCGATTTGGCGGCGGAGCCGGAGATGTTGGAGCCGCCGGTACTCACGGCTGCTGCCGAGGTCGAGCCGGAAGCAATACCGCAGTTGGGCGAGCCGGCGCCGGTCCTCTCCTCGGCGCCGCCTCCGGCTGCACCGGAGAGCGAGCCGCCCGTAATGGACAGCGCCGCATCGGATGCGCCAGACGATGCTCTCGCTGCCCCGTTACCCGTCCCCCCGGGGCGGGAGCCGGTCGCTCCCGCGGAGCGGCAGGAAATGGCGCGCGTCGATGCGGACCTCCTCGACAAGCTGCTCAACATCTCGGGTGAGGCGAGCATTGCGCGCTCGCGCCTCGAGCAGCAGCTCGGCTCGATCGATTTCAACCTCGGCGAGCTGACGCGCACGGTGACGCGGCTGAAGGAGCAGCTGCGCAGCCTCGAGATCGAGACCGAGGCGCAGATCCTGCACCGCCACGAGGACGAGGGCGGCCATCGCAGCGAGTTCGACCCGCTCGAGCTCGATCGCTATTCCTCCATCCAACAGTTCTCGCGGGCGCTCGCGGAGACCGCCAACGACGTGGCGAGCATCCAGCAGCTTCTCGAGAATCTCGCCAAGGACGCGCAGAACCTCCTGCAGCAGCAGGCCCGGACCATCACGGAGCTGCAGAACGGTCTGATGCGCACGCGCATGGTGCCGTTTCAGCGGCACGTACAGCGTCTCGCGCGCATCGTGCGGCAGGCCGCCGCCGATACCGGCAAGCGCGCCGAGCTCGTCGTCGAGGGCGCCTCAGGAGAGCTCGACCGGCAGGTGCTCGAGCGCATGCTGCCACCCTTCGAGCACATGCTGCGCAACGCAGTGGTCCATGGCATCGAGACACCTGAGGAGCGCACCCGTCGCGGCAAGCCGCCGGCCGGACGCATACTCCTCGAGCTGCATCGCGAGGGCGCCGAAGTGATGGTGCGCCTCACCGATGACGGCGCCGGCATGAACCTCGAGGCGATCCGCGCCAAGGGACGCGCGCTCGGACTCGTCCCGCCCGGGCGGGCCCTGAGCGACGAGGATGCCATGCAGCTCATCCTCGAGCCCGGGTTCTCCACCGCGGGCGCACTCACTCAACAGGCCGGACGCGGCGTGGGCATGGATGTGGTCGCCACCGAGATCAAACGTCTGGGCGGCGCACTGCACATGGAGACCAAGGCGGGCGAGGGGAGTGTGTTCACCATTCGCCTGCCGTTCACGCTCGCGATCAGCCACGCGCTGGTCGTGCGCACGGGCGAGGAGTTCTACGCGCTGCCGCTGCCCACGGTCGAAGGCGTGCTGCGCCTGTCGAAGACCGAGGTCGGCGCTCACCTCGGGCGTGATGCGGCCATGTTCGACTACGGTGGGCAGAAGTACCGCTTCCAACACCTGGGGGTGTTCGTCGGACTCGAGCCCTCGCCGCTCCCGGAGTCGGATGTGACCATTCCGGTCGTGCTGGTGCGCGCGGGCGAGCACTCCACGGGGCTCGTCGCCGATGAGCTCGTGGGCAGCCGCGAGATCGTGGTGAAGTCGGTCGGCCCGCAGATCTCGGGCATCCGGGGCATTTCCGGCGCGACGATCCTCGGTGACGGGCGCATCGTCATCATTCTGGACATTGGGGCCTTGGTGCGCGCGGAGTGGCGTGGGCGGGCGCAGCTTCCAGCGGTTCCGCGGGAGAAGGAAGACCGCAGGACATTCGCTCTGGTCGTTGACGATTCGATTACCGTGCGTCGCGTGACCCAGCGTCTGCTCGAGCGCAATGGTATGAGAGTGCTGACGGCCCGCGACGGAATGGACGCGGTCGCATTGCTACAGGATCACGTCCCGGACATCATCCTTCTCGACATCGAGATGCCGCGTATGGACGGCTACGAGGTTGCCGCGCACGTGCGCAACGACTCGCGGCTGAAGGATGTCCCCATCATCATGATCACATCGCGCGTCGGCGAGAAGCATCGCGCGCGAGCCATCGAGCTGGGCGTGGACGATTACCTCGGCAAGCCCTACCAGGAGGCCGAGCTGCTGGATGCCATCGCGCCGCTGGTGGAGCGCCGGCGGGCGGCTCAGGAGAGTGCGCTGCAGGACGTCCCGCGACAGGCCGAGGGCAGGTGATCCATGAGCGAGCGCGTACAAGAGATCTACAGCCTGTTGGTTCCCCTCGCGGAAGGCCGGCTGATCGTGCCGCGTGCCTGCGTCGCCGAAGTGGTCGGCTTTCAGGTTCCCTCCGAGATGACAGGCGCGCCACCCTGGTACATCGGCACGGTGCCCTGGAGCGGCAAGGCCGTGCCGCTGGTCTCCTTCGAGGGGGCATGCGGGCAGACGATGCCGGTGCCTTCGGGCCGGACCCGCGTAGTCGTGTTCCACTGCCTCGGTACTCGCCTCGACGGCGGCAACTTCGCGATCGTCTCGCAGGGCTTCCCGCAGCTCGTCCGCGTGAGCTCGGATGTGGTGCGCCCCGACAACTCGCGGGTATTCCCCGAGCGGGCGCCGGTGATCTGCCAGGTGCGGATGGTGAATGAGGCGCCCCTGGTGCCCGACCTCGAGCGCCTGGAAGAGATGATCGCCGAGGAAACCCGGGTCGCGGCGTAGGCTCGCGCCTGCCTCCACGTGGCAGTACCGGGCCACTGCTCTCCCTGACTCCGCAGCTACCGTCGCGGCGCCGAATCGAGCGCCACTCGCCGGAAATCAACGCGCTCGCGTCAACCCAACGCTCCCTGCACGACAGAGTGCAGGTGCCCGTTGCTCGCCAGCACCGTGGTCGTATCGAGAGTGACGTCCTTGCCGGCAAGGTCGGTGAAGGTGCCGCCGGCCTCGCGCACGATGACCGTCAGCGCGGCGATGTCGAGAATGTTGACGTCGGACTCGATCACGACGTCCAGGGAGCCACGCGCGAGTAGATGGTAGTGCACGAAGTCGCCGTAGCCGCGGATGCGGCTGACGCGGCCGATGAGAGAGCCGAGTCGGTTCCACTGAGCGGAGCGCGTCATCGTCTTCAGATTGCCGGTGGAGACGATCGCCGCTGAGAGGTCCGAGATCGCGCTTACGCGGATGCGCTGATCGTTCAGAAAGGCACCGGCGCCCTGCTCAGCCCAGGCGAGCTCGCCGTAGGCTGGGGCGCTGGAGACGCCCAGTACCAGCTCGCCGGCCCGCATGAGAGCGATCTGCGTGGAAAAGAAGGGGCAGTCGCGCACGAAGGACTTGGTACCGTCGATGGGATCCACCAGCCAGACGCTCTCGGCATCTGCCGAGTGCCTGCCGGTTTCCTCGCCATGGAAGCCGTAGCTCGGGAAGCGCTCGCTCAGTACCGCGCGGATCGCTTCCTCCGCCCGCACGTCGGCCTCGGTGACGGGTGATTGGTCTTCCTTGGTGCGTACGGCGAGGTTCTTCTGATAGAGGGCGCGGATCACCTCGGCCGCCGCCTGCGCGGCATCGAGGGCGGCTTGCAGCTCACGGGAGGGCATGGCGGGCGGGCGCGTTCCTGAGTGTCGGGCGGTTGCGGCGCGCTAGAGTTGCCGGGGTGGCGGGGCGCTGTCAAATCCTGGGGTCTGGCACAATCGCGCTCGGCGATGCACGCCCGGAGGCGGCCCATGGGCAACAGGCTCAGCAAGATCTACACGCGTACAGGTGATGACGGCACGACGGGCCTCGGCGATGGCTCGCGGGTGCCGAAGGACAGTGCTCGCGTGGAGGCGTATGGCACGGTCGATGAGCTCAATAGCGTCCTCGGAGTGCTCCTGGCAGTTCCTGGGCTGCCGGAGGATGTGACTGCGGTGCTGACCGAGGTGCAGCACGAGCTCTTCGATCTGGGTGCTGAGCTCTGCATTCCGGGGCACCTCGTCATCACATCGGCGCATGTGGAAAGGCTCGAGAAGGCGCTCGACGGGTTCAATGATCCGCTGCCGCCGCTCAAGGAATTCATTCTCCCCGGGGGCGGCCCTGCGGCGGCAGCCTGTCATCTGGGCCGTACGGTTGCGCGGCGCGCCGAGCGCAGGACATGGACGCTGGCGAAAGCTGAAACGGTCAACCCCGAGGTACTGCGTTACCTCAACAGGCTCTCGGATCTGCTCTTCGTCCTTGCGCGCGTGTTGGCGCGCCACGAGCGGGGGAGCGAGGTGCTCTGGCGCCACGATCGCGGGAAGCGCCGCTGAGCGGCGTGCTTCGCTTGCAGCGGGCGCAATGGCCGGTGCTAGCGGCCCCAGGGGCCCGGATCGCCCCGGGCATCCGGATCGCCCCCAGCACCCGGATCGCCCCCAGCACCCGGCTCGAAGGAAAGTCCGGGTGAGCCGCGCGGTGCACGTATCCCGGCGGCGAGGTGTCCTCCTGATGCTGGTGGCGCTCCTGACCTACGCGCTCGCCGTCCTGCTCTTCGTGCTCGGGGTCGCGTTGCTCTTCGCAGGCCTTTCGTCCTGGCTGCATCTCGTCGATGTGGCCGCGGCCTGGGCGCGCACCCTCGCCGGCATCGGGCTCGTGGGCTGCAGTGCCGGCCTTGCGGCGCTCGGGCGTCTGGCTGTCGGAGCGGCTGGCCGTCGGGAGAGGGATATGAGCCGCGCCCTCAAGTTCGTCGCCGTGATCGGCATCCTGCTGGCACTCGTCTGCCTGCCCTTTGCCGCGGCCATCAGGGCGGCTGCTCACGCCGCGTGGTTCAGCGGCGCATAATCCCGTCGATGCGGCCGATCCGGGAACCCCGCGTAAGCGCGTGTGGTCTCCCGACCTCAAGTCATCTCCGCGACAAGGGACGACCCATGACTCTCATGCAGGCATTCAAGGTATGGTGGAGCTATAGCTGGCGGGCGAGCCTCCTCGTCATCCCGCTCATGCTCATCGTGACGGCGTGGTCGCTCGCGGGGCTGTTCTCCACGGTGGAGGGCATGCTGCAGTCCGGTCAGAGCCTTTCCAATCTGAATATCGATCAGCTCGCCCGTCTGGCATCCGGTGGGATGACCATAGGGATCCTCTCCATGATCCTCACCGCCGTCATCCAGGTCTTCGCGATGCGCTGGGCGCTCAACTCGCGTTGGTCGGACTTCCGGCTGAAGGCCGTGCCGCCGGAGGTGGACATCGGAAGCGCGCCCGGTCCGGGAAACCCGACGCGGCCGGCCAGAGTCTGAAAACACCGCCGCGAGCACCGCGCGGTCAGCGATCCGGCCAGAGTGGCCGCAGGCTCAGTGCGCGCTTGCCTTGGCGACGAGGAAGTTGACGAGCCTGATCACATCGTCATACGACTTCAGTGACTCCATGACGATGCGGTACTTGCCATCCACGATGATGCAAGGCGTTCCCGGGATCTGCATGGCCATGACCTGCGCGTCTGCCTCGCGCATCTTGGTATCCACGCCGAACGAGCGCGCAGTGGCGAGAAATGTCTGCTGACTCACGCCCGTGAGCCGTGAGTAACAGCGTGCGGCGTCCTCAATCGACGGTAGAGGGCGCTTCAGCTGGTTCGTCCCCTGATCGACGATCGCGAGCTCGCCTGTCTTCCATACCGCATCGTACATCGCCTGATGCGTCCGCTTCGCAATGCCCAATGACTGAGCCGCGTAGAAAGCGCGCTGAAACATCGGCCAGTCCTCCGTCGAATTGAATGAGGCCGGCAGGTACGCCATCTCCGCATTGCGCGGGAGACTCCGCTCCAGCTGGTGCATGATCGGCTGAAACTTGTTGCAGAAGGGACAGGCGTAGGAAAACACCTCCATGACCTCGACCTTCCCGGCGGGCACCGTCCTGGGTTGCGGCTCATCGAGAACGACGTAGTGGGTCCCCTCGACCCAGGATTCCGGAGCCGCTCCGGCAGGGAGCACCCAGCCGTAGACCAGCACGGCAAGCAGAGCCAAACCGATCTTCTTCATGTGAGCCTCTCTCTGCGCCGTGCACGTCCCAACGATGAGACCTTGCAGACCAGCGCCGGTTCAGCCCGGTGTTTTCGCGAAGCGCTGCAGCCCGCCGCCGAGGGGAACCCACGGTTGCGCCGGCGCAATAGATCTCCGTTCACCATAGATGGCAGGCCACTTGCCAGGATGGTGACTTATATATATACTTAAAATATATATATTTGAGCGGGGACGAGACCATGAGGACCGCAAAGTTATTCAAGAACGGGGACAGTCAGGCGGTGCGGCTGCCGAAGGAATTCCGCTTCGCGGGCGACGAGGTACTGATCAAGCGCGTCGGAAGTGCGGTCGTGCTCTTGCCCAAGGCCAAATCCTGGGACTCGCTGGTGCAGAGCCTGGACAAGTTTCCGGCGGACTTCATGAGCTCCCGCGAGCAGCCCCGTGATTCGGAGCGCCGGGACTCGCTTCCATGAAGTGGATGCTGGACACCGACACCTGCATCGCGGTCGTCAAGAAGCATCCCATCGCGCTGAAAAAATTGCGTGGCAAGTCGATCGGACAGGTCGGGATATCTTCGATAACTCTGGGCGAGTTGGCTTTCGGTGCGGCAAAGAGCAGTCGTCCGCACGATGCGCACGATGCACTCGGCGAGTTCCTGTTGGCCCTGGAGGTAGCGTCCTTCGATGACGGCGCTGCGATGAGATATGGGGATATTCGAGCCCTGCTCGAGCGACGTGGCAGACGGATCGGCCCATTGGATACCCTCATTGGCAGCCATGCGCATCTGCTCGATGCCATCCTGGTCTCGCATAACACAAGGGAATTTGCGCAGATCGATGGGCTGCGTCTCGAGGATTGGCTGGTATGACGAGGCTGCTCCCGAAAGATCAGCTCTCGGCCGAGATCATCCGTCGGCAGCGCGGCCAGTCGAACGCCGGGCCGGGGTCGGTCTTACGTCCAGGGGCGACGTCGCTGTGGCCCGCGATGCGGTCTGCGGAGAGTGTAGGGTAAGTCGCCAAAAGCGCTCTCACCAGAGCGGCCAGGCTTTCGTACTGGACATCCGTGTAGGGTGTGTGGTCGGTTCCCTCGAGCTCGATGCCGACGGAAAAGTCGTTGCAGCCGCTGCGGCCCTGATATTCGGAGTGGCCGGCATGCCAGGCGCGCATGCCGAAAGGAACGTATTGCGTGATGGTGCCGTCGCGGCGGATGACAGCATGGGCCGAGACGCGGAGCGTCGAGGTCTCACCGAAGGAAGGATGCGCGTCAGCGCGCAGATTGCCCGCGAAAAGATGATCGATCCAGGGGCCGCCGAACTCGCCGGCCGGCAGGCTGATGCCATGCACCACGATCAGGTCCGGCATCACACCTTTCGGCCGGGCATCGAGATGCGGCGAGAGGACCTGGCGCACGCCGGCGAGTAAGCCGGTGGCAGGCTCGATCTGCAGCGGGGTCCTGATACACGGCCCATCCGGCGAATGGGTCGTTCCAGACGAATCAGTCATGCAGGTAGCGCGAGAAGCCCGCGTAGAGCACGGCGAGAAGGCCGGTCACGAAGATACCATCGAACGTCCCGGCGCCGCCGATCGAGGCGACGGGCGCTCCCATCGACTGGATCGCGCCCAGGTTCAATAGGTCTGCGCCTATGAGTGTCCCGAAGCTGCCGCTGATGTAGGCGAGGGGCGCTGCGCGGCGGCGTGTCAGCGCGACGGCGATGATGGCCGTGGCCACCGCCGGCACGAATATCGGCAGCGCGATCCCGAAGCCGGGAACGGGCTGCGCGAGGAAGTGGCAGACCACTGCGACGAAGGCGGTGCCGACCGCGCCCAGGAGGAAGAGTCGATGCTTGAAGAGGAGATAGAGCGACAGGATCATGGGAATGATCGCTCCCCCGACGTTGATCGCGAGAACCGTTGCGCGGGACTGCTGCACCATGGGGACGATGTAGGTCATGCCGAAGAAACTGATCTCGCCGGCCCCGACCGTCCGGTGGCCGGGCAGATAGGCCACCGGGATGTTGATATAGCTGCCGAGCAGGGACAATCCGAGAACCGCGATGAGCGCGCCTTCGGTGATGCCCATCGAGAGCGACGCATAGCGCAGCAGCCGCAGCGCCGCGAGGCCAACGAGGACGATGAGCAGGCCCCAGAAGATCAGCAGGAACGGCAGGGAGACCGGGAAATACTGCAGTTGGGAGCCGTGCATGGCGGCGGCATCATGCCACAATGCCGGCATGACTACCGGCAACGCCGTTTACGCCGCCCGAGACCTCGCCCACGTCTGGCACCCGTGCACCCAGATGAAGGATCACGAGAGCCTGCCCATGATCCCGGTGCGCCGCGGCTCGGGTGCGTGGCTGGAGGACTTCGAGGGCCGGCGTTACCTCGATGCGATCAGCTCCTGGTGGGTGAATCTCTTCGGGCATGCCAATCCGCGCATCAATGCGGCGGTGCGCGAGCAGCTCGAGCGGCTGGAGCAGGTGATCCTCGCCGGCTTCACCCACGAGCCGGTGATTGCGCTCTCCGAGGCGCTGACGGCCCTGGCGCCGAAGGGCCTCACGCGCTGCTTCTACGCCGACAACGGCTCCTCCGCTGTGGAGGTCGCCGTCAAGATGAGCTTCCACTACTGGCGCAATGTCGGCAAGAGCGCGAAGCGGCGCTTCATCACCTTGTCCAACAGCTACCACGGCGAGACACTCGGCGCGCTCGCGGTGGGCAACGTCGACCTTTACAAGGAAATCTACCAGCCGCTGCTCATGGACGTCATCACCGTGCCATCGCCCGACTGCTACGGCAGAGAGCGGGGCGAGAGCTGGCCTGAGCATTCGCGGCGCAAGTTCGCGCTGATGGAGGCCGCGCTCGCAAAACACGCCGAGGAGACCGCCGCCGTCATTCTCGAGCCGCTGGTGCAGTGCGCGGGCGGCATGCGCATGTACGACCCTGTCTACCTCGCCCTGCTGCGCCAGGCCTGCGACCGTTACGGCGTGCATCTGATCGCGGATGAGATTGCCGTCGGATTCGGCAGGACCGGCACCCTCTTCGCCTGCCAGCAGGCGGGCATCAGCCCCGACATGATGTGTCTGTCGAAAGGCCTGACTGCCGGCTACCTGCCGCTCTCGGCGGTGGTCACGACAGACCCGATCTACGCAGCCTTCTACGACGAGTACGTCAAGCTCACGGCTTTCCTCCATTCTCACAGCTTCACCGGCAATCCCCTGGCCTGCTCCGCGGCCCTGGCCAGTCTCGAGATCTTCCGCACCGACGATGTCCTCACCCGCAACCGCACGCTGGCAGCGCACCTGGGCTCCCGGGCACGCGAGCTCGAGGCGCACCCGCACGTCGCGGAAGTCCGCCAGCACGGCATGATCGTCGCCGTGGAGCTGGTGCGTGACAAGGCAACCCGCGAGCCCTACCCCTGGCAGGAGCGCCGCGGCCTGAAAATCCATCGCCATGCCCTGAGTCGCGGCGTTTTGCTGCGCCCCATCGGGACCGTGCTCTATTTCATGCCGCCTTATGTGGTCACGCCCGAAGAGATCGATCTGATGGTCGACGTTGCGCGCGAGGGCATCGAGCTCGCGACATGCGATTGACCCGTGTCCACGTCCCCGGGCCCCTGACCGCCGGCCTGCGTCACACCATCGAAGGCGACGCCGCCAATCACATCGCGCGTGTGTTACGCCTGAAATCGGGTGATGCCCTCATTCTTTTCGATGGCAGGGGCGGAGAGCACGCCGCGCGGATCGAGGAGTTTCGCCGGGGTGCCGTCATCGTCGAAGTCGGCGAGCGCTCCGAAACCGGGCGCGAGTCGCCGCTTGCCCTGACTCTGGCGCAGGGGGTATCGCGCGGCGAGCGCATGGATTGGGTGATGCAGAAGGCCACCGAGATCGGCGTCAGCCGCATCGTGCCGGTACTGACGGAGCGCACGGTAGTGAAGCTCGATGCCAAGCAATCGCAGCGCAAGCTCCAACACTGGCAAGGTATCGCCACCGCGGCCTGCGAGCAAAGCGGCCGCACCCGCATGCCCGAGATCGCGCCTCCTGTGGGACTGCACGATTTTCTGCGGCACGACAGGGAGACGTCCGGCGCCCGACTGCTCCTTTCACCTTCGGGGGCGCTGCGCATCAGCGACCTGAAAAAGCCCGACGGTGCAATGACCGTGCTGATCGGCCCCGAGGGCGGCCTTGCCGAGGGCGAGCAGCGCGCTGCATTGGATGCCGGCTTCGTGGCCGTGAAGCTGGGGCCGAGAGTCCTGCGGACGGAGACCGCGGCGGTCGCCGCCCTGACGCTGCTGCAACATCAGTTCGGAGATCTCTGAGCGCTACGCGCTGACGAAGATGCGCCGCCCGTCCTTCTCCAATTCCAACATGGGCGAGAGATAGAGCTCGCTCAGCCGCTCTGCCGTCAGCAATTCCGTAGCCGGGCCGGCCGCCCAGCGGCCGTCGCCGAAGAGCAGCAGCGCCTTGTCGGCGAACCGCGCGGCGATGGTCGGATCGTGAAGCGTCGCGATGACCATCTTCCCGGCATTGCACAACTCCCGGAACAGCCCGAGGATCCCGAGCTGGTGCGCCGGATCGAGGTGGTTGGAAGGCTCATCGAGCAAATAGATAGAGGGCTCCTGCGCGAGCAGGGCCGCCACCGCGACCCGCCGCAGCTCCCCGCCGGAGAGCGTGTCGGTCCTGCGATCCGCAAATTCCTCGAGGTCCACCGACGTCAGCGCCTGATGCGCTATCCGCTCGTCCGCCGCCGTTTCCCACTGCCAGAGCTCGAGGTGCGGATGCCTTCCCACGAGCACCGCTTCCAGGGCCGTCGTGACGAACGACTCCTCGACATCCTGGGCGAGCAGCCCCAGCCGCAGCGCCACGGCCCTGCGGCTCAAGCTGTCCATGGCCACGCCATCGAGGTGGACCGCTCCGGCCTGCGGTGGCCGCAGTCCCGCGAGCGTGAGGAGAGTCAGTGTCTTGCCGCTGCCGTTCCTGCCGAGGATGGCCACGAACTCGCCCGGGCAGAATTCCAGCGACAGGTCCGTAACCAGCTGCCGTGCGCCGACCGCAACATCGACGCCGCGGGCAGCGAGCGTAACCCGCTCCCTGTCGCTAGCGCTTTCTCGTGGCGATACGCCGCGGGAAGCGACTAGGGCTGCAGACGCGTCGCGGTCCAGGGCCCGGCCTCGAAAAAGCCGTTCGACTGCAACGTGAGGTTGCGCGTCCAACGCGCGCGGTCGTGCACGCGTGCCTCTCCCTCCACCCACAGCTCCACAGACTCCGCCCAGAGGTGATATCCGCCCCAGTGAGGTGGCCGCGGGATGACCATGTTGATCTCACCCGCTGCCCCCGGAAGCCCCGGCAGAGGCGTGCCGAAGCGCTCCGCGGTCGCGGCGAGCGACTCCAGCAGCGCTTCGCGCGATTCCACCGGCTCGCTCTGAGCGCTGGCCCAGGCGCCCACCCGGCTCGGCCAGGGCCGGGAGGCAAAGTAGGCATCACTGTCGGCCGCCGGGGACTGCAGCACCGGCCCTTCGATGCGCACCTGGCGGTGCAGCGCATCCCAGTGGATGACCGCGGCCGCCCGCGGGTTCTCGGCGAGCTGCCGGCCCTTGCGCGACAGGTAATTCGTGTAGAAGACGAGATACCCCGGGAGTGGCACCACTTCCTTGCAGAGCACCACCCGCGCCGAAGGGCGTCCGGAGGGGTCGCTGGTGGCCAGCACCATGGCGTTGGGGTTCGGCTGCTGCCGGTGCTGCCAGGCCTCGGCCATCCAGCGGTTGAGGATGACCAGGGGCTCGAGGGGCAGCTCCTGGGGCAGTAGCTCCGATTGTCGCATCATGGGGACATGGTAAGGGAAATCCGGCATCCCGCGCAGGCCGGTGCACACTTGCAGCGGCCACGCCGGGCCGATAAAAGGAAGGGGACACCTACAACCCCGGCTCTGGAAAGCTCCCCTATGACGCAGGATGTCGTGACCCTGGATGATCTGCGCCGCCGCCTGAGCGAGCTCGACCGCCAGCTCCTCGCGCTGGTCGGCGAGCGCAAGGCCTTGAGCAGCGAGGTGGCTCGCGTGAAGCGCGCGACCGGCTATCCCACCCGCGATTTCGAGCGCGAGCGCGAGGTGATCGAGGGCGCCCGCGCCACCGCCCAGGAGGTGGGAGTGCCGCCGGCTCTCGCCGAGGAGCTGCTGCGCCTCCTCATCCGCTCCTCGCTCACCACTCAGGAGCAGGCCAGTGTCGCCGCGCGCGGCGCGGGCTCCGGCCGGCGCGTGCTGGTCATCGGTGGCGGGGGCAAGATGGGCCGGTGGTTCGTGCAGTTCCTTTCCTCTCAGGGCTTCGCCGTCGAGGTGGCTGATCCGCATAGCGGGCCGGATGGCGTCCCCCGCGTCGCGGACTGGCGTACGACTGACCTCAAACACGATTACATCGTGCTCGCGACGCCGCTCGGCGTGACCGATGCGATCCTGCGTGACCTCGCGCTCCGCCGGCCCCGCGCCGTGATCTTCGATGTCGGGTCCCTCAAATCGCCGCTGCGCGCGGGGCTCATGGCGTTGCGATCACACGGCTGCCGTGTCACGTCCATTCACCCGATGTTCGGACCCGACACCGAGCTCCTGTCGGGGCGGCATGTCATTTTCGTCGATCTCGGCAACGCCGAGGCGCTGGCGGAGGCGCGGGCGCTCTTCGCGTCCACCATGGCGGAGCAGGTGGTGATGAGCCTGGACGACCACGACCGGCTGATCGCCTACGTCCTCGGCCTGTCGCACGCGCTCAACATCGCTTTCTTCACCGCGCTCGCCGAGAGCGGTGAGGCAGCGCCGCGACTGGCGCGGCTCTCGAGCACGACCTTCGATGCACAACTCGACGTTGCGAGCCGCGTCGCGCAGGAAAGCCCTGACCTCTATTTCGAGATCCAGAGTCTCAACGATTACGGCGCGGAGTCATTGGAGGCGCTCTCGAAAGCGGTGGAACGCATCCGCGCAGCGGTACTGTCGCGCGACCATGATGTTTTCGCCAACCTGATGCGCCAGGGGCGTGATTATCTCGAAGACCGGCGCAGCGTCGCGGAGCGACGGGCCTAGGGCGCGAAGGGATGGAGGACGGGTCATGGCAGTAAACCGTCTGAATGGGCTCGAGGAGGAGATCGAGCGGTTGCGGGCGCGGCTCAGGGAGCTGACCGAGGAGGTCAGCCGCAATGACTCGCTCTTCCGCAAGACGCAGGAGCGGGAGCTCGAGCTGCTGCGCGCGGGGTCGCTGGCACAGCTTCTCGAGCGTCTGATCCACGGCCTGCGCCAGTCCTACCAACTCGATGCCGTCACCCTGGTGCTGCACGATCCGCAGCACGAGATCCGGCACCTGCTCTCCGGCGACGGGTGCCTCCTCGAGGAGCTCGAGGGTGTGTACTTCGTCGATGCGCTCACCACCGCGGCGCCACAGGTCGCAAACCTCGAGCGGCCCTGGCTCGGTCCGTTTCGCCTCGCCGACCACGAGCTGCTGCTGCCCGGCGTCGAGAAGGGCGGCAGCGTCGCTCTGATTCCGTTGACGCGCCAGGAGCAGCTCGATGGCGTGTTGGTCTTCTTCAGCACCGATCCCCGGCGCTTCACGAGCGATCTCGCCAGCGATTTCCTGGCGCATCTCGGCGTGGTATCGGCGATCTGCATCGAGAACGCCGTCAACCGGGCGCGGCTCGTGCGCAGCGGGCTCACGGACTTTCTCACTGGCTTCCACAACCGGCGCTACCTGCACGCGCGCTTGCGTGAGGAGCTGGCACGCGCGCAGCGCGCGCGCCAGCCGGTCGCCTGCCTCATGGTCGACGTCGATCATTTCAAGCGCATCAACGATCAGTACGGCCACCTCGCAGGCGATGCGGTGTTGCGGGAGGTGGCGCAACGGATCGATGCGGAGATGCGCGTGAGCGATACGGGTGTTCGCTTCGGCGGTGACGAGTTCGCGATCGTGCTGCCGCAGGGCAACGTCGGCGACGGCGAACGGGTCGCTGCCCGCGTGTTGCATGCCGTGAGCAGTCAGCCGGTATCGATCGGCGGCCACGCAGCCGAGACGGTGACCCTGTCGATCGGGGTTGCCGCTGCCGCGCCTGACCAGGCGACGCGCGACTACAAAGTGGTGGCCGAGCGTCTGATCGCCGAGGCCGATGCCGCGCTCTACCGCGCCAAGAGCGCAGGCCGCAACCGGGTCTCGATCTCGAAAAACGTCGTCAAGTGAGCGTCATCCCCGGTGGCGCAGGAGCGCGATGAAAAGCGGGGCACCGACGAGTGCCATGATCGCTCCGACGGGAAGCTGACGCGGCGCCACTACCGTTCGCGCCGCTATGTCGGCACAGGCCAGTAGCGTTCCGCCCAGCAGGGCGGAGGCCGGCGCGACCACCCGATGGTCGCTGGTACGGAAGGCGAGTCGCACGATGTGCGGCGTGATGAGACCGACGAAGCCCACCGTCCCCGCGCTGACGACCGCCACTGCCGTCAATGCGGCGCACCCCACGAACACGAAACTGCGCCAGGTCTCCAGTTGCATGCCGACACTGCGCGCACGAAGCTCACCTGCCGCCAGCACGTTGAGCGGGCGCGCCAGCAGGACGGCCAACGAGACGGCGAAGATCGCAGTGACTGCGCTCGTCCACGGGTTGACCGCCCACTCCAGGTCGCCTGCCAGCCAGAAGATCATCCCGCGCAGGCGCGATGCGTCGGCGACTGACAGCAGCACCGTTACGATGGCCCCACACGCGCTCGCAAGTACGACGCCCGTGAGGAGCAGCCGGGTGGTGCCGCCGCTTCGTGACAGCACGTGCACGATCAATACGGCAACGATGGCGCCGGCCACTGCCGCCCCCTGCATGGCCAACATCGTTGCGCCCGCGATCATCGCGAGCAAAGCGCCGACCGCGGCGCCCCCGGAGACTCCCAGCACGAACGGATCGGCGAGCGGGTTGCGAAACAGCGCCTGGAGCAGGACCCCGGCGAGCGCGAGCAGACTGCCCACGCCGAACGCGGCCAGCGTGCGCGGCAGCCGCACGGCGAGCGCCACGCTGCGGGCCACGCTGTCGCCGGAACCCAACAGTGCGGGCAGGATCCGCGAGGGTGCGAACTCCGCGCTGCCCACGAGAAGCGAGCCGATGAAGACCGCAACAGCGATCAGCAGCAGCGCGGTAAAGCCTTTCCAGGCGCCGCCATGTACGCGGTGATACATCGATACCCGGAGGATGCCCGGATCCAGTGCCTAGAACAATAAGCTAAAGCTTGCCCACTACGAGCCGTGCTTGATAAAACCCTCACATGGCCAGAGATGTCATCGATTCGGATGGCTTTCGCGCGAATGTCGGCATCGTGCTGATGCGCGGCGCGGGCGAGGTCCTCCTCGGCCGGCGCACGGGCGGCCGCGGCTGGCAGTTTCCGCAGGGCGGCATGCGCGAGGGCGAGAGTCTCGAGCAGGCCGTTTTCCGCGAGCTCAACGAGGAGATCGGGCTCGTTGAGGCCGATGTCGAGCTCCTCGGGCACACCGCTCGCTGGCTGCGCTACCGGCTGCCGGCGCGCTACGTGCGCCGCAATCAGCAGCCGGTGTGCATCGGCCAGAAGCAGCGCTGGTTCCTTCTGAGGTTGCGCCGCGAGCCGATGAGGTTTGATTTCAGGCGCACGGATGAGCCGGAGTTCGACGAGTGCCGGTGGGCGAGCTTCTGGGACCCGGTGAAAGAGGTCATCTACTTCAAGCGTGGGGTGTATCAGCGTGCCCTCCTGGAGCTCGCGCCGCTGGCCTTTCCCGGGGGCCCGCCGCCGCTTCCGGGCTGGTGGGACCAGGTGGGCCGTGGCTCGGGCCGCGAGCCGGCGCCGGCACATTGACGGCATGAAAACACAGCCTGACCTGGTTATCCGGCCGCACGCGCCCATGCGGCGGTTGATCCTGACCGTCACGGTCGCCGTCCTCGTCCTCATCGGGCTCTACGCGGCCTTCGAGCTTGGGCGTTACTACGCCGGCTACAACATTGTTTCCGCGCTCCAGGAGCGGGCGGGACTCCAGGGCTCCATCAGGCAGCTCAAGGACTCCAACCGAGCGCTGCAGGCTCGCATCATCCGGCTCGAGACGATGACCGCCGGCCATACCCGTGAGGATCAGGTCGTGGCGAGGACCATCGGGGATCTGCAGGCGCAGGTGGCGCGCCAGACCGAGGAGCTCGCTTTCTACCGCGCCGTGGTGGCAGAAGGCGCTCCGCCCATCGGGGTGCGCGTCGGCACCGTTCGCCTGGCTGCCGCCAAGGCTACCGGCAATTTCCTCGTCCATGTGTCGCTGGTGCGGGCTGGCAAGACGGACGGCATGAGTACCGGGACCGTGAGCTTGGCAGTGGACGGCCAGGGCCCGGGAGGCAAGCCTGCGACCCTCGACAGCCAGGCGCTGGCGGCAGGCGGTGCGACGGATGTGACCTATGACTTTCGCTACTACCAGGATCTCGAGCAGACCGTGACGCTGCCGCCGGGCTTCCGCCCGGAGCACCTGACGGTCACCGTCAGCTCCAACCGCAAGGACATCGCCCCGCTGACCCAGGCATTCCCCTGGAGTGCGGTGGTCGTGCCCTAGCCGGAAAGCGCTCAGCCATGTTCAATCGCGATTCCAAGCCCGCCCGCATCGATACGCTGATCGCCAAATCGGTCACTGTCCAGGGTGGCCTCGAGTTCGGCGGCGGCCTGCATCTCGATGGCCACATCGCGGGCGGCGTCCGGGCCGATTTACAGACGCCGGCCTCCTTGTCAGTGAGCGATACCGGCTCCATAGAGGGACCGGTAGAGGTCACGGACCTCGTCCTGCACGGGACGGTCCGTGGCGACATAGTGGCTCGCGGGCACGTCCTCCTTGGGGCGAGCGCGCGCGTGGAGGGCAACGTGTACTACGGTGTCATCGAGATGACGCTGGGTGCCCAGATCACGGGCAAGCTGATCCGGCTGGCGCCTGCCGGCGCGGCCCCGGATGCGCCCGGAACGGGCACTGCGAAGCAGTCCTGAGGACCCGTTTTGACGCCCGCAGCCTCGGCTCCTACACTGGACGCCAAGAGCCACCGGCCCCCGATTTTCCAGGAGATCCGATCCCCAATGAGCACCGCCGAAGCCTCGCTGGAAGCCCCCACGCTGCTGTTCACCGACGCGGCCGCTCGCAAGGTGGGCGATCTCATCCGCGGTGAGGGCAATCCGAGCCTGATGCTGCGGGTCTTCGTTCAGGGCGGCGGCTGCTCGGGGCTGCAGTACGGGTTCGAGTTCGATGAGCAGATCCAGGACGGGGACACCTGCATCGAGAATCTCGGGGTGAAGCTCCTGGTCGACCCCATGAGCGTGCAGTACCTGATGGGTGCGGAGATCGACTACCGCGAGGGGCTGGACGGCGCGCAGTTCGTGATCCGCAACCCCAACGCAGCGACCACTTGCGGCTGCGGGTCCTCGTTCTCCGCCTGAGCCCGGCTCCAGTCGAGTGCGTCCGGCGAGCCCCGTCCGCGACACGCAGAAGGCGGACGCAAGGCCGGCCGCCAACCCAATCCCCGATGTCCTCGCCGCTGTAGACCTCGGCTCCAACAGCTTCCACATGGTCGTAGCGCGCTATACGCACGGCCAGCTCGTAATCATCGACCGTTTGCGGGAGATGGTGCGTCTGGCCGCGGGCGTGGAGGAGAACGGCCGCATCGACAAGGACGTGGCGGCGCGTGCGCTCGCCTGCCTGCAGCGTTTCGGGCAGCGGCTGCGCGACATGCGCGCGGACAGCGTACGGGTCGTGGGCACGAATGCCCTGCGGCGCGCTCACCGCAAGCAGTCCTTTCTCGAGCGCGCCCGCGAGGCGCTCGGGCACCCGATCGAGATCATCTCCGGCATGGAGGAGGCGCGGCTCATCTACGCCGGGGTAGCGCACACCATGCCGAGCGAGCCCGGAAGACGCCTGGTCGCGGACATCGGCGGCGGCAGCACCGAGCTCATCATCGGCGAGGGACTCACCCCGCTCGAGCTCGAAAGCCTGCAGATGGGCTGCGTGTCGCTGAGCGAGCGATTCTTCCGCGACGGCAAGATCTCGATGAAGCGCATGGCCGCCGCGCGCATGGCGGCGCGTCTCGAGCTCGAGCCGGTGCAGGCCGCCTTCCGGCGCCGCGGCTGGGAGCGGACCGCGGGCAGCTCCGGCACGGTGAGGGCGATCGGCGAGGCCATCCGCGAGCTCGATTCGCAGGCGCTCGCCATCACGCCCGCGGGACTCGAGCGGACCATCTCCTACCTGGTCGAGGCCGGCCACGTCCGTGAGCTCAAGCTCGCCGCGCTGACGGAGGACCGCCGCTCGGTCTTCCCGGGCGGCATCGCCATTCTGGCGGAGATCTTCGCCGGTCTCGGCCTCAAGGAGATGCGGGCCGCCGAAGGGGCCATGCGCGAGGGGCTGCTCTACGACATGGTGGGCCGCTACACGGACGAGGACGCACGCGATCGCACCGTGCGTGGCATGCAGGAGCGCTACCACGTCGATTTCGCTCAGGCCGAGCGCGTGGAGGCAACCGCGCTTCATTTCCTGGAGCAGACGCGAGATACCTGGAAGCTGCAAGGCGACCCTCCGGCCGATCTCGTGTTGAAATGGGCTGCGCGCCTGCACGAGATCGGTCTCGACGTCTCCCACAGCGGCTATCACCGACACGGCGCCTATCTGCTCGAGAACGCCGACATGCCGGGGTTCTCGCGCGAGGAGCAGCGGCTGCTCGCGCGCATGGTGGGCGGTCATCGGCGCAAGCTGGCGCTCGAGGGCCTCGAGGAGCTGGTGCCGCCGTGGGACCGCAACGCCATCCACCTCATCGTGATTCTCAGGCTCGCGGTTCTACTGCATCGCGGCCGCAGTCCCACCGCGCTGCCGCCGATTGCGCTGTCGGCGGCGTCGAAATCGCTCGAGGTGTTCTTTCCGGCGCGCTGGCTCAAGGAGCATCCGCTGACCTCGGCGGATCTGCAGCAGGAGGTGGACTACCTGCGCTCAGCAGGCTTGCGCCTGCGGGTTTTCAGCCGCGCGCGCTGAGCCTAACCCGAGTCGTCGTCCACGGCTGGCGTGGCGAAGGCCGGCCCGGCCGCAAATTGGGCGAGCAATTCCAGCTGCGCGCTCCTTCGCTCATCGCCCGGAGCCACCCGCTCGTAGCGGCCGTCCGGGAGCAATGACCAGGCCTGTGAGTTGTCCTCGAGGTAACGTGTCAGGTCCTCGAGAATGCGCGCCCGATGCGAGGGCCGTTGGACCGGGAATGCCACTTCCACACGGCGGAAGAAATTGCGCTCCATCCAGTCCGCGCTCGCGCAGTAGAGCTCGGGCTCACCGCCATTCTCGAAGTAGAAGGCGCGGGAGTGCTCGAGGAAGCGTCCGACGATCGAGCGCACGCGGATGTTTTCCGAGACGCCCGGCACGCCTGGCCGCAGGGCGCAAACACCGCGAATGATGAGGTCGACCTTCACGCCGGCGCCCGATGCCCGATAGAGCGCCTCGATCGACTGCTGCTCGACGAGCGCATTCATCTTGAGGATCACGCGCGCCGGCCGCCCGGCACGGGCGTGCTCCACCTCGCGATCGAGCTTGGCGATGAACTTCTCGTGCATGCCGAAGGGCGACTGGACGAGGCGATTGAGCCGCGGCGTCTGCGTGAGGCTCGTGAGCTGCAGGAAGAGCTCGTGCACGTCCTGACCGACTTCGTCGTCGCTCGTGAAAAGCCCGTAATCCGTGTACTGGCGAGCGGTCCGCGGGTGGTAGTTGCCGGTACCGAGATGACAGTAGCGGCGGATGCCGCCCGGCTCCCGGCGGACGACCATCGCGAGCTTCGCGTGCGTCTTGTAGCCGACCACGCCATACATGACGTGCGCCCCGGCCTCCTGCAGGCGGTTGGAGAGCTCGATATTGGCTTCCTCGTCGAAGCGGGCACGCAGCTCGATGATGACCGTCACGTCCTTGCCGGCGCCGGCTGCGGCAACCAGCGCATCGACGATGGGGGAGTCGCTGCCGGTGCGATAGAGCGTCTGCTTGATCGCGAGCACGTTGGGATCGCCCGCCGCCTGGCGCAGGAAATCCATGACCGGCGCAAAGCTCTGGTAAGGGTGGTGCAGCAGGACGTCTTTCTGACGGATGCAGGCGAAGAGGTCGGTGTTGCCCGCGAGGCGACGCGGCACTCCGGGGGTGAAGACCGGGTATTTCAGGTCGGGGCGTTGGACCAGGTCATAGACCGCCGAGAGGCGGTTGAGGTTGACGGGCCCCGGGACGCTATAGGTATCGACCTCATGCAGTGCGAACTGCCGCAGCAGGAACTGCACGATGTCCGGCGGGCAGTCCTCCGAGGTCTCGAGCCGCACCGCCGCCCCATACCGCCGGTGCGCGAGCTCGCCTTCGAGCGCGCGGCGCAGGTCGTCGATCTCTTCCTCGTCGACGAAGAGGTCGCTGTTGCGGGTGACCCGGAACTGGTAACAGCCGACCACCTTGATGCCGGTGAAGAGCTTCTGCACGAACGCCTGGACGATGCCGGTGAGGAGCACCAGGGTGCGCCGGCTTTCCTCTATGGGCACCGGCACGACGCGCGGCAGCGAGCGGGGCGCCTGCACGATGGCGAGCTCGCTGTCGCGGCCGAACGCGTCCTTGCCCTCCAGGCGCACGATGAAGTTGAGACTCTTGTTCTGGATGCGGGGGAAGGGGCGCGCCGGATCGAGACCCAACGGACTCAACACCGGCTCCACCTCGAGCTCGAAATACTCCTCGAGCCAGCGCCTCGCCTCCGGCGTCCAGTCATTGCCGCCGAGGAGCGCGATGTCGCGTCTCGCGAGCGCCGGCAACAGCACATCGTTGAGACAACGGTACTGCTCGGCGACGAGGCCGGCGGCACGCTCGTGAATGGCGGTGAGCTGTTGCTCGAACGACAGGCCGTCGGCCGCGAACGTGCTCGAGCCCAGCTCGAGCAATTGTTTGAGGCCCGCCACGCGGATCTCGAAGAACTCATCGAGGTTGCTCGAGGAGATGCAGAGGAAGCGCAGCCGCTCGAGCAGCGGCACCGACTCGTCGAAGGCCTGCGCCAGCACCCGGCGGTTGAACTCGAGGAAGGAGAGCTCGCGGTTGAAGTAGAGGCCCGGCGACTTGAGATCGGGTGCGTCCATGCCGCAAGTACAGCAGACTACGGGAGCTTATGCACGAGGGGACGGGCGATCGACTACACTCGTTTATTACATCCGTTACGGATCCGTTACAAAACCAGCCGACAGAGCCCCAAAGATCATGAATTTCGAAGACCAGCTCGCCGAGCTCGAGCGCGGCGCCCAGGAAGTGCTGCTGAAGGCCGACCTCGCCCGCAAGGTGGGCCGGGGTCAGCCGCTGCGCGTCAAGGCGGGTTTCGACCCGACCGCCCCGGACCTCCATCTCGGGCACACCGTGCTCCTCAACAAGATGCGCCAGTTCCAGCAGCTCGGCCACGAGGTGATCTTCCTCATCGGGGACTTCACGGGCCTCATCGGCGACCCGAGCGGACGCAACCAGACCCGTCCGCCGCTTACGCCCGAGGAAGTACAGGCCAACGCACGCACCTACGAGCGTCAGGTGTTCAAGATCCTCGACCCCGAGCGCACCCGTGTCGATTTCAACTCCCGCTGGCTCTCACCCATGCAGGCAGCGGATTTCGTGCGCCTCGCCGCGCACTACACCGTGGCGCGGATGCTGGAACGGGACGATTTCGACAAGCGCTACAAGAGCGGCCAGCCGATCGCCATCCACGAGTTCCTCTACCCGCTGGCGCAGGGCTACGACTCCGTCGCGCTGAAGGCGGACGTCGAGCTCGGCGGCACCGACCAGAAATTCAACCTCCTGGTGGGGCGCCAGTTGCAGACGGCCTACGGGCAGGAGCCGCAGGTGGTCATCACGATGCCACTGCTCGAAGGCACGGACGGCATCAACAAGATGTCGAAGTCGCTCGGCAATTACATCGGCATCGCCGAGGCTCCCGGCGACATGTTCGGCAAAGTCATGTCGGTATCCGATGAGCTGATGTGGCGGTACTTCGAGCTCCTGTCCTTCCGGCCCCTGACGGAGATCGCGGCGCTCAAGCGCGCCGCCGGGGAGGGGCGCAATCCCCGCGACATCAAGCTCGAGCTCGCGGGTGAGCTCACCGGCCGCTTCCATGGGGCGGCGGCGGCGGAGCGGGCGGAGCGCGATTTCCGGGCGCGCGTGAGCGAGCGGGGCGTGCCTGCCGACCTGCCGCCGCAGGTGCTTCAGGTGGACGCCTCGGGCCTGAAGCTCCCGAGCCTCCTCAAGGCCGCGGGACTCGCTGCCAGCACCTCGGAGGCCACCCGCAAGATCGAAGAGGGAGCGGTGCGGATCGACGGGGAGCGGGTCAATGACCGGGCGCTGGTCCTGAGCGCCGGCGCCGACCACGTGCTGCAGGTGGGCTCCAGGCGCTTTGCCCGGGTAAAGCTCGAGCGCAAAGGCTGATTCGGGTCGGCCGGCCTTGAAACTTCGAGCCCCGCCCGTCATTTAACTCTGCAGGACACTCACGGACGATCCTAGGAGCCCTCGGGACATGAGGGTTTGTGCCGACCCCCCGGCCCAGCCCAAGGATGGGCACAGGGACGACGGCGGCAGGGACGGCCGCGGGTGCCGCCTCCCGATCGGGGGCCCCGAAATTCCATTGTGACAATGCGTTGACAGGCTCCCAATCGGGGCTATACTGCGCGCCCCTTGCAGCCAAAGCCGCGCGATGCGGTGCGGCGGCAGGTGGCCCGGATGAGGCTTCGGCCTCAGCCAGGGCGCAGGACGCGCGCAGCAAAAAAGGAGGTTGACGGAGGTAAGCCGCTGGCTATACTTCCGCCCCCTTTCCCCCGTCGAACGCAGCAATGCGTCGCCGTGGGCGTGCGCCGCGATGCGCGACCCCCGGAGCCAAGCGCTTGCGGGTGCTCTTTAAAAATTTGGCAGGTAATTTGTGTGGGGACTCGTGTCAATGAACCCTTTGGGGCGCAAAGACCGAGTGACCAAAATGTCCAGCAGTAGTTGGAGCCATTTTGGATTTACTCTTGCTGATGATTCTCAAAATCTTCAAGTGAAGAGTTTGATCCTGGCTCAGATTGAACGCTGGCGGCGTGCCTAACACATGCAAGTCGAGCGGTAACAGGCGTAGCAATACGTGCTGACGAGCGGCGAACGGGTGAGTAATGCTTCGGAATCTGCCCAGTAGTGGGGAATAACCATCCGAAAGGATGGCTAATACCGCATACGTCCTACGGGAGAAAGCGGGGGATCGTAAGACCTCGCGCTATTGGATGAGCCGAAGCCGGATTAGCTAGTTGGTAGGGTAACGGCCTACCAAGGCGACGATCCGTAGCTGGTCTGAGAGGACGACCAGCCACACTGGGACTGAGACACGGCCCAGACTCCTACGGGAGGCAGCAGTGGGGAATA
>DASRDO010000023.1:0-12290 GCA_035652555.1 Steroidobacteraceae bacterium | reverse complement strand
CGACGCGGGAGGCAAGCCGCAGGCGCTTTTCCTGCAGAGTGACGAGAAGCGGGGTTTTGAAGCGGCGCCGGACGATCCCACCGCCGATCCAGATCGCGAGCGTCAGGACGAGCACCGCCAGGCAGACCTCGCCCATTGAGGTGAGCTCGCCCGTCTGCCCGAGCCCGTGGACTTTCTGAAAGACCGACACCGGGAGAAAGCCGTTGGAAATCCAGTACACGATGTGGCCTTCGGAGTCGGTCACGAACTCGAGCCGCGCCTGTCCACCGACCTCACGGTAGGTCAGCGGCCCGACCTCCCGCCAGCGCATCGGTGCGCCTGCCAGATTCTTGAGCAGCGACGCCTCGATCTCGCCGCTCGGCAAAGCGGTCACGTGCACTTGCTCGAGGCCATTCAAGATGCGGAATACGCTCTCATTGCGGATGGAGAACATGTACCAGCCCGCCACTCGCGCCGCATCCGCCTGCGGATGCGGCAGCGTTGCCTCCACCGGCGGCGTGTAGGGATAGTATCGGTCGAGGAAGGCACGGAAGAGTCCGGTGCGCACATACTGCGCAGCGCCACTGCTGCCGTCGCTGTTGAGCGAGATGAAGAATCCCACATCCTTGTCGAGCAGCAGGTGCATGTCGCTGTGGAAAGATTCGAGATCGCCGGCATGGCCGATGATGCGCAGCCCGTTGCGGTTCTCCTGATAGAAGCCGAGATCGAACCCGTTCATTCCTGGCGCCATGCGCGACTGAGGTGTATGCATCAGTTGGGTGATCGCCGGGCTCATGATCGAGGCGCCGCCGTAGCTGCCGCCCTGAAGCTGCGCAATCATGAAATGCGTCATGTCGAGCGCTGTGGAGCAGAGCGCGCCGGCCGGTGGGGTCTGGCTGTACAGGAAGGGAGCGGGCGTGCCGTCCGAGGCCTTCGTATAGCCCTTGGACATGTCCTTGGCCAAAACAGGCGGCAGCGGCTGATCGAACGTCGAGTGCGTCATGCCGAGCGGCTGCAGGATATGACGCGCGATGTACTCGGCGAAGGGCTCACCCGAGACGCGCTCGACGATGTAGCCGGTGAGCATCGCGCCATAGTTCGAATACGCGACGATCTTGCCGGGCGGGAAGATCTCCCCCGGCACATGCTCGACGAGATACTCACGGTAGGGCACGAAGCCGCTCGGCGATTTGACCATGCCGCCTTCGTTTATGTCCTCGAAGCCCGCGGTATGGGTCATCAGGTTACGCAGAGTGATGGCCTTGCCGAACTTCTCAGGGATCTTGAAATCCAGATAGTCGTTGACATCGCGATCGAGATCGAGCTTCCCGGCTTGCACGAGCTGCATCACCGCCGTCCAGGTGAACGTCTTCGAGATCGAGGCCACGCGGAACAGGGTCCGGTCAGCTACGACCGGCGTGTGCGTCCTAACATCAGCGACGCCGTATCCCTTGGCGAAGATGACTCGTCCATTCGCCACCACCGAGATGGTGGCCCCGGCGATATCGCCGCTGCGAATGGCGTAGGGGACAAATCCATCCAGGAACACGGCCAGATCGGTTGCCGTCAAAGCAGGGGGAGCCGTGGCGAGGGCCGATGGCGCATCCGGCCTGCCCTGCGCCCAAGCACCCCCTGCCAGCAGCAAGAGAGCCACGGTCAGCATCGCGGCGCCGGCACGGCCGCGCCGGTACGAGCCGTCGCGTTTTGAGCTACGCATCATCCACTCCGATTCATGGCTGTTGGTGTTTCGCCGACCGCGGCGCATTCTGCTGCAGGCTGCGACGCCGGGACGGCATCACTGGCTCCCTCAAAATCGATGGCTGAAGTTGGCAAGCCCGAAGAAGAGGATGAGCCAGAAACCGTAGATGGCGCAGAGCCCAAGGAGCACCTCTGCGCTGCGAACCAACCAGCCGCCAGGGCCGCGCAGCACGCGCCCGAAGGCTTCCGCCAGGACCGCCAGAGCGCCGAGCAAGGCGAGCAGGGACACGATGTAAGCGATGGTGAGCATGCCGTTGATGCTGCGGCTATAGAGCGAAGTGATGGGCACGACCCACGCGCATACCATGGCCAGCATCAGCAAAATGCCGACGCGGGAGGCGAGCCGCAAGCGCTTTTCCCGGACGGTGATCGGGAGCGGTGTCTCGAAGCGGCGCCGCACCATCGCACCGCCGATCCAGATCGCCACGGCCAGGATGAACGCGGCCAGGCATACCGCACCCATCCACTCCAACTCGCCCTTCTGCCCGAGCCCGTGGATCTTCTGGAAAATCAGCACCGGGATGAAGTCGTCGCAGACCCAGTATGCGACCTGGCCGGTGGAGTCCGTAACGAATTTCAGATGCGCCTGTCCACCGACCTCGCGGTAGGTCAACGGCGCGACTTCCCGCCAACGCTTCGGAACGCCGGCGAGATTCGCAAGCAGCGGCGGCACTTCGATCTCACCGCTCGGCAAAGCGGTCACGTGCACTTGCAATACACCGTTGATGAGCCGCAATCCGCTCTCGAAGCGGCGGGAAAACCCATACCATCCCGCCACCCGCGCTGCATCTGCCTGCGGATGCGGCAACGTCGGCTCTGCCGGCGGCGTGTAGGGATAGTACCGGTCGAGGAACGCATGGAAAACCGCGCTGCGGATATTCCCGGCACCGCTCTTGCCGAGACTGTTGAGGGATATGAAGAATCCCACATCCTTGTCGAGCAGCAGGTGCATGTCGCTGTGGAATGCCTCGATGTCACCGCCATGTCCGATGATGCGCAGACCGTTGCGATTCTCCTGATAGAACCCGAGGTCGAACCCATTCATCCCGGGCGCCATCCGCGACTGAGGCGTATGCATCAGTTGGGTCGTTGCGGGGCTCATGAGCGAGGCGCCATCGTAGCTGCCACCCTCAAGCTGCGCGAGCATGAAATGCGCCATGTCAACCACCGTGGAGCTGAGCGCGCCGGCAGGTGCGATCTCGTCATACTGGAAGGGCACAGGCTCGTCATCCGAGGCCTTGATGTAGCCCTGGGACAGATCCTTCTGCAACGCAGGAGGCAGTGGCTGCGCGAACGTCGAGTGCGTCATACCGAGCGGCTGCAGGATATGACGCGCGATATACTCGTCGAAGGGCTCGCCGGAGACCCGCTGCACGATGTAGCCGGCGAGCGTCGCGCCGTAATTGGAATACGCGACGACTTTGCCGGGCGGGAAGATTTCCGCCGGCATGTCCTTGACGAGATAGTCCCGGTAGGGGATGAGATCGCGTGACGATGTCAGCAAGTTATCGGCCACCGTATCCTCAAAGCCCGGCGTATGGGTCATCAGATCGCGCAGTGTGATGGCGCCGAACTTCTCAGGGATCCTGAAATCCACGTAGTCATTGACGTCGCGATCGAGATCGAGCTTTCCAGCCTGCACGAGCTGCATCACCGCCGTCCAGGTCAACGTTTTCGAGACCGAGGCCAGCCGGAAGATGGTCTGGTCGGCAACGACCGGCCTGTGTGTCCTCATGTCGGCGAAGCCGTACCCCTTGGCGAAGATGACCTGTCCGTTCGCCACCACGGAGATGGCTGCCCCGGCGATATCGCTGCTGCGAATGGCGTAGGGAACGAATCCATCCAGGAACGCAGTCAGGTCGGTTGCCGTCAAGGCGGGGATGGCCGCGGTAGCGGCCGCCGGTGCACCAGGGCTCCCTTGCGCCCAGGCGCGACCCACGAGGAGCAGGAGCGCGACGAGCGGAATCCCGGCGCCCGCACGCTCGCGTCGACGAGACGGCATGCTTAGCTCCGTCAGTATTGATAGTTGAAGTTGGCGAGTCCGAAGAAGAGGATGAACCAGATACCGTAGAGGGCACAGAGCCCAAGGAGCGCCTCTGCGCTGCGCACCAGCCACCCGCCAGGGCCGCGCAGCGCACGCCTGACGGCTTCCGCCAGGACGGCGAGAGCGCCGAGCAAGCCGAGCAAGCCCACTATGTACACGATGGTGAGCAGACCATTCATGCTCCCCTTGACGTCATTCACCACGGCGAAAAGGTACTGCCACGCGCACACTATGGCTAACATCAGCACGACGCCGACGCGGGACGCGAGCCGCAAGCGCTTTTCCTGCACAGTGACGAGGAGTGGTGCCTCGAAGCGACGGCGGACGATCGCACCGCCAATCCAGATCACGACCGTCAGGATGAGGATGGCGAGGCATACCCCGCCCATCCAGGTAATCTCACCACTCTGTTCGAGTCCATGGACCTTCTGGTAGACAGCGACCGGGACCAAATGGTCGGAGATCCAGTACGCGATGTGGCCATCGGAGTCGGTCACGAACTTCACATGCTCCTGTCCGCCTACCTCGCGGTAGCTCAACGGCCCGACTTCCCGCCAACGCTCCTGGGCGCCGGCGAGATCCTTGAGCAGCGGCGACATCTCGATCTCGCCGCCCGGCAGAGCGATTACGCGCACCTGCGACAGACCCTCCACGAGCCGGATTCCGCTGCTCTGCCATTGGATGGAAGGTATGTACCAGCCCGCCACTCGCGCTGCATCCGCCTGCGGATGCGGCACCGTCGGCTCCACGGGCGGCGTATAGGGATAGTACCGGTCGAGGAACGCGTAGAAGACCGCGTCCCGCACCTTCGTCGAGGAAAAATCCTTCCCGGCACTGTTGAGCGCGATGAAGAAGCCCACATCCTTGTCGAGCAGCAGGTGCATGTCGCTGTGGAACGCCGCGAGATCACCGCCATGTCCGATGATACGCAGCCCGTTGCGGTTCTCCTGATAGAAGCCGAGATCGAACCCGTTCATCCCGGGCGCCATGCGCGACTGAGGCGTATGCATCAGTTGGGTCGTTGTGGGGCTCATGATCGAGGCGCCGTTGTAGCTGCCGCCCTGAAGCTGCGCGATCATGAAGTGCGTCATGTCGGCCGCTGTGGTACAGAGCGCGCCGGCAGGCGCGATGTTGCTGTAGGCAAAGGGCACGGGCTCGTCATCCGAGGCCTGCATGTAGGCCTGCGACAGGTCCTTCGCCAGCTCAGGGGGCGGCGGCTGCTCGAATGTCGAGTGGGTCATCCCCAGCGGTTGGAGGATGTGACGCGCAATGTACTCGGCGAAGGGCTCCCCGGAGACCCGCTGTATGATGTATCCGGCGAGCGCCGCGCCGTAATTCGAGTAGGCGACGATCTTACCGGGCGGGAAGATCTGCGGCGGCAGGTGCCTGACTAGATACTCCCGCAAGGGCAGCATGTCGCTGGGCGATTCCGCTACGCCTTCGGCGAAGGTCTCCTCGAAGCCCGGCGTATGGGTCATCAGGTTGCGCAGAGTGATGGGGCCGAGCTTCTCAGGGACCTTGAAGTCCAGATAGTCATTGACATTGCGATCGAGATCGAGCTTCCCGGCCTGCACGAGCTGCATCACCGCCGTCCAGGTGAACGTCTTCGAGATCGAGGCGACACGGAATAAAGTCTGGTCAGCCGAGACCGGCCTGCGTGTCCTCATGTCGGCGACGCCGTATCCCTTGGCGAAGATGAGTTGTCCGTTCGCTACCACCGCGACGGAGGCTCCGGCAATATCGGCGCTGCGAATGGCGTAAGGGACCAATCCATCCATGAACTCGGCCAGGTCAGTTCCCGTCAAGGCAGGGGCGGCCGTGGTCGTAGTCGGCGGAGCGCCCGAGCTCCCCTGCCCCCAAGCGCCGCCGGGCAGGAGCAGGAGAGCCACGGTGAGCATCGCCGCTCCCGTACGGCCGCGCCGGCGCGAACCACCCCTCACCGAATTAGGCATCATCCGCTCCGATTCGCAGGCTGTTGGTATTTCGCCGGCTGCAGCGCATTCCCTTGCGGACCGCGCCGTCAGAAACGCAGATCGAGCGTTGCGCCGATCGTGCGCGGCTGCTGGAACTCGATGGTCCCCCCGTAGCTCGGCGCGCCCTCGCCGCCGTAGGAGGTGAGTCCGTGCGAGTCGGCAAGATTCTTGCAGTACAACTCGAACGACCAGCGCCCATTGTCGAGGCCGGCACGCAGATTGACCGTGTTGTAGCCCCCCAGGGCTGGGCGCGGCTCCGCGGTCGGCATCCCCGTGGGCGTACTGACTACGCCGAAGCCGATGACTCGCGATCCGATATAGCTCCAGGTCACTCCGGCGAACGCGTTGTAGCCGCCAAATGCTTTCCACGTATATGCGGCATCGAGGGAATTGCTGAATTTGGGGACATACGGCAGCTCATCTCCGTCGAAACCGCCCGCTGCCGGTGCGTTCGCCGTCAGGTAGGCGTCGACGTAGGCGCCGGTGAGCGTCAGGTTGAGGCCGTCCGCGGGTGTGAGTCCAAGGCTCCACTCGAGGCCTTTGCTGGTGGCGCTGCCGCCGTTGCCGGTGAAGTCGAAAGAGCCGATAGCCTGACTGAGCTGGACGTCCTTCCAGTTGATCAGGAAGGCCGCCACATCGACGGACAGCCTGTTGTCGAGCTGGCTGGACTTGATTCCGATTTCGTAGTTGACAGTTGAATCTGACTTATAAATGAGCTCGAAGCCTCGCGGGGCGCCCGGCGGGGGGGCGTTCGGGCCGCCTGGACGATAGCCGGTCGCTATGCGCGCATAAGCCATGGTGTCCTGGCTCAGGTGCCAGCGCGGTGCGACCGAGTAGAGGAAGTCGGTGCCGGTCGAGGCTCCCGTCGCCGTCTCGGGAGGAATACCGGACAGCAGAAACAGCAGGCCGTAATCGGCGGTGTTCACGGACTGCTTGTTCTCCGACCAGCGGCCGCCGAGTGCCACGTCAAATGCCGGGCTGAAGTGGTAGGTGACCTGTCCGAACGCCGCCCACTCGCGATAGACCGCATTGGTAGCCGCAGTGACGACCGGGGGCACTCCTGCGGGCGCCAGTGTCGGGATGATGAATGAGGGCAAGTTCTGCGGAAGCGCGGAGGATTCGTGTGCGAAGAAGCCGCCGACCTGCCACTCGAGGGCCCCGCCCGTCGGGGAAGCGAGCCGCACCTCCTGGGTGTACTTCTCGATGTTGGCCTCAGTGGTATCACCGACGGCAAACTGCGTTCCGGGAGGCAGAGTCGGATTAAAGAGGCCCGCGACGGCGCCTACGAGCTCACCAAAGGTGAGCGGACTGAATCCGTAAGTGACCGGGGCCGAGGTCTCATCAATGAACAGGTTCTGGTCGATCTTCTGGTAACCCGTGACCGAAGTCAGGGTGCCCCAGCCGAGGCTCCAATTGATCGTGCCGCCGTAGATGTCGTATTTGGTCGTCATCGGCTGGTTGAGGAAGGTCCTCTGGCCGTAATTGCCATCAACCGGCTGAAACTGATTCGCAGGCGGGGTGAGCGGAGCATCGGCGGCACCGACCACGTCCACCGCAGGTATGCCGTCGCTGTGCAGCTTCTGTGTGAAAGCCATCAACCGGATAGAGAAATTGTCGTTCGGTTGCAGCAGGAACGACGCCCGCCCGCCCTCACGATAGCCGCGATTGACATCGCTCTCGCCGAGCTGCGAATTGTCGATATACCCAGCCGAGCGGCTATAGTAGCCATCGAGGCGGAAGGCGGCGATGCCGCCGACCGGAAGATTGACCATGGCCTTGTAGGAGGGGCCAGTCTGGCCGTGCGCGACGTTCTCGGCGCCGACCTCGAACGCGCTGGCGAAGTGATTCGGCTCCGGCGGGTTGGTTACGTATTTGAACAGGCCGCCTTCGCTGCTGGATCCATACAAGGTCCCCTGGGGTCCGCGCAGCACTTCGACGCGCTGCAGGTCCCACGTGTCGAAATTGCCCGCCAGGAATTGCCCGTTGGCGAATGTCGTGCTCGAGCCGAACGGGACGTCGTCGAGATAGGTGGCGACGGTCGAGCCGTTGCCATCCACGCTCTCACCCCGGATGGTCAAGCGATCGAAACCGGGAATGGAGTTCTCTACGGAGAGGCCGGGCACCCGGGTGACGAAGTCCGCGAAGTCGAGGAGCCGTTGCGTTTGGAGGTCCCCGCCCGTGATCGCAGTGACCCCCATCGGTACGTCGTGCACCCTCTCCGCCCGCTTCTGCGCCGTGACGACTACTTCCTGCAGCGTGGCCACCTCCGTCTGATCCTGAGGGGGGGCCGCACTCTGCGGCGCATAGGGCGAGGTCACGTCATCGTTCGTTGCCGGATTTCGTTGCGGCGTCCGGGCAAGCTGAAGAGAGCTCCGTGGACTCTCGGGGACGTCGGATGTGGGCTTGGTGGCGGGACGCTCCTCGCCTCCCGCGCCGGGCGGGCGCGGAGGAGCGATGACCATCGCACCGTTTGAATCCGTATAGAGGCGCAAGGGCGTACCTTTGAGCAACGCTCTGATCGCGGCGGCAGGCTCATACATGCCCTTTATGCCTGCCGTCTGAAAGGACTGCAGCTGGGTGGGCTGGAAAATGAGATCGATCGGCGCCTGCTTCTCCAGCGCCTCGAGTGCCTGAACGAGCGGGCCCGCTGGAATATCGAATGGTTTGGGGGCGGCGGCGAACGCGCTGAGCGATACACAGAGTGCACAAGTTATCGCAGCCAATGCAGAGCATACATTGCGGCTCTTAGGCATCGCACTACCCCCGGGGTTGCATTTTGCTTGAGGCCTCGTACGCCACATGCGTACGGACCTCACTTATCGAGACGAGCGACCCCGCCAAATCCCGCAGCGCAGCGAGCGCCGAATTCCCCGTCAATCCTTGCCGAGCCTGGTCTCACCCTCGGTCGATGCGGCATGAATGGAATATGCCTCCTGCAGAAGATGCACGAAGGCTTCGTAATCCGTCGGCCGGAATGTTCCGCTGATCCGGATCGCGGCGACCGTCGGATCCGCGATGATGATCTTGTGCCTGTTGTATCGGTTGAGCTGATCGATGGCGTCAGCCAGGCTCGTGTCATGGAAGGTGAGGTATCCTCTTCTCCAGCTCAACACCTGATCGGCCTGCGCAATCGATATGTTCTGTACCAGGAGATCACCGCCCGCTGCGTGCGCCATGGTTTCGGCGTCGAGGAGAACATCCGTGGATTGCGCCGCTGGGGGCTCCATGCTGCCGGCATGCGGCACTGGGTCTGCGTGTGCCATCCGCGCCGAGGCGGGTTTCAAGTCCTGGAACCGCACCTGCCCCTTCACCACGACCACGCGAATATCGCGCCTATCCCTGCTCACCGAGAACGCGGTGCCGACAGCCACCACGCGCTTGTCGCCCACATAGACTACGAACGGGCGACGCGGATCCTTTATATCGTCGAAGAATGCCTCCCCACGTGCAAGATCGATACGACGCTGGGCCCCGCTGTATCTCACCCGCGCCTCACTATCCGTATTGAGTGTCATCATGGAGCCGTCCGGCAGAGACACGGAAGCGACCTGGCCTATGGAGGTCGTGTACCGACCACGATCCAACAGGCCGGCTATGAGAATGAAGCATCCGCCGACCATGGCGAGGACGATGGCTGCAGATGCCGCGAGGGGACGCGCGCGCCATCGCCGGCCGGCAACTCCGACCCGCTCTTTCCTGAAGCTGATCGAGGTGAGCAGTCTCCCGACTCTGATCCTGGGGTTGCCGTCGCTGAAAAATGGAGCTCGGCGCCAGGCTCCTGGCGGCGGCACCGTTCCGGGCCGCAGGCCCGCGGCAACTGCCTGCAATCGCCGGGCTTCATCCCAAGCGGCTTCGAGACGCAGAACCGCGACGCGGTGGGCCGTGCTCTCGCCCATCCAGCTCTCGAGCTGCGCCTGGTCCGCCTGGCTCCACACGCCACTATCGCGCTTGGCGAGGAGCCTCGCGGCCTGCTCTTCAATCTGCTTATGGCTTTCCATGATCTGTCTCACTATCGTGACGAACCTTCCTGCCACTCCCTGCCGGTTCGCGACTTCGCGCGAGCGCGTCTGCCAACAGCCTCATTCCTTTCATCACGTGCTTCTCGATGACCTTTTCCGTGACCCCGAGTCGCGCAGCCACTTCCTTCTGGGGCAGATCATCGACTCTTCGCATCCAGACAGCTTCTCTGCACCTGAGCGGTAACAGATCGATGGCCTCGGCAAGCCTGCGAAGCTCCTGATGCGCCGACATCTGCCGCTCCGGCGACACGTCCTCGATTAGGACGTTCAGAGTTTCCAAATCCCCCACGGCGTCGATCGCCACGATTCGCTGCCGCCTGAAACGGTCGGTCATCAGGTGGCGCGCAGTTGCGAAGAGAAACGACTTTGGCGCCGTGGGCCGCGCCTTTGCAGCCGCTTCGTAAACCCGTACGTAGGTATCCTGGCGCAAATCGACGATGTCCTGCCTGTTCGGCCACATACGCGACAGGTAGCGGACGAGCGCATCCTCATGCGCCAGGATCTCGCGTTTGAACCACGCGTCCAGTGAGTCGCCCGATTGTCGGGCGTCGTCGGCTTGTGGCGCCTGGCTCATTGTCGGAAGTTTCACTATAGCACGCGACTCACCGCCCATGGACCTGCGGAACTTCATCTGATGGGGAAGCTCACCCGTTCTCTATCGGGGAGCCCCGTGTGGAGTAAGACGTGCAAGAGCCGCAAATCCCGCACTCTCACTCGCGCGGACTTCATTGCAGTACTCGTTGGAGCCGTGCGGGATTTGGAAGCTCCGAACGTCCTAGTAGCATGGCTCGCAATCGACTGAGGCAACATAAGAGGCCAACGCCCGCTCACGCCACCCGGTGGTCGATCGCTCGCGGCCTGGCCGGTTTCAGGCCTCGTAGCTGAGCCTGCACGGGACTTCGAGATGCCTCATGCCGATGGCGGTCACGAGAGCGCCTACCCCAGCTCGAGCAGGGCATGGTGGAGTGTCTCGCTCCTGACGCTCGGGGCCATCCTCTCCTACACCGATCGTCTCATCCTCACGATTCTGGTCGATCCCGTCCGGGCGAGCCTCCATCTGACCGATACGCAGCTGAGCGTGGTGCAGGGCGCCGCGTTCGCCGTCATTTACTCGTGTATCGGATTGCCGCTCGGGCGGGTCGCCGACCTCGTCCCGCGCAAAGCGCTCCTGATGCTGGCCATCGCTCTTTGGAGCGCCGGCACGGCGGCCTGCGGCCTCGCACACTCGTTCGGCGCGCTCCTAAGCGCCCGATTCGTGGTCGGGGTCGGCGAAGCAGCGCTTGCGCCCGCAGGCAACTCGCTGATCGGCGATTATTTTCCGCCTGATCGTCGCGGGATGGCCATGGGGGTCTTCATTACCGGAATCGTCCTCGGGGTGGGAGCGGCCACTGCCATCGGCGGCGGCTTGCTGCAACTCGCTCAGGCGAGTGCCCTGCAGGGCCTGCCGGTGATCGGCACGCTCGCGCCATGGCGGATCGTGCTGGTCCTCGCGGGAGTTGCGGGCTTGCTGATGTGCGCCCTCGTGCCCACCCTGCACGAGCGGGCGGGCCGCAGCTTCTCACCCGGCCGCCTGCGTGCGCGCCTCCTGGAGCTCGGCGATATTGGACGCACCTTCCGTAGTCACGCCGCAATCCTCGTACCGCTCTATGGGGCGCTAGCCTCCTGGTGCATCGTCGACAATGCCCTGCTCTCCTGGGCCCCCGCCCTGCTGATGCGGCGCTTCGGTTGGTCGCCCGGGGAGGTCGGCGCTCGCCTCGGAGCGATCATCATCCTGACCGGCATCATCGGCACGCCCGCGGGTGGCCTCATCTGCGATCGAGTGACGGCGCGTTGGGGAATACGTGCCAGATTTCCGTTGCTGCTGATCGTAGCCGTGGGCGGGATTCTCGGCATCCCGGTCGGCGTGCTCGGCACGTCGGCCGCGGCGCTGGCAAGCACCGGCTGTTGGGTATTGCTCTCCTCCGCCATGGGCACGATCGCGATCGTGACCATACTCGACATCCTGCCGCAGGAAAGCCGCGGCTTTGTCACCTCCACCATAGCTTTCAACAACATCCTCCTCGGATTCAGCCTCGGGCCGACGCTGGTTGCGCTCGTGACCGATCATGTCTTCCACGATTCGGCGGATGTCGGATACGCGATGAGTACCATTATCGCGCCGTCCGTCATCGTGGCAATCCTCCTCTATGCCGTCGCGATGGTGCGCGCAAACCATCTGCGCGCTCCCTTGCAGAGTCCTTCATGATCAGCTCGCAGCCTGACATCCTGGTCTTAGGAGGAGGAATGGCCGGCGCCTCGGCGGCGGCCGAGCTCGCGCGCACCCACCGGGTGATGCTGCTGGAAGGTGAGGATGCGCTTGGACTTCACTCCACCGGCCGATCCGCCGCAGTCTTCTCCGAAATATACGGCAACCAGTCGGTCCGTGCCCTGACACGGGCGAGCCGGGACTTCCTCTACGACCCGCCGGCGGGGTTCAGCCCCTATCCCCTGCTCAAGCGCCGCAGTTGGCTGCACGTG
>DASRDO010000022.1:0-5261 GCA_035652555.1 Steroidobacteraceae bacterium | reverse complement strand
TCCTCGGGAATTTGGAATGGGACAGCCCCCTCGCTTGGGACAAATGGGACACCCCTTATAGGGGTGTGTCCCAAAATGTCCCAAACTCGGCGGGGGTTTGGGACATGACTTGTCCCAAAATGTCCCAAGTTTTGTCCCAAGTTTGTCCCAATGGAGGCTTGTCAAAAGAGTGCGGCGCGGCTGCTCGATCCGCTCGGCCGCGATCTTTCAGGCCGAGCCTCTTTTCCGTGACAAACGGATGGATAGTCCGGCGGCCGACGGCATCGGTACGCTGTAAATCTCGACATTTGTGCCACACGAACCGCTTGAGCTCCAGAAGCCGTAGCAGTACGGTAGCAGTGCGTGCATTTCCGCACTGCATTGGGGGGAGAGAACGTTGATGCTCGGCGGGGTCCGTTCCATGAACTCGCGGATCGGCGGCAGGTTCGGCCAGGAGTCCGCGGGGTGAAGACCCGTCGTCCGAACCAGCGGTGCAAGGTCTGTGCACACACGGAGCGCACCTCCGTGGAGCTTGCCAAGGCCAGCGGCGTACAGATCCGGGCCATTTCCCGCAAGTACGGCATTCCGGAGGACTCGATCTCTCGGCACTGGGCGCGCCACGTTCCTGAGGAGCGAAAGGCGCGGCTCATAGTTGGGCCGGTGCAGCAGCAGGCGCTCGCGGCCCGTCTGTCGGAGGAAAACTCCAGCGTCATCGATAACCTGAAGATCGTGCGCGCGGGGCTCTATCAGGGCCTCGATGTTGCCCTGCAGGCGGGCGACCTCAGTTCGGTCGCGCTCCTGAGCGGCAAGCTCCATGACAACCTGAAGCTCGTTGCGAAGATCAGCGGGGAGCTCGCCTCGAGCCCGCTGGTGCAATCGAACATGGTCAACGTGCTCATGCTGTCCCCCGAGTTCGCGTCCTTCCAGGCGGACCTGGTGCGCGTGCTGGCGCGCTTCCCCGAGGCATACGAGGCCGTGCTCGCGGAGTTCCAACGCCTCGAGACTATTGCGCAGCCGGATCGACCGGCCTTGGAGCATCATGCGGGCCCGTAAAGCCTTCCTCGAGGCGCTGCAGAGCGCCTGGCGTCGGCAGGCTCGGCCCGAGCAGCTCGCGCCGGCGGGCACCTGGTCGACTTGGATCTTCTGTGGCGGCCGCGGAGCCGGCAAGACGCGCTCGGGCGCCGAGTGGGTTCACGAGCGGGTTGCGACCGGCTCGGCGCGGTATATACACCTGATTGCTCCGACCGCTGCCGACGTGCGCGACGTCATGCTCGAAGGGCCTGCGGGGATTCTGAGCCCGAGCGTCACGCCCGCGCATGTGCGGCCGATCTATCAACCCTCGTTGCGAAAGGTGGTCTGGCCCAATGGCGCGCAGGCGTTGCTGTTCTCCTCGGATGAGCCGGACCGTCTCCGCGGCCCACAGGCGGATACCGTGTGGATGGACGAGCTCTGTGCCATGCGAACCGCGCAGGATGTGCTCGACAACGCCATGTTCGGGCTGCGCCTCGGTAAGGATCCGCGCTGCCTCATCACGACGACACCGCGGCCGATCAAGCCATTCAAGGCGCTGCTCGCGCGTGAGGGACAGGATGTTGTAGTTACGCGCTCCTCGAGCTATCGCAATCGCGAGAATCTCGCGCCGCAGTTCTTCGCGCAGATCGTCGCTAAGTACGAGGGTACGCGGCTCGCCAAGCAGGAGATCGAGGCCGAGCTGCTCACGGACGTTCCCGGGGCGCTCTGGCACCTCCAGCGCATTGAGGAGCTGCGCGCGAGTCGCGCTCCACAACCCTTCGAGCGCGTTGTCGTCGCGATCGATCCGGCCGTGACCTTCGGGCCTGATGCGGACGAGACGGGCATTGTCGTCGTCGGACTCGCCGGCGACGGGCATGCCTACGTGCTCGATGACCTCTCGGGCCGCTATCCACCGTCCGAGTGGGCGCAGCGGGCAATTCAGGCCTACCGCATCTATCACGCGGATCGGATCGTTGGCGAAGTGAATAACGGCGGCGCACTGGTCGAGCACACGTTGCGCTCGGTCGATCCGGGCATTCCGTTCAAGGCCGTGCATGCGAGTCGCGGCAAGCTGACGCGCGCGGAGCCGGTATCGGCGCTCTACGAGCAAGGGCGCGTGCATCACGTCGGGATTTTTGGGCCCCTCGAGGATCAGCTGACGAGCTACGACGGCTCGAGGACCGGCGGGAGTCCTGACAGGCTCGATGCGCTTTGCTGGGGCGTGCACGAGCTCATGCTCGGCGATCCCGCGGGCGGCTTCATCAAAACGCAGTCGCTTCTCGCGCCGGTGGACACTGGAAGCCCCACGCGGGCGCCGCTTGAGAGACCGACTGACGTACGGGGCATATTCGCGATCGCCGCCGGTGGCATTGGACCTGAACCGGACGCGCTCGGGATCGTGTACTTCGCATATTCCTACGTCGGCACGCCTCTCGTCGTTCTCGATTGGGACCTGCAGGAGATCGACGCAGGGACGCTCGATCGGTGGTACGCCGAGGCGAGGACGCAATATCTAGGGCTGCTGAGTTCAATCCGCCCTGCCTTACCTGATGGGGTGATCGGTATCGAGCCCTCCGGCATCGGTGGAGTACTCTTCGAGTATGGCTACCTCCGAGGACATGGTGTCGCGGCGCTCACGCGTGAGAAGCTCCTCGGGATGACCATTCCGCAACGCGCGGTTGCGGCATCGGCCTACATCAACAGCGGCCGCGTGCAGATCACGCGCGCAGCACACGAGAAGCTCCTCGACTTCAAAGGCGTGCTGCGTAATCACTTCCTGCACCAGGTCGCCGCCTTTGGTGTCGAGCAGCAGCCCGCCGAGGCGGGCGTGCTCCTGGCGGCATTCGCAGACGGCGTGCTCGAGGCTTTCGCAGACCCTCGGATCAGAGGTCTCAGGACCTAATTCAGGCGTGTCCCGCGCCGGCGTCCCGCTTCACGACCGTCATTGCTGCAAATAGCTGACGCGCCATCCCATCGAGCGGGCGTCCCTCCTCCGCGCACCAGGCGATGAGCGCATTGGCATCTACCACGACCTTCTCGGCCGGATGGCCGTCGGCAACTGCCTTGTGGAATCGCTCGCCAGCGGCCTGCTCGAACTCCTCGAACGTGTCAAAGAGGTTATCCCGGTCCGATGCCGCGGCCCGCATCTTGAGGTAGCCCTCAGGTGTGAACCAGGGCACTACCAGGCCGCGAAAGAGCTTTGGGTGACGCGCAGCGAGCTCGCGTAGGCGGCGCTGGTCTGACTCTCGAATATGGTTCGGATCGCTCACTGTTGCTGCCTCTCTCGATGCTAGCCGGACATTCCATACACATGATATCTGCTCCGGTTCATATGATCTCATGCTGACTACTAGTACCTGATGGAGCCTAATTCTCCGTGAGAACTATCAGTTTGTCATTGCCCGATGAGCTCATCGAATGGTGCGACTCCGAAGCATCCCTCGAGCGTCGCACCCGCTCGAACCTGATCACGGTAGCCCTCGAGGCGTACCGTGCTCGGCGAGAGACCAGCGTCCTCCTGACCCCGGGTCGTCACGTCATCGATGGCAAATCGATCGAGGTGCAGGGCGACGGCGATCGGGCGCACGTGTGGTATCCGCTGCCGGCCGGGAAGCATGTCATCGATGATCGAATCGTGATGGTTCACGCGTTCCCGGGCAGTTACCGGGCGCCGGAGTCTGCCGCCGCTTCGAAGGAGGCGCCCACCACATGAGCGATGCCGAAACCATCCACCTGGCCGAGCAGCTGCGTGCCCGTGCTCAGTCTGCCTATCGGCACATGCTCGGCGCGGAACCGCCGCTGCGGATGTCGGACGAGAGCCTGACCAACTACCGCGTGCGGCTCCTCGAGCCGGTCAAGTCTGGGAGCAAGACTTGGCGCAGCATTTCACGCGAGACCCTCCTCGCGTCTGCAGCATCGGGCGCGCTGTCGGTGGCCGAGACGCAGATCTACGCGGACGCGGTGCAGAGCATTCAGCAATGTGAGCACGGGCTACGCGAGGTCGCAACTCCCGACCGGACGGGCCGACTGATCTCGCGCTTCTACGGGGACCCGAACGAGGTCTGGGGACCGTTCAAGGCGCCAAGCTTCAGGACGTCCATAAACCCGCGCCCAGCGGCAGGAGCGCGCTGAGATGCTGGCGAAGGTTCTCGGATTCCTCACGGCCGGCGCGCAGCCGGCGCAAGGGGCCCTCGTCGAGGCCGAACTCCCTGAGCTGACCGCGCAGCACTTCCAGGCGATGGTGGATGCGGCCCGCGAGGAACTCCGCGACGCGCATCGTACGCGCGACCTGGCGGCCGGCGCGCTCCGAGAGGCCGAGGAACGAAAGCGCAAGGCGCTCGAGGTGATCCAGGATGCGCAGCGCGCCGACACGGCGAGCGAGGAGGCAGAGAGAACGGCTTGTGCCGCTGCGCAGGCCTGGGCGACCGCTGGCTCGCCACCGGACGCCAGGCCCGACCCAGCGCTTCTGAAGCGCGCAGGCGATGCATTCAACGCAGCGATCGACGCCCGCGTGATCGCGGATGGCGCTCGAGCGGCCCTGCCGGCGCTCATGGAGGCGGAACGCGAAGCGCACTCGAAGCTTTCGAGTGCCGACGACCAGGTCCGCTGGTCCGCGCGCAGAGTGATGGTTGCATTGATCGAGCCCCACTTCGGGAGACTCGAGCGGGCCGCGCGCGCGTGGGAGGAGGCGAGCATAGAAGTGCAGGGCCTCGCAAAGTCACTCGCTGGCAAATTCGGCCAGGCGGTGCAAGGGGGAGAGAGCTCTCTCCTCAAGCGGCTCCACGCGCTGGTGCCGCAGCGCCCGCGAGCGGATTACAGAGAGCTGATCCTCAACGGCGCAGGCCTCGATTCGCAGCGCTGGGTCGATTTCGGCAAGCGCCTGGTCGAGGACCCGGAGGCAACACTTTGAACGCTGCAGTTGCGATGCAGCCCATTCCCGCTGATCGGGCTGGCGGGCGCGCGTTAGTCAGTGAGTAGCGTGGGTCATCATAACCCTGACAATCTACGGGTGGAACGAGTCCTGGCATGCAGGACTTCTCCGACACCGCGGCAGATCGTTCGCTCGAGACGAGACACGAGAGCCGGCGCGGGGTCAAGTAGGACTCTGTCGGCCGGCACCTTTTCTGACGTGAGGAGAGCGAGCGCGTGACACTGCGGATGCCCGTTATCGACATACCCTTGGATGACTCCAAGTTTCAGCGCTTCAACAAGCTCTTCGGGCAGTACGAGGAGCGGCTCGCGAAGACTCCTGGCGTCTGGCAAAAGGTCGA
>DASRDO010000021.1:0-5262 GCA_035652555.1 Steroidobacteraceae bacterium | reverse complement strand
TCCTCGGGAATTTGGAATGGGACAGCCCCCTCGCTTGGGACAAATGGGACACCCCTTATAGGGGTGTGTCCCAAAATGTCCCAAACTCGGCGGGGGTTTGGGACATGACTTGTCCCAAAATGTCCCAAGTTTTGTCCCAAGCTTGTCCCAATGGAGGGCGTGTCAGAGAGGGGTCGCGGCCGCTCGATCCGCGGCGACGCCACCGCCATCCGGACGCGCGACGCAGGCCCGGACAGCTTGCGATCCGCCGAGTATCCCGAAACGCTGCGGGGTAGTTGTTGGGGTAACCATCGGCGCGACCGCCAGCAGAGACCGAAGACAGCCGACAGATTTCTCCCGAGCGCTATGCCCGCAGACGGCGTTTAGACCTCGTGCAGACGTTTTTAGGCGCGGAGGCCGTAGGCCGCCGGCGTGCACCCTACTTGCGATGCGTCTCGAGGAGGACGCTCAGCATCTTCTCGATCAGCGACCGCAGCTCGAGATCATCGGGCAGCTTCTTCACCCCGCGATCTCCCGCCATGTTGCGCTTCGTCCAGTCGAGAACGTAGGTCAGCTGCTGGCGCAGCTCTCCCTCCGCGAGATCGTGGTCTTCGAGGGTATGGAGGCCGAGTCCGGCGTTGGAGAGGCGATCGGCGAGGGAGCCACTGCCGCACATCGACCATACGGCGCCGTACATCTTTTCCCATACGTAACCGGGCGAATTCGGGAAGCGAGGCATGGCGTTGCTCCTGAGAGAGGGGCGAAAACTCTAGCACGCCTCACGGCGCCAGCGACGCTGCCCCAAGGCGCTGCTGTTCATGCCAGCGGAGCGGGTGAGACCTGCGCCGCTCCTGAGCCGTCTCCGTGCGTCAGAGAGGGGCGCGCGATGAGGCGCTCGCTCGGCTGTCGATTCAACCTCGGGGAGCTCCCATCATGAGCGGCGCACCGCGGAACCGGCGGGCCTTCGCCATCGGACAGCAGCGTCGCGAGTTCATCCGGCAGCTGATGCTCGAGCGCGCGCAGCGCTTTCCACTCGCGAAGCCACTCACAGGAGAGCAGATCAGGGAGCGGCTGCGGCGGCGCGGTCAGTACCTCGCGATTTCAACCGTGCACTGGCACGTCGAGCGTATCCGTCTCGAGGCTGACCAGGCGGCGGCGGAGACGGAGGATGCTGAGCGTTGTAATCGCTCCAATTCATCTCCCGACGGTCAGGCTGCATAGTAACGCGACACTTCGCGACAGGTTTTCGTGATGTCGAGGAAAGGCCAACAGAACGGAAGATGTGCGATATGCACGCATGAGCGCCGATACGAGATCGAGCTGGCGCTGGTCTCGGGCGTCAGCTGCCGGGCCGTTGGGAGCAAGTACGGCGTCCATCGTGATGCGGCCTGGCGACACCTGCGCAACCACGTCCCGCCGGAGCGGCGGACCGAACTCGTCGCGGGGCCGCTGAAGCCTCACGAGCTTGCGCAGCGGGCGGCCGATGAGGGCATGACGCTCCTCGAGTACCTCTCCATGGTCCGCAATGCCCTCATGGCGCGCTTCCTCGCGGCGTCTGAGGCCGATGACCGCTCGGGCACCTCCATGGTGGCGGGCCGGCTCCTCGAGTGCCTGCGCCTGACGGCTCAGCTCTCAGGCGAGCTCACGAAGACGACGGCGAGCATCACGAACAATACCCTCATCCTGCAGAGCCCCTTGATGGCAGACCTGCAGGCGATGCTCGTGAGTCGGCTGCGACCATACCCGGAGGCGTCCCGGGCCGTGCTCGAGGGCTTGAAGGAGCTTTCAGCGCGCGCTCTCGAAGGTAGTCAGCAGCAGCGTCCTGCTCTGGAGGCGCCACGCGATGGATGACGCCTCGAGCTTCTACAGCGGTCTCGCCCGAGGGCTCGAAGGCGATCTCGCGCGCTCCCGTGACAGTCTCGTCCCGCCGGCGTACACGGAGCTCTGGGAGCAACAGCGGTTCTCGGTCTGGTACGGCGGGCGGGCCGCGGCGAAGTCCTGGTCGATCGCGCGCGTGCTCGTGGTGCTCGCACACGAGGCGCCGCTGCGCGTGCTCTGCTGCCGGGAGATCCAGGGCTCGATCCGAGAGTCCGCGTATCGGCTGCTTGCCGATCAGATCCAGCTGCTCGAGCTCGATGATGCCTACGTCATCGGCGCCGACAACATCACGGCCCGCAATGGCAGTCGGTTCTTCTTCGAAGGCCTGCGCTACAACGCGTCCAAGATCCGCTCCTATGAGGGCGTCGATATCGTCTGGGTGGAGGAGGCGCAGACGGTGAGTGAGCTCTCGTGGGAGACGCTGCTGCCCACGATCCGTAAGCCCGGGAGTCGGTTCTACATCTCGTTCAACCCACTGACGCGCGATGATCCGGTGAGCCGGCGTTTTGTCGACAACTCGCCTCCGGGCACGATCGCGCGCAAGGTGTCATACCGCGACAACCCGCATCTCTCGCTCGAGGCGGAAGTCGAGCGCGCCTGGCTCGAGAAGACCGACCCCGATGCGTACCGACACGTCTGGGAGGGATTTCCGCGAGAGGCCTCGGATGCGCTCATCCTTCGCGGCAAGTTCACTGCCGAGGAGTTCGACATCAGCCCGGCGTGGGCGGGCCCGTACCATGGCCTCGACTACGGCTTCTCGCGCGATCCTTCCGCCGCGGTGCGCTGTTACATCGACGACGAGACGCGCACGCTCTACGTGAGCCGTGAGTTCTGGGCGCTGGGCACGGACATCGATGCGCTGCCTGGGGCCCTCGAGACGGCGATCCAGGGTATCAGCCGGTATGTCGTGCATGCAGACTCGGCCCGGCCGGAGTCGACCTCCTACCTCGCGCGCAATGGGATCCCGAACGCCAGGAGCGCCGAAAAGTGGCCAGGTTCGGTCGACGACGGCATCGCGTACCTGCGGGCCTTCTCGCAGATCGTGGTGGATCCAGCCTGCAAACACTTTCTCGATGAGTGCCGCTCCTACAGCTTCAAGGTCGATCGGCTCACGGGCGTGCCGCTCCCGGAGCCGCAGGACAAGAACAACCACCTGATCGATGCGCTCCGCTATGCCTTATCGCCGCTCATCCGAAACCTGCCCGCCGGCGGCTACTTCAACCGTGCAGCGCTGCTCGAGCGCGGTGAGCCTGTCGGGAGTCCGAGCATGTCGCCGCTCCTCCTGTTTGGCACGGCGGCGATCACGGACCGCGCGGCAAGCGCCGTTGGAACCTGCCTCTGGTCGCTGTCGCCGAACTACGGCCATTACCTGACGCTGCTCGACTATGACCTCAGCGAGATGGGGGAGGTCTGCTCGATCGAGTGGGCAGAGGCCGCGGCCGCGCGCCTGCAGGAGCTCGCCGAGGAGTTCAAGCCCCACGATGGGGCAGTCGCGCTATGGGTGGAGGCGGGGGAGCTCTATCAGGCGATGCGCCACAGCGTACAGGTCTACCTCGAGCGGGTGCCGGCGATGCCCTTCAGTCTGCGAAGTCTCACGCCCGAGAAGCTCCTCGGGCGCACGCTCGATGAGCGCGCGAGCTTCCTACGCATGAGCGTCAACAGCGGCGGCCTGGTGAAACTGCACCGAGAGGCCTATTTGAAGCAGACCACGCATCGAAGCGTCACCGCCAACCATCTCGTGAGCCAGGTGCTTGGGTATCGACCGGCGGCCGATGCGGCCCAGGAGCTCGCGGCGGCCTTCGTGATGGGCTGTGCGATCGCCTACGACCCGCGCAAGCGTCCCGCGGCCGAGCGGGCAGTTGCAGCATAGAGAGGCACGTCAGATGTTTGGCAAGCGAAGCTCCATCCTCGAGAAAGCGACAGCGGCTGTACGTACAGCGGTTGCCGCGGTCCGGCCGACACCAGTCGAGCCTTCCGCGCCTGTGAAACCGCAGCCTTCCGTGCTGCTGGCTCCCGGGCGCCATGTGATCGACGACCAGGTTGTCTACGTGACGGGCGACGGCGAGCAGGTGGTCTATTCGATTGAGCCCGGCCGACACGTGATCGACGAGCGTATCGTGATCGTTCCTCGGATCGGAATGTTCTCGGCGTTCTGACGTTCCACGGGAAACATAGACTGTAGCCGCTACTATTCACTTCATGCTTCTGATGCTGTTGTAATCACAAGTATGAACAGTGCAGCAACACGCATCACGGTCGCCCTTCCGCGTGAAACGGTCAGCCGGATCGATGAGATGGCCGCTGCTCAGCGCCGCTCTCGTTCGAACATGACCGCCGTGCTGCTTGCGGCTGGCCAAGCTCGCCTCGAGGAGCTTGACCGCCTGGCGCGTGACGGCATGACGTCAACGTCTCAGCGCCCCGAGGCCGGCGCGACCGAGGCCGGCCGGGCGCACCTGGCCGAGCACCGGCGCATGTGCGGCGTCACGCCGAGCGACCGATTTCCCGAGGAGACAAAAACGTGAGCGATGAGTCCGCATGGCGTCATTCTTCCCGCGTCACTGAGCGACAGCAGGACCAGGCAGTCGAGCAGTTCCGCACGCTGGCTGTTGATACGTTCAACAAGATAGGGCTCGGAGATGCCCCTCGTCGACGCGTGCGCGAGACTCCGCGCGAGTACGCCATCAACACAATCGACGAGGTGCTCGGACAGACCGCACACCTTCCGGGGATGCAGCAATGGCGCGGCTTCAGCGCGCGCGACCTCGCGAACTCAGACGATGGGAGCATCCAAAAGGTAGGCGCGCGCATTTTCGCAGATTCGGTTCCCGCAATGCTTGCGAGCGGACCCGGAACAGGGCCGGTCCGATTGGTTGAGATGAAGGACGAATCCAACCGTCCGATTCGCAGATGGGCCGGCGACATGCCGAATCCTTGGGCACCGTTTCGAGCTCCAGCGGCCAGGGCCCAGCTCAGCCAGCAGTTGACCAAGTTAGGGGCGCGCAAAGCCGCCGGCCAGCCGTATCCGGTCAGGCAAGTGACTTTGATGTCAGATGGCTCCATTCGATAACCCGTTGCGATACGGGCCCATTCCCGCTGATTGTGGTCCCGCGGGACGCGCCAAGTCATGAGTGGCGCGGTAGCAATAACCATGACAATTTGCGGGCGCTCCTGTTGGCGCCGCGGCAAGTCGCTCTTCTTCGTGCGAGAACGAAGCGCCGGCGCGTCTGATTGTCCCATGGGCGGCGGCCGGCCCCTGTTCTGACATGAGGAGAGCGAGCGCGTGACACTGCGGATGCCCGTTATCGACATACCCTTGGATGACTCCAAGTTTCAGCGCTTCAACAAGCTCTTCGGGCAGTACGAGGAGCGGCTCGCGAAGACTCCTGGCGTCTGGCAAAAGGTCGA
>DASRDO010000020.1:0-44405 GCA_035652555.1 Steroidobacteraceae bacterium | reverse complement strand
GCTTGATGATGCTTTGATTTACAAGATTCATTGCGGGGTTACTCCCATGAAAGTTCAGTGATTGCTTGGTAACAACCATTGAACCGGGTAACCCCGCTCTCTTCAAGTCGGGTGTCAGATCAAGTCGAAACTAGTACAGCTTAGGAGCCTTCGAAGTATTTTTTGCCGCCATAGAGTTACCCTCCTTTTCAGTCCAGTTCTGAGTTGTGCAGACAAGCTGCGTGGATGGACCCGCCGACGGACGCTGCTCCGAAGCTTTCGCTCCCCCATGCTTACTCAACTGCCGCGAGTCTACCGCCGCACCGGGTCGCGTAAAAGGGCCCTGTCACAAAACGTGACGATGCTCACCAAGAACTGCAACCTGCATCTTGTAGAACCGAATTCGACGTCAAACTCCTCCTATCGATTTTTGACATTCGAAACATCCGATTCTGTGCGCAGAGGCTATTTGCTTGTAGATGCCTTGCAGACGCTCCGCGCCTTCTCAAAGAAGGATGCGTCCTCCTTGTATTCACCAGCGACCCACTCGACGAAGGCTTCGCTGTACTGGCGGGTAGCGAATTTGCCTTTATGAGAGAAGTTGGGGTTGTCATCGACCCCATGCACTTTGCGGACGACTTGGATATCGTACGAACTGACGGTCCTAGGTTTGATTATCGCCTTCAGCCGTTCAACAAGCTCCTTCGCTCGATAGGGATAGAGTTGGTCATGGTCCACTACCCGAAACTCTGGACCCTCCCCGTCAGTCGTCAACCGGATTTTCTGCGTATCATCAGCAGCCGGTATCAACGACACAGCCTGCTGCACTATCTGGACCTGCGAGCCTTCCGGCGCTTGAACGACCTTCGCGATGCCGTCCAGCCAAAAGCTTCTCACCCGTTCCAGCTCACGTTCCAGCGCGACCCGCAGGTCGTCCGATGATCCCGCCTCGCTCTTGGGGCCGTGCCGGAAATACACTGTGCCTTTGCTGAATGCGGTTTTCTGCTTTCCAGCGGTGATCTCACACGTGCCGGGGGCCGAAAACACGATGGGGAGCTGAATACCCTCCACGTCCAAAACGGCGAAACGGTTCTCCTGTCTCAAGATCTCGAATATGCGAAATCCTGAAAACTGCATTTCGGTGTATTTATGGACTTTGTTCATAAAGTCCGCCATGTCGATGCCAAGAAACTCAGTCGTGTCGTAGCCCGAAGGCGTGCCATCGTCGTTGGCTCCGATAACAATTCGTCCTCCGCCGGAGTTCGCCATTGCGACGATGTCCTTGATTAGCTCGCACCAATCGCCAGTGTTCTTCGGGTCGAAGCGATCCTTGAATTCGAGCGTATCGCTTTCTTCCCAGCTATCGTTCGCAGTACCCATCTCCCCTCCCGACTTCTTACTTTTCATCAGCAGTCGTCCCGTGATGGTGCTCAGCCGATTTGTGGCGTGTCCGGGCCACGCTTGAGAACTTCAAGGACGACCAAGGCCCTCGTCTCTTACCGCGTCGTTCACGGGGAAATCGCGGGCTCCAATTAATTTTTTCACCATCGTTGCACGGAAATATCCAAACTTGTGAAATCCACCAAGCCCAAGCGTTCCGTAGTCTCCGGATAGGCTCTCTTTCTTCACAGTGCCGCTCAAAAGGATGTACGCATCGCAAACATCAGTCGCTCCAAAAGTAAGCTTGTTTCCTCGAAGCGAGTACGACAACGGCCTGGTCGGTAAAGGGTCGGGGCCTTGAAGTGACGTCTCAGGATTTCGAGGCGCTTCCAGTCACCATCCATACACGAAACAGCCTTTTCCCGGGTAACTCTTACCGCAATCGACCCCACGAGCCGATGATCGGTCGCAAACAGTAGGACGATCCAGGTCGATCCTACATGCCACCGCGACGGCCCTTGCGTGTCGTGAACTGAGGGCTCAGCGCCGCTCGCTCCAATCGTCCATGCCATGAACACCAAACCAACGAAAGCGATCACGCGGCGGATTCGCATTGTGCGGCCCATACAGGCTCACGAAAGGCCGCGGAGCAACAGAACGCTTATGACCCAAGCGACTATCACCAGAGCACACCAGATTATTGGCTTGCGATCATTATGTCTTATGAGTCGCGTGGATCCCCAAATCGCCCACGACGCATTTGTGATCGAGAAAATCACCAGAACCGGGAGCGCGGTCAGAGCGAATGTCATGCTATCGCCAAAATCCGCGTAGTGACGCTGTTCTGCGTGCATTTCGTACTGAATTCGCATGATGAAGACCGCGTACAAAAGCAATCCGAACACATTCGCGCCGACGTAGATTTCAGATGCCTTCTTCATACCTTCCCTTAGGTGCGTGCCGGGTCCATTCCATTAAGGCCCAAGCGCCTCCCGAAGCAGCTCTACGGCATCAGCCCCGACCGCCCCGGCAATCGCGATGAACTCGGCCACGTCCACCCGCCGCTCGAGCGACTCGATCCGCTGAATCCAGTTCGGCGGCTCCCGTAGCTTCTCGGATAGCTGCCTTTGAGACAGGCCAGCCGCTTCGCGCGCCTTGCGGAGAGCGGCGACGATGGCCCGCTGGCGGGCGGGATATTTCATGACACCCCCGAATTATTGCGGAGGTGCTCCTAATACCGTATCACCCCTCTTGATACGAAAACAGTATCAGGCGTATCATGCCGTAGTGATACGATTTCAGTAGCAGTCGCGTCCATCCACAGCCGGCGCCTGACCCGTCAGACATGCCCATTGAATCTGGGAGAAGCAATCATGCAGCAGACCAGGGCAAGACAGATATTGCAGTCACTCATCCAGGGAATCGACCCCGTCACGGGCCAGGAGTTGCCGCGCGAGACGGTGCTGCATCACGCGGACGTGCTGCGAGCGCTGCTCTCCGGACTCTCTGCACTCGAGCAGACGGCCGCCCGCGCGATGCGACGCGCGCAGCTGCCCGACAACGTCGGCCGCGCATGGACGACCGAGGAAGAAAGCAGGCTCGTCGCTGCCTTCAAGAAGGGGGACTCACCTGTCGCCCTAGCGCGCGAGCACGGACGCACGCTGCGAGCTATTGAGGCACGTCTGGAAAAGCTGGGTCTCATCACGGCAGAGCAGCGCACCACCCGTGGCGGCTTTACGGGCCAGGTCTGACTGCACGGCCGCCCGGCACGGACTGCCCGACGGGAGGTTCCCATGTCCCCGACAAATGAGACGAATGATGACGCTTTGGTCGAGGAATGCATCGAGGAGCTGGACGGACTCTTCATGGCGCTCGACCATTACCCACCGGCCGCCGTCGCTATCGCGATAGCCACCTATCTCGAGGGCTTGCTCGGGGCGCTCCTCGACGAGCGCCAATGCACTGCCGACGAGGTGCGCGAGCTTCTACGGGAGATTGAGGCGGGTGTCCTTCAGCCGCCGAGCTCGGCTGAAAAATAGGGCTTCCAGCCGTCCCTGGCGGGTAAGGGCACTATGGGGTTAACGCTCGGTGCGGCCGGTGCATTCCGTTGCAACGCGCCTGGGGCTGTTGCAACCCGCCCCAAATCGACTCGCCGGCCCGACCCCGGACTCCTGCCTGCATCGGCTGGGTCCGCCGCAATTCGCGTGCAGCACGGCTGGTTCCAAGCCGCACGAGGACGGATGCTAGCGGCCAATGCCATGGGATGCGACACAAGCCGGCGAGTTTCTCGGTGTGAAGCCCAAGACGGCACGCGCCATGGCCGCCCGTGGAGAGATCCCCGCAACCAAAGTTGGCAAAGCCTGGCGATACGATGAGGCAACCCTTTCAGAATGGCTACAAGGCAAGACTAGAGAGAATGTCCGCCAATGCCTCTCTATAAGTCTTCGAATTCCCCGTACTGGCAGATCCGATTCGACATCGCTGGCGTCGAGGTTAGACGCTCGTCTGGAACACGAGACAGGCGCGCTGCCCAGGAGCTAGAGAAGCAGCTCCAGGACGAGCTCTGGCGGCAAGTCAAACTCGGAGAGCAGCGTTGGACCTGGGCCGACGCCGTAGACAAATTCACGACTGAGAAGTCTGGGCAACGCTCGTGGGATCGCACGAAGCGCTCACTGGAAGTTCTGAACGAATACATCGCCCCGGACGACCCGTTGGCCGAGGTCGACTATGACTGCCTGCTGAAGATTCGATCCCTGTTGGAAGTGCGGGCCTGTAAGGGCAATGGGAGGAAGACGAAGGGGACGTGGAAGAAATCGACCTGCAATCGCGTGCTCGCTGTCGCCGGCGCCATCCTCAGCCGCTGTGCGAGCAGCGATTGGAAGAAGATGATCCCTTCGGCGCCGAACATTCCGCGATTCCAGTTGGACAAGATCGAGCCCAAATGGATCACGCGTGAGCAGGCGCGACTGCTTCTCGCCCGGTTCCCGGAACACACGCGAGACATGGTCATGTTCGCCCTGGCGACCGGTTTGAGAAAATCCAACGTCGCCGGACTCGAATGGAGCGTATCGACCTGGAGCGCCGCTGTTGCTTCGTCCCGGGTTACATGACCAAGAGCGGCGAGCCCATCCCCGTGCCGCTCAACGACGACGCGATCGCGGTACTCGAGCGATGGCAGACAAAACACGAGAAGGCGCGCGACCTTTGGTCTCCCGACGTCCACCGGTACGTCTTCGTATACCGCCGCCGTGCGCCGATCCAGAAGCTCACCACCGCGATGTGGCGGCGCGAATGCAAAGCCGCCGGGCTGGAGAAGGTCACCTTCCACAGCATGCGACACGCGTGGGCAAGCTGGCAGACGCAGGCCGGCACACCGCTACGAATGCTTCAGGAGCTCGGTGGCTGGGCCGACCTACAAATGCCCCAGCGCTATTCCCACCTCGACCCCGGCCACCTCGCGGAGTACGCGAACCGGACCCTGCTCGATTCGGATCTCCGCAAAGAATCCGTCAAAGGGGGTGGAGAGGTGTTAGATAACCCCTCGCAAGTCTTTGATTCTGGTGGAAAGGGAGGGACTCGAACCCTCGACCCCGGCATTATGAGTGCCGTGCTCTAACCAGCTGAGCTACCTTTCCACGGTTGATCGCTGCGGCGCGCGGCACCATTCGGGATCGAAGGTGGCGGCCTCCCGGGAGGGGGGCGCATTGTCCTCGGGGGCTGCCAGGAGTGTCAACCGCGGCACCGCCCAGGCCTTCGCGGCAGCGATACCCCTCATCCGGCCGTACCTCTGGATCCGCATCCACCGCCGCCCGCCGGCTGGAGCCCCTTCCCACCCCCTCCGATTCTCCAGCCGCGCCCAAGCAGAAGGTATAAATTGCCTGCGCCGACCTTCCTCGAATGACAACTAAACCCAACAAAGGGGCAGGAGTCTCCCGATATCTGCGGCTCTACAGCGTGCTGTCCCAGGCGCTGGCCGAGGGGCGCATCGGCGCGGGGCAGCCCCTGCCGAGCGAGCCGCGGCTCATGAAAGACTATGCGGTCTCGCGGTCCACGATCCGGCGTGCGCTGGCGCGTCTCGAGGCAGAGGGCCGCATCGTACGCAGGCGGGGCAGCGGCACCTACGCCCGAGGTGACAGCGGGCCGGCCACGGCACCCGAGCAACCGCCGCCGCTCGCGGGCACTGCGGGTCTGCCGGCAGGGACGACCAGTCGCACCATCGCCTTCGAGCAGGTCACTACACCGGGGTTCCTCCTTGGCGAGCGGCCTGCCTTCGGTGATACGACGCTGCTCATCCGGCAGATTCGCTATCTTCGGCGCCGGCCGGTAGTGCTCGCAAGCACCTATCTGCCGCAGAAGGTCGGCGCGCGCGTGGCCCGGCGGCAGCTCGATGACAAAGCGGGCGCCATCCTGCCGCTGCTCGCCACCCTCGGCTACCGCAGCTCGAGCCTCGAGCGGGAATTTGCCGCCCAGCCGGCCGATCCGCTCGCCGCCAACAGCCTGGGACTCGCGATCGGTGCGCCCGTTCTCAATGTCCGCGCCGTCGCCCGCGACACCCACGGCCGCATCCTGGCGTACATCAACTTCCTCTATCGTCCCGATCGCTACGAGGCGCGCACTTCAGTCGAGCTCGGCGGCCCGAACCGATACCGCACGGATCAGCGAAGCTGAGAGCCAGCATGGCCGCGAAATCCCGCTCGCGACGCTCGAGACCATCGGAAACCGAGGAGACCCGGCTCGCGAGCCGGCGCCTCAACCAGGGAGTGGCCCGGTACTACCGGCTGTATGAGTTGCTCTCGGCCGCCCTGCAGGACGGCACCATCCCTCCGCAGAGCGCACTGCCCAGCGAGCCTGAGCTCTGCGCCCAACATGGACTATCCCGAACGACGGTGCGCCGGGCGCTCGATCGGCTGCAACGCGAGGGGCGCATCATCCGCCGCCGCGGCAGTGGGACCTATGCGCGCGCACAACGGGCCGTGCCGCGTTTGTGCTTGGAATTGAGCGCCCTTCCTGAGAGCCTGGCTGCGCTGGCGTCCGCCACGACGACGAGGATACTGCGGTTCAATCCCGCACCCGTTCCCCCGCCGCTGCGCGCACTCGCTGCCGAAATAGGCTCGAGGGCATATCTCCTGGAGCGGCTGCGATGCAGTCAGGGTGAGCCGCTGGCACTGACCAGCACCTACCTGCCGGAAGCCATCGGTCACAACATCCGCAAACCCATCCCGAGCCGGGCGTCCGTGATGATGATGCTCGAGCGCCTCGGGCTGCCGACGACGATGGTGTCCTACTCGGTGGGAGCGATTCCGGCCGATGCGGCCGCCGCCCGTCTACTCCAAGTACCGCTGGGCTCGCCGCTTCTCAGGGTGCGCGCCGTTCTGACTGACGAAGCCAGACGCCTGCGGGCTGTCTTGGAGAGCCTCTGCAGATCCGACCGCCTGCAGTTGAAAATGACGGAGCCGCAGGCCGCGGCCGGAAACTAGCGGGCGAGAGTCTCGGAGCTACGCCCGAGGAGCGTCTCGAATACTTCCACCGGCAACGGCGGGCTGTGCAGATAGCCTTGTGACTGCTCGCACTCGAGCGTCTTCAGAAGCGCCAGCTCCTCCTCACGCTCGACACCCTCCGCCACGGTGCTCAGCTCGAAGGCGCGCGCCAACGTGACGATGGTGCCGACTACCGCCTGCACCGTCCTGTCCCCGGCCAGGCGGCTGATGAAAGAGCGGTCGATCTTGAGCGTATCGACCGGCAGGTCCGCGAGCCGGCTGAGTGACGAGTAGCCTGTCCCGAAGTCATCGATTGCAACGCGCACGCCTTCATCCCGCATCACTTGCAGCGTGCGCCCGAGGAACATCGTGTCATCGAGCAGCGCGCCCTCGGTGATCTCGATGTCGATTCCGCGCGGCCCGGCCAGGTCCCGTCCGGCCGCGGCAAAGAACCGTGTGAGGAACTCAGGGTCCCGCAACTGCAGCGGCGAGACGTTCACCGCCAGGCGTATGGGCCTCAGGCCGAGATTCCCCCACCGCGCCAGATCGCGCGCCGCCTGGTACACCACCCATTCTCCGACGTCGGCGATGAGCCCGGTCGATTCCAGGACCGCCAGGAACGCCGCCGGGCCGACGATGCCACGCTCCGGATCGTTCCAACGCAACAGCCCCTCGGCGCCGACGAGCTCGCCGGTCGCGATGCTGACCTTGGGCTGGTAGTGCAGTCTGAACTGGTCACAGTCGAGTGCGGCCCGCAGGCGCCGCTCGAGCGCGAGGCGATCGGCCACTTCCGAGCTGAGCTCCCGACGGTAGCGCAGGAACCGCTCGCCGGTGTGGCGCGCCTTGTGCAGCGCCGCTTCCGCATTCTGCAGCAGAGCCTCCGCATCGGCGCCGTTCTCCGGATAGCGTGCTAGGCCCGCCCTGACGGTGACGGTGATCTCGTGTCCCGCGAGCGTGAGGGGTTTGCCGAAAGCCGCCGTGATGCGATCGTGGATGAGCCGCACCGCCTCCTCGTAGGACGCGCAATCCAACACCATGGCGGCGAAGCTGCCGCCCTCGAGATGGGCCAGCCACTCGCTGCCGCCGAAGTTGCGCCTGAGCGCATCGGCGACGGACTGGACCACCCGATCCCCGACGTGGCGGCCGAGGCAATCGTTGATCGCCCCGAGCCGCTCCACATCGAAGGCGACGACCACGACCTCCTGGCTCTCCCCGGCATGGCGGCCGAGTGAGCGCGCCAGGCGCTCGCAGAAAAGTGAGCGCTTGGCGAGGCCGGTGAGAGGATCGAAGTAGGAGAGGAACCTGACCGCATCCTCCTTGTGCAGGTACTGCAGCGCGAAGGAGAGGTTGGCGCCCACTTCCTGAAGCATCCGCACCTCCTCCTCGCTGAAGATTCCGGCCTCGCCGCCTCCCACGGTGAACGCGCCCACCGGGGTGTCATCGATGAGGAGGGGAATCGAAGCGAGGCAGCGGATACCGAGCGCCGCCAGCATGTCGGCGTATCGCCAGGGACCGGCAACCTGTGTGATGTCATCGCACACGGCCGTCTCACCGGTGCGCAGCGCCCGGTCAGTGATGCTTTCACCCGACTCGACGCCGCCGCAGTCATCCACCCGGAAGATGAGCTCCTCCTGGCGATCGCGTCCGGCCCCCGTCCAGGCCGCCGCACTGGCGATACGCGAGCGCGGGTCGATCAGCACCACGAATGCGCAGACGTAGTTGCCGACCGTATGGGCGATACGACAGGCTTCCTCCAGCAACTGCGTGCGGTTACGGACTCGCACGACGGCGGTATTGATTCCGGAGAGCATCTGCAGCACTCGCGTGAGGCGCGCGACGCGCTCTTCGGCCTGACGCTTGGCGCGATGCGCAGCCGCCTCCGCCAAGGCGCGTTGCACCGCGGGCGCAAGCCGCGCGAGATTGCCCTTCAGCACGTAGTCCACCGCGCCGTGCTTCAGGGCCTCGATGGCGCACTCCTCGCCGATCGTGCCGGAGACGAAGATGAACGGAGTATCGGTTGCCTCGGCCGTGGCGAGGGCCAGCGCCGACATGCCGTTGTATTGCGGGAGGGTGAAATCGGAAAGGATGATATCCGGCCGCAGCTCACGCAGGCCTGCGCGAAACTCTGTCTCGCTCTCGACGCGCCGCCAGGTGCAGTCCAGGCCCGCCGTCGCGAGTGCTTTGACGGTGAGCTCGGCTTCCGCGGCAACATCTTCCAGGATCAGGAGGCGTAGTGCCTGCTCCATTTCCTCGCACCTTCACTGGAGGAGAGTGCACGATACGTAGCCCGGGTGACCCTGTCACGTGCGACACAACAAAATCCGTGTCCGCGGCCGTGACCTACCTCTCAAACATTGAAGCGGAAGTGCACCACATCCCCTTCGCGCATCACGTACTCCTTGCCCTCCAAGCGCAGCTTCCCGGCCTCCCGGGCGCCGCCCTCCCCCCGCAACCCGACATAATCCTCGAACGCGATGACCTCCGCGCGGATGAAGCCGCGCTCGAAATCGGTGTGGATCACCCCCGCGGCCTGCGGGGCGCTGGCGCCCACGCGCACGGTCCACGCGCGCACCTCCTTCGGGCCCGCGGTGAAGAAGGTTTGCAGGCCCAACAGACGGTAGGCCGCCCGGATCAGGCGGTCGAGCCCCGGCTCGCTGAGTTTGAGCTCGGCGAGAAACTCCGCGCGATCGCCCTCATCGAGCTGCGCGATCTCCGCCTCGATGGCGGCGCAGACCGGCACCACGACGCCCCCTTCCCGTGAGGCGCGCGCCTCGATGGCGGCGAGCAGCGGATTACTCTCGAAGCCGTTCTCCGCGACGTTGGCGACATACATGACGGGCTTGGCGGTGAGGAGGTGCAGGTCCCTCAGATCCCTCTGCTCCTCCTCCGTCAGGGTGAGCGCCCGCACCGGGCGCACCTGATCGAGCTGCCCCTTCACTCGCTCGAGGAGCGCTCGCTTGCGCAGCGCCTCCTTGTCGCCGGCTTTCGCTGCCTTGGCGGCCCGGTCGAGCGCCTTGTCGACGCTGCCGAGGTCTGCAAGCGCGAGCTCCGTATCGATGGTCTCGATGTCGGCGAGCGGATCGACCTTGCCCGCCACGTGGATGACATCAGCGCTCTCGAATGCGCGCACCACGTGCGCGATGGCATCGACCTCGCGGATGTGGGAGAGAAACTGGTTGCCGAGTCCCGCTCCCTCGGAGGCACCGGCGACGAGGCCCGCGATGTCGACCAGCTCGACGGTGGCCGGGACGATCTTCTCCGGATGGACGATGTCGGCGAGCTGCGCGAGGCGCGGGTCCGGCACCGGGACGATCCCGACGTTGGGATCGATGGTGCAGAAGGGATAGTTCTCGGCGGCGATCTGCGCTCTCGTGAGAGCATTGAACAGCGTCGATTTGCCGACGTTCGGCAATCCAACGATGCCGCAGCGGATGGACATGGAAAAGACTCCTGTTGGCGCCGCCCGCTTACACCGGGGAGCGCGGAGAGGGACTGGCGCCGCCGCGGGCGTGCAGGTGGTTCATCGCCTTCTGCGCACCCTCGGTCAACATCATCGGGACCGCATCGGCAGCGGCCAGCACCGCCTCGCGGATCAGCTCGGCCTCTGCCGCCGGCGGCCGTCCCAGCACGTAATCCAACACGGCGCTGCGATCGCCCGGATGGCCGATGCCGATCCGCAGCCGCCAGAAAGGATCGCCGAGCTGCGCGATGAGATCGCGCAGCCCGTTGTGCCCGCCGGCGCCGCCGCCTTCCTTCAGGCGCACCACACCGGGGGCGAAGTCGAGCTCATCGTGAGCCACCAGGATCGACTGCGGCGCAATGCGGTAAAAGCCGGCGACGCTGCGTACGGCCTGGCCGCTGAGGTTCATGTAGGTCATGGGCTTCAGCAGCCAGACATCCGTGCCGGCGATGCTGGCCCGTGCGAGCTCGCCCTGATGGCGCCCCTCGTGCCGGAAGCTCACACCCGCACGGCGGGCAAGCTCGTCGGTGAGCTCGAAGCCGGCATTGTGCCGGGTGCGGGCATACGTGGGGCCCGGATTCCCGAGCCCCACGATGAGCGTGAGCGGCAGACCCGCCATGCGCCGCCGTTATTTCTTGCCGCCCTCCTTCTTGGCGGGCGCGGCCTCCTTCTTCTCCTCGCCCTTCTTGGCATCGGCTCCAGCCGGCGCCGCACCGGCAGGCGCCGCTCCACCTGCGGCAGCAGGCGCTGCGCCCTCGACAGGGGCTGCAGCCGCTGCGGCCTCCGCAGCCACCGGCTCCGGCTCCGCCGCGCGCGGCGCGTGGATCGAGACCACCGGCGTGTTGCGATGCGCGAGCTCCGGGATCGTGACCCCGGGCGGCAGCGGAATGTCGGCCAGGAACTTAGTCTCGTTGAGGCTCATCTCCGAGAGGTCGAGCTCGAGGAACTCGGGCAGGTCCTTCGGCAGGCAGCTGATCTCGATGTCGGTGCGCATGTGCGAAACGATGCCACCCTGCGTCTTCACGCCGGGGCTCACGCTCTCACCCTTGAAGTGGATCGGCAGGTGCAGCCGGATCACCTCGTTCTCGGTCACACGCTGCAGGTCGACGTGCACGACCACATTGCGGGCCGGATGCATCTGCACGTCCTTGACGATCGCCTCCTGCGCCGTGCCGTCGATCTTGAGCTGCACGATCGAAGAGTAGAACCGCTCATCACCGATCATGGTGAGCAGGTTCTGCTGGTCGAGCACGAGCGACTGCGCCTCCTTGTGGCCGCCGTAGAGGATGGCGGGGACCTTGCCGGAGCGACGCAGGCGGCGGCTCGCACCTTTGCCTTGCGCCCCGCGCGGATCCGCGCCGAAGCTGAAAGAAATACGCATGATGTTCTCCAATGTTGACAAACACGTGCCGGTGCTCGCGACCAAGCCCGGCACACCCGAAAATCAATCCACGTACAACGAGCTCACGGATTCCTCGTCGCGGATGCGGCGGATCGTCTCGGCGAGCAGCGCCGCGACCGAGAGCTGGCGGATGCGGCTGCAGCCGCGCGCGGCGGCTGACAGCGGAATGGTGTCGGTCACGACGAGCTCATCGAGCACCGAGCGCGAGATCCGCTCCACGGCCTCGCCCGAGAGCACGGCGTGCGTGATGTAAGCGACCACCTTGGCGGCGCCTTCATCCTTCAGGGCCTGCGCCGCATGACAGAGCGTGCCCGCGGTATCGATCATGTCGTCGACGAGCACGCAGGTCTTGTCCTTGATGTCGCCGATGATGTTCATCACCTTCGACTCGTTCGGCCGCGGGCGGCGTTTGTCTATGATGGCGAGGTCCGCATCATCGAGGCGCTTGGCAAACGCACGTGCACGCACGACACCGCCGACATCGGGCGAAACGATCACGACATTGCGATACGCCTGCTTCCAGGCGTCTCCGAGCAGCACCGGCGAGGCGTAGACGTTGTCGACCGGGATGTCGAAGAATCCCTGCACCTGGTCGGCGTGCAGATCGATCGTGAGCAGGCGATTGACTCCGGCGCTCGAGATCATGTTGGCAACCAGCTTCGCCGTGATCGCCGAGCGGGTTGCCCGCGGCCGCCGATCCTGGCGCGAGTAGCCGAAATACGGCATGACCGCCGTGATCCGCGCGGCCGAGGCGCGGCGGCAGGCATCGACCATGACGAGCAGCTCCATCAGCGTGTCGTTGGCAGGCGGACAGGTGGGTTGCACGATGAAGACGTCGCGGCCGCGCACGTTCTCCATGAGCTCGATGTTCACCTCACCGTCGCTGAAGCGTCCAACGTATGACCGCCCGAGCGGTGTCTGCAGGTGCCGCGCAATGTCTGTCGCTAGCGCCGGATTGGCGTTGCCGGCAAGAAGCGCCAGGGTGTCGCTCGTACTCATAGGCTCGTCGGGCCAACCGCCTCAATAATGAATGGCTGGGGTGGAAGGATTCGAACCTCCGAATGGCGGGATCAAAACCCGCTGCCTTACCACTTGGCGACACCCCAGCAAACTACGTCAGGGAACGCTGCGTCGGTGAGATATTAAGTCCCCGCGCCACGAAGCTCGTCCACTCGTCCGGTACGCGCGCCGCAATTCGCTCTGCCTCGATGGCAGTCGCGCAGGACGCGAAGATACAGGAGCCGGTTCCCGTCAGCCGTGCTGGCGCATATCGCGACAGCCAATCGAGCGCCGCCGCCACCTCGGGGCAGCGCGCCCGCACGACCGGCTCGCAATCGTTGCGACCACCGGCCTCGAAAAAGGCGCGTATTGTGATGAGGGGGGAATTTCGTGTCAATTCAGGGCTCTGGAACACCTCGCGGGTGCTCACTGCGACCCCCGGATGGATCACCACATACCACCGCTCGGGCAGCTCGAGCGGGGTCAGCCGCTCACCCACCCCCTCGGCCCAGGCAGAGAAACCCCTAATGAATACAGGTACATCCGCTCCGAGGGGGAGCCCCAGGCGGGCGAGCTCCCCGATGCTGAGCCGGCAATCCCAGAGCTGGTTGAGCGCGAGCAGCGTAGTGGCCGCATCGGAGCTGCCGCCCCCGAGACCCCCGCCCATGGGGATCCGTTTGCGCACCCGCAGCGTGGCGCCAAGCGCCGTCCCGGAGGCCGCCTTGAGGGCGCGGGCCGCCCGGACCACCAGATCCGATTCCGGCGGCACATCCGCCGGCCCCTCCGGGCGCTCGATCGCCCCGTCATCCCGGACCGTCACCGCCAGCGTGTCGCAGAGGTCGATGAGCTGAAATACGGTCTGCAACTCGTGGTAGCCGTCCGGCCGCCGGCCGGTGACGTGGAGGAAGAGATTGAGCTTGGCCGGCGCCGGCCAGGAGCTCTCGGCGCCTGTCACAACCGCCACCCATCGACGACCATGCGTACCCGCACGCCTTCCCGCTGCAAGGTCATCAGACGGGGCAGCCACTCCGCCCCCGCGGGCATGTAGCTGCCGTAGTCGATGCGCCACCCGTCCTGCGTGAGATTGGCGAGACGCTGTTGGGAGTCGAGCTGTACGGAGGCAGGTCCGGCCGGGTCCGGCACACCGAGGACCCAGTAGCGCAGGCTCGCGAGCGGCGGCTCGAAGCCGAGCTTGTCCTCGAGCTCCGCACGCGCCTGGTCGGAATCCAGACGCTTGCCGCCCGAGGTGATTACGCTCAAGTTGCCGCCATCGGCCGTCACCTCCACACCACCGGCGCCGAGTGGCCCCGTGAGGCTGAGGTGCGTCACCGTGCCGGCTTGCGACCAGCGAAGGCCTGCATTGAACCCCTGTTTGCCAACAGCCACCGCAACACGCCCGTTGAGACCGAAGCGGTCGAGCCTTTGCAGCGCCGGACGGCGCACGGTCCACGCCACGGCAGGCGCCGTCGGCACCGGTACGGTCTGGCATGCTGCGAGCGCCAAACCGAGCGCGAGCCCGGCCAACACGACGCCGGCCGGTGAGGGTCCGAAGTTATTTCGCATTCGGGATGAAGCGGGCGACGATCGTCTGCAGCGGCTTGGAGTCGGGATTGCGCGCCAGCGCCTCCGCCCAGACCTTGCGCGCGGCCTGCTGCCGCCCCGCCGTCCACAGCGCCTGACCCCAGTGGGCCGCGATCTGCGCATCGTGGCTGATGTCGTAGGCGCGCTCGAGCGACGGCACGGCCCCGGCCGCATCGCCGCGCCGGAACCGCACCCAGCCGAGGCTGTCGAGCACGGCGGGATTGTCCGGCATCTGCTCCAGGGCGCGGCGGATCAATGACTCGGCATGCGGCAGTTCGAGATCATGATCGGCGAGCGTGTAGCCGAGGGCGTTCAACAGCGTGGGATCATCGGGGCGCGCCGCCAGCAGCCGCTGCAGCGCCTGCACCGATTCACTCACCTGACCTTCCTCCTCCAGGATGATGGCCCGCTCGTACTCCAGGGCCGGGTGCTGCGGATGCGAGCTCAGGCCCGTATCCAACAGCTCGAGCGCGCCACCGGCATCGCCGTGATCGCCGAGGAGCTGCGCCTCCGCAACCGTGAGGTCGACGGCCTCCTCGGGATGCTGCCGCCCGTATTCCTTGAGGAGAGCGAGCGCCGCGGTCCGGTGATGGCCGGACAGCAGCAGCGCCGCCGCCTTTTCCCGCGCCTGCAGCGCGAGCGAGGAATCCGCGAGCTTGCCGTAGCCGGCGAGAGCCGCTGCGACATCGCCCTGCCGTGCCGCGATGTCCGAGAGGTACATGAGGGTGTTCTCATCCGCCTCGCCATCCTCGGCGAGATCGGCAAAGCGCTGCTGCGCCTCCTGAAGATCGCCGGAGTCGTACGCGAGCATCGCGAGGCGTCGATCGATGTCGGCGCGGGGCGCATTGCCCGCGCGCAGCCGCTCGAGCTCCTGATGCGCATCCTCCACCCTGCCGAGATCCTGGTAGACATCCGCCAGCTCGAACATGCCGCGCCGCGGCTCCGCACGCATGAAAGTCTGGGCTGCTGCAATGGCCTTGGCCGGGTCCCCCAACACGATGTAGGCACGCGTCAGCAGACGATTCGCCTGCAGATCCTTCGGGCTCTGCCGAAGCGCTCGCAGGGCGCACTGCTGCGCGCTGTGCGCGTCATAGGCCTCGAGGGCCAACTCCCCGAGCAGGGTCAGTCTCGCGGGCGAGGCATCGGGCCCATCGATCACTCCGTTCAGCGCCGCAAACACCTCGGGCGGATCGGACTCCTGCAGCAGCAGCGTGGTCAGGTCGGCGAGGCCGTTGTCGCCGGTATTGTGTGAGGCGGAAGTGGTCGTGGTGCCGGACGCAGTCCTCGCGGCGGCCGCAGGCCTGGCGCCGGCCGCAGGCCGGGTGGCGGCGCTGACTGGCGACGGGCGGGTGATTTTGGCAGGCGGGGCGCGCAGATACGCCGCCACGGCCGCGCGGGCATCGGCGATGCGGTACAGCTTCAACGCCACGGTGGCGTACACGGCATCCGCTTCCCGATTGTCCGGGGCGAGATCCCGCCATCGTTGCACGGAGCGCCAGGCCGCCGGCAGGTCCTCGCAGGCGAGCCCGACCTCGCTCGCCCGGCGAGCCACGGGCGCCGAGGCCGCTTCGGCCGCCTTCGCGTAAGTCTCGGAAGCGGTCCTGCAATCGCCTTGCCGCAGGGCAATCTCCGCCACGATCGTCAGGGCAGCCGCGTCGGGGCCGGATGCCTGCGGCCTCTCTGGCGCGGTGGCGCAGCCCACCATGAGCGATACGCCCAGGAGGGGAATGAGCACACGAAGGGGGCAGGTCACGGCACGCACGATCGTCACTATAGAGCCTCCACGCCCGGCGCGCATGGCGCGCCTTGTCACCCCCCGCGGCGTTCCGCAGAATGCCGCGCCTCGAGGCACCCACCCATCACACCCATGAAGGAATCCATCCGCCAGCGGCTCGATAGGCTCGCCGATCGCTTCGAGGAGGTCGGCCGGCTGCTTGCCACCGCTGATATCGCCGGCGGGTCGCCGCAATTCCGGGACCTCTCGGTCGAGTACGCGCGGCTCGAGCCGCTGGCCGACCGGCTGCGGCATTACCGCGAGCTCGAGCGGGACCTCGCGGCCGCGCGGGAGATGCTCGCCGACCCCGACGCCGGCATGCGCTCGCTCGGGGCCGAGGAAGTGGACCGGCTGCAGTCGGGGCTCGATGCCACGGAGTCGCAGCTGCGCTCGCTCCTTCTTCCCAAGGACCCGCGCGATGACAAGGGCCTCTTTCTCGAGGTGCGCGCCGGAACGGGAGGCGATGAGGCCGCCCTCTTCGCCGGCGACCTCTTTCGCATGTACGGCCGCTACGCCGAATCGAGGGGCTTTACGGTCGAGGTGCTGAGCGAGAGCCCGGGCGAGCACGGCGGCTACAAGGAGATCATCAGCCGGATCGCCGGCCGCGGGGCGTTCTCGCGCCTGAAGTTCGAATCCGGCACCCACCGGGTGCAGCGCGTCCCGCAGACTGAAGCCCAGGGGCGGATCCATACCTCAGCCTGCACGGTGGCGATTCTGCCGGAGCTCGACGAGATCGAGGAGGTGGCGATCAATCCGGCGGACCTGCGCATCGACACTTATCGCTCCTCGGGTGCCGGCGGACAGCACGTCAACAAGACCGACTCCGCGGTGCGCATCACCCACCTGCCGACCGGCATCGTGGTGGAGTGTCAGGATGAGCGCTCTCAGCACAAGAATCGCTCCCGCGCGATGAAGCTGCTGCGGGCCCGCCTGCTCGCCGCCGAGGAGGAGAAGCAGCAGAGCGCCCGGGCACAGACGCGGCGCCTGCAGGTCGGCAGTGGCGATCGCTCGGAGCGGATCCGCACCTACAACTTTCCACAGGGCCGCGTCACCGACCACCGCATCAATCTCACCCTCTACAAGCTGCAGCAGATCATGGAAGGTGATCTCGATGAGTTGCTCGATGCGCTGCAGCAGGAGCACCAGGCGGAGCTCCTCGCCGAGCTCGAGTAACCAGCAAAGCAACTCAGGCATAGGGACGTGCCCCGCCGCCGCAGGTGGCGAAGATCGGGAGCAAAAGCCGTTCTTTTGCTCCTGATCGCGCTCGGCCGGGCAGGAGCCCGGATCCAGCGCTTCAAAGAGTCTCGATGCGGATGCGCCGGAACCAGGCCTCCGTGCCGTGATGCTGCAGGGCGATGTGCCCCTCCGGCAGACGGGCGAATTGCGGCCACTCGCGGAATTTGCTGTGCGCGATCCGCTCCTTGAGCTCCTCGCTCTCGAGGTCGTAACCGAGCACCTGCGTGTCATCGATCCAGTGCTCGACCCTGCTGCCCTGCACGAGGAGGCGCGAGCTGTGGTAGGTGTTGGCGATATCGCGCTGATCGTGCCACGGGGCGATCAGGCCGTAGAGCGCCCCGCAGGAGGTGAGCGCGTTGGCGCCATCCTGGTGGTGCTCGTCATCGAGAAGCTGCATCTCGGGCCCGGACTGCCACGAACGCTCGAGCTGCTCCCCGACACGATAGAGCACTCCCGAATTGCCGCCGCGCGGCAGCCGCCACTCGAAAAAGAGGGTGAAGTCACGGAACCGCTCGCGGGTAACGAGGTCCACGCGCGGCCCTGACGCCAACGCGCGCAGCACGTGATCGTCCAAGCTCCAGCTTCCCTGTGGAAACTGCGCTTCGGAGTAGCCCCGCCAGTCGGCGGCGGTCAGTTCGCGCTCGGCCATGGAGTTGGTTTCATTGCCAGGAGACAGTCGCGGGGGCCCGCAATGCCCGTACCCGCAGAGTATATCCGCGCGCCGGGCGCGCCGACTCTATCATTCGATGGATCTATTGCTTCGCCTCCTCGAGGTACGCTGCGCCGCCGAGATTGCGGATCTGCGCAAGGATCCATTGCTGCTTGCGCAGCACGAACGGTGAAGGGCGCGTGACGTGCCAGTGCACGGGGTTCGGCAGCACGGCCGCGAGCAGCGCCGCCTGGCCCGACGTGAGGCGTGCGGCCGGCTCGTGATAGAAGCGACGGGCGGCCGCCTCGACGCCGTAGATGCCGCGGCCAAACTGGGCGACGTTGAGATAGACCTCGAGAATACGCTCCTTCGGCCACAACGTCTCGATCAACACCGTGAAGTACGCCTCGACCGCCTTGCGCGCCACGCTGCGGCCGGGCCAGAGAAAGAGGTTCTTCGCCACCTGCTGCGAGATCGTGCTGGCACCGCGCAGACGCCTGCCGCGCTCGGCGGCACGTACGGCCGTTCTGATGGAGTGGAGATCGAACCCGTAATTGAAGGGAAAGGTCTGATCCTCCGAGGCGACGACCGCGATTGCCGCCTGCGGTGAGATGCGCTCGAGGCTCACCCAGCGATAGTCGGTGGTATAGGACGTGTCGCCGGTGCGCAGCGCCTCGATGCGTGCCTCCAGCATGAATGCGCTGGTGAGAGGTGCCATCCACCGCAATAACAGCACCGGCACGACCGTGAGGATGAGCCACGCGAGCATCGCAATCAGCAGCCCGCGCCGCAGGTATCCCCAAACCCCCCGCCCTTCGGCCATCTATCGGGTTACTGTGCCTGCTCTGAGCGTCGCGCAGAGACGATGATCACATCCTCTAGTGGTGCATCCTGGTAACCCTGCCGGCGTCCCGTTTTGACGGCAGCGATCTTGTCGATGACTTCCATTCCGTCGGTCACGCGGCCGAAGACGGCGTAGCCGAAATCGCGCGGGCTGTGGTCGAGGAAGCCATTGTCGGAAAGGTTTACGAAAAACTGCGACGTGGCGCTGTCGACCTCACCCGTGCGCGCCATCGAGAGGCTGCCGCGGGTGTTCTTCAGGCCGTTCTTCGCCTCGTTGCGGATCGGCTCGTGGGTGCGCTTGTTGCGAAACTGCGCATCGAGGCCGCCGCCCTGGATGACGAAGCCCGGCACGATGCGATGGAAAAGGGTGCCGTCGAAATGCCGCTCGTCGACATAGCGTAGAAAATTCTCCACGGTGATCGGCGCCTCTTTTGCGAAGAGCTCCACGGTGAAGGCGCCATGTGAAGTCTCGAATCGAATCAGCGATGTATCGGCCATTGGCCCTCCGTCATGCGCTCGCGCCCGGCGAGATCGCGGTGCGAGCGTACTTGAGCGAAGCCGCGTGCCACAAGCGCGCCCGCGACCGCGGCAGACTGAGTGGCGCCGTGCTCGAGCAGGAGCCAGCCGCCGGGCTCGAGGTGATCGGGGGCGGCGCGGATGATATTACGCAGGGCGGCAAGACCCCCTTCCCCAGCTACGAGCGCGAGCTGCGGCTCGCGCATCAGCGCCGGCAGCCGCAGCGCCGGGTCTTCCGCCGCCACATAAGGAGGGTTACTCACGAGCAGATGAAAGGCGCCATCCAAGCAGGCTAGCCAGTCACCCTGGATCATCACCACGTGTCCCAGGCCGAGGGCCTCGGCGTTGGCTCGTGCGACGGCGAGCGCATCGGCGGAAAGATCGGTCGCCACCATCTGCCACTGTGGTCTCTCGCTTGCGAGCGCAAGCGCGATCGCGCCCGAGCCGGTGCCAAGGTCGGCGATGCGGGCCTCGCTGCCTGGATGAAGCGCCAGCGCCCGCTCTACCAGCAGCTCCGTCTCCGGCCGAGGAACCAGCACGGCGGGACTCACGGCGAGGTCGATCGTCCAAAACTCCTTGTGACCCAGAATGTAGGCCACGGGCTCACCGGCAGCGCGGCGCTCGAGAAGATCGCAAAAGCGCGCAGCGGCGTCGGCTGCCGGGATCCGCTCCGGGTGGGAGCGCAGTCCAGCCCGGCCGGTGCCGAGCGCATGGGCGAGCAGCAGCTCGGCATCGAGTCCCGGCATGGCGTCCGGATCACGCCCGGCTGCCGTCGTCGCCAGACGCTGCGCACCAATCGTGAGCAGCGCAGCGACCGTCCCGTTGCCGTATTGGATAGCCGTCGAAGTCATCACGAAGCTAAGATGCCCCCATGCCGAATGCATTGTATCCGCCGCTGAAGCCCCGATCGTTCGGAGAGCTGCTCGATGCCGTGCTGCAGATCTTCCGCCTTTCACTGCTGAAGTGCCTGCCCTACGCCACGATCGCCATCATCGCCGGGCAGCTGTCGACCCTCTATTATCTCTCGCGGGGCAGGACACCCGTCCTCGATAGCAACGATCCTGTCGGGGTCACACTTTACGGGCTCGGGACGCTGATCGCCGTCATCCTCTGGACCGCGATACTGCTCCGGCAGTCCGCAATCGCTGCCGGCCGGCCCGTGACCGGCTCGGTCGATCTTCTCGATACGCTGAAGCGGGTACCCGCCATCGCGGCCATCGCATTGCTTGGAGGCGCTGCGGTCGCCGTGTTCATCGTGCCGGCGCTGGCGCTCGCACCGCCGTACCGCAGCGCCGGGATCGCCGTGATGTTGGCTCCCGCCATCTACATCATGGTCGCCCTCTCCTTCTCCTTGCCCGCGCTGGTCCTCGCACGCAAGGGTGTGCTCGGAAGTCTCGCCTACAGTTTCCGGCTCGTACGCGGCAACTGGTGGCGAGTCGCCACGATCTACGTCGTCGGGATGGCGGTCATTTGGACGCTCTGCGTGCTGGTAGCCACGATTGCCACGATGGCCCTCTCCGACAACGGCGCCGATGATGCCGCGATCACCCGCGCAGTGACGTCCGCCGCGGTGCTTGCGGTCGCCGCTGTCGGACTGACTTTCTTCTCGGCGCTGACCCTCGCCCTGTTCGGCGATCTGCAGATCCGCAAGTCGGGTTCCGGCTGAGGCCGATTGCCGGCAAGACGCCTCAGACGCCGTAGCCGAGATTCGGCGACAGCCATTTCTCCGCCTGCTCCAGAGGAATGCCCTTGCGGCGGGCGTAATCCTCCACCTGGTCACGAGCGATCTTGCCCACTGCGAAGTAATGCGCCTCCGGGTGTGCCAGGTACCAGCCGCTCACCGCCGCGGTTGGATACATGGCGAAGGAGTCGGTCAGGCGGATGCCGGTGCGGCGCTCGACGTCGAGCAGCTGCCAGAGCTTCGCCTTCTCCGTGTGATCGGGACAGGCCGGATATCCCGGTGCCGGTCGGATACCACGGTAATTCTCGCGGATGAGCTCATCGTTGGTGAGCGATTCTTCGGCCTCGTAGCCCCAGAGCTCGCGCCGCACCCGCTCGTGGAAGTGCTCGGCCGCGGCTTCGGCGAATCGGTCGGCCAGCGCCTTCAGCATGATGCTCGAGTAGTCGTCGTGGCCGTGCTGGAAGCGCTCCACGTGCTTTTCGATCCCGATGCCCGCCGTGACGGCAAACGCCCCGATGTAATCACGCACGCCGCTCCCCTTCGGAGCGATGTAGTCCGCGAGACATTCGTGCGGCTGTCCGGGGGGCTTGCCCTTCTGCTGGCGAAGAAACGACAGCGTCACGAGGGGCTGGGCGCGCGTCTCATCGGCGTATACCTCGACATCATCGCCCACTGCATTCGCCGGGAAGAGGCCCACCACGGCCCTTGCCTCCAGCCAGCCCTCGGCGATGAGCTGCTTCAACATGCGACGGGCATCGGCGTAGAGATTGCTCGCCGCCTCGCCGAACTTCGGATCGGTGAGCACGTCCGGAAATTTTCCGGTGAGCTCCCAGGCGTTGAAGAACGGCATCCAATCGATGTACCCGAGGAGCTCCTCCAATGGAAACTTCTCGAAGGCGCGTACGCCTGGAACCCGCGGCGCCGCGGGCGCATACGCGGCCCAGTCGATGCGGCGGCGGTTGGCTCGCGCCTGCGCGAGGCTCAGCTCCGGCGCCTTGACCTTCTTGCCCGCGTGCTGCTCGCGCCGGCGCTCATGCTCCTCATTGACTTTGGCGACGAACGTACCGCGTTGTGCCGGATTGGCGAGGGTCTGGCAGATGCCGACCGACCGCGAGGCGTCCTTCACATAGACGACCGGTGAGCGGTACTGCGGCGCGATCTTCACCGAGGTATGCGCCGGCGAGGTGGTCGCGCCACCGATGAGCAGCGGCAGCTCGAAGCCCTGACGCTGCATCTCGCGGGCAACGCTCACCATTTCATCGAGGGAGGGGGTGATGAGTCCGGAGAGGCCGATGTAGTCGGCGTTCTCGCGACGGGCGGTCTCGAGGATCTTCTCGCAGGGAACCATCACACCGAGATCGATGACCTCGAAGTTGTTGCATTGCAGAACGACGCCCACGATGTTCTTGCCGATATCGTGCACGTCGCCCTTCACGGTCGCTATCACGATGCGCCCGTTGGTACGCTGGCCACCCGAGTGGCCCTTGCTCTGCTCGATGTAGGGAATGAGGTGTGCAACCGCACGCTTCATGACACGTGCGCTCTTGACCACTTGTGGCAGAAACATCTTGCCGGCTCCGAAAAGATCGCCGACGATGTTCATGCCGTCCATCAGCGGTCCCTCGATCACCTGCAAAGGCTGCTCGTAGGCCAGCCGCGCCTCCTCGGTGTCCTCGATGACGAAATCATCGATACCCTTCACCAACGCATGCTCCAGACGCTTGGCGACCGGAAGGGACCGCCATTCGAGGTCTTCCTTGCGCTTGGCGGTGCCGTCGCCCTTGTAGCGTGCCGCGATCTCGAGCAGTCGCTCCGTAGCATCGTCCCGCCTGTTGAGGATGACGTCTTCCACGGCCTCGCGCAGCTCAGGCGCAATCCCCTCATAGATCGCGAGCTGGCCGGCGTTGACGATGCCCATGTCCATGCCGGCAGCAATGGCGTGATAGAGGAATACCGAGTGCATCGCCTCGCGCACCGGATCGTTGCCGCGAAAAGAGAACGAGACGTTGCTGACACCTCCGCTCACCAGCACATGCGGCAGCAGGTCCTTGATCCGCCGCGTCGCCTCGATGAAGGCCAGCGCGTAGCCGTTGTGCTCCTCGATGCCGGTCGCCACGGCGAAGATGTTGGGATCGAAGATGATGTCCTCGGGAGGAAAGCCCTCGCGCCGCAGGAGGCGGTAGGCGCGCTCGCAGATCGCCACCCGCCGCTCGACCGTATCGGCCTGTCCCTGCTCATCGAAAGCCATGACCACCGCGGCCGCGCCGTAGCGGCGCACCTTGCGCGCGTGCTCGAGGAAGATCTCCTCGCCCTCCTTCAGGCTGATGGAGTTGACGATGCCCTTGCCCTGCAGGCACTTGAGGCCCGCCTCGAGCACGCTCCACTTGGAGGAATCCAGCATCACCGGCACGCGCGCGATATCGGGCTCGGCAGCGATGAGGTGCAGGAAGCGCACCATGGCCGCCTCCGAATCGAGCATGCCCTCATCCATGTTGATGTCGATCACCTGGGCGCCGCTCGTCACCTGCTGGCGCGCGACCTCGAGCGCCGCGGCGTAATCGCCCGCCTCGATGAGCTTGCGGAAGCGGGCGGAGCCCGTGACGTTGGTGCGCTCGCCGACATTGACGAAGAGCGACTCCTCGTCGATGGCGACCGGCTCGAGCCCGGCGAGCCGGGTCTTCACGGGCGGGCTCGCGATGCCGCGAGGCGCGCAACCGCGGACCCCCTGGTGCAGCAGCCGGATGTGCTCCGGAGTCGTGCCGCAGCAGCCGCCGAGAATGTTGACCAGGCCCGAGGCCGCATAATCGCGCAGGATCTCCGCGGTCTCCTCCGGCGCCTCGTCGTACTCGCCGAAGGCATTCGGCAGGCCGGCGTTGGGGTACGCGCAGACGCGGGTATCGGCGACGCTCGCGAGCTCCTGGATGTAGGGGCGGAGCTGCCGCCCGCCGAGCGCGCAGTTGAGACCCACCGCGAGCGGGCGGGCGTGCCGGATCGAGTTCCAGAACGCCTCGGCCGTCTGGCCGGAGAGAATCCGGCCGGAGGCATCGGTGATGGTGCCCGAGACGACGATCGGCACCTCGATGCCGGTCTCATCGAAGAGCGACAGTGCGGCGTAGATCGCGGCCTTCGCGTTGAGTGTATCGATCACCGTCTCGATGAGCAGCAGATCGACGCCGCCGAGAACGAGCGCCCGAGCTGCATCGAGATAGGTCGCCGCCAGGTCGTCGAAGGAAGTGCTGCGATAGCCGGGATCGTTGACGTCGGGTGAGAGGGAGCACATGCGGCTGGTCGGGCCCAACGCTCCCGCCACGAAGGCGGGCCGGCTCGACGATACGGCGAACTCATCCGCGGCCGCCCGCGCGAGTCTTGCAGCACGGTAGTTGAGCTCCGGCACCAGGGCCTCCGTGCCATAGTCGGCCTGCGAGACCGCGTTCGAGTTGAACGTGTTCGTCTCTATGATGTCGGAGCCGGCCTGGAGGTACGCACGGTGGATGCTGCTGATGACATCCGGACGCGTGAGTGTCAGGATGTCGTTGTTGCCCTTGAGATCGCGGCCGTGGCGGAGGAAGCGCTCGCCGCGATAGCCGCGCTCATCCAGCCGGTGCTCCTGCACCATGGTGCCCATCGCGCCATCGAGCAGCACGATGCGCTCATCCAGCAGCCGCTTGAGGCGCTCGATGCGCTCCCGGCGCTCGGTCTCATCCACCGGCGTCACCGCAAAAGGCGCAGCGGCCAGGCGGGCCGGCGACTCGTTGCCGCCGGGGCCCGGCCGGTCGGCTCGCGGCGCCGGGTGATGACAGGCGCTCATGTCGAGGCTCCGGCAGCCACTGCCGTGGTGATTGGCTGCCTGCCGGGCCGCACTCCCAATGCATGACAGATCGCGTAGGTCAGCTCCGCGCGGTTGAGAGTGTAGAAGTGAAAGTCACGCACGCCGTGTCGCTCCAAAGTCTGGACCTGCTCGATGGCGACACTGGCGGCAATCAAACGCCGTGTGTCCGGGTCGTCATCGAGGCCGTGGAATCGTTCCGCCAGCCAGCTGGGGATGCGGGCGCCGCAGCGGCCCGCCATGCGCAACACCTGCGGAAAGCGCGTGATCGGCAGGATGCCCGGCACGATCGGCGCCCGTATTCCGGCAGCTGCACACGAGTCGCGGAAGCGGACGAACGCCTCGATGTCATAAAAGAACTGCGTGATCGCGCGCGAGGCGCCGGCATCCAGCTTGCGCTTGAGGTTGTCGAGGTCGAATTGGGGTGACGGCGCCTCCGGATGCACTTCGGGGTAGGCGGCAACGGAGATCTCGAAATCCGCGACGCTCTTCAGCCCCGCGACGAGGTCAGCGGCGTAGGCAAAACCGTCAGGATGCGGCTCGTAGTGGGCCGCGCCCTTGGGCGGATCGCCCCGCAGCGCGACGATGTGACGGATGCCCCGGTCGTGGTACTCCCGCGCGATGTCGAGAATCTCGCCCCGGCTCGCGCCCACACAAGTCAGATGTGGCGCGCCCGTGAGCGGCGTCTCCCGTTGAATGCGGGTGACGACCTGGTGCGTGCGGGTGCGCGTCGAGCCATCGGCGCCGTACGTCACCGACACGAAACAAGGATTGAGCGGTGCGAGGCGCTCGACGGAACGCCACAGCGTCGCTTCCATCTCGACATCCGCGGGCGGGAAGAACTCGAAGGACACTTTCATATGCCGCTCCGCTGATTGCGATCCGTGATGCACATGTTGTCGGCAGCTTTAGGCCGCGCTTGCCGCGCCGCGCGGTCGCCGTGCAGCGGGCACCGCGACCGCGGCCAACACGTGTTGGCCATCGGCCTCGATGGGGCTCATGCGCTCGCAGGCAAAGCCTGCATCGCTGAGAAGCCTGCGAAGACGCGCGAGCGGATGCTCCACCACCCGCTCCCGCGAATTCTCGAGCGCGTCGTAGCGCTCGAAGAGCAGCAGGCGCCCACCGGCCGTAAGCGCTTCCCGGCCGGCTGTGAGCAGTCGCCCGAGTGCCTCATCGGGTGTACCCAGCCGATCGAGGAGCACGGCATCGAATGTGCGCCCGAGCCGGGCGAGGTCTCGCGGCCCGAGCGCCTGGCCGCCGACGGCGAGGAGGATGCGGCAGTGAAGGCCCGCTCGCTCGCTGAGCGCACGCGCGGTCTGCGAGGAGCGGCGGGAATAGGCGAGGATGGTGCATTCGGCGCCGAGGCTCGCTGCCGTTTCGATCAGCTCCGGGTGATCAGCACCGACGAGCAGGACCGAACCCGTCGAAGCCATCGCCTCGGCGGATTCGACAAAGCCCCTGAGCGCCCTGCCCAGGCGCGATGCGGCCGGCGCCCCCGCGCGCGAGACATCGCCAGCGAGGGACTTGGCCCGCTCGCGGTCACGGGCGAGGAGCGGGTCGGTGCGATCGAGCTGCGCGAGCAGCCCCTGCGCGAACCCGGCCGCGGGCCCGCTGCGGGTGAGCCCGTAGTGCACCCACTGACCGTGGCGCAGACGCTCGATGAGCCCCGCTTCCCCGAGGATCCTGAGATGCCGCGATACCCGCGGCTCGCTCTGGCCCACGGCCTGCGCGAGGTCGGAGACGCTGAGGTCGCGAGCGGCGCAGAGCGCCAGGAGCCTCAGCCTGGTGGGCTCGCCGGCAGCTCGCAGCCAGGTAACGAGCAGCTCGTGAGTGGGCGCAGACATACACTATAAAGAATTGCAGAAATCTTTAATTGCAGGATACACGACTGTCGCCGCCGGCGCAAAGGAGAGCCTACCGTTTCATTTATGCATCAATATCAATGAATAGAGCCCGGATTCTGGCCAGGACCGGGCTCACCGCTGAACAATGCCTCGACGTCACCCTCGTCGAAGCGATACGGCCGGTGGCAAAACTCGCAGGTGACGGTGACCGACCCCTGCTCCCGGAGCACGTCACGCACCTCTTGCGCGCCAAGGGTCCGCAGCAGGCTCGTCACCCTGCCCTGGCTGCAGCGGCACTCGAACTGCACGGGCGCGCCGCGGAAGAGGCGCATGTCCTGGGCCGCGAATCCGCGTCCGAGCAGCTCTTCGACGGGACATTGCAGCAGATCATCCGTGCTCAAACGCTCGATCCCCCGCTCGGCCTGCTCCCAGACCTCGCGCATCTGTGACTCATCGGCGACCGAGTCCTCGGGAAGCTTCTGGACCAGGACTCCCGCGCCCCGCTCATCGTCAGCCGCGAGCAGTACGCGAGTCGGGAGCTGCTCCGAGCGGGCGAAATACGCTTCGAGCGAGCCTGCCAGCGACTCGCCCGTGAGCGGCACGATGCCCTGATAGCGCATGCTGCGCTCGTCCGCCTCGATGGTGACCGCGATACGGCCCTCGCTACCGACGAGCCGGCGGAATATGGCGCCCGTCGCCTGGCCTGCCGGTTCCGAGGCTCCGTTGCCCGAGAGCGCGGCGATCGCCGCCGCGTCGAACCGCGCGACGGCCCGCAGCCGGTAATCGTGGGTGCATTGCGCGACGAGAAGGCTCACTGCGCCATTGCCCTGCAGCTGCAGCGTCAACTGGCCGCGAAACTTCAAAGTGGCAGCGAGCAGCACCGAGGCGGCAACGGCCTGGCCGAGCAGATCCCTGACCGGCTGCGGATAGTCGCGATGAGCACGCAGCTCCCGCCAGGCACCTTCCAGGCGCACCCAATGCCCGCGCACCGGGCGGTTCTCGACGATGAAGCGACGAACCTCGTCGCGGGGAGTCGTTTGCGGATTCATCCCCGCAGAATGGGGCGTGCGCGCCGTTTACTCAATATGGGCTGCGCGCTGGTCTCGACGGGGTTTCGCTGGCGCGCACCCCGTCGATCTATCCCGGGAGCTTCTTCTTGAGCAACTCGTTGAGCTGCGCGGGATTGGCCTTGCCCTGGGTGGCCTTCATGACCTGCCCGACGAAGAAGCCGAAAAGCTTGTCCTTGCCCGCCCGGTACTCGGCGAGCTGCCCCGGGTTCTTCGCCATCACCTCTTCGATCGCCCGCTCGATGGCGCCGGTGTCGGTGATCTGCTTGAGGCCCTTCGACTCGATGATGGCATCGGCACCTTCGCCGCCCGCCCACATGGCCTCGAACACCTCCTTGGCGATCTTGCCGGAGATGGTCTGGTCGGCGATGCGGGTGATGAGGCCTGCGAGCTGGCCCGCGGGCATCTTTCCCGAGCCGACCTCGAGGCTCTCCTTGTTGAGCGCGGCGGCGAGCTCGCCCATCACCCAGTTGGCGGCGAGCTTGGGCTCGCGCGGCACGGCGCGCACCACTTCCTCGTAGTAGTCGGCAAGCTCCCGACTCGCGGTGAGCACGCCGGCATCGTACGGAGAGAGGCCGTACTGGGATGAGAAGCGTCCCGCCTTCTCATCAGGCAGCTCGGGCAGATCGGCACGGACCTGCTCGATGAAAGCCTCATCGATCGCGAGCGGCAGCAGGTCCGGGTCCGGGAAGTAGCGGTAGTCGTTCGCCTCCTCCTTGGTGCGCATCGAGCGCGTCTCGCCCTTGTCGGCATCGTAGAGGCGCGTTTCCTGCACGACCTTGCCGCCCGATTCGATGAGCTCGATCTGACGCGCCGCCTCGTACTGGATCGCCTTCTCGACGTAGCGGAAGGAGTTGACGTTCTTGATCTCCGCGCGGGTGCCGAGCGTGGTCGAGCCCTTCGGCCGCACCGACACGTTGGCATCACAGCGGAATGATCCCTCCTGCATGTTGCCGTCACAGATCTCGAGATAGCGCACCAGCGTGTGCACCTTCTTCATGTAGGCGACCGCTTCCTTCGCCGAGCGCAGGTCCGGCTCGGAGACGATCTCGATGAGGGGTGTACCGGCGCGGTTGAGATCGACGCCCGTGAGTCCGCCCAATCCCTCGTGCAGCGACTTGCCAGCGTCCTCCTCCAGGTGCGCGCGCGTGATGCCGACGCGCTTGGTGCTGCCGTCATCGAGTACAACATCGAGCGAGCCCTGCGCCACGACCGGCAGCTCGTACTGGCTGATCTGGTAGCCCTTCGGCAGATCCGGATAGAAGTAGTTCTTGCGCGCAAACACCGAATGGCGCGCGATGCGCGCACCGATCGCGAGGCCGAAGCGCACGGCCATGCGGACCGCCTCGGCGTTGAGCACCGGCAGCACGCCCGGAAAGCCGAGATCGATCAGGCTCGCCTGTGCGTTGGGCGGGGCACCGTAGGCCGTGGAGGCGCCGGAGAAGATCTTCGAGCGGGTGGCGAGCTGCGCGTGGATCTCGAGCCCGATGACCGTTTCCCACTGGGCGGTGGTCATGCGAAGCGCTCCGGCGACTTCTGATGCCAGTCGGTCTCGAGCTGATAGCGATGCGCCACGTTGAGAATGCGCGCCTCGGCGAAATGCGGACCCACGACCTGCAGACCCACGGGCAGCCCGGCGACGAAACCGCAGGGAACCGACAGCGCCGGCAGGCCCGCGAGATTCGCACCGATCGTGTAGATGTCGTTGAGGTACATCGTGATGGGATCCGCAGTCTTCGCACCGATGCGAAAGGCTGGCGTCGGGCTCGTGGGGCCCACGAGGACGTCGACCTCGGCAAACGCGCGCTTGAAATCGGCGGTGATGAGCTGGCGGACGCGCTGCGCCTTGAGATAGTAGGCGTCGTAATAGCCCGCCGACAGCACGTAGGTGCCTGTCATCACGCGACGCTTGACCTCCGCACCGAAGCCCTCCCCACGGGAGCGGCGGTAAAGGTCCTGCAGGTCGCGCGGATCCTTGCAGCGGTGGCCGAAGCGCACGCCATCATAACGGGCGAGGTTCGATGAGCACTCGGCCGGCGCGACCACGTAATAGACCGGCACCGACAGCGGCAGATTCGGCAGGCTCACCTCCCGCACGCTGGCACCCAGTCGCTCCAGTACTGCGAGCGCATCGCGAATGCGGCGCTCGTTCTCACGATCGAGTCCCTCGTCGAGAAACTCCTTGATGATACCGATCTTCATGCCCGCGAGCGGCGCATCGAGAGCCGCTACGTAGTCCGGCACCGGTGTGTTGACGCTGGTCGAGTCGTTCGGATCGAAACCAGCCATCTCGCGCAGCATGAGGGCTGCGTCCGCGGCGCTCGTCGCAAGCACACCACCCTGATCGAGGCTCGAGGCGAAAGCGATCATGCCGTACCGTGAGACACGCCCGTAGGTCGGCTTCATCCCGGTGATGCCGCAGAGCGCGGCCGGCTGGCGGATCGAGCCTCCAGTGTCGGTCGCGGTCGCGCCGGGTATGAGGCGCGCCGCCACCGCGGCGGCCGATCCGCCGGAGGAGCCGCCGGGAACGAAATCGGTATTCCAGGGATTGCGTACCGGGCCAAAGTAGCTCGTCTCGTTCGAGGAGCCCATGGCGAACTCGTCCATGTTGAGCTTGCCCAGGGTGACGGCGCCGGCGGCCTTGAGCTTGGCGACGACCGTGGCGTCATAGGGCGAGACGAAGTTGTCGAGCATCCGCGAGCCGCAGGTGGTGCGCACCCCGGCGGTGCAGAAAAGATCCTTGTGGCCGATCGGCACGCCGGCCAGCGGTCCGCCACGGCCCGCCGCGATGTCGCGGTCCGCCGCCGCCGCAGCCTCGAGCGCCTGGCTCGCCGTAACGGAGATGAATGCGTTGAGCACCGCCTGGCCGGCCTCGATGCGCTGGAGGTAAGCGCGCACGAGCTCCACGCTCGAGAACTTCTTCGCGCGCAGGCCAGCGGCGAGCTGCGTGATGGAATTCCTGTGAATCACGTCAAGAAATGCCTATTCCACGACCTTCGGAACGAGATAAAGCCCAGCCGCGACCTGCGGCGCATTCGCCTGATAGAGCTCGTGGCGGTCCTGCTCCGTGACCGCATCGGGACGCAGCCGCTGCGTGAGGCCCTCGAGCGGATGGGCCATGGGCGCCACGCCCCCCGTGTCGATGCGGTCGAGCTGGCCCACGAAGTCGAGAATCCGCGACAGGCTCTCCTGGTAGACCGGGATCTCGGCCGGCTCGAGCTCGAGGCGGGCCAGATGGGCAATGCTTTCGATCTGCGCACGCGTGAGGGACATGGCGGTGGGAGGGTGAATGAGAGAAACAGCGCAAAATCATACATGTTGCCTTGCTGAATGTCCCCTCGGTTGCTAGATTACGCGCCACTTTCGGGGGGTCCCCCGCCGTTCGCCTCTCTCTTCGGACGCTTCATGCTCAAACGCTTCCGCGGCTATTTCTCCAGCGATCTGTCGATAGACCTGGGGACGGCCAACACTCTGATCTATGTCCGCGACAAGGGCATCGTCCTCAACGAGCCCTCGGTGGTCGCGGTGCAGGACGAGCCCTCCCGGGGCGGCAAGATCATCGTCGCCGTGGGACAGGAGGCCAAGAGCATGCTCGGCCGCACTCCCGGCCACATCACCGCGGTGCGACCGATGAAGGACGGCGTGATCGCCGACTTCACCTATACGGAGAAGATGCTTCAGTTCTTCATCAACAAGGTGCACGGCAACCGGATGCTGAAGCCCTCGCCGCGCGTACTGGTATGCGTGCCCTTCGGCTCGACGCAGGTCGAGCGGCGTGCCATCCGGGAATCGGCCGAGGGTGCGGGCGCGCGTAACGTCGGGATCGTCAGCGAGCCAATGGCCGCCGCAGTCGGCGCCGGCCTGCCGGTGCACGAGCCACGCGGCTCGATGGTGCTCGACATCGGCGGTGGCACCTCGGAAGTTGCCGTCCTGTCGCTGAATGGCGTCGTCTACGCCAACTCCGCGCGCATCGGCGGCGATCGCTTCGATGAGGCGATCATGAACTACGTGCGGCGCAATTACGGCATTCTCATCGGCGAGGCTACCGCCGAGCGCATCAAGATCGAGATCGGCTCCGCCTATCCCGGACAGCAGGTGCGCGAGCTCTCGGTCAAGGGCCGCAATCTTTCCGAGGGCGTTCCGCGCAGCTTCACGCTCAACAGCAACGAGATCCTCGAGGCGCTGCAGGAGCCGCTGCAGAATATCGTGAGCGCGGTCAAGCAAGCGCTCGAGCAGACTCCGCCGGAGCTCGGTGCGGACGTCGCCGAGCGCGGCATCGTACTCACCGGCGGTGGCGCGTTGCTGCGCGACATCGACAAACTCCTCACCGAGGAGACGGGGCTTCCCGTCGTGGTGGCCGACGATCCTCTCACCTGCGTGGCCCGTGGCGGCGGTCGCATCCTCGAGCTGATGGATGAGATGGGCCCCGGCCACTTCGGGCTCGAGTAGCGAGGGGAGCGCTCAAAGGCCAAGTGGCGGGCTTCGCAACAGGGGCCGGTAGACCGCTGCAGGGGCGCGGAGGCTCCCCCGGCTTCCGTTTCGCCTTGTACGCGATCCTCTCGATCGCCTTCATGGTCCTCGATCAGCGCTTCGACTGGCTCGAGCGTGCGCACTCGGTCATGCAGGCAGCGACCTACCCCATCGAGCTCGCCGTGAGCTCACCGGTCGCGGCCTGGCACTGGGTACAGAGCAGCTTCGCCACGCGCGACTCGCTCGAAGCCGAGAACCGGCTCCTGCGGACCCAACTTCGCGATCTCGAGGTGCGCTCCATGCGCTATGACGCGCTGGCGCAGCAGAACGCCGCGCTGATCGGCCTGCGAGAGTCGCTGCCGCCGGTGGCCAGCCGCTGGCTGCCCGCCGAGATCGTCAACATCCAGCTCGACAGCCTGCGCCAGCGGGTGCTCATCGACCGCGGCACGGTCAATGGAGTCACCGCGAGCCAGGCCGTCCTCGATGATCACGGCGTGGTCGGCCAGACGATGCACGTCGGTCCCTGGAGCGCGCAGGTCATCCTCATCACCGATCCGGAGCATGCGCTACCCGTGAGCATCGCGCGCACGGGCCTCAGGACGATTGCCGTCGGAGCCGGAGACTCGACCTCGCTCGGCCTGCCTTACCTGCCTGCCAATGCCGACGTCCGCGTGGGCGATGTCCTCGTCACCTCGGGACTCGGCGGCGTGTTTCCTCCAGGGTACCCGGTAGCCCGGATCACGGAGGTGCACAAGGATGCGGTACAACCGTTGGCGCATGTCCGCGCGGCGCCCTTCGCGCACATCGATACGGACAGCGAGGTCATGCTGGTCTGGTTCCGACACGACAGCCCGGCGGCGCCGCTGAGTGAGCACAACGGAGAGCTGACCACCGGCGACCGGAACATCCAGCCGCTGCCCGCGCCGGCGAAGCCAACACCGGCGGCACAGGCCGGGACGGCGCCAAAGGGTGCGACTGCCACGCCCGCCGCGGCGAAAAAGGCGGGTGGTACCACTGCCCCGAAAACTACCGTCAAGCCCGCAGCCGCCAAGCCCACAACCGCCAAGAAGCCGGAGAAACCGCCGACATGAGCGGCTCCAGCCCGCGCGTCGCGATGCTGAAGACCGTGGTCGGCGCGCTCATCCTGACGCTGCTGCCGCTGCCGTCGTGGCTGGAGATCATCCGTCCCGGCTTTCTCGCGCTCACGGTGCTCTACTGGTCGATCGCCGCGCCTCGCGCGGGCGGGATCGCCCTCGGTTGGATCTGCGGGCTGCTGCTCGATGCCTTCGAGGGACCGATTCTCGGAGAGCATGCGCTCGCCCTCGCATTTCTCGCCTACATCGGCATCCGCGAGCACCAGAGAATCCGCTCGAAGCCGATCTTCCAGCAGTCCCTGATCGTCTTTGCGGCGCTCGCCTTCTATGAGGTCGTCCTCTTCGCCATCGATGGCTGGAGCGGCCATCCGCTGACGACGCCGCTGCGTTGGATGCCCACGCTCACCGGCGCGTTGGTCTGGCCGGCGGCGGCGGCGATCCTGGCGCGCAGCTACCGGCCGGGCACATGAGCGCTCCGCTCCTCAGCCAGGGCTGACCCATGTCTCCCGTCCGTATCAAGGACCATTGGCGAGAGCAGCGGATCTTCGAGCGCCGCTCGCTCTTTGCCGCCGCGACCATGGCGTTGCTCGCCCTGGCGCTCGTGGGACGTCTGTATCTGCTGCAGGTGAGCCGTCACGATTACTACTCGACCCTCTCGCAGGAAAACCGGGTGCGCACCGATCCCATTCCGGCTGCGCGCGGGCTCATCCTCGACCGCAACGGCGAGGTCATCGCCTCCAACCAGCCGACATTTGAGCTCGAGCTGATTCCGGATGAAGTCCCGGACCTGCCGGGCTCGCTCCACCGCCTGGTGAAGCTCGGCCTGCTCCAGGCCGAGGACCTTCCGGAGCTCATCCGCACCATCAAATCACGGCGGACTTTCGACAACGTGCCGATACGCCTGCACCTCTCCGATGAGGAGGTTGCGCGCTTTGCGGTGCGGCGGTTCGAGTTCCCCGGCATCGACATCACGCCCGAGGAGGCACGCTGGTATCCGGAAGGATCGCTCGCGGTCGATGCAATGGGATACGTGGGCACGATCAGTGAGAAGGATCTCGCTCATATCGATCGCGCCGCCTATGCGGGCACGGCGGTCATCGGCAAGACCGGAGTGGAATCCGCTTTCGAGAAGCAGCTTCACGGCGCCAACGGCTTCCGCCAGATCCTGGTCGATGCGCAGGGCCGCCCGGTGCCGAAGCCCGGCGTCTTCGGCAGGGACCTCGAGGCGAAGGCGCCACGCCCGGGCGATGATGCCATTCTCTCGCTCGATCTGAAGGTCCAGAAAGTCGCCGAGACCGCGCTCGCCGGTCTGGAAGGGGCGGTCGTCGCGATCGACCCCAACAGCGGCGACATCATCGCGCTCGCGAGCGAGCCCGGCTTCGATCCCAACCTCTTCGCGCGCGGCATCACTGAAAAGCAGTACGCGGGCCTGGAGGGCGATCCCAACCGGCCGCTGTATGATCGGGCGTTGCGCGGCGAATATTCGTCCGGCTCGACGATAAAGCCTGCGATGGCGCTCGGGGCGCTCACCGACGGGGTACTCAATCCCGACAAGCCGATCTTCTGTCCGGGGTGGTATCACCTGCCGGGAGCCCGGCACATCTGGCATGACGCCAATCACGAGCGGCATGGCGAGACCAACCTCGACCTCGCGATCGCGCGATCCTGCGACGTCTATTTCTACGGTGTGGCCCACGAGATGGGCATCGACCGGATCTCCGAGTGGTTGCCCCTGTTTGGCTTTGGCCGTCCGACCGGCATCGACATCGGGGGCGAGAAACCGGGGCTCGTGCCTTCCCGTGCCTGGAAGGCCGCGCATTTCGCCAATCCGGCCGACAAGGTATGGTTCCCGGGCGAGACGGTGAATCTCGGCATCGGTCAGGGCTACTTCCTCGTCACGCCGCTGCAGTTGGCTCACTACGCGAGCATTCTCGCGACGCGCGGGCATATCTGGCGACCGCGGCTGGTGACGGGAATGCGCAATCCCGAGACGGGCAAGATCGCATGGCTCCCCCCCGTATATGAAGGCTACCTGTCCAACATCAGCGCCGATTCCTGGAATCGGGTCATCCACGGCATGATCGGCGCGACGACGTACACGGGCGCTCATTTGGGCACCGCGTATTGGCCGATGCGCGGGACGCCTTACATCGTCGCCGGCAAGACGGGTACCGATCAGGTCGTGCGCGAGGCCGTCACCGGCAATTTGAGCGAGGAGCACGGCTTCCAGAAGATCACCAAGCAGTTCCGCGACAACGCGTGGTTCATCGCCTTCGCACCGGCGGAGGCACCGCGGATCGCCGTCGCGGTCATCGTCGAGCATGCCGGCTTTGGGTCCACCGGCGCCGCTCCCGTCGCCCGCAAGGTGATGGACGCCTATCTTCTCGGAGCCGACGGCAAGCTGCTGCCCGCGGCCCCGCGTGGACCCTATTCGGAGCCGGCCCATCTCAAGCCGAAAACGGAGCGCTCCCTGCCGGCCTTCCCGCGCCCCACGCCGCCCGCCGCCACCCAACAGGTGGCGGACCGGGCGCATCCGGAGCCGGCGAGCCCGTCGCCCGCCCGATAACCTCATGATTCACCCCGCATGATCTACGAAGAAGTCAGCTCCGAGTCGCGGACGCGGCGAACCCTGACCGGTGCCGCGCGCGTGCTCTCCGCTCTGAGAATGGACGGACCGCTCGTCACCGGCCTCGCTCTTGCCGCGGCCTATGGGCTGGTCGTGCTCTACAGCGCCTCGGCGGAAAACCTGCCGATGGTGCTGCGGACGGCCATGCGGCTCGTGTTGGGCACGGCCGCCATGCTGGCTCTGGCGCGGGTCAGCCCGAATTTCCTGCGACGCACCTCACCGTGGCTGTATGCGATCGGCGTTATCCTCCTCCTTGCTGTCGCAGTGGTCGGTCACACCCGTCTCGGCGCGCAGCGCTGGCTCAGCCTGGGTCCCATCCGCTTTCAGCCCTCGGAGCTCATGAAGCTCGCCGTCCCCATGATGTGCGCCTGGTATCTGCACGAACGCCCGCTGCCGCCGCGCTGGCCTACCCTGCTTCTCCTCGGCCTCATCATCATGGTGCCGGCAGCTCTGGTCGCGAAGGAGCCGGACCTCGGAACCGCGGCGCTCATCGCCGCGGGCGGCGCGCTCGTCGTGTTCCTCGCCGGTATCCGGGTGCGGGTCATCGTAGGGATGCTGCTCCTTGCAGTCGCGGTGGCGTGGTTCGGGCTGAGGTTCATGCACGGCTACCAGCGCCAGCGGCTGCTCACCTTCCTCAACCCGCAGTCGGACCCGCTCGGTGCGGGCTATCACATCATCCAATCGCAGATCGCGATCGGCTCAGGGGGCGTCTTCGGCAAAGGGTGGATGAACGGCAGCCAGGCGCAGCTCGACTTCCTGCCGGAGCGCACGACGGATTTCATCTTCGCAGTCATCGGCGAGGAGTTCGGCCTGCTCGGACTCGCCGTGCTGCTCCTCCTCTATGTCTTCATCATCGGACGTGCGGTCTATCTCGCCGTGCAGACGCCCGATACCTTCTCGCGTCTGCTCGCGGGCAGCATCGCGCTCACCTTCTTCGTATACGTCTTCATCAACGCCGGCATGGTCACCGGCCTCCTTCCGGTCGTCGGCGTCCCGCTGCCGCTCGTCAGCTATGGGGGAAGCTCGGTGGTGACCGTGCTCGCCGGGTTCGGTATTCTGATGTCGCTTCACGCGCATCGGAAGCTCATGGGATCTTAAGTGTCTCGATCCATTCCAACGCTCGTACTCGCTGCGCTCGCCGCCGCAGGTCTCGGCGGTATCGGCACGCGCGCCGCGGCCGCGACATCAGAGCCAGGCGTCCGGTTTCCCCGAGCACAGCTCGCGAGGTTCGCCGCGCAGGTGGCCCGGCACGACGGGCTGCGCCGCAGAACGGTTCTCAAGGTCCTCACCCATGCCCGTGCGCAGCCGCAGATCATCGACAAGATCACCCGCCCCGCCGAGCGCGTGCTCGAGTGGTGGCAGTACCGGCAGATCTTCCTCACCGACCGCCGGATCTCCGAGGGCGTGGCATTCTGGGAGGAGCACCGCGACTCGCTCGAGCGGATCAGCAGCGAGGCAGGCGTGCCGCCGCAATACATCATCGCCATCCTCGGCGCGGAGACCTACTACGGCCGCATCACCGGCTCGTATCGGGTGCTCGATGCGCTCGCCACGCTCGCCTTCGACTACCCGCCGCGCAGTCGCTATTTCCGCGGCGAGCTCGAGCGGTTCCTGGTCATGACCCACAAGGAGAAGATCGACCCTCTGTCGGTCAAAGGCTCCTATGCCGGCGCCATGGGACCGCTGCAGTTCATGCCTTCGGCCTATCTGAAGTACGGCGTCGACGGCAACGACGACGGCCAGCGGGATCTCTTCACCGACTGGGACGACATTTTCGCGAGCGTCGCCCACTACCTGCGTGAGTGCGGCTGGGAGGCCGGCGGCCCGGTCGTCGCCGATGTCAGGATCGACCCGGGCGCCACCTTCCAGATCGATCCCAGCAACCTCAAGCTCGATGAGACCATCGATGGCCTCAACGCGCAGGGCGTCAGGGTGGAAAGCGCGGCGCCCGGCAACACACCGGTGGTGCTGCTGCTGGCACAGCAGCAGGATGGACCGACGTATCGCGTCGGCTTCAACAACTTCCATGCGCTCACGCGCTATAACCATAGCGCCCTCTACGCGATGGCGGTCGACGAGCTGGCCGAGGCCATCGCCTTGCGGCTCAACCCCGGGCCCGGCACGACGCCTGCGCCGACTCCCACTGCGAAAACGGCCGGCAACGCGGATCGCACCAAGCGATCCGCCCGGTGAGCCCGATAAGTGCAAGCTGCCGCCGCGGTTAGAGCGCGCCAGGGGCTCGTCTGGACGATCTTCGTGGCGGCGTTTCTCGCAGGCTGCACCACGACTGCGCATCGTGAGGCCGCACCCTCGCCGCCGCCGCCCAAACTACCGCTCCCGCCAGGTGACCTCTCGGCGATTCCCAACGCCGTACCACGTCCCGAACCGCGCTCCCCGCATGGCAACCCGCCTTTCTATCAGGTAGATGGCAAGCGCTATTACGTGCTGGCAACCGCAGCAGGCTACGATGAGACGGGCGTAGCCTCGTGGTACGGCCCGAACTTCGACGGACTGCAGACTTCCGATGGCGATCGTTATGACATGTATGCCATGACGGCCGCTCACAAGACGCTGCCGCTGCCGTGTTATGTGCGGGTCACCAACCTTTCCAACGGTCGCAGCATCGTCGTCAAGATCAACGATCGCGGCCCATTCGTGGCCAATCGGATCATCGACCTCTCCTACGTGGCCGCCGCAAAGCTCGACATGCTCAAAACCGGCACCGCACTGGTCGAGGTGCGCACCATCACACCGGAAACCCCCTCGATACTCACCCGGGTGGCGGAAAGCCCGCCGCCGACGCTCTATGTGCAGGTGGGGGCATTCACCGCGCAAGCGAATGCCGAGCGCGTCGTGTCCCGCTTGCACGCAGCAGGCCTCGCTGGTGCCTTCATCTTCGGCCCGCCCGTGACGCGCAGCCGCCTCTACCGCGTGCGCATCGGACCGGTCGGCGGCGTACCGGAATTCGACCAGCTCGTCGCGCGCCTCGATGCCTTGGGTTACCCCGGCGCCCGGCTGGTAGCTCCGTAGGCCATGCCGCCGGGTCGACTCTCGATCGAGCTTCACCGCCCGCCAGCGAGCGTAGAATCCGCTCCCGCGCTCCACACCCTGTACGAGGATTCTTGAGGATGCCCCGCTCTTCTGCTGCCGCCCTGCTCGCCGTCTCGACCCTTGCGCTGGTCACCCTGGCTCGCGCCGCGGTGCCCACGCCCCCGCCTCCGGATCTCGATGCCGGCTCCTACATCCTGATCGACTATCGGAGCGGTGATGTCATTGCCCAGAAGAATGCCGATCAGCGGATGGAGCCCGCCAGCCTGACCAAGCTCATTACGGCCTACGTCGTCTTCGCCGCGCTCAAGGACGGGCGTCTGAAGCTCGATGACCCGGTCACGATCAGCGAGGACGCCTGGCGCACAGGCGGCTCGCGCACCTTCGTCAAGGTGGGCACCCAGGTGCCGGTCATCGATCTGCTGAAGGGGATGATCGTGCAGTCCGGCAACGATGCCACCGTCGCGTTGGGCGAGCGTGTCGGCGGTACACGCGCCGGCTTTGCCACCCTGATGAACGAATACGCGCAGCGCCTCGGGATGAAGTCATCGCACTTCGTCGATGTCGACGGCCTCCCCGACCCGCAGCACTACACGACGGCGCGCGACCTCGCGACGGTCAGTGCCGCCCTGATCCGCGATTTCCCGCAGTACTACTACATTTTCGGCATGAAGGACTTCACCTGGAATCACATCAAGCAGCCGAACCGCAACGGGCTGCTCCTGACGGACCACTCCGTCGACGGACTGAAGACCGGGCATACGGACAGCGCGGGCTTCTGCCTCATCGCCTCGGCCGATCGCAACGGCACCCGTCTGGTGTCGGTCGTGCTGAAGGCGCCGACCTGGCACTCGCGCGAAGCCGACACCGAGGCACTGCTCAATTACGGCTACAACTTCTTCGAGACGCAGAAGGTAGCGACGGCGCGCGCAGCGGTTCTCAAGCCCCGCGTCTATGAGTCCGCTTCCGGCTACGCCGCGGTCGGCACGCCTGCTGACCTCTATGTGACCGTACCGCGCGGCAAGGCGGCCGCCATCACGACGAATGCGGCATTGACCCAGACGAAGTTGGTGGCACCGCTGCCTGCGGGCAGCGTAGTGGGCCAGCTGACGGTGACCGACGGCACCGGACAGGTGGTCGGCCGCGAGCCCCTCGTCACGCTGGAGGCAGTCCCGGCGGGCGGGCTTCTCACCCGTACGATGGACGGCATCCGCCTCTGGTTCAAATAGTCTCATTGGCGCAAAGCCCGCATCCTGCCGCGTTGCTCGGCCTCGTCCCTGCGCCGAGCCCTACGGGCCGGCTGCCGCCTTCCAAGATCGCTCCATGCGATTTTGTGCGCGGCCAGCCCCATGAGTGGAGTTGATCCCGCGGCCCAGGGAACGGCCCAGGGCCGCTTACTGACTTGCTGTTGACATTACTGCGGAGCCCCTTTCATGGCCGACCCATTTCCCATCTGTTACCTCAACGGTGAGTACCTGCCACTCGCCGAGGCCCGCATCTCGCCGCTCGATCGCGGGTTCCTCTATGGCGACGGCGTGTATGAGGTGATCCCGGTCTACGGCGGCCGGCCGTTTCGGCTGGAGGCGCATTGCGGACGGCTCACGCGAAGCCTCGGCGAGATCCGCATGAGTGATCCCCTCAGCCGGACGCAGTGGTGTGACCTCTTCGAGACCCTGATTGCGCGCAACGGCGGTGGCGATCAGTACATCTACTGGCAGGTGACGCGGGGTGCGGAGCGGGGCCGCAATCATGCCCCGCTACCCGACATTCCGCGAACCATCTTCGCGTTCTGCGCACCGTTGCCCGCACCACCGTCAACACTGCTGGAAAAGGGAGTCGCCTGCGTCACCGCCGAGGACACGCGCTGGGCGCGGTGCGACATCAAGTCCGTGTCGCTTCTCTCCAACGTGCTGCTGCGGCAGCTCTCCGTCGACGGGGGTGCAACGGAGACGATCCTGCTGCGGAATGGCGAGCTCATGGAAGCCTCGGCCTCCACCGTGTACGTAGTGATCGATGGTGAGCTTCGCATGCCCCCCAACTCCAGGAAGATCCTTCCGGGAACGACCCGCGGCGTGGTCGAAGAGCTCGCTGCACGCACGGGCGTCAAGTACCGCGCCGTGCCGATCAGCGAGATCGAGCTGCGCAGCGCGGACGAGGTCTGGATCTCCGCCGCCACGCGCGAGGTACAGCCCGTGACGACGCTCGACGGCAAGCCGGTCGGCGCCGGCCGCCCCGGGCCCCTCTGGCGCCGGGTGTATGATGAGTTCCAGCGCTGGAAGCGGGAACTGCAACATCAGCCATGGCGATGACCGAGCCGCCGCCGCTACTCGAGTTTCCCACCGACTATCCGATCAAGGTCGTCGGCCGCCCGTCGGATGAGTTTCGGGCGCGCGTGCATGCCATCGTGATGCGCCACGCGCCAACAACCGAGCCGGAGAGAGTGAGCGAGCGGCTCAGTGAGAACGGCAATTTCCTCTCTATCTCATACCTGCTTCGCGCGGAGAGTCGCGAGCAGGTCGAGGCGCTCACGGCAGACCTCAAGAGTTGTGACGGCGTGCTGATGCTGATTTAAAGGACGGTCACCGGACGGCTTTCGCGGTTGATCGCTCGCGAAGCGGGAGACGCTCAGGCTTCCTTGTCCACCAGGAACGCCGGATCGACAGGCAACCGACGAATTCGTTTGCCGGTCGCAGCAAAGATGGCATTGGCGATCGCGGGTGCGAGCGGCGGCACGGCAGTTTCACCCATGCCTCCCGGCTCGCCTTCGCCAGCAAGAATGTGGACTTCCACCTCAGGGGCTTCATTCATCCTGAGCACCCGATAACCGTCGAAGTTGCTCTGCTCCGGGGCTGCATCCCTGATGGTGATCTCGCCGCTCAGGATCTGCGTCAGGGCGAAATTGATGCCGCCTTCGGTCATTGCGCGCACGCCGTCGGGGTTCACGGCGAGTCCGCAATCCACTGCGCTTACGATACGATGGACACGGACGTTTCCATTTTTGTCGACAGACACTTCGGCGACGTGAGCGATGTAGCTATCGAAAGAGAAGTGGCAGGCAACGCCGCGCCCATGTCCGGGCGGCATCGGTGTTCCCCAGCCGGACTCCTTCGCGGCCCGTTGCAAGGCGTGGCGAAAGCGGCGCGTATCGAGCGGTGTGGAATCGGCGCGGCGAGGACTCGGCAGCTTGCGATCGGCCGGGACGAGCGCCATGCGAAACTCGACGGGATCCCTGCCTGCGAGGTGCGCGAGCTCATCGATGAAACACTCTACGGCGAACGCATTGAACGATTCGGCGACCGAACGCCACCACGCCCGCGGCACGGGCGATTCGATGGGGAAAAAGTCGAGCCTGAGATTCGCAGGCATGTACGGAATGATGTCTGCACCAGACAGCTCCTGCGAGGCGACGTGCTCGAGACTCTTCAGCTGTTCCGGAGAATCGAAGACGGGCCGGATCGGCGTGGAAACGATTCGGTGCGACCAGGCTGCGATGGTTCCATCCGAGTCGAGAGCGCCTGAAAGGCGATGGTATGTGTACGGCCGGTAAAAATCGCGCTGCATATCATCTTCGCGTGTCCACAAGAGCTGTACGGGCGCATCTACTTCCTTGGCCACCATCCAGGCTTCGGCAGGATAGTCCCACTGATATCGGCGGCCGAACGAGCCGCCACATAACATCATATGCACCGTGACTCGGTCTCCTGGAAGACCGGCGAGCGCAGCGATCTCGCTTTGCACGATCTCGCCCGCCTGTGTGGGCGACCACACTTCGATTCCGTCTTGCCGTACGTGGACAGTGGTGTTCATCGGCTCCATGGTGGCATGCGCCTGAAACGGAAGCTCGTAGGTTGCTTCCACCTTTTGCGCGGCGGCCTGCAGCGCCTTGTCTGCGTCCCCGTGATTGACGACCACCAGCGTGGGCGTCGCCGACGAGCCCGCAACTGCGCGCCGGTGTATGTCTTTGCTGCTCTCATCGGCGTGCGCCCCCTTGTCCCAGACGATCTTCAGCGCCTTGCGGGCCTGAATGGCCGCCCAGGTTGATTCGGCGACTACGGCGACTCCGCCAGCGATGTTGGGATTGACGCCGAGCCTGGGGTCGAACTGGCTCATTTGCGGTACGGCGAAGATGGCCCTGACACCGGGCATCGCTTTGGCCGCACTCGCCTCGAACGACTGCAATTTTCCGCCGAAGTACGGGCAGCGCGCGATCAGCGCGAACAACATGCCCGGGACGCGCACGTCGATGCCGAATTTCGCGGCTCCGTTGACCTTGTCGGGGATGTCTACCCGTGGCACCGGTGTGCCGATCAGACGGAAGTCCGTCGGTCCTTTGAGGCTCACGTCAGCAGCTTTCGGCACCGGAAGCCTCATGGCGGCCCCGGCCAACTCGCCATAGCTGGCCCGCTGACCGCTCGGCAAGTGAATGACGGCGCTGCTTTTCGCTTTGCATTGGGACTTTGGTACATCCCAATTTTGGGCGGCGGCCGCGATGAGCATTTCCCGGGCCTGTGCTCCCACCTTGCGCAGGTAATCCCAGGCAGCGGGAGTCCCGCCGCTGCCACCGGCGACTAAATTCTTGTAGATGCGCGGAGTGACGGGAGCCTGCTCGACGCGGATTTTCGACCAATCGGCTTCGAGCTCCTCCGCCACCATCATGGCATCTACGGTTCGCGGCCCCTGCCCCATCTCTGGAATCTCAACGAGCACGACGATCTGGTCGTCAGAGGAAATGCGCAGCCACGCATTGGGGCTGACTTCTGCGCCCGCATCAGCCTGCACACCGCTTGCGGCTTGGTCTTCGCCGACATGGAATCCGAGCACCAGAGCGGCCCCGGTGCCGGTGCCAGCAGCAAGGAAGGTTCGGCGGCTCATCTTCTTTTGCAGCGCCATATTCATTCCTCACCCCGGCTCGTTTGCGGCCCGGTGAACCGCCCGGCGAATGCGTTGATACGTGGCGCAGCGGCAGATGTTGCCGGCCATCGCGCCGTTGATTTCGTCAGTCGTGGGGTGCGGGTTTTGCGCGAGCAGTGAGGCCGCCTGCATGATCTGGCCCGATTGGCAGTAGCCGCACTGTGGGACTTGCTCCTGGATCCAGGCGCGCTGCACGGGGTGCAGGATGCCATCCCGAGCCAGTCCCTCGATGGTCGTGACTTGCTGCGCGCCGACGAAACTGACTCTCGTCTGGCAGGAACGGACGGCCCGATCGCCCAGATGCACGGTGCATGCGCCGCACAATCCCAGGCCGCAGCCATATTTGGTGCCAGTGAGACCGAGCGTGTCTCGCAAGACCCACAGCAGTGGCGTCTCGGGAGCCACCTCGATCTGGTGCCGGACTCGGTTTACCGTGAGCACAAATTTGGGCATATCGGCTCCCCTTGCAGCCGCTATCCCAAAGCGCCGCGCGACCCCCGTCCACTGAATTGCAGCCAACGATGCGCTTCCTGCAGGGAAGG
>DASRDO010000019.1:0-35912 GCA_035652555.1 Steroidobacteraceae bacterium | reverse complement strand
CACAGAGTGGGCTCGACGCTGGTGCAGCCCGATCCGCACGTTCTCGGTCCGATCGCGATCGCAATTCCCGTCGTCGGCGGCCTGGTCGTCGGGCTCATCGCGCGCTACGGTACCGACAAGATTCGCGGCCACGGAATTCCTGAAGCGATTCAAGCGATACTCGACCGCGACAGCATCATCCAAGCGCGCGTCGCGTATCTGAAACCGATCGCCTCCGCGATTACGATCGGAACCGGCGGTCCGTTCGGCGCCGAGGGTCCGATCATCATGACCGGCGGTGCGCTCGGGTCGCTGTTCGCGCAGTTCTTTCACCTGAGCTCCGCGGAGCGCAAGACGCTGTTGGTTGCCGGCGCCGCTGCCGGCATGACCGCGATCTTCGGTACGCCGGTGGCAGCCGTTCTCCTCGCCATCGAGGTGATGCTCTTCGAGTGGAAGCCACGGAGCTTCGTGCCGGTGGTCGTCTCCACGATCGTCGCGATGGCCTGGCGGCCCTGGCTGGTCGGCGCCTGGCCGCTCTTTCCGCACACGGGAATTCCCGCGATGCCGTGGTGGGGGCTCGCGCTCTGCGCCGGTGTCGGCGTAGTGGCGGGGCTGCAATCCGCCATCACCACCGGCGGCCTCTACTGGGTCGAGGAGCTGTTCGAGAAGCTTCCGCTCCACTGGATGTGGTGGCCGGCGCTCGCCGGCATCGTCGTCGGCGTCGGCGGTCTCATCGATCCGGCGGCCCTGGGAGTCGGCTATGACAACATTCAGGCCTTGATCGACGGCTCGGTGCTGATGCACGCGGCCATAGCGCTGCTCGTCGTGAAGGGCATCATCTGGGTCGTGGCGCTCGCCTCGGGAACCTCGGGCGGCACCCTCGCACCGCTTCTCATGATGGGTGGTGCCGTGGGTGTGCTGGAGGCTCACTTCCTGCCGTTCGGCAATGCCGGTTTCTGGTCGCTGCTCGCGATGGCGGCGGTGTTGGGCGGAACGCTGCGCTGTCCGTTGACCGCCACCGTGTTCGCGATCGAGCTCACGGGCGACCTGCAGGTGATGCCGGCGGTGCTGGTCGCCTGCGTCGCCTCCTTCGCCGTGACGGTGCTGATCATGCGGCGCTCCATTCTGACGGAGCGGCTCGCGCGCCGCGGCCGGCATCTGACCTATGAGTACACCGTCGATCCGTTCGATGTGATGCGGGTCAGCGAGATCATGACCCAACCCGTACATACGCTGCCGGCGCGGATGAAGACGGAGGATGCGCTGGCATTTTTCGACACTGAGAACGGGGTCAAGCGTCACAAGAGCTACCCTGTTGTCGATGACGGCGGCAACGTCGTCAGTATGGTGTCACGGGCCGACGTGTTGCGTTGGTCACGGGAAGGATGGCCCAAAGGGCAAACTCTCGAGGAGAGACCGGACGTCGGCGAGGTCTTCGTCGGCTACACGGACGAGCTGGTAGGCCATCTTGCCGATCGCATGGCATCAGCCGATGTCGGCCGGGTGCCGGTCGTCGACCGCGCTACGGGCAAGCTCGCGGGCTTGATCGCGCGGCGCGACCTGCTGCGCGTCCGGGCGCACACGGCGCGGCTGGAGCGCGAGCGGGCACGCCCGTTGACCATCCCCGGTTAGTTGTGACGGGCTGTGGCGTGTGAGCCACTGCTCAGTTCGGCCGGCCCTCGCCGGCCTCGCTGGCGATTCTGTTAAGTCTCGCACGCCGGAATCCCCACCCTCGATGAGACAAAACGCCTGGGTACGGGCCGCAGGCCCGCTCGAGTAATTCCGCGACGGCGCAAACGGCCGCCGGCGCGTTTCCCGGGGGTGAGTCTTTGTCGCTGCTCAATCGAGCGCAGGCCAACGGTTGGCGGGTCGGTGTCATGCCGGCGGACCGCGAGACGGCGCTCGCCATCGCGCGGACCACGAGATCCGCGGCCCGGCCGCTGCTGCGGCACTGCGCCATCCATCCGTCTCTCGAGATCCGCGCCGAGCATGTCCTGGCCCCCCTCGCCCACAGTCGCGAGCTGTCGCGCGCGGCAGTAAGCGCCGTGTTGAGCACCGACGAGTATCAGTTGGTGCAGATCGAAGCTCCCGATGTCGAGACGGAAGAGCTGCGCGGTGCCGTCCGCTGGAAGCTGAAGGACCTCATCAGCTTTCCTCCGAGCGAGGCGGTCATCGACGTGTTCGAGATTCCCGAGCAGGCCCGCTACGTCGAATCCCGGATGATCTACGCCGTTGCAGCGCGTGCCGATGCAGTGCAACGCGTCGTGAGCCTCGTCAAGCCGCGGGCTCGTGGCTTCGACGTGATCGACATTCCGGAGATGTGTCTGCGCAACATCGCCGCCCTCCTGCCTCAGGACGAGCAGGGCGTCGCTTTGATCGCGCTCGGTGAAGGTTTCGCCCAGCTGACACTGACCTGTCAGGGTGTTCTCTATCTGGCGCGGCGGATCGATCTGAGCCGTCGCGCCGAGGGATCGCCTGCCGAAGCTTCCGGCAACATTGACGTGGAATCCCTGGGGCTCGAGCTGCAGCGCTCGCTCGACTACTACGAGAGCCACTTCGACCGCTCAGCAATCACTGACGTCGTCGTGACCTCCGGTGACGAGCGCGCGGAGCGCCTGCTCGGCAACCTGATCGCCGCGACCGGGCATTCGGTCAGTCTCCTCGATGTGGAGGAGCTGTTCGACGTTGCGGAGGGCATCGAGCCTGATACCCGCTGGCCGGGGCTGCTGGCGTTGGGTGCAGCGCTGCGCAGCGAGCGGAGCCGCCCGTGAAGCAGCCCCGTCAGCAGGTCAATCTCTACCAGCACACGGCGCCGGCCTGGCGTCCGTTTGGCTCGGCCACCCTTACTCTCGCCGTGAGCGCGGTCAGCTGCTGCCTCGCAGTCATCTGGGCCTTCGGAGCCTGGCAGGTCGCCGGCCTGCAGCGATCAGTAGACGCTCTGCAACGCCGGCAGGCGGCGCAGCAGGCGACGCTGACGGCTCTCGGTTCCCTGCAGACCGAGGGCACCGCCCCGGCGGACCTGCAGTCGCGCATTCAACAGCTCAGCACCGAGCTGGCGGCACGCGAGCACGCGCTGGCAATGCTGCAGTCCGGCGCGGTGGGCAGCACCAGCGGCTTCTCGGCGCAACTTGCCGCGCTGGCGCGCCATCCGCTGGCAGGCCTCTGGCTGCGGCAGATCACGGTCTCCGACCTGACGGGCTCGATGAGCCTCGCCGGAGAGTCCGTCGATCCCGACAGGGTGCCGCGCTATCTGCGCGCCCTCGCCACCGAGCACGTGCTCGCGGGCCTGCGGTTCGATCGGCTCGTCATCGAGCGCCCCGATGCTGCGCCTGCCGCTTCGGCGGCTGCGCACCCGCGGCCACATCCGACGGCATTCAAGTTCCACGCGGACGGCCCGGCACTGCCAGCGCAGCTCGCGGCCACCGAGGCGCCGCAGTCATGAAGCTGCCTGGCGCCCTCACGACCCTGGCCGGGCGCTTCGACCGGTTGAGCCTGCGCGAGCGAGTGCTCACGACGGCCGCACTCCTCGCAGTGCTCGTCGGCCTCTTCGATTCCCTGGTGATGCACCGGCTGGAGGCGCACAGGAAACAGCTCGCTCAGCAGTTGGCCGATATCGGCGCGGCCGTAGAGAACAGCGGGGACGGCTCGGATGCGGCCGTCAGCCTCGAGCGCACCGCCACACTCGCCGCGAGCCTCAGTCAGGCGACCGCGCGCCTGCACTCCGAGTCCGCCGGATTGATACCTCCGCAACGGATGACGCAGGTGATCCATGACGTGCTCAGTCGGCAGCGGGGAGTGACACTCGTCAGTCTTCGCAGCCTCCCGCCCTATGCGCTGATCGATGGTCCGCCCAAGGACGATGCGGAGGCGCAGGCACTGGGTGCCAACGCGGCCGCGGGTCAGACCGTTCCCGCCGCAGCCTTCAGCAGCGCTTCCGAGGGCCCATACGTCCACTCCGTGGAGCTGATCGTCCAGGGCCGTTATCTCGACGTCCTCACCTACCTGCAGGCCCTGGAGGGCCTGTCCTGGCATTTCTATTGGCAGAGCCTCGCGCTCGATGCGACTCAATCCCCCACTGCCCGGGTGACCCTGAGACTCGGCACGTTGAGCATGAGCCGCGAGTGGATCGACCTATGAACCCAAGAATCGCAATCATTACCCTGACACTCCTCTTGGGTTGCGCTGTCGCCGGCCGCAGCCACGCCGACGGCTTGACCGATCCCACGCGGCCGCCCGGTGCGGACTCGCGGATGCGGGACGCCGGCGGACTGCGCCTGCAGGGCGTCTTGTGTCACGCCGGCGTCTTCGTGGGCATCGGCAACGACCGCCTCATTCACGCCGGCGACCGGATCGACGGCGACCTCATACGCAGCATCTCGGCGCAAGGCGTGCGTTACTCCCGTGGCGGGCACGACCGGTTCGCTCATGCGCCCGAGCCGCAGCTCGATGGCTGCGCCGCAACAGCGGCAGCTTCCGGTGGCCAGCCGCTCTTCGGGGTCGATGTGGACGGCGCGCCCGCGAGCGTTTTCCTCCAGGGTCTCGTGGAGGGCACCTCATACAACATTCTCGTGCGGCCCGACGTCGCGGCCCGCGTGACGATGTCATTGAAGAACGTCACCCTGCAACAGGTGCTCGACTCTGTACGTGAGATGTACGGCTTCGACTATCGACACACCACCGCCGGGTACCTCATCCTGCCGGCGGCCGTTCAGACCCGCATCTTCCATATCAGCTACCTCAACGTGCAGCGGTATGGGGTATCGAACACCCGCATCAGCTCGGGCCAGGTCACCCAGGGTGATTACAATTCCCAGTACGGCAATGCGATGGCCGCTCCCACCCAGGCGCAGGCCACCTCCACGGTCGGCAACGCGAATGACAAGACGACGATCGACACGTCGGGCACCTCGGTAATCACGCGGGACGACTCGGACTTCTGGGGCAATCTCCAGGCGAACCTGCGCACCATGGTCGGCACCGGACCCGACCGGCGAGTGATCGTGAACCCGCAGTCCGGGATCATCGTGGTGCGTGCACTGCCTGAGCAACTGCAGGAAGTCAGCGAGTACCTGCAAAGCACCGAGGCCACCGTCACCCGGCAGGTGCTCCTCGAGGCCAAGATCGTCGAGGTGGACCTCGACCATGCGTTCCAGGCGGGGATCGACTGGGCCAAGGTGCTGCAGCTCGGCGGCAGCCACTATTTCATCGGCCAGAGTGCCCCGGCGAACGGCTTCGGCACGGCTGCCGCGCTCACGCCCGCCAATACGCCGGTGACCGTGGCGCCCGGAAATCCGATCAACGGCTTCACCACCAACGCACTCGGGGGCGCCTTCACGCTCGCTGCCGATTTCACCGACTTCAACGCCTTCATCCAGCTCCTGAGCACCGAGGGCAACACCCATGTGCTGTCGAGCCCACGGGTTTCGACGCTCGACAACCAGAAGGCCATCATCAAGGCCGGCACTGACCAGTTCTACGTCACGGGGGTCCAGAGCAATACCGTCACTGGAACCGCGACGTCGCAGTCGAACAATGTGATCCTGACGCCGTTCTTCTCCGGCGTCGCCCTCGATGTGACGCCGCAGATAGGCGCGGACGGCAGCGTGTTGCTGCACATCCATCCCATCGTGAGCGTGGTGACCAATCAGACGGTGACCCTGCAGGTGCAGGGCACCGCCGATGTGCTGCCTCTTGCGCAGAGCTCCGTGCGGGAGTCCGACAGCATAGTGCGGGCACGCAGCGGGCAGGTGATCGTCATCGGCGGGCTGATGCAGGAGAACGTCAACAAACAGCAATACAAGACGCCGCTCCTCGGCGACATCCCGGGAGTCGGTCGGCTATTCCGCAGTGAGCAGGATCAGAAGAGCAAGGTGGAGCTCGTGATCCTGCTGCGTGCGATGGTCGTCAATGGCGGTGACTGGCCGAAGCTCATCGATGAGCAGCCCGGGATCGAAGGCGGCTCGAAATGAGCGACTCACCGCGCCGCAGACGCGTTCGGGTCGGGGAGCTCCTCCTCGAGCAGAAGCTCATCAACGAGCAGCAGTTGAAGACCGCGCTGGCGGAGCAGTCCCGCAGTGGCCGCCGGCTCGGACGGGTACTGACCGATCTCGGCATGGTGAGCGAGCAGGCCTTTCACGAGGCCCTCGCCAAGCACCTGCAGATCCCCTACATGGATCTGCGCCAGGTGCAACTCGCGCCCGACACGGTGCGGCTGCTGCCCGAGGCGCAGGCTCGCCGCTTCCGCGCCATGGTGTTGAAGGCAGACGCGGCCGGCGCGCTCGTCGCCATGGCAGACCCCACCGACCTCTTCGCCTACGATGAGGTGGCCGCCACCCTCAAACGCCCGATCCGCCTTGCGCTCGTCAAGGAGGCCGACCTCCTCAAGACGATGGACGCGGTCTACCGCCGCACCGATGAGATCGCCTCCATCGCGCAAGAGGTGGGCGAGGAGCTGCGCGAAGCGGACGTGGACATCGAGCAGTTGGCCGCCGAAGAAGGCTCGCCGGATGCTCCTGTCATCCGCCTCATCCAGACCGTGTTTCATGATGCAATGCAGGTCGGGGCGTCCGACGTGCACATCGAGCCTGGCGAGAGCGCGTTGCGCGTGCGGCAGCGAGTCGACGGACACCTCCAGGAGCAGGTGATCGAGGGCGGCCGCAGGGTTGCCAGCGCGCTCACCACGCGGCTGAAATTGCTGAGCGGACTCGATATTGCAGAGAAACGCCTGCCGCAGGACGGACGCTTCTCCGTGAAGATCGGCGGCAGGGCGATCGACGTGCGCCTGTCGACGATGCCTACTCAGCACGGCGAGTCCGTGGTGATGCGGCTGCTCGATCAGTCCTCGAACCTGACGAGCCTCGACACGCTTGGGATGCCACCGCCGATGCTCGAGCGCTTCCGCACCCTCATCGAGCGTAGCGCGGGCATGGTGCTCGTGACCGGCCCGACGGGCAGCGGCAAGACCACGACCCTCTACTCCGCACTGCAACACCTCAACCAGGCCGATACCAAGATCATCACCGTCGAGGACCCGATCGAGTATCGCCTCGACCGCATCAACCAGGTGCAGGTGAACGCCAAAATCGGTTTGGACTTCGCTCGCGTGCTGCGCACGACCTTGCGCCAGGATCCTGACATCATTCTGGTCGGCGAGATGCGCGACCGTGAGACGGTCGAGATCGGCCTGCGCGCTGCGATCACCGGCCACCTGGTCTTCTCCACGCTTCACACCATGAGCGCCGTCGCCACCGTGCATCGCCTGCTCGACATGGAGGCCCCGGGGTACATGATCGCTGCTGCCGTCCACGGTATCGTTGCGCAGCGGCTGCTGCGACGCGTGTGTGAGAACTGCTCACATCCGGTACAGGCCGACCCGCACGAAGCGGCGCTCCTGCGGGCGCACTTCGGACCCGAAGCGGCGGCCGCGTCTTTTCGGTCGGGTGCCGGCTGCACGTACTGCAACTTGACCGGCTATCGCGGCCGTATCGCCGTGTACGAGCTCCTGGAAATCGACCGGACACTCACCGACGCAATCCGTCGCGGTGATCTCGGGCGGTTCGAAGAAGCGGCCCGTGCGCGGCCCGATTTCGTGTCGTTGGCGAGAAGCGCCCTCGAGCTCGCCATGCGAGGCGTCACCAGTGTCGCGGAGGCACTGGCCGTGGTTGGCGGCGCGGATGCGGGCGATGACTCACTCGCGGTCAGGGCCGCTCCCGATCCGCTGCTCGCCGAGGCGCTCCAGGCAGACGCCATGAGCGCAGCCAAGTAGCAGCCGCTATCCGCCGGCTACGCGCCTCCCTGTGACCCAATATCTTTATAGTGGACGCTCGGCTCGCGGCGAGCTCGTACGCGGCAGCCTCGATGGCGATTCCGAAGAAGCGGTTGCTACACGGCTCCAGCAGGATGGTGTTACACCGATCAACATCGTCGCGAGCGCCGTCGCAATATCCTCGGCGCCGCTGCAGCAGCTCGCGCGCCGGATGGGGCTTGGAAAGCCCACGACTGCAGATCTGGTGCTGTTCACACGCCAGATGTATACGATCGTCAAGTCCGGTATCCCGCTGTTGCGCGGCCTGCGCGGCCTCGCCGGCTCGACTCATAACGTCGTGCTGCGACGAGCGCTCGATGATGTGTTGCGCAGCCTCGAGGGCGGCCGGAATCTGGCGACGAGCTTCGGCCGCCACCCCGAGCTCTTCCCGGAACTTTATCTCAGCCTCATCGCAGTCGGCGAGGCGACTGGAACGCTGGAGCGGGCATTCATGCGGCTCGGCGAATACCTGCGCCAGGAGCAGGACATCCAGGACCGCGTCAGGAGCGCGCTGCGCTATCCGTTCATCGTCGTCCTGACCATCGCCGCGGCGATCGCCGTCATCACCACCTTCGTGATCCCGCGCTTCGCGCCGCTCTTCCGTGTTCTCGGCAACGATATTCCGCTACCCACCCGCATCATCATGGGAGCCTCCGAGGTCGCCCGCAGGGACTGGTACTGGGTGCTGGCTGTTGGCACGGCCCTCGTCGGCGGACTGCGCGCGTACGTGCGCACGATCGAGGGACGGCTGCGCTGGCACAAGCTCCTCCTCAGGCTGCCGGTCATCGGGTCGCTGGCCCACCAGGCCATCCTGGCGCGCCTGAGCCGCACGCTGTCCATCGCCATCACAGCGGGCATGCCGATGCTCGAGACGCTCGCCATCATTGCGCGCGTCTGTGGCAACGACTACATGGCAGCGCGGGTGCTCCGGCTGCGGGACCGGGTCGAGCGGGGCGAGCCCGTCAGTCGCGCGGCAGCCAGTGTCGGCATGTTTCCGCCTCTCGTGCTGCAGATGATTGCGGTGGGCGAGGAGACCGGCGAGCTCCCGGAGCTCCTGGACGAGGTGGCTGGCTTCTATGAGCGGGAAGTGGAGTTCGCACTCAAGACGCTGAGCGCGGCCATCGAGCCCATCCTGATCGTCCTCGTCGGCGGCATGGTGTTGATCCTGGCGCTCGGGGTGTTCCTGCCCATGTGGAACATGATCGCCAAGGCCGCTGCCGGGCATTGACCGCCGAGCGGCAACCCGTGAGGGCGGTCACACCTCCAACGATTGTCCACGACCGGTATCACAGTTCGCCGACCGCTCCCAACGGGTTGTCGCGCGGACGCCTATGATGACACTCATATGACTACCTTCCAGCGCCCCTTTTTGGAGTCAAGTACATGAATCGTTCCCCGCAGCGCGGCTTCACGCTCATCGAGCTGGTCGTCGTGATCGTCATTCTGGGCATTCTCGCCGCCTTCGCCGTGCCGAAGTTCATGGGCCTGGAGGATCAGGCGCGGGTCGCGTCCGTCAACGCAATGGCCGGAAGTCTGCGCAGTGCCGCCACGATGGCGCACGGTGTCTGGGAAGCGAGCGGCAACCCGGCCACGATCACCGTCCCGGGAGTGGCCACCCCGATCACGATCACCAACGGTTACCCGAATAACATCGGCATTCAACAGCTCCTGCAGGACACGAGCGGCTTTACCATCAACGCCGCCGGTAATCGCTTCACCCCCAACGGCGCAAAGAACGCGAATTGCTGGGTGCAGTACAACCAGTCGGCTGCCAACTCGACATTCACTCTGACCTACGGCACCGTGCCCGCCGGCGGCACGCCGGCGGCGATTCAGGCCGCCCTGCAGGCCAACTGCTAAAGACGCAGCTTCCCGGCGCTCTGGCCGGCGGGTGCGCGCGAGCCGTGTGGCGCGAGCGTTCAATCCGGGGCTTCACGCTGCTGGAGCTCTGCACCGTGCTGGTGATCGTCGGCGTGCTGGCGGCGATCGCCGGCCCGAAGTTTCTCGATACGCCGGCCTTCAATCAGCGCGGCTACACCGATGAGCTTGCGGCGGTCATACGCTCCTCGGAAGCCGCTGCGACGGCAAGCGGGTGCGACGTCAGGCTCACCATAGCACCCGGTACCGGCTACGATGCGAAGCTTCCCGCAGCCGGCGCAACATGCTCAGGCGGCTACAGCTTGCCGGTGCCGCGCATCGACGGCACCGCCCTGGCCGGAACGCCTCCGCCGAATGCGGACATCTCACGGAGCATTACCCTCGTATTCGGGCCTCAGGGATCGATCGTGGGCCCCCTCCCGATCGCGAACCCCACCAACATCACCGTGGTGGGCTCACCGGCCGGCCGTACCCGGCCGCTGACGCTCCAGATCGATGCGCTAAGCGGGTTCGTCACGGTGCCGTAGAGCGTCCAGCAGTCATGTCATCGCACGTACGCTGTCGCGGCGTCACCCTGATAGAGCTGATCGTGACGATCGTGGTGATCACCGCCGCGGTCTCGGCAGTGCTCGCCATCGTTTCATCGACCGCCGCACGCAGCGCCGACAACCTGGTTCAAACCCAGGCCGTGACGATCGCCCAGTCGTACCTGAACGAGATTCTGGCAAAGCCCTTCGGTTCCGATCCCTGCGCCCCCGCCTGCAGCCGCACTCAAATGAACGCGGTCGGTGACTACAACAATCTCACGGACATCGGCGTGCACGACGAGCAAGGGAATGCAGTGACGACGCTCGCAAACTATGACGTACGAGTCAGTGTCGTCGGCAGCCCCCTGGGCACGGTGAACGTGGTACCGGCCACGCAATCCGTGCTGGTGACGGTCACGGTGACCCCGCCGAATGGTGCTATTGCCATGTTGAGCGGTTACCGGACGTTGTACCCGTGAGCGGCCGGCCTCGAAGCGCTGCAGGCTTCACGCTCATTGAGCTCGTCGTTGCCATCGTACTCGCGGCGATCGTGGCCGGGTTCGTCGTATTGTTTCTGGACGCGCCGATTCAGTCGTACTTCGCGCAGACGCGACGCTCCGACCTGGTCGATTCCGCGAATCGAATTGCCGCTGCCATCACCGGTGACGTACGTACGGCCCTTCCGAACAGTCTGCGCGCGACGACTGCCGGCTCCGCCACGGCGCTCGAATTGCTGGCCACACAAGGCGTGGCGCGGTACTACGGTCAGGGAGATAAGAACGGCGTGGGCGGCGAAGAGCTGACCATCGGCACCACCGCGACACCCTTCGGCACCCTCGACTCGTTCGGCCCCCAAACGCTTCCCTACCGCCCGCCGTTCCTTGCCATCGGAAATCTGGGTACGGCCACCTACAATGCCTACAACATTGCTACTGAGGTCATGACGGGTGCGGGTACTCAGGTCACCGTGAACCCCAGCCCCGGATCGCCGTTCGTAGCGGGAGAGAATCAGGTCAGGCTATCGGGAGCACCGATGACCTTCCAGGCGCCGGGAGCCCCGGGCGTGCAGCCGTCGGTACACAATGCCTATCTCGTATCCGGTCCGGTGAGCTACGTCTGTGATTCGGTTGCAGGCACGTTGCGACGCTACTCGGGCTATGCCGCTACTGCGGCGCAGGCGGCGCCTCCTCCCGGGGCAGGCGCTCTCATCGCTCATGATGTCACCCGATGCGCGATCTCGTTCGGAGTGCCGAACGCTCGGTATGGTCAGCTCGCGATCCTGACGATCACCCTCTCGAGCGGCGGAGAAAGCCTGCAGATGTTCCTCGAAGCACGTACGGAATACATACAGTGAAGCCGTCCTCAGGCAAGGGCCGTCGAGCGTGCTTCCGCACAGAGACCGGTTTTTCCCTGATCGCAGCGGTCTTTCTGATCGTGGTGCTGGCGGCGCTGGGCGCCTTCGCGGTGCAGGTTGCGATGGCGCAGTACCAGGGCGCCAACGTGGAGTTGCTCGAAGCCCGGGCGCAGGCCGCGGCAGAGGCGGGCATCGAGTACGGAGCCAACCTGACGCTGCACGCTGCCCCGCCGGTCTGCAACAACAACACCTTCACCCTGACGCAGGGGGCGTTTGCCGGTTTCGTCGTTGCAGTGAGCTGTTCCCCGACGCCGCCGCATCAGATCTACTCCGGCACGCCGCCCACCCCGCAGAATTACCTGGTCTACGAGCTCAGCGCCACCGCCTCCTACGGCACCTACGGTCGGCCCGACTACGTAGCGCGCAGCGTCACGCGCAACGTGACGACCGCGCCGCCCTGAGCAGTCCTCACTGGGCTCTGCCTGTCTCAGGACCTCAGCCGAGCGCTCCCTTCAGATCCCCGAGGAGGTCCTCCGCGTCCTCGATTCCCACCGACAGCCGGATGAGCCCATCGCCGATGCCGAGCTGGGCCCGCATGGCAGCAGGAAGGGAGGCATGCGTCATGAGCGCGGGATGCTCGATCAGGCTCTCGACTCCACCCAGGCTCTCGGCGAGCGAGAAGAGATGGCAGCGCTCGAGCATGCGGCGCGCATCGTCGAGAGATCCCTTCAGTACGGCGGTCACGATCCCGCCGTAGCCGCCCGTCATCTGCCGGCGCGCGAGCGCATGTTGCGGATGACTCTGCAGCCCGGGGTAGTACACGCGCTCGACCTTGGGATGGCTTGCGAGAAACTGCGCGACGGCGAGCGCATTCGCGCAGTGCCGCTCCATCCGCAGCGCCAGAGTCTTGATGCCGCGCAGCGTCAGGAAGGAGTCGAATGGGCTCGGCACGGCTCCCAGCGCGTTCTGCAGGTAAGCCAGCCGCTCTGCCAGGGGGCTGTCCGCGCGCACGATGGCCGCGCCGCCCAGGCAGTCGGAGTGGCCGTTCAGATACTTCGTCGTCGAGTGCACGACGATGTCGAAACCATGCTCGAGCGGCCGCTGTACGAAAGGCGTGGCAAATGTGTTGTCGCAGACGCCGAGCAGCCCTTTGCGCCGGGCGATCGCCGCCACCGCCGCCAGGTCCACGAGCTGCAGCAGCGGATTGCTGGGCGTCTCGACCCAGACCAGGCGGGTATTGGGCCGGATCGCCGCCTCCAGCGCCTCGGGGCGTGTCAGATCGACGAACGACACCTCGTACCCCGCCGAGCGCTTGCGTACGTTCTCGAGCAGCCGGTAAGTGCCGCCGTAGAGATCGTGCATCGCGACGATATGCGAGCCCGCATCGAGCAGCTCCAGCACGGTCGAGCTCGCCGCCATGCCGCTCGCAAAGGCGCACGCCGCGCCGCCACCCTCGAGGTTGCAGAGCGCCGCCTGCAGCGCATCGCGGGTCGGATTGCGGGTCCGCGAATAGTCGTAACCCTTGTGTGCGCCGGGGCTCGACTGCACATAGGTCGAAGTCGCGTAGATCGGCGGCATCACGGCCCCGGTCAGCGGATCGGGTTGCTGGCCACCGTGAATGGCACGGGTGGCGAAACGCAGTTGCTTGTCAATCATCTGGGCCCTCAGGTTCTGCGGCGCAGCCAGTTGAGCAGGTCGATGCGCGTGACCAGTCCCTGGAAGTCGCCGTCCTTCATCACGATGGCCACCATGCCGCGCTTGAAGATCTCCATGAGCTGCTGCACCGGGGCATCCACCGGCACGGTGACCAGATGGCTCTCCATGGCGGCAGTGACCGGCTCGCTGAAATGGTTGGGATTGGCGAATACCTCGAGCAGGATGTCCTCCTCATCGACGATGCCGACGATGCGGCCGTCGCGCATCACGGGAATCTGCGAGACGTCGTAGAGCTTCATGCGCCGGTACGCCGCCATGACGGCCTCGGAGGCCTGTACCGTGACCGCCGCGTGCTCCCAATGCCGCCGGGCTATGAGGTCGCGCAGGTCGCCGAAACGCTCGCGCTCGAGGAATCCCTGATCCAACATCCAGTAGTCGTTGTACACCTTGGAGAGATATTTGTTGCCGCTGTCGCACACGAACGTGACCACGCGCTTCGGCTGGGTCTGCTCGCGGCAGTATCTCAGCGCTGCCGCTATCAGCGTGCCCGAGGAGGTCCCCGCGATGATGCCTTCCTTGGCCAGCAGCTCGCGGCAGGTCTTGAACGACTCGGCATCGGGAATCGTGTAGGCCGTCCTGACGCGGCTCAGATCCGCGACCGGCGGCACGTAATCACCGCCGATCCCCTCGACCAGCCAGCTGCCGTGCTCCTGCGGCATCCTGCCGGTCCTGACATACTCGGCCAGCACCGATCCTGATGGATCGGCCAACACGGCCGCGGCATTCGGCGCCACCCGCGCGAAATATCGCGACAGGCCGGTGAGCGTGCCTCCCGTACCGACGCCGCAGACGAACGCATCGACGTTGTGCTCCATCTGCTCCCAGATCTCGGGTGCCGTAGTCTCCTCGTGTGCGCGGGGATTGGCAGGATTGCCGAACTGGTTGACGAGAAAGGAGTTGGGAGTCTCGCTTGCGAGGCGCTCCGCCAGGTCGCGGTAGTATTCCGGGTGGCCCTTGGTGACATCGGAGCGGGTGAGCACCACCTCCGCGCCCATGGCCTTCAGGTGGAAGATCTTCTCCTGGCTCATCTTGTCGGGGATGACGAGCAGCAGCCGATAGCCCTTCTGCGCCGCCACCAGCGCGAGGCCGAGCCCGGTGTTGCCCGCCGTCGCCTCGATCAGCGTGCCGCCGGGCGCCAGCCGGCCGTCGCGCTCGGCCGCCTCGATGAGGTAGAGGCCGATGCGATCCTTGATCGACCCGCCGGGATTCTGATTCTCGAGCTTGAGAAAAAGCCGGCACGGGCCGGTATCGAGATGCTTGACGGCGATGAGCGGCGTGTGGCCGATCATCTCCAGGACATTGCTGTAAGACTGGGGCGGCATGGGAGCTCCTCTGAGCCGAAGTGCCGAAACCCGTAATTCTACGCCACCCGATGCTGTCGCCCGAAGCTATCCAGCACGCGCGGGCCGCCACTACTGTATCGCCGCGCGTGCGCGGCGCAGCATCGCGGCGGCGCCTGAATTGCGTTAGAATCGGCGCATCTGCGAGCGGATCCCGCTCGCTCTCGCCCCCTTTCGAGACTCCATGTCGATACCGGTGACGGAATGACCGACGCCCCCCATGATGCCATTCTCGTGCGCGGCGCGCGCCAGAACAATCTGAAGAATCTCGACCTCGACATTCCGCTCGGAGAGCTCGTCGTGGTCACCGGCGTGTCAGGCTCCGGCAAGTCCTCACTCGTCTTCGACACCATGTACGCCGAAGGCCAGCGCCGTTATGTCGAGACTTTCTCCCCCTACGCGCGGCAGTTTCTCGATCGTATGGACAAGCCGCAGGTGGACACGATAGCGGGTATTCCGCCGGCCATCGCCATCGACCAAACCAACCCCGTGCGCACATCGCGCTCGACCGTCGGCACGATGACGGAGCTCAACGATCATTTGAAGCTGTTGTTCGCGCGTACGGCGATGCTCTACTGCGAGTGCTGCGGCCGGCCGGTGCGGCGCGATACCGCGGAGAGCATCTACGGCGATTTGCGGGAACGTGCCGAAGGATGGCGCCCGGCCGAGGGCGCCGGAAGCGATCCTCGGCTGCTGCTCACCTTTCCCGTGCCGGTGCCCGACAGCTTCCAGGAGGCAGAAGTTCGTGCGCTGCTCGAGAAGCAGGGATACACCCGGTTCTTCGGGCGGCCCGAGCAGCCATCCGGACCCGCTCAGCAGGCTGTGCCGGCCAAGGGAACCGTTGACTCCAAGCCGGCCGTCAAGCGCGGCAGCTCCCGCGCGCGCGGCAGACGGGGTCAGTCAGCTCGCTCCGCGGCGCGTGTTGCAACGGTGCTCGAGGTCGTGCAGGACCGCTTCCGTGCCGGCCAGGCCGAGCGCGGCCGCGTCCTCGAGTCCCTCGAGACTGCGCTGCGTGTTGGCCGCGGGCGCCTCAACGTGCAGGTCGTCGACGACAGCGACCCGCCGCGGCCGCTTGCAACGTGGCGCTACTCGAGCACGCTGCACTGCGCCGAGTGCGACCGGTCGTACCAGGAGCCGACTCCCAGCCTCTTCTCATTCAACTCACCGGTAGGCGCGTGCGACAGCTGTCGCGGCTTCGGGCGCACCATCGGCATCGACTACGGCCTGGTCATTCCCGATGAGACCCGGTCCCTGCGCGGCGGGGCCGTGAAGCCCTGGCAGACCAAGTCCTACGCCGAATGCCAGGAGGACATGGAGAAATTCGCGAAAAAGCGCGGCATACCGCTCGATGTCCCGTGGCGCGAGCTCAAGTCCGAGCACCGCGAGTGGGTGATCGAGGGCGAAGGCAATTGGAACAAGGGTGTCTGGTACGGCGCGAAACGCTTCTTCGCCTGGCTCGAGAGCCGATCCTACAAGATGCACGTGCGCGTGCTCCTTTCGCGCTACCGCGCCTATACGCCTTGCGAAGCGTGTGGCGGCGCCCGTCTCAAGACGCAGGCGCTCCTCTGGCGTGTCGGAGACCGCAAGCTTGCCGATGCCGCGGTCGATCCAGCCGCGCGCTTCCGGCCCCGCGGGGTCGAGTGGAGCGCAGAAACCCTGCAGAGCCTCCCCGGCCTCTCGATCCATGACGTGATGCTGATGCCGGTGGAGCGGGCGTGCGAGCTCTTCCGCCGGCTGGAGCTGCCCCGCCCGCTCGATGAGGCGACGGATCTGCTGCTCGGGGAGATCCGCGGACGCTTCAGCTACCTCACCGATGTCGGGCTCGGCTATCTCACGCTCGATCGCCAGTCACGCACGCTTTCCGGCGGCGAGGTGCAACGGATCAACCTGACGACCGCGCTCGGCACCTCACTCGTCAACACGCTCTTCGTGCTGGATGAGCCGTCGATCGGCCTGCATCCGCGCGACATGCAGCGGGTGATCACGGTAATGAAGCGCCTGCGCGATGCCGGCAACTCGCTCCTCGTGGTCGAGCACGATCCGCAGATCATGCTCGAGGCCGACCGTATCCTCGACATGGGACCGGGCGCGGGGGAGCGCGGCGGAGATATCGTCTTCTTCGGCACGCCGGGCGAAATCCGGCGCAGCGGCAGCTCGCTCACGGGGGAGTACCTGAGCGGCAGGCGGCGTGTCGGCGCCGAGCGCCCGGCCGGCGCCGCAAGCCCCGGCCCGGGCAGCGAGGTGGTCGCCGAAGCCCGCTCCAATCGCTGGCTGGAATTGCGCGGCGCGCGCCAACACAACCTCAAGGACGCGGATGTCAGGATTCCGCTGAAGCGCCTCGTCTGTGTCACCGGCGTCTCCGGCTCCGGCAAGTCCACGCTGATCGAGGACGTGCTCTATCCCGCGCTCCTCAAATATCACGGCAAGCCGACCGAGGCGCCCGGGCTCTTCTCCGGGCTCGCGGGCGCGGAGCTCATCGACGATGTCGTCATGGTCGATCAGACTCCGATAGGCCGTACCACCCGGTCGAATCCGGCGAGCTATGTCGGCGCGTTCGATGCGATCCGCAACCTCTTCGCGGCGGAGCCCGCGGCGCAGGAACGCAAGTACACCGCCGGCACGTTCAGCTTCAACTCCGGCAACGGGCGTTGTCCGACCTGCTGCGGCAACGGCTTCGAGCACGTCGAGATGCAATTCCTCTCGGACGTCTACCTGCGCTGCCCCGACTGCAACGGCCGCCGCTATCGGGACGAAGTGCTCGAGATCAAGCGCGAAGGCACCAACGGCCGGCGTGCCAGCATCGCCGATGTCCTCGACATGACGGTGACCGAGGCGCTCGAGTTCTTTCGCGACTCGCGCGAAGTGGCCGCGCGCCTCGCGCCCCTCTCCGATGTGGGACTCGAGTACGTGACCTTGGGGCAGCCGGTACCCACCCTCTCGGGCGGTGAGGCACAGCGCCTGAAGCTCGCGGGCCACCTCGCCGAGGCAGGCTCGGTGCTCTCGAGCACCACTCACAAGGGCAAGCTCTTCCTGTTCGACGAGCCGACCACGGGCCTGCACTTCCAGGACGTCGCCCGGCTGCTCACGGCTTTTCGCAAGCTGCTCGCCGCGGGTCACTCGCTGCTCGTCATCGAGCACAACCTCGATGTGATCCGTGCCTCCGACTGGATCATCGATCTCGGCCCCGAAGGCGGCGAGCGCGGCGGGCGCATCGTCTGCGCGGGCACACCGGAGGAGGTCCGGACCAACCGGGAATCGCACACCGGCCGTGCGCTCGCGGACTATGCGCGAGCGCTTGCCGGCGGTGAGCCGACTGCGCTCGCGAACGGGGTAGCCGGTGCGGTCGAGGAACCTGCGGCCGCTCATGGGGGCAGGAAGGGTAATGGCCGCGCGCGTAATGCCGTGGTGATCCACAACGCGCGCGAGCACAACCTGAAGAGCATCGACGTGCAGATCCCGAGGGACCGGCTCACGGTCATCACGGGCGTTTCCGGCTCCGGTAAGTCGACGCTCGCTTTCGACATCCTCTTCAATGAGGGCCAGCGCCGCTACCTCGAATCACTGAATGCCTACGCGCGCCAGTTCGTCCAGCCGGCCGCCCGGCCCGATGTGGACGCCATATTCGGCATCCCACCGACGGTCGCCATCGAGCAGCGCACCAGCCGCGGTGGGCGCAAGAGCACCGTCGCCACACTGACGGAGATCTATCATTTCCTGCGGCTGCTCTACGTGAAGCTCGGCACGCAGCACTGTCCCGATTGCAACGTGGCCATCGAATCGCAGAGCGCCGCCTCGATCGCCGCCCGGCTGCTGCGCGAATACAAGGGCAAGCGGATTGCGCTGCTCGCGCCGCTGGTCGTGGCGCGCAAGGGCTACTACACGGATCTGGCGAAATGGGCTGCGAAGAAGGGCTTCAAGACCCTGCGTGTCGATGGCGCCAGCATCTCGACGGCACAGTGGCCCCGGCTGTCGCGCTTCAAGGAGCATACGATCGAGCTTCCCGTGGCGGAGATCGACATCGGAGCCAAGACCGACACCGTGCTGCATCAGGCGCTCGCCCGTGCGCTCGATTTCGGCAAGGGCCTGGTTCATGTGTTGGGTCCGAAGGGAGACCGGCCCACGGTGTTCTCCACCAAGCGTGCCTGCCCGTCCTGCGGGCGCAGCTTCGCGGAGCTCGACCCGCGCCTCTTCTCCTACAACTCCAAGCACGGCTGGTGCGAGAGCTGCTACGGCACCGGCGTAGAGGTGCCCGCGGAGCAGGACGGCGCGAGTGCCGGCGTTGCGGCTGAAGGAGACGGCTGGGACGATGAGGCACCGGAGGTCTGCGCGAGCTGCGCCGGCCAGCGGTTGAATCCGATCGCCCTGAGCGTGCGCTTCCGCGAGCGCTCCATCGCCGAGCTCGCGGCAGGCTCGGTGGCGCAGGCGGCGGAGTTCTTCCGCCGGCTGAAACTCAATCCACGGGAGCAGCAGATCGCGCGCGACCTGCTGGCGGAGATCCGTGCGCGGCTGAAATTCCTTGATCGGGTGGGGCTGGGCTACCTGCAGCTCGACCGCTCGGCGCCGACGCTCTCCGGCGGCGAGGCGCAACGCATCCGGCTCGCCGCCCAGCTCGGCTCGAACCTGCAGGGAGTGTGTTATGTGCTCGATGAGCCAACGATCGGCCTGCACCCGCGCGACAATGCCGTCCTGCTCGACTCGCTGGCGGAGCTGTCGAGCCATCGCAATACGCTCGTCGTGGTGGAGCACGATGAGGAGACCATCCGCCGGGCCGACCACGTGCTCGATCTCGGCCCGGGAGCCGGTGTGCTCGGCGGTGAAGTGGTGGGTGAAGGCACGGTGAAGGATCTCATCGCCAATACGCGCTCCACCACCGGCCGCTTCCTGCGCCAGCCGTTGCGCCACCCGGCGCAGCCACATCGCCCGGTAAATGGACGCACGCCGTACCTGAAGCTCGAGCGAGTACTGCTGCACAACGTGCGCGGCACAGACGTGCGCATCCCGCTCGGCAGATTGGTGGTGATCACCGGGGTCTCCGGCTCAGGTAAGTCGACTGTGGCCCGCGACGTGCTGTACGCGAACCTTCGCCGGCAGCTGGGCGACCCAACTCACAGGCCGGCGCCGGGCAAGCGCCGGCCGAAAGGCCCGGAGCTCATCGGTTGCGCCGGCATGCGCGGGCTCGAGCAGGTGGACCGCGTGCTGGAAGTGGATCAGACGCCGATCGGCAAGACGCCGCGCTCCTGCCCGGCGACCTATATCGGGCTATGGGATGACATCCGGCGGATCTACGCCGCCACCACGGAGGCGCGCCTGCGCGGCTACACCGCGAGCCGCTTCTCGTTCAATACCGCCGGCGGCCGCTGCGAGGCCTGCGAGGGACAGGGCGTCAAGACCATCGAGATGAGCTTTCTGCCCGACGTGAAGGTGCTATGCGACGTATGCGGCGGCAGACGCTTCAACACTGAGACGCTGTCGGTCCTCTGGCGGGAGAAGAGCATCGGAGACGTCCTGGCCATGGACGTCGACGAGGCGGTCGAGTTCTTCCGGGCGCACGGGCGCGTCCATCACGCACTGAAACTGCTCCAGGACGTGGGGCTGGGATATCTGACTCTCGGTCAGCAGAGCCCGACGCTCTCGGGTGGCGAGGCACAGCGCATCAAGCTGGTGGCCGAGCTCGCCAAGGTGCGGACGGAAGGCGGCAATGGCGGCAGCGCTCCGGCAGCCGGCCCGCGATTTGCGCCCAAGCACACCCTCTACGTTCTGGATGAGCCGACCGTGGGTCTGCACATGGCGGATGTCGAGAAGCTCATCCACGTGTTGCACCGGCTGGTCGCGGCCGGCAATACGGCGGTCGTGGTCGAGCACAACCTCGACATCATGGCGGAGGCGGACTGGATCGTGGACATGGGTCCTGAGGCCGGCGAAGGCGGCGGTCGCATCGTCGCGCAGGGGGCACCGGCCGAAGTGGCGCAGCGCAAGCGCGAGTCGCACACGGGCCGCGCGCTCGAGCCGTTCCTCAAAGAGCGCACCTGAGCCGGGCGACGGCGCATAATCCGGCCGCCATGCCCTTCTCGAGTGCCATCGCCGCCGAGCTGGTCTGCTGGAAATGTGGCGCTTCGCTTGTTGCGCTCACCCTGCCGCTCCGGCGGCTGGAAGAATGCCCGAAGTGCCGGTCCGAGCTGCACGTATGCCGGATGTGTGTCGACTACGACACGAGCGTCGCCAAGCACTGCCGCGAGCCTACAGCCGAGGAAGTCCGCGACAAGACGCGGGCCAACTTCTGCGACTTCTTCAAGCCCCGGCCGGGCGCTTACGTCGCCCCGAATACCGCCGAGGTGGACAAGGCGCGCGCCGCGCTCGAGAAGCTGTTCGGAAAGTAGCCCTCAGGACTTCTTGACGCGCTCGCTCAGACGCTCGAGCAGGCGCGAGAACGGCGTATTCTTCTGGAATTCGACGCGCAGATGCCGCACGCCGGTGTCGTTCAGGGACTCGCCGGTGCCGGAGTCGATCGCCAGCTCGTTGGCACCGAGGATCTCGAGCGTTTCCTCCAGAGTCTGCGGAGTGCGGCGCTCGCGCGCTTCGACCTTGCTGCTGCCCTTGCGGGCACTGCGTGTCGCCGGTGCCGGTCGTGCAGTTGCCGCAGCCGGTTTTGGCGCCTCTGCAGCAGGTTGTGCCGCGGGCGCCTGGCTCACCGCAGGGGCCGGTGCGGCGCGAGGCGTCTCGTCCTCGATGAGCTTGAACTCATTGTCCTCACTCGTGGAGCGCTTGCGGGCCGCGCCAACGCCGGCAAAACGCTGGTTGTCTTCAGTGGCGCGCTCCCGCTCCTGCGGGCTCACCGGCACCACGGCCACGGAGTTGAACTCTGAGCGGACGTAGTAGGCGACCTGCTTGGCCGAGATCGCATCGTTGAAGAAGCCGAGGCGCAGGCCGTACCACTTGCGTCCCTCACGGCTGCCCTCGACGGAATAGAGCGTGTAGGCGCTGAAGATGGCGAGCGGCGGTACTTTGGTGAGCTCCACCGGCTGGACCGACCACTGCAGCTGCACCGCGAAGGAGACCGGGTCATTGTGGGAAACGGCTTCCTTGAGGGCGCGCCGCGTACCCGTGTCATCGGGCTTGAGCAGCGAGATGCCCGATTCGGCGGCGTCGGCCTGCAGCACCGGTTGCGCGGGCTCGCTCTCTTCATCCCGCCGCGTCTCCAGAAACTTCAACACCTGAGTGTCGGTGAGCGTGGCGTCTTCGGCGGGCTCAGCGCGCGCGACCGCCGGAACCCGCATGACACGTGTCTCACCCGTGGAGTCGGGCGTATCGAGCGCCGCCAACACTTCCTTGACGTTGGAGTCGGCGAAAACCGGCTTGGCGGCGGGCTGGTGAGCGCTGGGCCGGGCAGCCGATGGCGCCGCCGGCCTCGGGGCTGCGGGCCTGGTGGCGATCGGCCTGGTCGTCGGCTTAGGGCGTGCGCCCGGGGCGGTGGCCGCCGGCGGCGCAGGCTTGAACGATTGAGGTCTGGCAACGGGGCGTTGGCCGCCCGCCGCGACATTGCCCGGGCGAGCCTGCGACGGCGCGGCAGGCGCCGTTGTCGCACGCGCTGTAGGCATCGCCCGCGCAGCAGCAGGAGCGGGCCCCGCCTTCACCGGCGCCGCCATGGCGCCCTGAGGGCGCTTCTGGCTCAATGGCGGAGCCACCTTCACGGCCCGAGCAGGCGCGGCCTGAGCCGGGGCTGCCGCAGTCAGAGGCGGTGATGCGGGCGGATGAAGCGTGGGCACCAGCGTCGGAATCCTTGGGGGGACCGCAGGCGCCGCGTTTTGCGGTCTCGCAGCAGGGGCCGCAGGCACCGCGTTTTGCAGTCTCGCAGCGGGAGCCGCCGGCGCCTTGGCTGGCGGTGTTGGGGCTGCTGCTGGCGGCGTTGGGACTGCAGCTTTGGGTTGAGGACCGACGGCGTGCCGCGCCTGCGCTGCGGCCGCTTCGGTCGCGCGGGCGCGCAGCTTCTTGCCCGGGGCCTCACCGGCCCACGCACCAGGGTATATGTCCCGCACGACGCCCAGCCATTCCTCCGCTTCCGCCTGACTGGCGAAGAATCCCATGTGCAGCCGGAAGCGCTCGCGACCTTCCTCGAAACGACGGCTCACGAAAAAGGTGAAACGCTTGAGCTCGGGCAATTCCGTTTGCGCGAGCGCCAGGGGCGTCGTCGATGAGCACAAATTGAGGACGAACGGTCCCGCCTCTGCAGCAGGCCCGGCCGGATGGTCCGCGTCAGCCTCGGAGGACGCCAGATTTGCCGTCGGTGTCATAGATTCCCCGGGACAGTCCATCGGCCACAGGCAATCGGATACGGCTCAGTGCGCGGAGGGGAATGCGAGCGGTCGCGCGAGCGCGCGATCGTGGCAGCCCCGCCGTCTTAGGAACCGTCCTTTAGACCGGTGGCTTTGCGTCCCCGTCTTTCGACGGGTTTGCCCTTATCACCGGGCTAAGTGTCGAAGCGGCGCCCCACGGAGTCAAGGGGCGCGAGTGTGGCGCGCCTCTCAAGTGGTGTTTATACATACGCTTCCGCGATGCCGTTTACGGCCGCGGCCGCGCTTATGTAGCGTGCCACGCAGGATATGTAATGCTTAGCGGGCTGCCGGGCTCGCCGCGACGAGAGGAGCGGGCCTGCGCGGCTTCAATTGCGCGAGTGCGCAGATTCCCGCATAGGTGTAGCGCTGCGGACCACGACGACCCGAGCGAAGCGTCCCGAGCATGGCCGCCGCTGTGGTGGCAACCGAGATGCCACGGTGCACGGCACGTGGCCCAACGAGGAGCGGATTGACGAGCGGCATCACCGCCCGCCTGACCAGGTCCAGCGCGCGCATCTCTCGCGGCCAACCGAGGATGATCGCAGGCTGCAGGATATCGAGCGCGCCAAACCCGATGCCGCCCAACATCTCCTCGAGCTCTCCCTTGATTCGCAAGTAGCCGGTTTTCTGCGCGAGACCGGCGCCGGCCGCGGAGACCACGACGAAGCGCGTCGCCCCCGCAGCCTTCGCGGCGCGCGCGAACGCCAGCGTATAGCCGAGATCGATGCGACGGATCGCCTCCTCCTGCTCCCGCTCGCCGAGGCGAGCACCCAGGCAGCAGAATGCGACCTGACATTTCAGCCCCGCGAGCTGCCGCTCCAGATGACCGAACTGCACGATCCGGTTGGCGAGGCGCGGATGCTCGCGGCCCAGCGGGCGCCGCGTCACGGCAAACACGCGCGTGACCTCCGGCGCATCGAGCAATGCATCGAGGACGCGGGCGCCCACGAAGCCGCTCGCGCCGGCAAGAAGCACCACGGAGTCGTTGTCGGCCATGGAAGCTTCTTAGCCCCGCCCGTGCACGCACACAAGCTCCCGGCTCGGCTTCATCCGGACAACGTGACGCCAATCACAGACACTGGGTACGAACCGTGATGTCAGGCACAGCCCCGAAGTGCCCCCCCCACGCGCAGGCATCAAAAACCGCGCTTTCCTTCTTTACCTCCAGGCACAGGGACGTGCCCCGCCGCCGCAGGTGGCGGGCGTAGGGCAAAAAACCACGTTTTTTTGCCTCTACGCGCGCTGGGCCGGGCAGGATGCCCGGATCCAGCGCCATTTTAAAGCGGCTCGGAGCAGCTCACCGTAATCGTGACGTTCTGCTGACCGGGCTCCACGTTGAACTCCTGGTGTACCGCCCGATAGCCGTCCCGGGTGCCGATGACCGTGTAGGTACCCGGCTTCAGCCGGATCTCCCGCCGTCCGAAGGTCCCGAATACTCCGATGCTCGGGATGGTCACCTGCGTGGCGTTGTCGGAAATCATGTTGAGCAACACCGGCCGATCGAGCTGCGGCAGAAGCCGCGCGAGCTGCGAGATCTGCGATTGCAGCAGCGGACCGGTAGGATTCTGCTGGCGCGCCTGTTGCAGGAGTGTGACGGCTTCGTCCCGCACGGACGGGAAGGAAAGCCGATAGGGATGATTGATGATCTGCTGCAGCGAGTCGGAGAGCTGCGCCATTGCCTCATCCCTCTCCTTGCCGCGCTTCGCAAAGGCGAGCGCAGGATCCTCGCGCAGCGCCGTGTCATACACCGTAATGGCCTGCCGCCAGTGCTCCTGGGCCTCGAGGTTCGCCGCCTGCTGTCGCAACGCGGCGATGCGGCTCGCCTGCATCGCTGCGCTCACCCGCTGCAGCCCCTCGGTGGCCTCCTTGCCCTCGGACCGGAAACCGAGCGCCTGTTGGAAATCGGTCTGCGCTTCCGGGAGCCTCCCGGCACCGAGCGCGGCGAAGCCAGCCCCGACCGCGCGCGCATAGCTGTCGTCGCCGAAGGCGGCATTGGCACGGGCCAGTCCCAACTTCGCCGCCTGATTGCCCGGATCGAGCGCCAGTGCCTGGCTGAAGTCCTGAGCGGCGCGCGAGTAGTTCCTCGCCGCCTCGGCCCGCTTCGCATCCGAGAGGAGCGGCAGCACACCGCCCAAGACGCCGGCCCGCCGCGCGCCGTCGATGGCGCGCTGATTGTTGGGATCGATGCGGCGCGCGAGAGCGTAGGCCTCACTTGCCTGCTCCCGATGGCCCGCGGCGAGTGCCGCGTCCCCCGCTTTGAGCTGTGCGGCCAAAGCCTGGGGCGCCTTGCCCGCGACGCTGTTGAGGAGTTGCCGCGCCTGGTCCAGGCGTTGCAGCGCGATCTTGACGCCGCCCGCGGCGGCGGCGCCGTTCGCTTCCGCTGCCTGCATCTGCGCTGCTGCGAAGTCCGCTCCACCCCACGAGGCAACTCCGCGCGCCTGTAGCGCAGCCACCTGCTTGTCGTAGGCGGCGCGCTCGCTGGCGAGTTGCGCGAGGTCGGCAGTATCGGCCGGCGGCTTCGGGGCTGGAGTCGGCGCCGCTATCGGCTGCGGCGGCGGCTTCGCCGGAGTTGGCGCCGGGCTCGTCGACTGAGACGGTGCGAGCGGCGCAAGGCGCGCCAACAGCGACTGCAGGCCCGCGATGTCATCGCGCGGCAACCAGTAGAGCGCGGCCGCCGTGGCACCGCAGATCAGTATCGCCCCGCAGAGCAGCCCCGACAGGAGATACGGCCAGCGTCGGGCCCGCCCACCGCCGCCGTACGGCGTGGTGATGAAGGGATTCGTTCGCGGCTCGAGCGTACCCCGGTGCCGCGGCTGCAGGGTCCCGCGACCGAAGGGATCGCCCGGCGAGACGGGCTCGAGGTGACCCCCGTAACCGTGAGCGGTATGTTGGGTCGCGCCCGAATGTTGAGCGGCACCGTAGTGTTGGGTGCCGTGATGCCGGGCGGCATGATCTTGCGTGCCGTGGTGTTCGGTGCCGTGCTGCGGCGGCGAGTGTGCGGGTGCCTGCGGCTGCCGCGCCTCGGCCGGAGCCCCTGCATGGGCAGCCCGTGAGAGCGGGCCTGCTTCCGGCAGATGATCGGGAGCCTTCGCCTGTGGCTGCGGCGCCGGGATTGTCGGCTCGCGACGCTGCGGCGGCGGCGCAGGGGCCGGGTCGCGGCGCTGCCGCAGGAAGTCGGCCTCGCTGCGTTGACGCAGGAGGTCCGGCTCACTGCGCTTGAGCATGAAGTCCGGAACGGCCGGGTTCGATGCAGCACCCACCGTGGCGGGAGCCGGAGTCGACGCAGCAGTCGCCGTCGATGCCGCAGTCGGGGCCGAGACCGAGTCAGGCAAAGGCTTTGCGATGGGTTCGTCCGCAGCATTCGCGTCGGGGGGCGCAAGGCCCTGCGCGCGGCGCAGAAAGCCTGCGAGCCGCCCTTCCCTGCCCTTGCGGGCCGCGGGCAGCGTCCGGCCCTCTTCCGGCTTGGGAGCTGCTTCCGGCTTGGCAACCTGCGCAGGTCCCGGAGCGTCCGCGCGTGCGGACGGCTCGGCATCCCATTCCTCGTCGTCGTCGCTGACCTCTGTCACCGCACCTTCCGGCGCAAAACACAACGTTGCGTTCAACGTTGCATCGAGCTCATCCATGACCTGCTGCATGGTGTCAGGCCGTTGTGCGGCACGCTTGGCGAGCATGCGCATGACGATCCGGCCGAGCTCCGGCGGAATCTGCCGCGTGGGCACCAGCTCCGGGACGGGCTGCGTCTGCGCCCGCTTGAGATCGAAGTTGGGATAGTACGGCGGATGTCCCGACAGGAGCTCGTAGGCGAGCGCGCCGAGACCGTAGATGTCATCGGCCGCGCTCGGCGGCTCACCGCGCAGTTGCTCGGGGCTCGCGGTGAAGGGCGAGTGCCCTCCCCGCATCTCCGTGACGCCGCCACCTGCGCTGGCGGCGGGCAACAGTCCCGCGATGCCGAAGTCGGCGAGCTTCACACGACCGCGGCTGTCGAAGAGCACGTTCTGGGGCTTGAGATCCCGATGCACGACACCGCGTGCGTGGGCGTACTCCAGAGCTTCGGCCACCTCGAGCAACACCGGCACGATCTCGAGGTAGGCGGCGCCACGAAGGCGGCGCAGATCGCCGCCGGCGGCGAGCTCCATCGGCAGCACCATGACGTCGTCGATTCGTTCCGGCGGCTGCACCTGCAGGATTCCGGAATGCTGCAGGCGACTCGTGATGTTGTACTCGTGCTCGAGCGCTTCCCACGCGGCCGGATTGCGGGCAGCCGCGGGCGCCAGGATCTTGAGCGCGATGTCGACGCCGCGCGATTCGTCATGCGCGCGCCATACCTCGCCCTGTCCCCCGGTACCGATACGCTCGATGAGGGTGTATCGGCCTAGCGTCGTCGATTGAGCGGCTGCGCGGACCTGTAGCATGACCTCCACCTTAACTGGCCTTCGCTCGATGTGCCATCCGCGAATACTCTACTCAGACCGGAGCAAGATGTGGCAGTGCCGTTTTGATTCCGATTTACAGCACGGCTCCGGCCGCGCGTCGCCGTCTGCCGACAGCGCCGCAGAGAAAGGCTCTCACAAGGCGCAATCCCTCGTTTGCATTCTGTTGGCAGCCTTCGGAGCACGCGGCACCAGCTTCAAGAGCAAGAACCCTGCCCGGCAGCGTTACAGGTCGAGGTGGAGCTGCGGGTGGTTGGCACCCGAGGAGCGCGGCGGCCGGAAGAGGCTGGTATCCGGCGGGTGATGCCTCCCGGTCCCGAGGCCGAGCCGCCGGCAGGCAATCTGGAAGCGGCTGCGCAGCAACTCGGCGACCGGCCCGGTGCCGCGCATGCGCGTGCCGAAGGTCGGATCGTAATCCTTGCCGCCGCGCATCTGTCGCACCAGCGACATCACGTGCCCTGCCCGATCCGGGTAATGCGCGGCCAGCCACTCGCGGAAGAGATCCTTCACCTCGTACGGCAGCCGCAGCAGCACGTACGCGGCCCAGCGCGCGTTGGCTGCGGCGGCGGCCTCCAGGATCGACTCCATCTCATGGTCGGTCAGCGCCGGGATGACCGGCGCAACCATCACCCCCGTCGGCACCCCCGCCGCGTTCAGCCGCTTCACCGCCTCGAGCCGCGCACGCGGTGAGGCCGCCTGCGGCTCCATGACGCGCTTGAGCTCCACATCCAGCGTGGTGACGCTGACGCCCACTCCCGCGAGCCCATCCCTCGCGAGATCGCTCAGCAGGTCGAGGTCCCGCAGCACGAGCGCGCTCTTGGTGATGATCGTCACCGGGTGACGGCTGCGGGCGAGCACCTCCAGTATGTCACGGGTCACCCGCATACGCCGCTCGATCGGCTGATACGGATCCGTGTTGGCCCCGAGGGTGATGGGCTTGCACACGTACCCCGGGCGACTCAACTCCTCTTCCAACACCTTGCCGGCGTCCTGTTTATAGAATAATCTGGTCTCGAAATCCAACCCCGCAGACAACCCGACATAACTATGACTGGGGCGAGCGTAGCAATAGGGGCAGGAATGGCTGCACCCCCTGTAGGGATTGATCGATTGCTCGAACGGAATGTCCGGTGAGTCGTTGCGTGTTATGACGGAGCGGGCGCGATCCGGCTCGATGGAGGTGGGGATGAAGTCCGGCACCTCCTGCTGATACCAGCCGTCATCGACGGCTTCGCGCTGCTGGCGCTCGAAGCGTCCGGCGGGGTTCGAGAGGGCGCCGCGGCCCTTGAGCGGCTCGTTCCTGTCGCGCGATGGGGCCATGCCGTATACTGTACATCCATCCAGGCTCGCGGTAAAGCAGCCCCGGTCCATAATGATCGCAAGAGCGGGCCCGATCCCGCCGGGGAGGAGAGCCGTGAACGAACCGGGACAGCAGGCGAGCTACGGGGCGGACGGGAGCAGAGATGAGCGCAATGTGGCGATGCTCGCCCACCTGTGCGGCTTCGCCGGCCTCATCGTGCCACTCGGCAACATCATTGCGCCCCTGATCATCTGGCTGCTGCACCGCGAGAAGTCGGCGTTCGTCGCCGATCAGGCGCTGGAGGCGCTCAATTTCAACATCACCATCATCCTGGCCGGAATCGCCTGCGGCCTGCTGATATTCGTGGGCATCGGCATCCTGCTGGGCCTCGTGGTGGGCATCATCTGGATCGTCGGCACCATACTCGCGGCCGTGCGCGCCTCAGAGGGACAGCGCTACCGCCACCGGTTCATCCTGCGGCTGGTGCATTAAAGGCGGCTCGGCCCGCGGATGGGCCAACCACCGGGCTACGCCGTATCCTTCATCGGCACGCCGGGATCTGCCAGCTTGTCGACGCTCGGGCGCGCTCGCGCAGCGATCAGCTTGCGCGCAGCCATCTGGTCCTTGGGACTGTTCACGGCATCGACCGCGATCAATTCGCCGCCGCGCAGATAACATGCGCTGAAGGCATGCGTCGCCGGGTCGCCCCGCATCACGACCGCGTCATACCCCTGGCTCACCCCGATGATGATCAGCTTCAGGTCGTACTGATCCGACCAGAACCACGGCACCTTGTCGTGCGCGATCGCGGGGCCGAGCATGTTGAGAGCGGCGCTCGCGCCCTGCTCGAAGGCGTTGTCGACCGATTCCAGCCTGAGACGCCTGCCGTAGCGCAGGCTCGGGTGGTTGCTGCAGTCGCCGGCCGCGAAGATCACCGGGTCGGACGTGCGGCAGCCCTCATCGACCACTACTCCGTTCTCGCACGCCAGCCCCGCAGCGGCGGCCAGGTGGTCGGCCGGAACGGCTCCGCAGCCGAGCACGACGCAATCCGCGGCATGCTCGTCACCATCGGCCGTAACGACGGCGCGCACTCTGGTGGATCCGGGTATTGCAGCCAGAGCCCGCACTTTGGAGTTGCACAGGATCCGCACGCCGTGCCGGCTGTGCTCGGCCTCGTAGAACGAGGAGATCTCGGGGCAGACCACGCGGTTCATGACGCGATCCGCCATCTCGAGCACCGTGACTTCCAGGCCGAGCTCGCGCGCGGTGGCTGCCACTTCGAGGCCGATGTAGCCGCCGCCTACGATGACCAGGCGTTTGCCCGCAGTCCATCCGGCGCGAATACGCTCTACGTCTGCAATGGTCCGGAGGAAATGTACGCCATCGAGGTCGGTCCCCGGCGCAGTCAGCTGCCTGGGACGGCTGCCAGTGGCGATGAGTAGAGCGTCATACGCTACAGTGGAGCCGTCGTCGAGCCGCAGACGTTGCTCGCGACGCAAGATCTCCTCCACCCTGCGCCCTAATCGCGTCTCGACGGCATGCGATTCGTAGAAGTGCGCGGGCCGCAACAGGAGCCGCTCGCGCTCGAGCGCGCCGGCGAGATATTTCTTCGAGAGCGGCGGCCGTTGATACGGCAGCCAGGGCTCCTCGCCGATCAGTACGAGTGTCCCGGTAAAGCCCTTGCGCCGCAGAGTGTCGACGGCCTGAGCGGCCGCCTGGCCACCGCCCGCAATGACGATTCGCTCGTACACTCCTCGAGCTTAGCGTAGCGGGTGCCGGCCCTGCACCACCTGCGAGCGCGAGGGCCGGGCAATTGCGCCATAATGGTGCAGGCAGGGCTCGCGGCTACGCCGGCGCCGCCGCGACTCAGGCCGTTGCACTATTCCCCTGCGTGGCATGAAAGCTGCAAAATCGCACCTGCCGCGAACTCGGCAGCCTGTCCCGCAGGGCTGGGCACAGACACCCGACGGAGAGCTCGTACATGAAACTGGTCACCGCGATCATCAAACCGTTCAAGCTCGACGACGTGCGCGCTGCGCTTTCCGACATCGGCGTCTCGGGAATGACGGTAACGGAGGTCAAGGGGTTCGGACGCCAACGCGGCCATACGGAGTTGTATCGCGGCGCGGAATACGTGGTCGACTTCGTGCCAAAGACGCGGATCGAGGTGGCCGTGCGCGCCGACCTCGTCGATCAGGTCGTCGAAGCCATCCTGAAGTCGGCCAAGACCGGTAAGGTGGGCGACGGCAAGATCTTCATCACCGACATTCAACGCGTCATCCGCATCCGTACGGGTGAGACCGACGACGCTGCTCTTTAATTGGCTCAAACTGGCCTGCGGCCGTTTGAACGGCCAGCCCTCTCACCGCGTTTGATCCCGCGGGCCAGGGGCGGCCCTGGCCGGCTCAATCATTTGCTTTCGTGCGGTGCCAGTGGCGAGGCCTTCGCTGGAGTGGGCCGCTCATGCATTTGCTTGCGCACGGTGGCAGACTTGCCGCAGTAGCGGCGGGCGAGCAGTTGGAGCGCATGGGAAAAGCGATCCGGTTTCATGAGTACGGCGGTCCCGAGGTGTTGCGTGTCGAGGACCTCGAAGTCACGCGGCCCGAGCCTGGCGAGGTGCAGGTGCGCCATACCGCCATCGGGCTCAATTACGTCGATGTCTATGACCGGATTGGACTCTATCCGGCAGAGCTGCCGAGTGGCCTCGGGCGCGAGGCGGCGGGTGTGGTCGCGGCGCTCGGGCGCAAAGTGAGCGGCTTCAAGGTGGGCGATCGCGTCGCCTACGTGCACTCGCGGCCGGGAGCCTATTGCGAGATCCGCAACGTGCCGGCGGATCGGCTGGTGAAGGTACCGCGCGGCATCTCGGACGAGCAGGCCGCAGCGCTGATGCTGAAGGGCCTGACTGCGCACTACCTGCTGCGCCGCACCTATCGAGTGAGCCGCGGCGATGCCGTCCTCGTGCACGCGGCAGCCGGCGGCGTCGGGCTGCTGCTGTGTCAGTGGGCCAAGGCGCTCGGCGCAAAGGTGATCGGCGTCGTGGGGAGCGAGGCGAAGGCGCAGCTGGCGCGCCGCCATGGCAGCCGGCACGTGTTGATTCTCGGCCGCGATGCGCTGGTGGCGGAAGTCAGGAAGCTGACCAAGGGAGCGGGTGTGGCAGTCGTCTACGATTCGGTGGGCAAGGACACTTTCACGGACTCGCTCGACTGCCTGCGGCCGCTCGGCATGATGGTGACCTATGGCAACGCGTCGGGACCGGTTCCCCCCGTGAGCCCTCTCGAGCTCAGCAAGCGCGGCTCGCTATTCCTGACTCGCCCCTCACTTTTCAACTACATCGCCGCGCGTCCGGCGCTGGAGGCGGCAGCGCGTGAGCTCTTCGCCGTGGTCAAGAGCCGCGCAGTGCGAGTCAGGATCGGGCAGCGCTATCCGCTCACGGAGGCGGCGCAGGCCCATCGGGATCTCGAGGCCCGTCGGACGACGGGGTCGACGGTGTTGGTGCCGTAGGCCGTCCCGGCAGCCGCACGACGAAACGCGCCCCGCGGCCCTCGCCATCGCTGCGGGCCTCGACCGTTCCGGAGTGCAGATCGACGAGGTGCCGGACGATCGCAAGCCCAAGCCCCAGCCCGCCGTGCCGTCGGCTGATCGAGCCGTCCTCCTGCCGGAAGCGATCGAAGACATGCGGCAGGAACTCCGGCTTGATGCCCTGGCCGGTGTCGGTGACGCTGATCTCCACCTGATCGCCGCGCATCGTGAGCTCGACATCGATGTGCCCGCCGGCCGGAGTGAACTTGACGGCGTTGGAGAGCAGGTTGCAGATGACCTGCTGCAGGCGCGCCGAATCGCCCCGGATCAGCCCGGTCGCCTCGCCGAGCAGCGGCACGACCGTCACGTCCTTCGCCCGGGCCGCGGGCTGCATCGTGGCGATCGCGCCCTCGACGATGCGGCGCGGCGCGACATCGGCCAGCTCGAGTGCGATCTTGCCGGTCACGATGCGCGAGACGTCCAGCAGGTCCTCGATGAGGCGCTTCTGCGCCCGGGCATTGCGCTCTATCGTCTCGTAGGCGCGCGCCTGCGTCGCCTCATCGAGCCGGCCGGTGCGCAGCAGCGTGATCCAGCCGAAGATCGCATTGAGCGGCGTGCGCAGCTCATGCGACATCGTGGCCAGGAATTCGTCCTTCAGCCGGCTGAGCTCTTCGGCCTGGCCGCGCAGCAGCTTCTCGCGCGCCAGCAGCGCTTCCCGCTCGTTCTCGGCATGCAGCCGCTCCTCGATTTCCCCGCGCAGCCGCTCATTGCTGCGCAGCAGCTCGGCCGTGCGCTCCGCGACGCGCGACTCGAGCTTTTGATTCGCGCGCGTGAGCGCCGCCCGTGTCATGAAGAGATCGAGGAACACCGCAACCTTGGCCCGCATTACGGGCGCGACGATCGGCACCTGGATGTAATCGACGACGCCGAGCTCGTATCCGCGTGCGCGCTGCATGTCATCGGCGTAGGCCGTGACCAGGATGATGGGCGTATGCCGCGCGTTGCGGTGTTGGCGCAGGAGCTCGGCAGTCTCCAGCCCGTCCATGCCGGGCATGTGCACGTCGAGCAGGATGACGGCGAATTCCCCGTCGAGCACGCGCTTCAGCGCCTCTTCGCCGGATCTGGCCATGATGATCTCGGCTTCGAGCCCTTCGAGGATCGTGCCGTAGACGAGGCGCTTCTCCGGGAGGTCATCGACGATCAGAATCCGCGCCTGCGGCGCCGCAGGCTCGTCCCGTACCGCTCCCGCACCCCTATCACTTGGATCTGACACGTCCGTGCCGGCGCTGGGGTCAGCGCACGACCCGCAGCGGGCGCGCGTTGCGGCCGATCCCGAGGGCGCCGCTGCGCACGACCTCGAGAAGCTCCGCGCCGCGCGCGAGATCGGTCGTGAAGCTGTCGATCTCCGCCTCGCTCGCGGTGAGCTCGACGATGAAGCCGTCCGGCGCCGGATCGAGCACCCGGCCGCCGGTGCGCACGACATAGCCTCGCAGCGCATCGGTCTCTGCCGGCCGGACTTTGAGCTTCAGCAGGATGAGCTCGCGCTCGAGGTGCTCGCCGGTCGTCATGTCCTCGACGCTCACGACGTCCACGAGCTTGTTGAGCTGATTGACGATCTGTTGGATGACCGCATCCGAGCCAGTGGTGACCAGCGTGAGGCGCGAGACGGTCGGATCGTCAGTGGGGGCGACGGAGAGCGACTCGATGTTGTAGCCGCGCGTGGAGAAGAGCCCGGCGACCCGACTGAGGGCACCGGCCTCGTTCTGCAGCAGGATGGCGATGATGTGACGCATGCTCGCTCGGGTCGATCGCGATGGGGTAGGGCCAGGGACAGGGACCCGGGCAGGATAAAGGATCGGACAGCCCTGCCGCCATTGGGGCACCTCCCGGCAGCGCCGGCGGCCACTGGCACGGTCCGGCGGCGACCTGCTAGTCTCCAGAGGCCCTCCCGCACTTTCGAGCCCATTTCGAGAGCTCCGCATGAGCGACACCGTCATTCAGCCCCGCCCGCTCGGGCATCCTCTTGCCGGCCAGAGCATGTCCGGTGCGCGGATGATCGTGCAGGTGCTGGCCGATGAGGGCGTCGAGGCCATTTTCGGCTATAGCGGCGGGGCCATCCTGCCGACCTACGATGCCGTCTTCCTCCACAACGAGGAGCAGACGCGCATCGGCGGTACGCAGGTTCCACTGATCGTGCCCGCGAATGAGCAGGGCGCCGGCTTCATGGCGGCCGGCTATGCCCGCGCCACGGGACGCGTGGGCGTCTGTCTCGTGACTTCCGGGCCCGGTGCGACCAATACCGTCACCCCGATCCGGGATTGCATGGCGGACTCGATCCCCATCGTGGTGATCTGCGGCCAGGTCGCGCGTGCCTCGATCGGGACCGACGCCTTTCAGGAGGCGCCCGTCGCTGCCCTGATGGGATCGGTCGCCAAGCACGTCTTCCTGGTCACCGATCCCGCGCGGCTCGAGGCGACGGTGCGCTCGGCCTTCGAGCTTGCCCGCACGGGCCGGCCGGGACCGGTGGTGATCGACGTGCCAAAGGACGTGCAGAACTGGGAAGGCGTGTTCCAAGGCTCGGGCACACTGCCCCTCCCAGGCTACCGCCGCCGCATGAAGGAGCTGGCCGATCGCGTTCTCGAGACCCGTGATGCCGAGCGGTTCTTCGAGATGCTGGCGCAATCGCGCCGTCCCCTCATCTATGCAGGCGGCGGCGTGATCAATGCCAATGCGGCGGCCGCCCTCACCGAGTTCGCCACGGCCTTCGACATTCCGGTCGTGACGACCCTGATGGGCATTGGCGCGATCGACACCACGCACCGGCTCTCGATGCGGATGCTCGGCATGCATGGTGCCGCCTACGCCAACTACGCGGTCGAGGACTGCGACTTCCTCATTGCTGCCGGCGCGAGGTTCGATGACCGGGTGGCCGGCGTCCCGGCGCAGTTCGCCCGCGGCGCGAGCCGGATCGCGCATCTCGACATCGACCGTGCCGAGATCAACAAGGTCAAGCGCGTGCACTGGAGCCACGTGGGGCTGCTCGCCGAGGCCCTGAGCGCCCTCACCGAGCACGGCCGGCGCACGGGATTCAAACACGACTACGCCGGATGGCATGCCGCGCTCGCCGAGCTCAAGCGCGTCCATGCCATGGGCTACGACCGGCAGAGCCCGCTCATCCAGCCGTACTACGTCATCGAGGAAATCAACAGGCTCACCCGCGGCGAGGCGATCATCACGACCGGCGTGGGCCAGCACCAGATGTGGGCCGCGCAATACTGCGATTTCCGCGAGCCGCGGCTCTGGCTGACTTCCGGCAGCATGGGAACCATGGGCTTCGGCCTTCCCGCCGCGATCGGCGCCCAGCTCGCGCACCCGCGGCGGCTCGTCGTGGATATCGATGGCGATTCGAGCATCCGCATGAACATCGGCGAGCTCGAGACCGTGACGACCTACGGTCTGCCGGTCAAGGTCGTGGTGGTGAACAACTTCGGCGACGGCATGGTCAAGCAGTGGCAGAAGCTCTTCCACAAGGGACGGCTGTCCGCGAGCGACCGCTCGCTGCACAAGAAGGACTTCGTGAAGGCGGCGCAGGCGGATGGCTTCCGCTATGCCGTGCGCCTGGATCGCAAGGCGGATGTGCCACGGGTGATCGAGGAGTTCGTGAAGTTCGAGGGGCCAGCGTTCCTCGAGGTCATGATCGACCCCGATGCCGGCGTGTATCCCATGGTCGGTCCC
>DASRDO010000018.1:0-110600 GCA_035652555.1 Steroidobacteraceae bacterium | reverse complement strand
CGCGAGAGCTTGAGCGGCGTCTGGCCGCCGAACTGCACGATGACACCCTCGGGCTTCTCCTTGGCGAGGACCTCGAGCACGTCCTCGAGCGTGAGGGGCTCGAAGTACAGCCGGTCGGAGGTGTCGTAATCGGTCGAGACCGTTTCCGGGTTGCAGTTGACCATGATGGTCTCGAACCCGTCCTCGCGCAGGCTCAACGCCGCATGCACGCAGCAGTAATCGAACTCGATCCCCTGGCCGATGCGGTTGGGGCCGCCGCCGAGGATCATGATCTTGCGGCGACTGGTCGGCAGGGCCTCGCACTCCTCCTCGTAGGTCGAGTAGAGGTAAGCGGTCGAGGTCGCAAATTCCGCCGCGCAGGTGTCGACCCGCTTGTAGACGGGCCTGACGCCGAGCTCGTGCCGCTTGGTGCGCACGGCCTTCTCGGGCAGATCGAGGAGTCTGCCGAGCCGGCTGTCGGAGAAGCCCTTGCGCTTGAGCGAGCGCAGCCGCTCGGCGGTGAGCGCACCGAAGCCTTCCGTGCCGATCCGCTTCTCCTCCGCGATCAGATCCTCGATCGCGGTGAGGAACCAGGGGTCGATGTGGGTGAGGTCGGCAATCCGCTCGAACGCCCAGCCGGCGCGGAACGCATCGGCAACGTACAGCAGGCGGTTGGCTCCGGGGGCGCGCAGCTCGTAGGCGAGCTTCGCCTCGCCGTCCTCATCGAGCGGCAGCTTGAGGATGGGCACGAGGCCATCGAGACCGGTCTCGAGGCCGCGCAGTGCCTTCTGCAGTGATTCCTGGAAGGTGCGGCCGATGGCCATGACCTCGCCCACCGACTTCATCTGCGTGGTCAGGCGATCGTTGGCGGCCGGAAACTTCTCGAACGTGAAGCGTGGAATCTTGGTGACCACGTAGTCGATCGACGGCTCGAACGAGGCCGGCGTGGCGCCGCCCGTGATGTCGTTCTTCAGCTCATCGAGTGTATAGCCGACGGCGAGCTTGGCGGCGATCTTGGCGATCGGAAAGCCCGTCGCCTTGGAGGCGAGCGCGGAGGAGCGCGAGACCCGCGGATTCATCTCGATGACGAGCAGCCGCCCGTCATGCGGACTCACCGCGAACTGCACGTTCGAGCCGCCCGTATCGACACCGATCTTGCGCAACACCGCGATCGAGGCGTCGCGCATGCGCTGATATTCCTTGTCCGTCAGCGTCAGCGCCGGAGCGACCGTGATCGAGTCGCCGGTATGCACGCCCATCGGGTCGAGGTTCTCGATGGAGCAGACGATGATGCAGTTGTCCTTGTGGTCGCGCACCACCTCCATCTCGAACTCTTTCCAGCCGATCACCGATTCCTCGAGCAGCACCTCGGAAGTCGGCGAGGCGTCGAGCCCGCGCGCCACGATGTCCTCGAGCTCCTCCCGGTTGTAGGCGATGCCGCCGCCGCTGCCGCCGAGCGTGAACGACGGGCGGATCACCACCGGATAGCCGATGTCCCCGGCAACACTCAACGCCTCGTCGAGGCTGCGCGCGATCTGCGAGCGCGGCGTCTCGAGCCCGATCTCCCGCATGGCATTGCGGAAGAGCTCGCGGTCCTCGGCCATGTCGATGGCGGCCCGGGAGGCGGCGATGAGCTCCACGCCGTGCTTCTCGAGCACGCCCTCACGCACGAGATCGAGCGCCGTGTTGAGGGCAGTCTGCCCGCCCATCGTCGGCAACAGCGCATCCGGGTGCTCCTTCTCGATGATGCGCGCCACCGTGAGCCAGTTGACCGGCTCGATGTAGATGGCATCCGCCATCCCGGGGTCGGTCATGATGGTGGCGGGGTTGGAGTTGACCAGGATGACCCGGTAGCCCTCCTCTTTCAGCGCCTTGCATGCCTGCGCGCCGGAGTAGTCGAACTCGCACGCCTGCCCGATGATGATCGGGCCGGCGCCGATGATGAGGATGCTCTCTATGTCAGTTCGCTTGGGCAAGGAAGTCCTGTCTCGAGCCGGCTCAGCGGGTGCCGGCCTGGCGGCGTGCCTGCTCCTCGGCCTGACGGAGCTGGGTCTGGAGGCGCCGCAGCATGAGGTGATTGAAGCGCTCGAAGAGCGGCTTCAGATCGTGCGGCCCCGGGCTCGCCTCCGGGTGCCCCTGGAAGCCGAATGCCGGCCGGTCCTTGAAGGCGAGACCCTGCAGCGAGCCGTCGAAGAGCGAGCGGTGCGTCGCGCGCACGTTGGCAGGCAGAGTCGTCTCGTCAACCGCGAAGCCGTGATTCTGACTGGTGATGAACACCCGGCCGGAATCCAGGTCCTGCACCGGATGGTTGGCGCCGTGATGGCCGAACTTCATCTTCATGGTGCGCGCGCCGCAGGCCAGCCCCAGGATCTGGTGGCCGAGGCAGATCCCGAACACGGGGATGTCGCTCTCGAGCAGCTTGCGGGTCGCACCGATGGCGTACTCGCAGGGCTCCGGATCGCCGGGGCCGTTGGAGAGGAAGATGCCGTCGGGCGCGAGCGCCACCACCTCTTCGGCGGTGGTCTGAGCGGGCACGACGGTCATGCGGCAGCCGAAGTCCGACAACAGCCGCAGGATGTTGCGCTTGATGCCGAAGTCATACGCGACCACGTGCAGCCGCTGATGCGAGCGGATGGGCGGGCGCGAGCCGTCGGGCCAGACGCTGCCCTCGTTCCACTGGAAGCTGCGCTTGGTGCTGACGACCTTGGCGAGATCCATGCCCTTCAGGCCCGGGAACTTGCCGGCCGCCTTGATGGCGGCAGCGGTGTCCACCTGCTCACCGGTCATGATGCAGCCGGCCTGCGCGCCGGTCTCGCGCAGAATGCGTGTCAAGCGCCGCGTGTCGATACCGGCGATGGCCACCACCCGTCCGCGCTCCAGGAATTCGCTCAACGACTCGTTGGCGCGCCAGCTGCTCGCCCGCAGCGGCAGATCACGGATGATGAGGCCGGCTGCGTAGATCTGCGCGGACTCGAGATCCTCCGGCGTGCCACCGGTGTTGCCGATGTGCGGACAGGTCAGGGTGACGATCTGGCGGGCATACGACGGGTCGGTGAGGATTTCCTGGTAGCCCGTCAGCGCAGTGTTGAAAACGACTTCACCCGTGGTGTTGCCCTTGGCACCAATCGACTGGCCGCGGAAGATGGTGCCATCCGCCAACGCCAGCACAGCGGGTACGCTCACTTCAAAACCACCTCGTATGTTGTCCCCGTCACTCGCGCACCCCCTCTTCCTCTCAGACCGAAAGCGATTGAGTGAGCGGCCCCGGGCCGTCCCCGGGGCCGCGGGATGAAGCGTGTTCGCGTAGCGCGCTCGCGCAAAGCGGCAGGATGCCGACTTTGCGCCGATATACAAAGCGGGAGGTGTTCTTGTGGAACATCCTCCCGCCTTGCATGGACTAACCCGTACACGGATTACGGCGAAATTTTACGGGCCGCCCGCCTGAGTGTCCACGAAAAATTCCTCGGGCAAGGGTCGACAAAAACGCCGCGGAGAATCACCCAAGCACCTGATCCACATGCACAATATCGCTCATGCCGTAACAGCCCGGGGGCTTGCCGAGGAGCCACAGCGCCGCCCTCAGCGCGCCGCGGGCGAAGATGGCGCGATCCCCCGCCCGATGGCCGAGGCGCAGCTCCTCTCCCGATCCGGCGAAGAGCACCGTATGCTCGCCGATGATGTCGCCGCCGCGAACGACGGCGAACCCGATCTCCCCGTCGCGACGGGGGCCGACCCGTCCACCCGACGCCCCGGAAAGCGCTTCGGATGGGGCCAGCCCCCGCCCCTCGCCCGCTGCGCGCGCCAGGGCCAGTGCAGTCCCCGATGGCGCGTCCCGTTTCATCCGGTGATGCGCCTCGATGATCTCGATGTCGAATTCCGGCGGCAACACCCGCGCCGCCCGGCGCACGAGCTCCATCAGTAGCGCGACTCCCAGGCTGGTGTTGGGCGCGATGAGGAGTGGAATCTCACCTGCGGCGCCATCGAGCTCCGCCTGGGTGAGCTCAGCGGCAAAGCCGGTGGTGCCGACGACGAGCGGCTTGCGGGCGGCGCGGCAGGCGGCAATGTTGGCGCGAGTCGCATACGGCTGGGAGAAATCGATTGCGACGTCCCCTGCAGCCAGCGCCGCCGGCAAATCATGCGTGACCTCGATTCCCATCGGGGCCATGCCTGCGAGCACCGCCGCGTCCCGACCGAGGCTCGGGCTGCCCGCCGAAGCCACCGCCCCGGTGATGCGTATTTGCGGGAATTCGCCTGCGACGCGCACCAGCGCCTGGCCCATGCGCCCGCTCACGCCGACGATGACGACCCGCATCCCCGCCATGGCTGCGACTCAGGCACCGGAAAAGAAGCGTCTCACGCCCTCGAAGAAGCCTTTCTCGCGTGGCGCGTGGCGCTGCCGATCCTGCTGCAACGATTCCTCGAGCCGGCGGACCAGCTCCCGCTGCTCTGCCGAAAGATGCACAGGGGTCTCCACCACGACCCGGCAGAAGAGGTCGCCCCGTGAATTGCTGCGCACCGGCTTCACACCCTTGTCGCGCAGACGAAAGACGCGCCCAGACTGGGTTTCCGCCGGGATCTTCAGGGTGACGTCGCCGTCGAGGGTCGGCACGTCGACCGTGCCGCCGAGGGCCGCAGTCGCGAAGCTGATGGGGACCTCACAGCTCAGGTGCTCTCCGTCCCGCTCGAAAATCGCATGCTCGCGGACGTGAACCTCGACGTATAGATCGCCTGGCGGCCCGCCATTACGGCCGGCCTCTCCTTCGCCGCCCAGGCGGATCCGATCACCGGTATCGACGCCCGCGGGGACCTTCACTGAGAGATTACGCATGCGGCGCACACGGCCCTGGCCGAGGCAGGTATCGCACGGGTTCTTTACGATCGTGCCAGTACCCCTGCACCGGGGGCAGGTCTGCTGCAACTGAAAGAAGCCCTGCGAGATCCGCACTTGGCCGGACCCGCCGCAGGTATCGCACGCTGCCGGCGAGCTGCCCTTGGCGGCACCGCTGCCATGGCAGACCTCGCATTCGGACAGCTTCGGTACCTCGATCTCGACCGTGTGCCCGAAGACGGCCTGGGGAAGCTCGAGCTCGATCTCGTAGCGCAGGTCCGCGCCGCGAAAGACCTGCGAGCGGCCACCGCGCCGCGCGGTTCCGAAGATGTCGCCGAACACGTCACCGAAAATGTCGCTGAACGCATCGCCGGGCCCGAAGCCTCCCGCCCGCCCGCGGGCGTTGGCGGCGGCCGCCTCGACGCCCGCATGGCCGTATTGATCGTACGCCGCGCGCTTCTGTGGATCGGTGAGCACCTCGCAGGCTTCCTTCGCCTCCTTGAAGCGCTCCTCGGCCTCCTTGTCGTTGGGATTCCTGTCCGGGTGATATTTCATCGCCAGACGGCGATAGGATTTCTTGATCTCCGCCTCGGTGGCCGTTCTCGGTACGTCGAGTACCTTGTAGTAGTCTGCCTTGGACATCTCGCGTACTGTCACATATCAGCGCCCATTGGTCGACTGGGCAAGAGTCGCCTGCGGCGCCTTTGCCCGGCCAGCCGGCACGGCACTTGACCCCGCCGCCCAGGGAACGGCCCTGGGCGGCATGCACTTACTTTTCTACTGCCTAACTCGCCTTGCGGCCTTTGTCTTTTACTTCCTCGAATTCGGCATCGACAACGTCATCACGCCCGGTCTGACCGGCCGCGCCACCCGCCGAGCCGGAAGATTGCGCATCGCCACCGCCGCCGGCCGTCGCACCCGCACCTTCGGCGCCTGCCTGGCCGGTTGCGTAGGCGCGCTCCGCGATGCCCGCGGAGGCCTGCGCCAGCGCCTCGGTCTTCTTCTCGATGATGTTGCGGTCATCGCCCTTGAGGGCGGTGCGCAGATCCGAGATGGCCGATTCGACCTTGGCGCGCTCGGCGGCATCGACCTTCTCGCCGAGATCCTTCAGGCCTCTCTCGACCGCGTGGATCATGCCGTCCGCCTTGTTACGGGTCTCGACCAGCTCGCGGAAGCGCTTGTCCTCGGCGGCATGCGCCTCGGCATCGCGGACCATCCGCTTGATCTCGTCCTCGGTGAGACCGCTCGAGGCCTTGATCACGATCTTCTGCTCGCGTCCGGTCGCCTTGTCCTTGGCGGACACATTGAGGATGCCGTTGGCATCGATGTCGAAGGAGACCTCGATCTGCGGCATGCCACGCGGAGCAGGCGGAATGTCGCTGAGATCGAACTTGCCGAGGGACTTGTTATCGGCCGCACGATCGCGCTCGCCCTGCAGCACGTGAATGGTCACGGCGGTCTGATTGTCATCGGCCGTCGAGAACACCTGCGACGCCTTCGTCGGGATGGTGGTGTTCTTCTCGATGAGCTTGGTCATCACACCGTGCAGCGTCTCGATCCCGAGAGAGAGCGGAGTGACATCGAGCAGCAGCACGTCTTTGACTTCTCCTGCCAGAACGCCTGCCTGAATGGCAGCGCCCACGGCGACCGCCTCGTCAGGATTGACGTCCTTGCGGGGCTCGCGCCCGAAGAAGTCCTTCACATACTTTTGTACCAGAGGCATGCGCGTCTGGCCGCCGACCAGGATGACCTCCGCGATGTCGCCCGAGGAGACGCCCGCGTCCTTGAGCGCAGTGCGGCAGGGCGCGATGGTCTTCTGCACCAGATCCTCCACCAGCGCCTCGAGCTTCGCCCGGGTCAGCTTGATGTTGAGGTGCTTCGGCCCCGACGCATCGGCCGTGATGTACGGCAGGTTGATATCGGTCTGCTGGGTGGAGGAGAGCTCGATCTTGCCCTTCTCAGCAGCCTCTTTCAGGCGCTGCATGGCCAGCGGGTCCTTGCGGACGTCGACACCCGACTCCTTCTGAAACTCCTCGGCCAGGAAATTGATGATCCTGAGGTCGAAATCCTCACCGCCGAGGAACGTGTCGCCATTGGTGGAGAGCACCTCGAACTGGCGCTCACCGTCGACTTCCGCGATCTCGATGATCGAGACGTCGAACGTGCCGCCACCGAGGTCATACACCGCGATCTTGCGGTCACCGCCCGCTTTGTCGAGGCCATAGGCCAGCGAGGCTGCCGTCGGCTCGTTGATGATGCGCTTGACTTCGAGACCGGCGATGCGGCCGGCATCCTTGGTCGCCTGGCGCTGGGAGTCGTTGAAGTAGGCAGGTACGGTGATCACGGCCTCGGTGACCGGCTCACCGAGGTAGTCCTCCGCCGTCTTCTTCATTTTCATGAGAACCCGGGCGGAGATCTCGGCCGGCGCCATCTTCTTGCCCTGCACCTCGACCCACGCGTCACCGTTGTCCGCGCGCGTGATCTTGTAGGGCACCATCTTGACGTCGCGCTGGACCACCTCGTCCTCGAACTTGCGTCCGATGAGGCGCTTGATGGCAAACAGGGTGTTCTGCGGATTGGTGACCGCCTGACGCTTGGCCGGCTGGCCGACCAGCACCTCGTTGTCCTTGGTGAAGGCGACGATCGAAGGGGTGGTACGGTCGCCCTCGCTGTTCTCGATCACCCGGGGCTTGCCGCCCTCCATGATGGCCACGCACGAATTGGTCGTGCCGAGGTCGATGCCGATTACCTTTGCCATGTGTCTACTCCGCCGAAATCTCTTTCTAAAGGGGGATGATGTCGACCCACTTCTTGGGTGTTCGCGGCGCCGATTCAAGGCCGGGAGGGGGGCTTTTGCATGGGGTGACGGACCCGGCCCCCGCCTCTCCCCCCTAGGCTGGCGCCTTGGCCACGATCACCCTCGCCGGCCGGATCACCCGGCCGTTGAGCTCGTAGCCGGTCTGCACCACCTGCAGCACCGTGTTGGGCTTCGCGGTGGGGGACTCCTGGGCCATCATTGCCTCATGCCGGGTGGGATCGAAGGGCTCCCCCTCCGGACTGATGGGCGTGAGGCCCAGCCGCTCGAGCGCCTTCACCAGCAGCTGCAGCGTCGCTTCCTGGCCCCGCTTGAGGCTACGGGCATCGACGTCGGCCTGGCCGGCGCTCTGTACGGCGAGCTCCAGGCTGTCGCGCACGGGCAGCAGCTCGGCGGCGAACTTCTCGAGGCCGTAGCGGTTCGCCGCCTCTATATCGCGCTGCGCGCGCTTGCGGACGTTGTCGAGCTCCGCGACGGCGCGCAAATACTGTTCGTAGTGGCTGCGCGCGCGCTCCTCGGCCTCCGTGAGGGCCTGCTGGAGGCGCTCGAGCTCCGCCAGCGGCGATGCCGATTCCGGCATCCCGGCCTCTTGCATGCCAGGCTCCGCGCGTCCTCCGTTTTCCTCCGTACTCATCGAGGCACCTCTGAATCGCGAGAAAGGTTAAAAGGGACTTCCCGAGGGCAAACCCCTCCCCCGGAGAGTATTCGAATGACGCGTTGCGTGGGGACCTAGCGGCGCGAATTCAAGGCTGCGCCGAGAAGCTTTGCCGTCATGTCCACGATGGGGATGACCCGCTCGTAGGCCATGCGAGTCGGCCCGATGACCCCGAGCACGCCGACGACCGACTCCGGCGAGCCGTACGGAGCGGTGACGACGCTGCAGTCATCCAGGATCTGGTAGCCCGACTCATGGCCGATGAAGATCTGCACCCCCTCGGCCCGCAGGCTGTGATCCAGCAGGTGCAGGAAGTCGCGCTTCTCGTTGAACGCCTCGAAGAGGCGCCGCAGCTTCTCGACGCTCGTGAGCTCCGCGACGCCCATGAGATTCGTCTCGCCTTTGATGACGTACTCGAGCCGGTCCTCTCCGCCGGCGCCGGCTTCAAACACGTGCTGCGCCATCGAGATGGCATCCAGCATCACCTGGTTCATGTGCGCGCGGGTTTCGCTGAGCTGGCGCAGGATCTCCTGACGCACCTGGGTCAGCGAGCGGCCGCGGAACTGCTCGTTGAGGAAGTTGGAAGCGCGCTTGAGCTCATCGGGTGAGTAGTACCGCTCGAGCTGGATGATGCGGTTCTGGACCTCGCGCTCGCCATAGACCAGCACGACGAGCACGCGGTTCTCGGACAGGCTGACGAACTCGATCTGGGTGATCGAGGCCTCGGCTGAGCGCGGCAGCGTCACCACGCCGGCGAGCTGCGTCACGCTGGAAAGCAGTTGTGAGACGGTAGCGATGAGATCCTTGGGACTCTCGCGTGCCGACTCCAACGGGCGGCCTTCGAGCTGGCGGCGGATCTCCGCGGCAGCGGCCTCCTCGACCGGTTGCACATGCAGCAGCGTATCGACGAAGAAGCGGTATCCCTTGTCGGTCGGAATGCGACCTGCCGAAGTATGGGGCGAGGCGACGAAGCCCAGCTCCTCGAGGTCGGCCATTACGTTGCGGATGGTCGCCGAGGAGAGCTGCAGGCCGGACTCACGCGAGAGCGAGCGCGACCCCACGGGTTGGCCGTCGCGGATGTAGCTTTCGATGAGTATCCGCAGCAGGTGTTGCGCCCGCTCGGTGAGCTGCTCTTCTGTACTCATGCGCTACTCATGCGCTGCGCGCGCGGGATCAACCGGGTTCGCCGCAAGCGAGTCCGGGGCCTGTAGCGGCGCGAGGCGCGCCGAGCCGGAAAATCTCATCACACTAGTATTAGACGGCCGAGGCGACCGTCAAGCAAGCACCCTGCCGTCCTGCTACGATTCCGCGGATGGCCCTTCCCGTCCGCACGTGCGCGCTGGTCGGCAGATTCACGGACGCGCGCGTCGCGGAATCCGCGCACGCCTTGCTGGCGCACCTGGCGACCCGGCAGGTCACGGTGCTCGTCAGCGACGCGGTGGCTTTCCCTGGTGCGCAGGCGCCGATGCTGCAGGTCCCGGAAGGCGAGCTCGGCCGCCGAGCGGATCTCATGATCGCGGTCGGTGGCGATGGCACGTTGCTGTATGCGGCCGGCTTGGTCGCGCGCAATGGCGTGCCCCTTCTCGGCATCAATCGTGGACGGCTCGGCTTCCTGACCGACGTGATGCCTGAGGCCATGCTCGGCTGTGTCGATGCCGCCCTGGAAGGTCGACTCGAGGCCGACGAGCGCCCTCTCCTGTCCGCTTGCCTGCGCCAGGCGGGTGGGGTGATCGCCGAGGCGCTCGCGCTCAATGACGTCGTGCTGCAGAAGCTCGCTACCGGACGGATGCTCGACTTCGAGACTCGAGTCGGCAACCGCTATGTCAACACGCACGCCGGCGACGGGATCGTTATCGCGAGCGCCACCGGCTCGACGGCCTATGCCCTGTCCTGCGGCGGCCCGATCATCGAGCCGCACCTCGATGCGCTCGTCATGGCTCCGATCTGCCCGCATACGCTCTCCGACCGCCCGATCGTGGTCTCGGCGCGCTCGCTGATCGAGATCGAGCTGTTGGAACGGACCGATACCCGGGCACAGGTGACCTGCGACGGCGCGATTCTCGGTGAGATCGTCCCCGGGGACCGGCTGCAGGTGATGCCCGCCGGCGAGCGGATCACGCTGCTGCATCCGCCCGGCCACGACTATTACCGGCTCCTGCGCTCCAAGCTGCACTGGGGCCGCGGCAGCCCCGAGCGCTGAGGCCGGGATTTAGACCCCATGCTGAACCGGCTGCAGATCCGTGATTTCGCGATCATCGAGGCGGTGGAGCTGGAGCTGCGTCCGGGTCTGACGGTGCTCACCGGCGAGACCGGGGCGGGCAAGTCGATCCTGGTCGATGCTCTGCAGCTGCTCGCCGGCGGCCGCGGCGGCCCGGAGATGATCCGCCACGGCGCCGAGCGGGCCGAGATCGCCGCCACCTTCGATCTCGCCAAGGCCCCCCCGGGGCTCACGCGCTGGCTGGAAGAGCAGTCCGTCGACGGCAGCGAAGAGCTCGTCGTCCGCCGTGTCCTCTCGACAGACGGGCGCTCCCGAGCGTACCTCAATGGTCAGTCCGTTCCGGTACAACTCCTGCGCGAGGCCGGGAGCATCCTCATCGACATCCACGGCCAGCACGAATTCCAGTCGCTGACCCGCGCCGCCGCGCAGCGGGAGCTGCTCGACACTTACGGCCGTTTGGATCCGCTGGCCGATCAGGTCGGCATTGCCCATCGGGTCTGGCGGGAAATGCTGGAGCGCACTCTCGAGCTCGAGAGCCGCGCGCGCGATCGCGAGGCCAAACTCGAGTTGCTGAAGTACCAGGTGGGCGAGCTTCAGGCCCTGAGTCTGGAAGAGGGCGAAGTCACCCGCTTGTCGGAAGAACGAGCGCGGCTCATGAACCGCGGACGTCTGGCCGAGGCTGCGCAGACGGCGCTTGCCGCGCTATACCAGGCTGAGGAGGGTAACGCCCATGTGAGCGTCAGCCGAGGGCTACAGTCGTTGCGCGCGGTCGCGGCGATCGACCCGAAGCTCGCACCTATCGTCGCACTCGCCGAAGAGGCGGCAGTGCAGATCCGCGAAGCCGCCCGAGAGCTCGAGCGCTATGGCGAGAGCCTGGATCTCGATACCCAGCGCCAGTACGAAGTCGAGAGACGATTGGCTGCGATCGAAGAGCTGGCGCGCAAGAATCGCGTGACACCGCTCGAGCTGCTGCCACGCAGCGCGCAGCTCACCGAGGAGCTCGTCGGCCTGGAGCGCGCGGAAGTCGATCTCGCAGTGTTGCGCAAAGAGCTGTCGACGGCTCTCGAGCGCTACCGCGATCAGGCACGGGAGCTCTCCGCGAAGAGGACCGCCGCCGCGACCGTGCTCGCCAAGGCGATCACCGCGCACATGCAGACCCTGGGGATGTCCGGTGGCCGCCTCGAGGTCGATGTGGCGCAGAGCCGGAGCACGGAGCCCGCACAGCACGGCCTCGATGACATCGAGCTGCGGGTGAGCACGAACCCCGGCCAGCCGCCGCGCGCACTCGCAAAGGTTGCTTCCGGCGGCGAGCTGTCGCGCCTGTCGCTTGCCGTACAGGTTGCCAGCAGCGCGCAGGAGACCCGCTGCATGGTGTTCGATGAAGTGGATTCCGGCATCGGCGGCGCCGTGGCAGAGATCGTCGGGCGCGAATTGCGCGCGCTTGGGGAGCGAGGTCAAGTCCTCTGTGTCACGCACCTGCCGCAGGTCGCATCTCAGGGGCATCAGCATCTGCGAGTGACGAAGCTGACAGACGGCAAGACCACGCGCACTTCACTGACGGTGCTCTCCGATCAAGATCGCATAGAGGAGCTGGCTCGAATGCTGGGCGGCGTGGACGTCACGGCCAAAGCGCGTGAGCACGCGCGAGAGATGCTTCAGGTCGTGGGCAAGCGCTTGGGGGCGCGCCGATAGGGACAATGGTTCTTGCGGCAGTGCCCGTAAAGGATCAGCGAGTGGTCGCGGATAGTGAAGCCCAAACGCTGCGCAACCGCGGTTTGACGCTCTTCTATGCCTGCATCCATGAACTCTTCGACGCGGCCGCAGTCCAGGCAGACGATATGATCGTGATGCGTGCCCTGGTTGAGCTCGAAGACCGCCATACCGTTCTCGAAGTGATGGCGCGTGACGAGGCCTGCAGCCTCGAACTGTGTCAGCACCCGGTAGACGGTGGCGAGACCGATGTCCTCATTGGAGTCGAGCAGGGTGCGATAGATGTCTTCCGCTGACATGTGCCGGGTCGCACTGCCCTCGAGGATCTCGAGGATCTTGAGGCGAGGCAGCGTGACCTTCAGGCCCGCTTTGCGGAGGTCCTTGCCTTCCACTATGCCATCTCCGGCGCAGTGCGCGGCCAGGGAGCATCGGTCGCGGCGGATTCGCGATCAGGTATCATCGGCGCCCATTATTACGCATTTTCCCCGTCGACGGACCTCCATGCCACGTGAATCCCTGATTTCCCGTTTCCGGCCGGGGGCGCGCCTGCGCCCGCTCGCGCTCGCTCTGCTCGCCACCTGTGTCGGCCTCACGGGCTGCGTGTACCGCATGGACATTCAGCAGGGCAATTACCTCGACGGCAAGGCCGTGGGCCAGTTGAAGGTCGGAATGACCCGCAGCCAGGTGCGCTACCTTCTCGGCACACCGATGGTGGAGGATGTCTTCAACAACGACCGGTGGGACTACGTCTATTACTTCAAGCGCGGCTACGTCCGCCGGCCGATCGAGAGTCGCGTGATCGTCTATTTCCAGAAGGACAAGGTGGACCGTCTCGCGCTCTACAACGTGCCCAAGGGACGTCCGACTGGACCGGGCCGCCAGCCCTCGGTGAACAAGTTTCCTATCTTCTGAATTGGCGCAAAGTCGCCTGACGGCGCTTTACTCGGCCCATCCTGGGCCTCGCCCCTGACGGGGCCGCTGCGCGTTCAAAATCGCTCCGGGCGATTTTGTGCGCGGCCAGCCGTGTCACCGCCTTTCATCCCGCGGCTCTCTGAGATCCGCCAGCGCGAGAGGAGATGCCCCGGGAAACGGGAGCGGCCCTGGGCCGCTCACTCATGTGCTTTCGAATGGCGTCCGAATCGATGATCCGGCGTGGGATAGCTCTGGCTACTTTCGGACGGCGCACGGATTGATGATCGGGGCGGAACGCTCATTTGCGAGATTTTGGACGGCGCATGAATTGACGCAAGCGGGCCGAAGGGCTCATTTGCGTGGTTTTGGACGACGTAGGGATTGGGCGCGGCGGCGAGCTCGCGGATCGTCGGTCAGCGGCCGGTAGAGCTCGATGCGATCGCCGTCCGCCGGAAGGTCGGAGCGGCTGCGTGGTTCGCCGAAAATCCCTACGGGGGCGCTTTCCCACGGGATGTCGGCCCCCGGTGCCTGGCGGCGGGCGGCCTCGATCGCCTCACCTATGGTGGCGGCGGCAGGCAGGATGACGGTCCAGAGGTATTGCCGCGCCGGGTTGGCATATGCCACGACACAGTGTTTGTCGGCGCGGCCGCTCACGGGCTCGCGGGACCTCGTTCTGCGGCAGGCGGGGGTGCAGGCGCGCGGCTACGGACCACGAAGGCCTCGACCAGAGAGCTCGCGGTGTCGGCGAACTTCTGCTCGAAGAGCATTCCCGAAAGCATGTTCCTGAAAGCGAAGCGCATGGTCAGCTCCACCCGGCAGCCGTCGGGACCTATGGGCGTGAGCAGCCACTGCCCCTCGAGCATCCTGAAAGGACCGCTGACGAGGTGCATCAGAATGCGCCTGTCGGGCTCGAGCTCGTTACGGGTGGTGAACTCCCCGTGCAGCGGGCCCTGCTTGACCCCGATGGTGGCCACGATCTCGCGCTCGGTTCGGGACACTACGCGCGCGTGGGTGCACCACGGCAGGAAGCGCGGATAGCTCTCGATATCGTTGATGAGCGCGAACAGGCAACTCGGCGGCTGGGCGACGAGCGCCGAGCGCTTGACCTCTCGCATGGCAGCGATTGTCCCAAGATCGCCGCCCCGCGGACAAGCTTCCCAATACAATGACGCCCCCCAACTGCCATCCGCACCCGTCCATGCCGCCCAAGGTCGCCACCGCTTCCCGCCTCATCGCCGAGAACCGCAAGGCTCGCTTCGATTACTTCATCGAGGAGCGCTACGAGGCCGGGCTTGCGCTGCAGGGCTGGGAAGTGAAAGCCATGAGGGCCGGGCGAGCCCAGCTCAAGGAGGCTTACGTCTACCTGCGCAGCGGCGAGGCGTTCCTCTTCGGTGCGCACATCTCCCCCTTACCCGCCACCTCCAGCCACGTGGTCGCTGACCCCGTGCGCACGCGTAAGCTCCTCCTGCACCACGCCGAGCTCAACGGGCTCATCGGCGCCGTCGAGCGCAAGGGATACACGCTAATCCCGCTCGAGCTCTACTGGAAGGACGGGCGCGCGAAGCTGCAGGTGGGCCTGGCCAAGGGCAAGAAGCAGCACGACAAGCGCGCCGTCGAGAAAGACCGCGACTGGCAACGCGACAAGGCCCGCCTGCTCAAATCCCACCAGCCTAAGGCAGGTTAAACCCGCTCACCAGCGCCGGCGTGCCGGCAGTCGCCGAGAGCTTCGGATTTTTCAGCGCGTAGACGAGATTGACCGTCACCACCGTGTCGGTGTGCTTGGCGCTGCCGGGCGGCGGGCTGGTGTTGTTTATCAGTTGCATGCCTACGGCCAGCGACAGCGTGGCATCGACTTTGACCTGCAGCGACAGATTGTCGGTGGTCGTGGTATCGCTCGAGCCGTACTGGACCAGCAGCGCGTTCACCAGCTTGGTCGATTGCGTAATCGAGTGCGAGTAGTTCACTCCCGCTTGCATCACCGCTTCCCGTTGGAGGGAACCGGGTATGCGTATGCGGCTGATGACGTTGCCGGCGGGGCCGGTGAGCAATGTTTCCTGCTTCTCGATGCGGTAGCCGACGCCGAGCTCGCCGGCCAGCAGGGTGGCAGGCGTCTCGATGAGCTTGTAGCCTGCGCCCGTAGCGACGCTGTCCTGGTAAGCGAAACCGGTAAAGAGGTTGCGATCCCAGCGGGCGGTCGAGAACCAAAAGGTGCGCTTGCTCAGCGCAAGATCCGCCTGCACGTGAGCATTGGTGTCCTGCTGCGTGCTGTAAGGACCGGTGCTGGCGTAGAGAGCCGCGAAGCCGCCGCTCAACGTCCAGAGGCCCATTTGGTGTGCGGCGTCAAAGGCGGCGTTGCCGCTCTTCGTGGTGGTGTTGCCGCTCGTGACAATGAGCCCGAGCTGCCCCTGCGCGGCCCAAGTGCTGGGAAGCGCGTCCTTGTCCTCGCCCTCCGATCCACTCCCGGCATTGGCCGAAAGCGCTGTGGCCGCGTAAGCGACACCGTGCAGCATCAACACGGCCCCAATGGCCGCAAGCTTCTTCTTTACCATTCAGTGCGACTCCCTGAACAACCCGACCCCGCGATCCCGGCTCCGCTTCATGAGCGAAGCTCACGTTCGGCAAGCTCCGTTTCCGCGCCGGCGCGAAAAGGCCGCGACCTTACCGGAAAGTACCCGCCGCGGGAACTGCCGCCGATCGCCGACAGACGGTGGGCTCGGGCACGGCCGCGGCGGGAACTTCCCTGCGCTTCCTGGGAGCTTGAGGTATCCTATCGGTACCTTTGGGGGCGACCGGCTTCGACGTGGGTTGCGAACCTTCAGGGGCGTACCGAGGTGCAGTGCCCTCGTAAATCACGCTGCAACTCATAGTTGCCAACGACGACAACTACGCTCTAGCTGCCTAAACGCAGCTGACCTCTGACCGGCTCGTGCCTGTGCGACCGAATCAGGGGACGCGTTCACAGGATCGCGATCCGCGCGTGCGACGGGCCGGATCGTTAAGAGTTACCGTCCGCTGGCGCGGCGTCTTCCCTGCCCCTCGGGTAGCGCAGCGTGAGAACCAAAGAGTGGGATACGTACGTAGATCCTGAAGTCTAGGACTTGCGGACGGGGGTTCGATTCCCCCCGCCTCCACCATCTTTGCCGGAACCAACCGGAGCGGTCGCTCATTGAACGGAGACGATGACGATCGAGGATACCGAGCCGCTCTCGAGGCGTGGGCGGGCCGGCCGTGAGGAGGAAGGCGGGCTCACCGGCGCGCGGACACTCATGTCGCTCGGCGAATTGCGCGGAGCGGTGAATGAATGCCGTCGCTGCACGCTGTGGAAATCGACGACGCAGGGCGTGCCCGGTGAAGGGCTGGCACCCTCGCGCCTGATGCTGGTCGGCGAAGCGCCCGGCGACTCGGAGGATCTGCAGGGGCATCCCTTCGTGGGACCTGCAGGGGCGATTCTCGATCGGGCACTGAAGGATGCCGGCCTCGGGCGCGAATCCGTCTACATCACCAACGCCGTCAAACACTTCAAGTTCGAGCCCCGCGGCAAGCGGCGGCTGCACATCAAGCCGAGCGCGAGCGAGATCGAGGCCTGTCACTGGTGGCTCGACGAGGAGCTGCGGCTCGTGGCGCCAAAGCTCGTGATGGCGCTCGGCGGGACGGCGGCGCGCGCCCTGCTGGGCCATCCGGTGATCGTGTCGCAACTTCGCGGGGCACCGACCAGACTCTCGGCGACCTCCCATCTCTGGGTGACCATTCATCCATCATTTCTGCTTCGTGTCCCCGACGACGCACAGCGACGCAACGAATACGCGCGCTTCGTGAAGGAGCTGAAGGACGCGCTGGCCTGGATCGAGAGACACTGATCCGGACGGCTTCGACCCGCCGGGTCACTTGCCTTCGACTTTCCCATCGAGCGACACCAGCGCGCCGTAGAGATCAGGCCGGCGATCGCGGAAGACGAACCAGTTGTCCCGCAGCGCGGCCGTCTCCTCGAGGTCGAATGTCGCGGTGAGCACCGCATCACCCTCTTCGGGCGCTTCGGCGATCTTCGCGCCCATCGCATCTGTTATGAACGATGACCCGTAGAAGCGGATGTAGAGCCCATCGGGGTCCTGCAATGAGCGCTCGAGCCCGTAGCGGTTCGCCGCCGCGAGCGGGATGAGATTGGCGGCGGCATGTCCCTGTTGGGTGCGCTGCCAGTGCTCACGGGAATTCACCGGCAGCGCCGGCGGCGGCTCGGTGCCGATGGCGGTCGGATAGAGCAGAATTTCGGCGCCGGCGAGGGTCATCGCCCGTGCCGCCTCGGGAAACCACTGATCCCAGCAGATCCCCACTCCAAGGCGCGCGTGGCGCGTTTGCCAGACCTTGAAGCCGGTGTCGCCGGGGCTGAAGTAATTCTTCTCCTGATATCCCGGGCCGTTCGGGATGTGCGACTTGCGATAGACGCCGAGCCGCGAGCCGTCGGCATCGAGAATGAGGATTGAGTTGAAGTAGGCGGGACCGGCGCGCTCGAAGAAGCTGATGGGCAGCACCACTCCCAACTCGCGCGCGACGCCGCTGAAGTGCCGGACCGCCAGGTTGTCCTCCACCGTACGTGCGAGCTTCAGATGCCGCGCATCCTGCTCGATGCAGAAGTACGGCGTCTCGAAGAGCTCAGGCAGCAGGATGATGCGGGCGCCCCTTGCCGCCGCTTCGCGTACCAATCGCTCGGCCCTCGCTATGTTGGCCGCGGCATCCCACCCGCACGCCATCTGGAGCGTTGCAAGCGTCACCAGCCGCGGTGCGTGGCGGAAATGATCAGGTGTCTTCGACATCGGGCTTCGCTCCCATTCTCCGGCGCTCGGCGAGCGACCGGCGAACCTGCTCGGTAACGCGCATGGCGGTCTCGAGCGCCATCAGGCCGGCCTCACCCGTGACCACCGGGGGTCGTCCTTCGCGGATGCAAGTGAGGAAAGAGTCGATCTCGGCCTTCAACGCATCTCCGGGATCGAGGCTCTGCTCCTCGATGTTGACCGGCAGCGGCCCGGCCGGCTCTCCGGGGCGGCGCTTGCGGATGAGTGTCAGAATCTTCTGCTGCAGATCCAGTGAGAGGTAGGCATCGTCCTCGAAGATGCGCATCTTGCGCTCGGTTTTCAAGCTGACGCGGCTGGCGGTGGCGTTGACGACGCATCCATTGCTGAAGGTGATGCGGGCATTGGCGATATCGATGTCCTCGGAGAAGACCGGCGTGCCGACGGCATCGATGGTTTTGACCGGCGACCCGACGATGGTCTGCACGATGTCGATGTCGTGGATCATGAGATCGAGAACGACGTTCACGTCCGTTCCCCGCTCGCGATACGGGGCGAGCCTGTGACATTCGACGAAGCGCGGCGCCTTGAGGTACGGCTCTGCAGCCAGGATCGCGGAGTTGAAGCGCTCGAGGTGCCCCACCTGCAGGATGAGGCCGCGGCTGGCCGCAAGCTCGATCAGCTCGCGCGCCTCGGCAGGCGTCTCGGTGATCGGCTTCTCGACTAACACGTGCGCACCGGATTCGAGAAAGGCACGCGCTATCGGATGATGAGCCGGCGTCGGCGTGACGACGCTGACCGCCTCAACCGCGCCGAGCAGTTCCCGATAGTCTGCAACAGGCCGCGTCCCCACCTCTGCCGCGACGGTATCCCGAGCCTCCTGTCGGGCATCGACGACACCCAGCAGCTCGCATTGCGCCGCTTGCGCGTACTTCTGCGCATGGAAGCGTCCGAGGTAGCCGACACCGATGACGGCTGCTTTGATTTTCCGCATAGCCTCGCATTATGACCCAGCAGCCCATCCGCCTCGCCAGGCATCGCGAGCACGGGTGCAGGCGACTTTCCAATCCACTCGATGACGGCCCGATGGGCTACACTGGCTCCATGATGGAGCCTGCCGGCAAGCCAGGGCCCCTGGCCCGGGCCCAAGCCTTCAGCCTCGAGAGCCGCACCCGGCGCGAGGCGGCGCTTTTCGGGGGTGCGCTGGCGCTCGGGCTGCTCGTGATCCCCCTCCTCATCTGGATCGTCGGACACCGGGCGCTCGGCCCGTATACCCACGGCGATGATCCGCGCGGCCTCGGTCCGCTGGCTCTGTATGGGGACTACTTTTCCGGCCTCGCCCACGGCTGGCTCGGTTACTGGGCCGTCGCGGTGGGCCCCGCCCTGCTGATCCTCGCCGCGAGACTCTGGCTCGCTCTGCTGCGGCGTGTACCCCGGGAATGAGCCGTGCGAGCCCATCCGGGTGTGCCCCAAGAACCCTTTGCGAATCCGGACGCATTCGGGATGTCTCAGGGATACTATGGCCGTGAGTGCGCAGAGCGCGCCTGGTCCCCGACTACCGTCTTTCCATAGAGCCCCACTCCACTTCCCCTAAGGATCCGCGAGCAGCTTCAGATGTCCAAGCACCTCCGCCGTCCGCTCGGATGGCTAGCCCTCACCGCCCTGTCGGTTCTCTTGCTCGCCGCGACGGACGCCGTCCTGCGCACCCCTGCCAGCGCCGCCTCGATCCTGCCTCCCGGGGCACTGGCGCCGACCGAGGATCAACGGGCCGTCGCGCGCAAGATCGGCCGGATCCTCGAGGAGACTCACTACAGCCGCGCTGCGATCGATGACGCCTTTTCCGCGGAAGTATTCAAGCGCTACCTCGAGTTCCTCGACCCGGAGCACAGCTATTTCCTCGCGAGCGACGTGCAACAGCTTTCGGCGTACCGCGACCGGTTCGACGACATGATCCATACCGGGAACATCGACCCTGGTTATGTGATCTTCGACCGCTTCAAGCAGCGCAACCGGGAGCGGATGCAGTACGCGCTCGAGCTTTTGAAATCGCCGCCGGACTGGAACACGACCGCCCGCTACGACTTCGACCGCGAGCATGCGCCCTGGCCGGCCACTCAGGCCGAGATGGATCAGCTCTGGAAGAAGCGCGTCATCAACGACGCCGTCTCCCTCATGCTCGCCGGCAAGACCTGGCCGCAGGCGGCAACGCTGCTGCGTAAGCGCTATCAGACCGTCATCACCCGCGTGGATCAGATCAAGTCCGAAGACGTGTTCGAGGACCTGATGAATGCCTACGCGCGCACGTACGACCCGCACACCAGCTACTTCTCGCCGCTCAACTCCGAGGAGTACCGCATCCAGATGAGCCTCAACTACGAGGGCATCGGGGCGTCCCTGCAGCTCATCGACAACTACGTCACCATCATGAACGTCATCCAGGGCGGCCCGGCGGCCACCGCCGGGACCCTGAAGCCGAATGATCGCATCACGGCCGTCGGCCAGGGCGCCGCGGGACCCGTCACCGACGTCATCGGGTGGCGGCTGGATGACGTGGTGCAGCTCATCCGCGGCAAGGCGGGCACCGAGGTACGGCTACAGGTGCTGCCTGCGGGCGCGGCGCCCGGCTCCAAGGAGAAGACCCTGCAGTTCGTCCGTAACAAAGTGACTCTCAAGAACCAGGAAGCGCACAGCGACCTCAAGACCGTGACCGACCACGGCCGGACGTACCGGATCGGCGTCATCACGGTACCGAGCTTCTACGAGGACATCGCCGCGGAGAATGCCGGCGATCCCAACTATCGCAGCACGACTCGCGACGTGTTGCGCCTGCTCGAGAAACTCGAAAGCGAGCACATCGACGGTCTGGTGCTCGACCTGCGCGACAACGGCGGCGGCTATCTGCCGGAAGCGACCGCGCTCACGGGCCTCTTCACTCCACACGGCCCGGTCGTGCGGTTGCGTGACCGCAGCGGACACATCGAGACCCTGGAGGATCCTGAGGAGGGACCTGCCTACACCGGCCCGCTCGCCGTGTTGGTGAATCGTTTCAGCGCCTCGGCCTCGGAGATCTTCGCCGGCGCCATCCAGGACTATCATCGGGGCCTCATCATCGGCCAGAACACCTTCGGCAAGGGGACGGTGCAGAACCTCGTGCCGCTCGACCGCTGGAGTGAGAAGCCGGTCGAAGGCCAGCTCACCGTGACCATCGGCAAGTTCTACCGCATCACCGGCGAGAGCACGCAACATCGCGGCGTGGTGCCGGATGTGACGCTGCCCTCTCCCATCGACCCGAAAGAAGTCGGCGAGGCCGATCAGCCGGCCTCCCTGCCCTGGGACCGCATCTCGGGCGTACCCTTCACGGTAAGCACGGGAATGTCGGCGGTGCCGTCGGTTGCACAGCTCAGTGCCGCCCAGACCGCACGCGCGCAGCGAGATCCCAACTATCAGTGGCTGGCCGCCGACATCAACACCATCGATGGCATGCGCGCACAGCACACCGTGTCTCTGAATCTCACGGCGCGGCGTGAGGAACGCACCCGTGACGACAAGGCACTGCTGTCACTCGACAACAGGCGCCGTGCCGCCCTCGGCCTGCCTCCCCTCAAGAGCGTGGAGCAGATCGACAAGGACAAGGACAAGATTCCGGACGTGATCCTGGATCAGGCGGCCGACATCACGGCCGACATGGTCGCGCTCGACCGCTCAGGCCTCCCCGTGGAGAAGACTGCGAGCACGGACCCGCAGCGGGGATCCTAACCAGGACGGCCGGACCCTAACGCAGCAGGACGCTGTAGACGTCCCAGGTATCCTCGGCGAGCACGTTGGGCATGCGTGCCGCCGAAAGGCCACCCGGCTCCCCTCCGAGGACGTCCCCCTCGGAAAACGCCAGCGACTCCGCCGCCGGCGCCGTCTCCGTCGCGACACGGTACCGCGCCAGTTGTGTCAGGCGCCCGGACCTCTGTTTGACTTCCTGAGTCAGATTGGCGGTGGCCCGCAACAGCTCGCCCGCACGTTCGATTTGCTTCATCAACGCCTCGCACTCCGCGCGCGAGCCGTATTCGTCGGTAGCCTCGCGGTGGCGCGTGGCCTCGCGCGCCTGCATGACGAGCTCCGTGCGGGAGAGCCGCAGACAGAGCACCTCGGCGTATGCGATCACCGCGATGTTGATGGCGCGTCGCGCCTCGAGGGAAAGGCCCGGGAACTCTGGGATCGGCTCACGCTCGATCTCCTCGACCGCCTCGCGCGCGGCGATCAGGGACAGGTCCGCGGCCGCCGCGGCCGCACGCGCCTGTGAGATCGTCTGCTCGAGCGCCCGCCGCTTGAAGTAGTGCCAGAACCGCTGCAGCCGTGCGCGCCGGCTCTCGAGATCGGTCAGCCGTGCCGCCTCTTCGGCGACCAGGCGCTGCGCGCCGCGCAGCCGCTGGTCGGCGGCCTGACGCTTGGCGAACACCCGCCGGTTGTGCTCCGCGAGATGTTGGCGGCGCTCACGCTCATCCTGTTGGGCGGCGAGCTCGGTGACGAAGCGCTCGAGAAGCTCACGCCCGGTCTGCCAGAGTCTGCGCAGCTGATAAAACACGAGTGCGGGAAACGCGGTTTCGGACAGGCCCAGGCGGTCCTCGAGCGCGCCCAGCATCTCCTGTACGCGCTGCGTGGCGCCCTCCTGCTGCTTGATGCGGTCCTTCAACCGGTAGATTTCTTCCTGCAGCTCGCCATACGCCTTCTTCAGCTCCGCGCGGTTGCGGAACAGGGCGAGCACGCGATGGTCATCCTCCGCGGTTTCCTCGCGGCGGAAATTGACCTTCAGGAAGCCGAGCTGTCGAAGCGCCATCATGAGACGAACGGCGGCGGGCCGCCGGTTCTCACTCGGCGGCGTTGAGCCTCGTAGCCGTTGAGAAGCGATGCCCCCGCTCCGCGCAGTATTCCAGCCACTTGTTTAACATCATGTTGCGCGCCCAGCGCTGATCCAGTTCACGCTCCGCTTTCCTGGGGGTCTCAGGTGCGCTCCTGGGCGGCCGCAGGGCCGGCTGGGCCTGGCCCACTCCCTGGCCCAGCCCTTGGCCCGCCGCCCATTCCTGCGCCTCGAGCAGATGCGCATCATGGTAGATGCACAGGCGCATGTCCGGATAGGCCATGGCGCCGGCGCCCCCCGGCAAGACGTAGGTCAGGTCGGCGGTAGTGGTGTAGGGCGAGCGGCCGGTAACGGTGAGAAGGAGGTCACAATCGCCCGCCACGTGCGAGCAGTGCCGGCCTTCGAGGCGCGCGAGATCCCCTGCCAGCCAGCCGAGGCGGATGAAATTGCTCTCATAGAGGCTCATCAGCGCGACGAAGCTGCGTGGCCGCGCGCGCCAGGAGACTCGTGTCAGAGTGTCATCAAGCATCACCCCGACTATAACGTACGTCCGTGACACTGCAAGCCGTGCAACGCCGGTTTTTTCGACGGCTGTCGCGGAACTTTTCAGCACGGAACTTGCAGGCCATTGAGTTCCGGTTCCAGGTGACGATGAGGCCTGGAAATCCCTTGCGCACCGACTCCGGGCACCGACAGACCTCCTGCCGGAAGACGGCTATGGCCGCAGCCGCCGCTCGATGCCCGTGGTGTTGAGAATGCGGGCAGCGATCTCCTCGATCGAGCATTCGGTGGTATCGAGCGTGGGAATGCGCAGGCGCGCGATCAGCGCCTCGGCCGCACGCAGCTCGTAGCTCACCTGCTGCTGGGAGGCATAGCGGCTCTGCGGGCGGCGCTCGTTACGGATCTGTTGCAGCCGCTCGGCCTTGATCGTCAGGGCATAAAGCTTGCGACGATGGGGCTCGAGCCGGGCGGGGAGCTGCCCGGACTCGAGGTCTTCCTCGGTAAGGGGATAGTTGGCCGCGAACACGCCATATTGCAGCGCCAGGTAGAGGCACGTCGGGGTCTTCCCGGAGCGCGAGACGCCGAGCAGTATGACATCGGCATGGGCATAGTCGCCGCCGGTGCCATCATCGTTGGCCAACGCGAAGTTGGTGGCGTTGATGCGCGCCGTGTATGCACTCAGGTCCGCGATGCCATGCGCACGGCCGGCCCGATGGGTGGAGCGGGTGTTGAGCTCGCGCTCGAGAGGGCCGACGAAAGCGGCAAAGAAGTCGAGAAAGAGGCCATTGGCCTGCATCACCACATCGCGCAGCTCGTCCTGTACCAGCGTGCTGAACACGATCGGCCGCAGCCCCTCTTCCTGGGCGGCGCGGTCGATCCTGCGTACTGCTTCCTGCGCCTTGTCAAGGGTCGATACAAATGGCAAAGTCACCGGCCGAAACTGCAAACCCTCGAACTGGGTCATGAGGCTGTGACCCAGTGTTTCCGCGGTCACTCCCGTCTGGTCCGATACGAAGAATACGGTTCGACGGCTCACGGCATGCGGCCCGGCTGCAGAGGGCCTAAGTCTTCCACCGCGCGCGGCGCGGAGCAAGCGGAGTTCTCGTGAACGAATACGTCATTCCCCTCGAGCGGTTAGGGATGGGCGATTTGGACCGCGTGGGCGGCAAGAACGCCTCGCTCGGCGAGATGATCGGCTCGCTCGCCCGGCTCGGTGTGCGCGTGCCGGGCGGCTTCGCCACCACGGCGCATGCTTTCAGGGAATTTCTCGAGCAGGACGGGCTCGGCGCGCGCATCCGCGCTGAGCTGGCCGCGCTCGATGTGGACGACGTGACTCGACTCGCCGCCGCCGGCGCCCGCATCCGCCAGTGGGTGCTCGCGACGCCCTTCCCTGCTCCCCTGCAGCAGGCGGTGAAGGAGGAGCTGCGGCGAATGAGCGGCGGGGCGGAGATCGCCGTGGCGGTGCGCTCCTCTGCGACGGCGGAGGACCTGCCCGATGCCTCCTTCGCCGGACAGCAGGAAACCTTTCTCAATGTCCGGGGCGAAGCGCGCGTGCTCGAGTCGATGCACGAGGTGTTCGCATCCCTGTTCAACGACCGGGCGATCTCCTACCGCGTGCACCAGGGGTTCGAGCACGGCGCGGTAGCGCTATCGGCAGGTGTGCAGCACATGGTGCGCAGCGACCTCGGTGCCAGCGGCGTCATGTTCACGCTCGATACCGACTCGGGGTTCCGCGATGTCGTATTCATAACAGCCTCCTACGGCCTCGGGGAGACCGTGGTGCAGGGCGCAGTCAACCCCGATGAGTTCTATGTCTACAAGCCGGCGCTCAGGGCCGGCCGGCACGCCGTGTTGCGCCGCAACCTCGGCGGCAAGGCCATCAAGATGGTCTACGCGCCCGCGGGCTCCTCTGAGCGCGTGCAGACCGTGCCGGTGCCGGAGGCCGAGCGGGCACGATTCTGCCTGACCGATGCCGATCTCACGGCTCTCGCCCGCCAGGCGCTCATCATCGAGGAGCACTACCGCCAGCCGATGGACATCGAGTGGGGCAAGGACGGCGCCACCGGCGAGATCTTCATCCTGCAGGCCCGTCCGGAGACCGTGCAGAGCCGCGCCGGCCGCACGATCCAACGCTTCTCGCTGAAGTCGCGGTCGCAGATCCTCAGCACCGGCCGCAGCATCGGCCAGCGGATCGGCGCCGGGCCGGCGCGCGTCATCGACGACGTATCCGAGATGGCACGCGTGCAGGCAGGCGACGTGTTGGTCGCCGACATGACCGATCCCGATTGGGAGCCGGTGATGAAACGCGCCGCTGCGATCGTCACCAACCGCGGCGGCCGCACCTGTCACGCAGCCATCATCGCACGGGAGCTTGGCATCCCGGCCGTGGTCGGGTGCGGCGATGCCACTAAGCGGATCCGCGAGGGCCAGGAAGTCACCGTCTCCTGCGCCGAGGGCGACACCGGCTACGTCTATGCGGGACTGCTCGAGTACGAGCGCAAGCAGATCGAGCTCGACTCGCTGCCGAAGATTCCGGTGAAGATCATGATGAATGTCGGCAATCCGGATCGGGCGTTCGACTTCGCCGGAATCCCCAACCACGGCGTCGGCCTCGCCCGGCTGGAGTTCATCGTCAACCGGATGATCGGCGTACACCCGCGCGCGCTGCTCGAGTACGAGCGCCTGGATGATGACCTCAAGTCGCAGATAAACGCCCAGATGTCAGGTTATGCCGACCCTGTCAGCTTCTACGTCGAGAAGCTCGCCGAGGGTATCGCGCAGATCGCCGCGGCGTTCGCGCCGGAGCCGGTGATCGTGCGCCTGTCGGACTTCAAGTCCAACGAGTATGCCAACCTCGTGGGCGGCGGGCGCTATGAGCCGGACGAGGAAAACCCGATGCTCGGCTTCCGCGGGGCTGCGCGCTACGTGGACGAGAGCTTCCGCCCCTGCTTCGAGCTCGAATGCCGCGCGCTCAAGCGGGTGCGCGACCTCATGGGGCTCACCAACGTGCAGGTGATGGTTCCGTTCGTGCGCAGCATCAAGGAGGCCAAGAAGGTGACCGAGCTGCTGGCGCTCAACGGTCTCGGCCGCGGCGAGAACGGTCTCAAGGTCATCATGATGTGCGAGCTGCCGACCAACGCGCTGCTGGCGGAGGACTACCTCGAGCATTTCGACGGCATGTCCATCGGCTCCAACGATCTGACCCAACTCACTCTCGGTCTCGATCGGGATTCGGCCATCGTGGCCCAGCACTTCGATGAGCGCGACGAGGCCGTCAAGCGTCTGCTCGGCATGGCGATCGCCGCCTGTCGCGCGCGTGGCAAGTACATCGGCATCTGCGGTCAGGGTCCCTCCGATCACCCCGATCTCGCGCGCTGGCTGCTCGACCAGGGGATCGAGAGCATGTCCCTGAACCCGGACACGGTGGTGGAGACGTGGCTGTTTCTGGCAGGAGAGTCCGGGCGGGCTAAAGGCCCGTGAGGCCCGCATAGGCCGGAGCGAACAGCCGCGCCCGGTAGTACTTGAGCTCCTCTATCGACTCGCGGATGTCGGCGAGCGCGAGATGCGCGCTCTGCTTGGCGATGCCGGCCGCGACTTCCGGCGCCCACCGCCGGGCCAGCTCCTTCAGAGTGCTGACATCGAGGTTGCGGTAGTGGAAGAACTTCTCGAGCTGCGGCATGTAGCGGGCGAGGAATCGCCGATCCTGGCAGATGCTGTTGCCGCACATCGGCGAGGCGCCCGGGGCGACCAGCGTGGCCAGGAACTCGAGCGTGCGCGCCTCCGCCTCCGGCACGCTGATGCGGCTCGCCCGCACCCGCGCCACGAGCCCCGAGGAGCCGTGCTGGCGCTGGTTCCAGTCGTCCATCCGCGCCAGCGCCTCATCGGGCTGGTGAATGGCCATCACGGGCCCCTCGGCGAGGACGCAGAGCTGCTTGTCGGTGACGATGGTGGCGATCTCGATGATAGAGTCCGTGTCGGGCTTGAGACCCGTCATCTCGAGATCGATCCAGATCAGATTCTCTGCGCTCGGCATACTGTGAGTGTAGCAACCTTCGATGCGCGCGTGATCGCCGCTTTCGGCCGGCACCTCCTCGTCCAGGAGGCCTCCGGCCGTACGATCAAAGCGCGGCCCTTCGGGCGCGACCTCGGCGCCGTGTGCGGCGATGAGGTCCGCTGCCGCAACGACCCGCACCACGGCGAGGTGCACGTGGTGGAGGTCTTGCCCCGTCGCACCACCCTCTACCGCTCGAACGCGCGCGGCGGTATCGAGCCGGTGCTCGCCAATATCACCCGCCTGTTGGTCGTGATTGCGCCCCTGCCGCCACCCGACCCGTTCGTCGCCGACCGTTACCTCGCCGCCGCCGAGTCCGCCGGGATCGCCGCGACGCCGGTGCTCAACAAGGCGGAGCTCGGCCTCGACGAGGCGCTGAGGAGGCAACTCGAGGTCTACGCCGCGGCAGGATATCCGTGCATCACGGTCTCCGCCGCAACCGGTGAAGGTGTCGACCTGTTGCTTGCGGCGTGTGCCGGGCAGGTCGCAGCGCTCGTCGGACAGTCAGGTGTCGGGAAATCATCGCTGGTCCGCCGGCTGGCTCCCGATGCCGCGGTCGAGATCGGCGGGCTCATGCGCGAGGAGGAAGGGCGTCATACGACGACCGCCTCCCGGCTGTTCGAGCTCGCCGGCGGAGGAAGGCTCATCGACTCCCCGGGCGTGCGCGACTTTGCCCCGGCGGTCGATCACCTCGACCCGCGCCATCTCGGATTCGTCGAAGTGGCGCGGCTCGCTCCCGGCTGCCGGTTCCTCGACTGCCGGCACATGCGCGAGCCCGGATGTGCCGTGCTACAGGCCGTCGAATCGGGAGCGATGGATGCCAGGCGCTACGAGAGCTACCGGCGCCTGCGACGCCTCGCCGAAGAGCTGACGAGCGTCAGGCGGCCGAAGCAGAGGCGCTGAGCGATCAAACGGGCTGGCGACCGGTGAGCGCATGCGCCAGCGTACCGCCATCGACGTACTCCAGCTCACCGCCGATGGGCACGCCGTGCGCGATCCGGCTGGCACGCAGTCCGCGGCGAGTGGCGAGCTCCGCGAGGAAATGCGCCGTGGCCTCTCCCTCCACGGTCGGATTGGTCGCGAGGATCAGCTCGCGGACCGAGCCCTCCTCGAGAAAGGCCTCGAGCTCGCGAATGCCGAGCTGCTCCGGGCCGATGCCATCGAGCGGCGACAGGTGACCCATCAACACGAAGTATCGCCCGCGGTAACTGCCCGACTGCTCGATGGCGACCACATCGGCCGGAGACTCCACGACGCACAGAAGCGAGGTCTCCCGCTGCGGCGCGGAGCAGATCGAGCACAGCTCCTCCTCGGTGAGCATGCGGCAACGGCGGCAGCGCATCACCGAAGCCAGCGCGCCGTCGAGCGCCTGCGCGAGCGTGCGCGCCGCGGGGCGCGCGTCCTGCAGGAGATGAAAGGCCATGCGCTGAGCCGTCTTCGGCCCGACACCCGGGAGCGAACGCAGGGCTTCGATGAGCTGGGCGAGGCGGGGAGAGTGCTTCAAAACGGCAGTTTCATTCCCGGCGGCAGTTGCAGGCCTGCCGTCATCGACGACATTTTCTCCTGCACCTTTGCCTCCACTTTGTGGACGGCATCGTTCACGGCCGCGGCGATGAGATCCTCGAGCATCTCCCGGTCCTCACCGATCACGGCGGGCTCGATCTGCACGCGGCGGGTCTCGTGCCGCCCGCTCATGGTGACCTTCACCATCCCGCCGCCGGCCTCGCCGATCACCTCGAGAGCGGCGATCTCCTCCTGGACCTTCTGCATGTTGGCCTGCATCGCCTGGGCCTGCTTCACCAAATTGTTGAAATTCCCCTTCATAGTCTCTCCGCAGCTTGATGGCCTATTTTATCGGCCGGATGGTCTCGGGAAGGGGCGTTGCGCCGAAGCGCTCGCGAAAGCCCTGGACGCCCGGGTCGGCCTCGAAGGCGCGGCGCGCAGCCTCGGCCTCCTCCTGGGTGGCGCGCTCCCCGGCCTGGGCCGGGGTCTCTGCCTGCCCGATCACAGTGGTGAACTCCAGACGGATCGGCTCGCCATAGTGCCGCGCGAGCGCCTGGGCGAGCTTCTCCTCCACGGCGGCAGTCCGCATGAATTTGCTTCGGGGATCGAGCGCGAGGCGCACCACTGCACCCTCCCGTCCGACGAGCACACAATGCGCTGCAAGCTGCCGCGCTGCGCCCTGCAGGTCCAGCGCAGAAAGGATCGCGGCCCAGTCCTGCGCAGCGGATGAAGGGTCGAATGTCCCCGGGAGCGCGTCGCGGTCGCTCTGCAGAGGCCGGGGGTTGGCAGCAGCCGCGGCGCCGGGCGAAGCAGGAGCAGAGGCCGGAGGACGGGTCCTCGCGCCGGGAGCGGCCGGTGGCGCCGTCGCTGCCGCGGCCTGGGGCCGGAACGCCACCATTCTGAGCAGCGCCATCTCGAAGCCCGTGCGGGGATCGGGCGCCAGGGCGAGGTCCCGTCGGCCGATTATGGCGGTCTGGTAATAGAGCTGCACGTCCTCGGGGGCGATCGCCTGGGCCAGGCGGTCGAGCAGCTCCGGGGCGTAGAGGTCATCGCCATCGAAATCCTTCACGACCTGCTTGAGGGCGATCCGGGCGAGGAGCGAGCCGAGCTCATCGAGCACCTGGGCATAGTCGGGCGCCCATTCTTCCAGGGAGCGGGCATACCGCATGAGCTCGGCCGCATCGGCGGCGGCGAGGCGCTCTGCCAGTTGCAGCACGTGATCGCGGGAGATCGTGCCGAGCATGGCCCGGGCCTCCGCCTCCCCGGCACGGCCGCCGCCGAAGGCGATGAGCTGATCGAGCAGTGAGAGCCCGTCCCGCATGCTGCCGTCGGCGGCCTGCGCAACCAGCGCGAGGCCGGCCGGCTCGAATCCAATGCCTTCCTTCTCGAGAATGGCGCGCAGGTGTCCGGCGATCTGTGTGAGGGGAATCCGCTTGAGGTTGAACTGCAGGCAGCGCGACAGCACGGTGACCGGCAGCTTCTGCGGGTCGGTGGTAGCCAGGAGAAACTTCACGTGCGGCGGCGGCTCCTCCAGGGTCTTCAGCAGCGCGTTGAAGGAATGCGTCGAGAGCATGTGGACCTCATCGATGAGGTACACCTTGTAGCGCCCGCGGGTGGGAGCGTATTGCACGTTGTCGAGCAGCTCGCGCGTGTCATCGACCTTGGTGCGCGAGGCCGCATCGACCTCTATGAGATCGACGAAGCGCCCGGCATCGATCTCGCGGCAGCTCGCGCACTCGCCGCACGGCGTCGGAGTGACTCCTTTTTCGCAATTCAGGCACTTGGCGAGAATGCGGGCAATGGTCGTCTTGCCCACCCCGCGCGTACCGGTGAAGAGGAAGGCATGATGCACGCGGCCCGTTTCGAGCGCGTTGACGAGCGCGCGGCGCACATGGTCCTGGCCGATCAGCTCGGCAAAGGCCCGCGGCCGCCACTTGCGCGCGAGCGCCGTGTAGGTTTCAGTCATCACTCGGCCTTGCAGTGGAGGCGGCCCGCATCAGCGAGAGCTCCGGCACCCGACATCGCCGCTGCCGCTGCTGCCTTCCGGCCCTGACGGGGTTCACGACTGGTCGTCGCGGAGTAGCCGACGCGGGCCGCCATGGCTCAAGAGCTCGAGCGCTAGTTCTTTGAAATCAAAGGATTACACGCCGAGCCCGGAATCTCGGAACGGCGATGATAGCAAACGCCCGCCCCATGCGCCGCAAGCTGGCTTGCGGCGCATGGGCGGGCGACAGACGCGTGATCCGCGGCGATGAACTGAGCCGTCAGTTGCCGTGCTGCTCGATTGGCTCGACCGCCTGCACCGTTCCAAAGAGACCGTCCGCCTCATGATTGGTCCCGGCCGTGAAGTACAGCGTATTGGGGTTCGCAGCGAGTCCCGTGCCGAAGAAGAGGCCCCAGAGACCGTCGATGATGATGCGGCTCCCCGAGGACCTGCGCAGCTGCCCGCGGAAGTCGCCGTCCGAGTCGAAAGCGCTGATGTGCCCGTCGCCAAAATTGCCGACCAGCACGTGGGAGCTGAACCCGCCAAAATCGAGCGGCGCGCGGACCATCCCCCAGGGTGAGTTGAGCGCACCGCGCGAGGCAAAGCGCCGGATCAGGTGACCATTCGTATCAAACACGTCCACGAAACCGTGACCCTGGCCTGCCACATCGTCGTGTTTCGCCGAATCCTGCAACGCATAGCTGACGAACAGGTTTCCATCGATCAGGGCAATACCGAATGGCGCATACCCTGCGGGTATCCTCGGGTCGGAGAACGAGCCGGAGAGCGTCGCCGGCTTGAACGTCGAGTCGAACACGTCGACCGTACCATTGCGGAAGTTGGTCGCGTACAGGAACACGCCCTGCGAATTCGTCGCGAGCGCGAGCCCCTTGTACACCGCCCCGTTGCCACCCTGGGAATTGTCGATCTTCAGCACGGCGGCAGTCCGATCGACCGTCGGATTCCACGCAGAGATCGTGCCATCCTCGGTGGCAAAGATGAACAAGGCGGCCTTGCCCGGTGCGAGCAGAAACGCCTGTCCGCTCGGATTCCACACGACGCCCGTGGGGGTAGCCGGCGTGCCCGGCGGGGAGCCGGCGGGAGGAGGAATCATCACGATGAGGGGCACTATGTCGCCCTTGCCATCGTAGAGCGTGGCGACGCCCATGCCGTTATCGGAGATCCAGAACGGGCCACCGGGAAACGCCGCAATTCCCCACGGATTCTTGAGGTGCCCGTCGGTCGTCAGCGCCTGAACGGCACCGTCGGATACGAGGTTCGTCTGTTGATACGCGAAGTCGTCCCGATCGGCGTAGGCGACGGTCGTGAGGGACGCGGCTGCCACCAGCGCGATCGGCGCCAGCAGGTTTCTCTGTATGGAATGCACGTCGGCTCTCCCCTAGACGAAGTGGTGACACTCGCCGCAAGCGAATGTGCGCCTCGGTCGCCGCAACGAGCGACGAGACGGCGTGTGTCTGTACCGGGACGCGAGTGAAGGTTCTTGCGCTGCGCCGCGATGCTCTGCTAAAAAGCGGGTCCCTGATGGAATCCTTCCTGATCAGCCTGTCGACGGTGGCCGTCGCCGAGATGGGCGATCGGACGCAACTCCTCTCGCTCATGCTGGCGGCGCGCTTCCGCCGCCCGTGGCCGATCCTCGCCGGGGTGCTCTGCGCAACGCTTGCCAATCACGCCGTCGCTGCCTTCGTCGGCCAGCGGCTCGGCCGCACGCTCACACCGCAGATACTCGATGTCACCGTGGGCGTCAGCATGATCGTCATGTCTCTGTGGACGCTCAAGCCTGACACCCTCGATGACGCATCGACGGATGGAGGCCGCAGGGGCGCGTTCCTGGCCACGCTGGTCAGTTTCTTCATTGCGGAGATCGGCGACAAGACGCAGATCGCCACCGTCGCGCTCGCGGCCGCCTATTCCAACCTGCTCGCAGTGGTCGCGGGCACGACCACCGGGATGTTCCTCGCCAACGCGCCGGCGGTCTTCTTCGGCAAGGCGTTCTCGGCGCGCCTGCCGCACAAATGGATCCGCTATTTCGCGAGCGCAATCTTCCTCGCGCTCGGCCTGCTTTTTCTCGTGCGCGGATTTGCAGCCCCAACATAGAAAGAGAGCCGCGACCCGCCGGCTTGAACCGCCTTTCGAGCACGCCGGCACTTACGCTGCGAGTCACGGATCAAAGTGGGTGCTCACCATGCTCCGACACACGTTGAACTGCCTGAAGGCAGTACCCTGCGCCTTTCTTTTCTATCTGGCAGGCTGCGGCGGCTACGGCGGGGGCAGCGGCATGAGTGGCTATGGGGGCAACCCTCCGATGATGATGTCAATGCCCACCGTAATGTTCAGCTCGCCGACCCAGGCGCCCACAATTCATCTCGGGCAGGCAGTGAGCCTCGCCTGGACGTCGAGCAACGCGACCTCCTGCTCCGCATCCCCCTCGAGCGACATCGGCGGCGCCTTCAGCGGGAGTGAGCCGGCCAGCGGATCCGTAACGGTCGCGCCGGTCGGCACCGGGACGGTCACGTACACCCTGGCCTGCACGGGAGCGGGCGGCACCGGATCGGCAACGACAGTCGCGATCACGGTACTTCCGTCCATCCTGAGCATGCTGTCACCGAACACCATTACGGCCATCGGCTCTACGGTCGACCCGGTGGAGAGGGGTGGCAACCCCTACGGCCTCGCCATTGCGCCGGCGACCGCCGGCCTGGTCAGCGCCGGTGACCTGATCGTCTGCAACTTCAACGACGGCGCAACCAACACCGAGGGGAAGGGCACGACCATTGTCGGCCTGCACCCGACGCCAGGCTCGACGCCATATCACATCGCCCAATCACCGTCGCTGCAAGGATGCAATGCGCTCGCCATCCTTCCAGACGGCAACATCTCCGCTGCGGCGTTCACCGCAAACCAGAATCCACTCGTTGCCCCCGCCGGCACCGTGAGCACGCCGTTCTCGACCGACACGTTCGCCAGTCCCTGGGGCGAGGCCTTCGCGCCGGCCAATGGCCAGAACCCTGCCGCGCTCTATGTCTCGAACGCGAATGGCACGATCGATCGCATCACCTTGAACGGCGACACGCAGACGGCCTTCACCCAGATCGTCCAGGGATTTTGCGGGAGCGGACAGCCAGGTGCCATATACGCGCCATCCGGCCTTACCTATGATGGCTCAATTGATACCCTTTACGTAATCGATACCAGTTCTTTTAGCGTGATCGCGCTGGCGAATGTGTCGAGCATCGGGGCCAATGGCGTAATGGTCGCCGGGCAGTGCGGCTCGCCCGCAACGGCTGCGCCCACCCCCACGCCGACGTTCAGCGGTCCGTCGGCATCCTCCGCCCGTGTGATCGCCCACGGAACACCGCTTTTTGCCCCACTCAGCGCCGCATTGCTCACCGATGGCGACCTGGTTGTCACGAACAGCGACATCAACATAACGGGCGGGCAGATGCCGAACCTGGCGGTGGAAGTCTCTCCCGTTCTCCCCGGAGGCTTCGTGGGTCAACCGGTGCAACTCGATACGAGCGGCACCCCCGGCGCCCTTTTCGGCATCGCCGCGACTGCCGACAGCCAGGGCAATGACATCATCTACTTCAATGACGACAACACCAATACGGTCATGAAGATGACGCAATAGACTGCGCGAGCAGCTCTATCCAGTGTCGCACGGGGCACTCGGCGCCGGAGGCCAGGTGCATCTGGCAGCCAATATTGGCGGTTGCTATGACATCGGGAGTGCCGGCCTGTAGCGCTGCCAGTTTGTTGGCCTTGAGCTGACGCGAGATGGCAGGCTGCAGCAAGGAATAGCTGCCGGCGGAGCCGCAGCAGAGGTGCGCGTCGGCGACGGAAGTGAGGGTGTACCCTGCCCGCTCGAGCAGCGGCTCGATGACACCCCGAAGCTTCAGGCCATGTTGCAGCGTGCAAGGCGAATGAAATGCAACCCGCTGCCCGCGCCCGGCGGGCGAGGTCGGCTCGAGCTTCACGCCCGGCTTTGCAAGCTCCTGCGCAACCACCTGACCGAGGTCGCGAAAGAGCTGCGACACCCGTGCCGCCTTTTGTGCGTATGCGCGATCATCCCGAAGCAGCTCGCCGTAGTCTCGGATCATGGCGCCACAGCCGGATGCGGTGACGACCAGCGCTTCGGCACCACGCTCGATGTGGAGCCACCAGGCATCGATGTTGCGCCGCATCTGCTCGCGCGCGCTCCTTTGCTCCGCCAGATGGTGCGCAAGAGCACCGCAGCAGCCGTCGTCGACCTCGATCAGCGTGATACCCAGCCGATCGAGTATCCGCGCCGCGGCGGCATTGATGTCAGGTGCTATTGCGGGCTGCACGCAACCGGCAAGCACCAACATGTGTCGATCGTGCCGCGGAGCCGGCCAGGCCGCCGCGTGCTGCCTCGCCGGCACGCTGCGTCGCAGCGTAGCTGGCATCAGGGGTCGCAGTGCCCGACCGAGCGCCAGCAGAGCGGTGAATCGCTTCCGTCGCGGAATGGTCGCCAGAAGCACGCGCCTGAGGAGACGCTCTCGGAACGTCCGCGGCACAACTTGCTCTATGTGGTGCCGGCCGATGTCGAGCAAGCGCCCGTAACGGACGCCTGATGGACACGTTGTCTCGCACGCACGGCAAGTCAGACAACGGTCGAGGTGGAGTTGGGTGGAGCGGGAGGGGGACGCTCCCTCCAGCATCTCCTTGATGAGATAGATGCGGCCGCGGGGACCATCGAGCTCATCGCCCAGCAGCTGATACGTGGGACAGGTGGCGGTGCAGAACCCGCAGTGCACGCATTTGCGCAGGATGCCGTCGGCCTCCCGTCCTTCGGGCGTATCGAGCAGAGCAGCACTCAGTCGGGTTTGCACTCAGAGATCCGGGTGGAGTCGGCCGCGATTGAAAATGCCTTGCGGGTCGAAGGCTGCCTTCAGACGCCGGTGGAGCGAAAGCATGGCCGGAGGCAACGGCTGGAAGCACCCTTGCGCCGGCTTCACAGACGCACGATACAGCATCGCGTGGCCGCCGAGCCTCGCGGCGAGGGTACGTAAAGCGCTCCCGTCCTGCGGACCTGGCAACCAGCGCACCGCCCCTCCCCACTCGATCAGGGTTCGTCCCTGGATCGGCAAGAAGGGCGCGTGCACCGGCAGCGACACGCGCCAGAGGTCGGGCGCGGCCGCGAAGAGCTCGAGCTGCTGCTCCCGCACGTCGTCCCAATATGCTTCAGCACCGGGCACGATCTCTCCGCCGAGATTCTCGCGCGCGGCGCGCACTGCCGCCTCCGCACCAGACAGCCGCACGTGTAAGAGGCCGTCATGCCATGCCGTTGCAGAGAGCGGTAAAGGCCGAGCTGCCCAGACCGCCATCGATTCCAATGCGCTCGCCTGATCCATGGCAAATCGCAGAGTGCATTCCGCGCGCGGCCGGGGCGTGACCTTCACGGTCGCCTCGGTGATCAGGCCGAGGGTGCCGAGGCTGCCGGCCATCAACCGCGAGAGGTCGAACCCTGCGACATTCTTGATCACCCTGCCGCCGAAATGCAGCAGCTCGCCGCGTCCATCGATCATCGAGACGCCCAACACGAAATCACGCAGGGCCCCACAGTAGGCGCGACGTGGGCCCGACAGTCCGGCGGCTATCGCGCCGCCGAGTGTGGCCCTGCCCGCGAACCGCGGCGGCTCGAAGGCGAGCATCTGGTCGCGCTCGGCGAGGACACGCTCGATCTGCGTGAGCCGGGTGCCCGCGCCCGCCGTGACGGTGAGCTCGGTCGACTCGTAATCCGATATTCCCGCGAGACCGCCGACATCCAACGGCTCGCCCACGAGCGGCCCCCCATAGAAGTCTTTACTCCCGCCTGCGCGGATGCGTACGGGCCGGCGCGCCGCGGCCGCCGAGCGAATGCTCTCCTGCAGAGAAGACATGTCGGTCATACCGCGCTCGGCATCGCGCCGGCAATGCCGGCGGCGGGTTTTGCAGATCTCGCAGCGGGCGCCATCGGGTTACCAACCGCCATGAGCCGCTAGAACCGTGGTAATTCCGGATGCGGCAGGCGCCCGCCGCGCACGTGCAGGCGCCCGAATTCCGCACAACGGTGCAGCGTCGGCACTGCCTTACCGGGGTTGAGCAGACCCCGCTCGTCGAACGCGCGCTTCACGGCGTGGAAAATCTCGAGCTCGGCGCGGCCGAACTGCACGCACATCTGGTCGATCTTCTCCAATCCAACGCCGTGCTCGCCGGTGATGCTGCCGCCCTCCGTGACACAGAGCTCGAGGATCTCTGCACCGAAGGCCTCCGCGCGCGCGACCTGCGCGGCGTCGTTGGAGTCGAACAGAATGAGCGGATGCAGGTTGCCATCGCCCGCGTGAAAGACGTTGGTGCAGCGCAGGCGGTACTTGACTTCCATTTTGCGGATGGCCTCGAGCACGGCCGCGAGGCGCTTGCGAGGAATGGAGCCATCCATGCAGTAGTAATCGGGCGAGAGCGCACCCATCGCGGGAAACGCGGCCTTGCGTCCCGCCCAGAAGCGCAGCCGCTCCGCCTCATCGCGCGAGATGCGACACTCGGTGCTGCCCGCGCGCTGCAGCACGGCTTGGACGCGCAGGATCTCCTCCTCGACCTCGTGAGCCGTGCCATCGCACTCGCAGAGCAGGATCGCCTCGGCATCGAGCGGATAGCCGGCCTTCACGAAAGGCTCGACAGCCGCGATCGCGGGCCGGTCCATCATCTCGAGCCCCGCGGGAATGATCCCGGCCGCAATCACATCGGCCACGGCCTGACCGGCCTCGGCGAGACTGTCGAAGGCGGCGAGCACGACCCGCGCACATTCGGGCCGGGGGATGAGTCGCAGCGTCGCTTCCGTGACTACCGCGAGCAACCCCTCGGAGCCCGTGAGGAGCGCCAGCAGGTCATATCCGGGTGCATCGAGCGAGCGCGCGCCGATCTCCATCACCTCGCCCTCCACGGTGACGACTCTCAGCGCGAGCAGGTTGTGCACCGTGAGGCCGTATTTCAGGCAGTGCACACCGCCCGAGTTCTCGGCGACATTGCCGCCGATCGTGCAGGCGATCTGGCTCGAGGGATCGGGGGCGTAGTAAAGACCGTACGGGGCGGCTGCCTCGGATACCGCGAGATTTCGCACCCCCGGTTGCACCCGGGCGGTTCGCGCCAATGGATCGATGCCGAGTATGCGATTGAGCCGGGCGAGTGACATGAGCACGGCATCCGGGTTGGGCGTCGCGCCTCCCGAGAGTCCCGTGCCGGCACCGCGTGCGATGACCGGCACCCCCGCCTCATTGCAGGTCCTCAGCACCGCCGCTACCTCCGCCTCGGCGGCCGGAAGCGCTACCGCGAGCGGTGCGCGGCGATACAGCATCAGCGCATCGCATTCGTACGGCTTGAGCTCCTCGGCAGTGGAGAGCAACGCGCCCGGGGGCAGTGCGCGGCGCAGGCGGTCAATGACCTCGTTCACGGCCTGGATCATACACAGCCGACCCGGACGAGGCCTGCGGTGCCCGGAACGGGCCGACCACTCGTGACATCCATTGGCATGCCGGGGCAAATAATCGGCGCGGCCCGTGCGCGTGCCTCCAATCCGTGCGTGCCTCGAGTCCGCCGATGGCGCCGGTCCAGAAATCCACTTCGCCGCGGGAGCATGACCATGATGAGAAGAGCCGTGTACTTACTCGGAGCTGTCCTGGGAGCCGGCATGGCGTTGGCCTCGGCGCAGGGCCTGCCGACCGACCCCCAGATCGCCGCGATCGTGGTGACTGCCAATCAGGTAGACATCGACGCCGGCAAGCTCGCCGAGCACAAGGCGCACGCCGCCGACGTCAAGGCTTTCGCGAAGCGCATGGTCACCGATCACACGGGAGTCAACAAGGCAGCGGTCGCCCTCGTGACGAAGCTCCATGTCACCCCGGAGGGCAATGCCACGGCCGAGAGCCTGAAGCAGGGTGGCGAGCAGAACATCGCCAACCTCAAGACGCTGAAAGGCGCCGCCTTCGACAAAGCATACATCGACCATGAAGTCACCTATCACCAGGCGGTGCTCGATGCCATGGACAAGGCTCTGATTCCGGGCGCCCAGAATGCGGAGCTCAAGGCGCTGCTGGTCAAGGTCCGGCCGGCCTTCGTGGATCACCTGGAGCATGCCAAGCACATCCAGAGCATGCTCGGCGGAATGTAAGGGCGCAGCCCTTGATTCGGTCTGACTCTGGCCGGTCAGCACCGGCGCGCAGGTATCGCGCGCCGGTGCTGCTTTTCTCCCTGGCTCTGGCCATGGCCATGGCCGCCGGCACGCTGACGGGCCATGCCGCCCAACACGCGAAGCGCGCTGCCGGGCACGCGCATACGGTGATCATCGAGGGCATGGCGTTCAAGCCACAGGTGATCGCGGTACACCCCGGGGACCGGATCACCTGGATCAACAAGGATCTCTTTCCGCACACGGTGACCTCCACCGCCGGGAAATTCGACTCGCACCTGATCGACCCGGACGGGTCGTGGACCTACGTGGCCCGAAAGGCGGGCGAGTATGATTACGTGTGCAGCCTTCATGTCACCATGAAGGGCAGGATAGAGGTTCACTGACCCATTCTGGAATCGTATGACCAACGCCGAGCTCACTTGCTCTGCCGCCGTGACCGACGACGACGCCTCACTGGTCCGGCGGGTTCTGGCGGGCGACCCGGCGGCGTTTGGACTGCTGATGCGGCGCTTCAATCGCCGGCTCTACCGTCTGGCACGGGCCATCGTGGGCAACAGCGCGGAGGCGGAGGACGCCCTGCAGGAAGCCTATCTCGCCGCGCACCGCTCGCTCGCTCAATTTCGCGCCGAGTCGTCTCTTGCGACCTGGCTGTCGCGTCTCGTCGTCAACGAGTGCCTCGGGAGGGTGCGCCGCAATGCGCGCAGACAGAACGTAATCCCCATGATTCCCTCACCCACCGACCACGAAATCGAATCCGTCCCCTCCGATGAGCTCGGCTCACCGGATGTCGCAGTCGACCGCGCACAGATGCGGGCCATTCTCGAGCGCAGGATCGATGCGCTGCCAGAAGGCTTCCGTACGGTTTTTGTCTTGCGCTCCGTCGAGGAGCTCACCGTCGAGGAGACCGCCGAGTCGCTGGGGATTCCCGCGGAAACGGTGCGCAGCCGGCACTTCCGCGCCAAGACGCTCTTGCGCGAGGCGTTGGCACGCGAAGTCGACATCGCGGAGCGGAACCTGTGGGGATTCGCGGGCGAGCGCTGCGACGGAATCGTCGCGCGGGTACTCTCCCGGATTACGGAAAACAACGCCAGCTGAAGTGGCGGAGAGGGTGGGATTACTCGGCCCTACGAGGCCTCGCCCCTCCGGGGCCGGCATCGCGGACGATGCCGTTAAACGCGGCCGAGCCGCGTTTTCGAACCCATTGGTCTGATGTCGTGGGTTCGAATCCCACGGACGGGCCATCGCGAAGCATTACGTGGCGGAGAGGGTGGGATTCGAACCCACGAAACCCCGTGAAGAGTTTACTGGAATTCCAGTCCAGCGCCTTCGACCGCTCGGCCACCTCTCCGCATCTGAAGCCGCTCTCCCCCCGAGCAGCGCACCCTCGGTCCTCGAGGGTGGGATTGCGCGGCCCCGTCCCTGCGCCGCGCCCTGCGGGCCGACGCTTCGCGTCGTCCAAAATCGCTCCCGGCGATTTTGTCGAACCCACGAAACCCCGTGAAGAGTTTACTGGAATTCCAGTCCAGCGCCTTCGACCGCTCGGCCACCTCTGCGCTTCAGGGCCTGAATGATACTAAATCTCAGGCCTCGGGCCTGGCGTTCGGCTGCGCGCCGTTGAACGGCGGGGGCTTGTCGAGGCACGGATCCTTTGGGCCGCGCGGGGGCGGCGCAGGTCCATTGAGCTGCGGGACATCGAGCGCATGGCTGGTATCGGGCGAGTCGAGACCCGGAGGAATGTTGAGGCGCGGAATGCTGGTGGCCTGCATGTAGGGCTGCGGCTTGTTGCAGTCGTCGCTGCCGACGAGGTGATGCATCGTCTTGCAGCCGCCGAGCGTGAGCAGCGCGGCAGCGGAAACGGCCAGCATCCCGGGACGCTTCCTCTCACGAAAGCGGTTCTCAGAATCTCCGGATGTCAAAATCAACCCCCTCATTTGCGTTCATCTACTCGAGCGCGGCCGCCTGCCGCAGGGCCGCGAGCACCGCCGGCTGGTAGGCCGTGGAAAGCTCGGTCAACGGCAGCCGGATGCCGCGCCCGATCCTGCCCGCCTGGGCCAGGGCCCATTTGACCGGTATCGGATTGCTCTCGAGAAAGAGATCCCGATGCAAGGCCGCCAACTGTTGATCGACGCCGGTCGCGGACTCGCGCTCGCCGCGCAAGGCTGCAGCCACCATCTCTGCCATGGCGCGCGGCGCCACGTTCGCGGTCACCGAAATGACCCCGCGCGCGCCGGCGAGAATGGCCTCCCGCGCCGTCGCATCATCCCCGCTCAGCACCGTGAACCCTTTCCTGCAGGTCTCGAGCAGCTCTCTTACCCGCTGCGGGCCTGGTACCGCTTCTTTGACCGCACTGATCCGGCCGAGTTGCGACAGACGCCCGATCGTACCCGGCAGCATGTCCACGGCCGTCCGGGACGGCACGTTATAGAGGATCAAGGGCTTGGAGGAAGCTTCTGCGATCGCCGCGAAGTGCCGGTACAGCCCTTCTTGGGTGGGCCGGTTATACGCGGGCGTCACGGCGAGAAGGCCGTCGATCCCCAACTGCGAGAACCGGCGGGCCCGCTCCACGCAGACGGCCGTACTGCTCGAGCCTACGCCGACGATGATGGCGATCCGGTGCCGGGCGTGCTCGCAGGCAAGGGAAGCGAGCTCCCAGAGCTCCTCATCGGTGAGCGTGGCCGACTCGCCCGTGCTGCCGCCGACCACGAGGCCGCTCGAGCCACTTGCGATGTGCCAGTCGATGAGGCGGGCCCACGCTTTATTGTCAATGGAACCGTCGTCCCGCATGGGCGTGACGATCGCGACGAGGCTGCCTGAGAACATCAAAACCCTGGATCGACCGGTGCGCTGCGGGTGAGCCGGCAAGTATAAGCGGCAATGCGCGCCGGACGAAGTCCCCGAGGACTGCCGGGCGGCCCGCACGAGTCGCCACGGAACCGCTCACCCGGTACACTCACCCGCAGCACCTTGGAACGCACCCAGCCCACTGACCCGATGAAGCAGCACCTGGCCGTCTCGGCGATCGGTAGCGACCGCACCGGCATGGTGCACGAGCTGACCCGAGTGATCAGCGAGTGCGGCGGCAATATCACGGAGAGCCGGATGGCTGCGCTCGGCACGGAATTCGCCATGGTGCTGCTCGTCGCCGGCAACTGGCACGCTCTGGCCAAGCTCGAAACCGAGCTGAAGCGCCTGGCCGAGACCACCAGCTTGAGCGTGCACCTGAAGCGTACGGAGCCGCGCACCACCCGTACTGACATGCTCCCGTACTCGATCGATGTCGTGTGTCTCGATCAGACCGGCATCGTCTCGGGGCTCTCGGGCTTCTTCGCCAGCCGCAGCATCGACATCGCGGAGGTATCGACGAGAAGCTATCCCGCCGCCCACACGGGCGCCCCCATGTTCTCCGTGCAGATGATCGTGAACGTACCCAGCCGTATCCAGGTGGCCCATCTGCGCGAGGAATTCATGGAGTTCTGCGATTCCCTCAACCTCGATGCCATCCTGGAACCCGTGAAGTCCTGAGCGATGCCGAAAGTCGAGCCGGGGGCCAAAGTGCCCTCATTCTCCCTGCCCGCGACCGGCGGTGGCACCTGGCGTCTCAAGGATGCCGCCGGCCGCGCCCTCGTGATCTATTTCTACCCGAAGGACATGACTTCGGGCTGCACGCGCGAGTCGCAGGACTTCCGCGACCTCAATGCCGCCTTCAGCAAGGCCGGCGTCGAGATCGTCGGCATCTCCCGCGACAGCGTGGCCTCACACGAGAAATTCAAGACCAAGGAGGCCCTACCTTTCACCCTGCTGGCGGACGAGGAGGAAGAGGTTTGCAAGCTGTTCGATGTGATCCACGAGAAGAGTCTCTACGGCAGGAAGTATCTCGGCATCGAGCGCAGCACCTTCCTCATCGACTCCAAAGGAGTGCTGCGGCAGGAATGGCGCAAGGTGAAGGTTCCGGGGCACGCGGAGGAAGTGCTTGAAGCAGCGAAGTCTCTCTGATCCCGCGCCCGGCGCAGCGCACTCGCGAGCACCCGCCTCCGAACCTGCATCTGCATCCGAGTCGCCCTCCGGCGCAGGGCCTGCATCGATGCCCGTCACGACGGAGCGCACCGAGCCGCGGGCGCGCCCGCGTGATGGCCGTCGGCTTTTCGTCCTCGACACCAACGTGTTGATGCACGACCCAACAGCCATTTTCCGCTTCGAGGAGCACGACGTCTATCTCCCGATGGTGGTGCTCGAAGAGCTCGACGCGCACAAAAAGGGCCTCTCCGAGGCGTCACGCAACGTGCGTCAGGTGAGCCGATTCCTCGATGACATGATGCGCGATGCGACCAAGGAGCAGATCGATCGCGGGCTGAAGTTACCGAGCGGTTACACCGGCAACCACGGCAAGAAGCCCTCCTCCGGCCGGCTCTTCTTCCAGACACGCCAGCTGTCGAGCGCGCTGCCGCAGAGTCTGCCGGGCCAGGGCAACGACAATGCCATTCTCGCGCAGACACTCGCGCTGCAGAACGAGAGAAGCGATGCACGGGTGATCCTCGTTTCCAAGGACATCAACCTGCGGATCAAGGCCGCAGTGCTCGGCGTGCATGCCGAGGACTACTACAGCGACAAGACGCTGGAGGACAGCGACGTCCTCTATAGCGGCATGACCGCACTGCCGCCGGATTTCTGGGAGCGGCATGGCCAGGGCATGCGCTCGTGGAAAGAAGGCGAGCGCACGTTCTACGAGATCACCGGACCTGCAGTGCGCGAGTGGCTGCCCAACCAGGGCGTGTACGAAGACAGCCCCGAGGGCATCGAGGGCATCGTGCGCCGCCTGAACGGCGAGACCGCAGTGATCGAGCTCATGCGGGACCACCGCAACGAGCGGCACAGCGTCTGGGGAATCACGGCGCGCAACCGCGAGCAGAACTTCGCCCTGAATCTCCTGATGGATCCCGAGATCGACTTCGTCACGGTGTTGGGTCCCGCCGGCACCGGGAAGACCCTGCTCGCCCTGGCCGCAGGCCTCATGCAGACGCTCGAGAGCAACCGCTTCGCCGAGATCATCATGACCCGGGTGACCATCCCCCTCGGCGAGGACATAGGCTTCCTGCCTGGAACGGAGGAAGAAAAGATGGAACCCTGGATGGGGGCGCTCATGGACAACCTCGAGGTGCTCACGGGGGGCCAGGAAGGCGGCAACTGGGGACGTGCCGCGACCAACGATCTGCTGCGCAATCGCATCAAGATCCGCTCGCTCAACTTCATGCGCGGGCGCACGTTCCTCAACCGCTTCCTCATCCTCGATGAGGCGCAGAACCTGACGCCGAAGCAGATGAAGGCGCTCATTACCCGGGCCGGGCCCGGCACCAAGCTCGCCTGCCTGGGCAATGTGGCGCAGATCGATACGCCCTATCTCACGGAGACGACCTCGGGGCTCACCTATGCCGTAACCCGCTTCCGCGGCTGGCCTCATTCCGGGCATATCACCCTGGTTCGGGGGGAGCGCTCGCGGCTGGCGGACTTCGCCTCGGATATCCTGTAAGCTGGCTCCGGCAGCGGCCCCCCGGCAATGGGGCCTCCTCCGGATTTGTAAGCTTCTGTTAATGCAGGGAAACTGACCTCTCCGATCCTGGTCGAACACAAAATGCGCGCGTTCGTCCTGATCCTTCTCACGCTCTTCCTCAACGCCTCCACCCTGGCGATAGCGGGCCAGCCGTTCAACCCGCTGACCACGGACCTGCCTTCGGCCATCAACTCGCAGCTGCCGGATCTGAGCAGCCCTGCCAATGCGATGGTCTCCCGCTCCGAGCAATACCAGATCGGCTACTCCGTGATGCTGCAGATGCGCCAGCAGCGCCAGACCTTCGACGATCCGGAGACGTCGGAATACGTCCAGGAGCTTGGCCAGCGGCTCGCGTCACAGAGCACGGACGGCGGCGGCGATTTTCACTACGTCGTTCTGAAAAGTGACGAGTTCAATTCGTTCGCCGTCTCCGGCGGATTCGTGTTCATCTTCTCGGAAGTGCTGCTGGCCAGCCAGACGGAGTCGGAGCTCGCCGGCATCGTCGCGCACGAGACCGCGCACATTACTCAGAACCACCTGGCCCGCAAGTTCCAGGAGCAGCAGCAGGCGACCATGACCTCGCTCGCGGCAATGCTCGCCACGATCCTCCTCGGCGCTCTCGGCGGCGGCGGCGGAGATGCCATCGAGGGCGGCATCGCCGCCTCCCAGGGACTCGCGGCACAGCAGCAGATCGACTTCTCGCGTAGCGAGGAAGAGGAAGCGGACCGGGTGGGAATCCAGTACCTGGCGGCGGCGGGTTTCGATCCGCAGGGCATGGCCGACATCTTCGAGCGGGTGAGTCGGCAGAGAGGCATACAGGACAGCTGGGTACCGGCGATCCTGATCGATCACCCCGTAGATGAGGACCGCGTGGCGGAGGCTCGCGCGCGCGCCGCGCAGTTCCCGCCGACTCCCAATACCAGCTCACCGGATTTCTGGCTCATCAAGGAGCGCGTCCGCGTCCTCACTGCGCCCGGCGATGAGGACATCCAGAGGTACTACGCCCAGAGGATTGCGGGCGGCAACCACAGTGTCAGCACCCTGTACGGCGATGCGCTGGCGCTGATGCAGGACAACAAGCCCGCCGAGGCCGTGCCCATCCTGAAGAAGCTGGTGGCGCAGCACTCGGATCTTCATCTGCTCTATGCCGCGCTCGGCCAGGCACAGGTCAAAGCGGGTGAGATGAAGGATGCGCTGGCAACCTTCCGGCTGGCGACGGTGCTCTTTCCACGAAACGTTCCCGTGACGGTGCGCTACGCGCAGGCGCTGATGGCGGACAACAAGGCCGCAGAAGCACATGATGTGCTGCTCGATCTGTTCAACAACGTGCCACCGACGATCGATCAGATCCAGCTCACCGCCCGCGCGGCCAGCGCCGCGGGTGATGTCGGCGACGCCTACTACTACATGGGCGAGTACCAGATCGCCGACGGCAATCTGCCTCTGGCCGCCGAGCAATACCAACTCGCGCTCGCCACGCCGCACCTGACGAACGTGCAGCGCAAGCGCATCAGCGCGCGCCTGAGGGAAGTCCGCGAGTACCTGGCCAGCACGCACCAGCGCCATAGCGAATGACTCGCCTGGAGCGAGTCATAACGACACGCAAGGCGTGTCGGCCCCCGCGGGAGCGGGGGCGAAGCCCAGGACGGGCTGAGTAATGACTCGCCCGGAGCGAGTCATAACGACACGCAAGGCGTGTCGGTCCCCGCGGGAGCGGGGACGAAGCCCAGGACGGGCTGAGTAATGACTCGCCCGGAGCGAGTCATAACGACACGCAAAGCGTGTCGGCCCCTGGAACCCGCCGCTCCCGTCGCCGATCTCCGACAGCACCCTATCCTGCGGGGCGCGCGCGGCTGATACAATGACGGTTGGGACTCTGCACGGACCTCTCATGCCAATAAGAATCCGCCCGGCGATCTTGCGCATCGCCTCGATCTCCCTGCTCGCAATCGCCCTCGTCGGCTGTGCCACGGTGCCGCCTTCGCAGCGCAATCCGCGGGATCCCTGGCAGCGGTTCAACCGCGGGACCTTCAAGTTCAACGACGCTCTGGACCGCGCGATCGTCAAGCCGGTCGCCAGGACCTACGTGCGCGTGACCCCGCAGCTCATCCGGACCGGCGTCACCAACTTCTTCAACAATCTGAGCTATCCCGACGTCATCGTGAATGCGCTGCTGCAGGGACAGCTGAAGCCCTTCGCGCGCGATACCGGGCGGTTCGTGGTCAACACGACCGTCGGCATCGGTGGCCTGTTCGATCCGGCGACGCCCATGGGCCTGACGCTCGAAGCCCGCGACTTCGGCCAGACCTTCGGCAAGTGGGGCATTCCCTCGGGACCCTATCTCATCCTCCCGTTCCTCGGCCCGTCCGACGTCAGGGACGCGATCGGCCGAGTGCCGGATGAGTTTGCGGACCCGAGACATTACATCAAGAACCCGTACTGGGATTACGGGCTGCTGCTGCTCTATGACGTGAAGGCGCGGGCAGACCTGCTGCCACTCACCGACATGGCGGAAAAGACGTTCGACCCCTATGGGTTCGAGCGCAACGCGTACCTGCAGCACCGGGATTATATGGTCCAGGGCCCGCAGGCCCAGAATGGCGCCGAAGAAGAGCTAAAGCAGCTGCAGCAGGAACCGCCTCTTTGATTGGCGCACAAAATCGCATCAAGCGATTTTGGACGGCGGCAGCCGCCCCGAAGGGCGCGGCGCAGGGACGGGACCGGGCCAAGCCGGCATCTCGCCGCTTTGCGCGGCCAGCCGTGTGACTCTGTCGATCCGGCAGCCCAGGGAACGGCCCTGGGCTGCTTCATAACTTGCTTTCGAGCCTCCTCACACGCCCTTCTGCAGCATCTCGTCGACGCCGCTGATGCGGGCGACGGCCAGAAGGTTGGCAGGCAGGTTGGCGAAGCAGAGCGGCCGCCCGCCCCGCTTCATGATCGCCATCCAGTCGAGCAGCACGGCTAGTCCGGCGCTGTCGGAGTGGGTGATGCCGCTGCAATCGACCTCGAGGTCGCGCGCGCTCGAGGTCTTGAGCGCGTGAAGCCCTTCGCTGCGCGCCGTCCTGGCGTTGGCGAAATTCAGGCCACCTCGCGCCGCAAAGCGGCCCGGCGAAGTGACTACGATCTCGAACGGCGCGGGCGCTGCCACGCCGCCCGCCAGACCGGCCACCGGATGCGTCACGGCTTGGCGCCGGTCGTCTTGCCGATCTGGGGCGGCTTCTCACCCTGCTCGAGGCGGTTGATCACCGAGTCGATCCCCTGCTGGTCGATCTGCGAGCCGAAATCCTGTCGGTAGCTCATCACATAGCTGACACCATCGATGACGACGTCCCATGCCTTCCAGCCCTGTGGGGTCATGTGCATGTAGTAGTTGACATTGACGGGCGGACCGCTGGTGCGCACCATCTCCGTGCGGACCGTGGCGTTCTGCGAGCCGGGACTGACGCGGGAAGGAAACACCTTGAGCGTGTTCGACGTGAACTCGACGATGGCAGCGCCGTAATTGTTGAGCATCGAGTGATAGAAGGCATTGACGAAGCGTTCCCGCTGCTGCGGCGTCGCCTTCCGCCAATACTTCCCGAGCACGAGTTGCGCGGCAAACTGCGTGTCGACATGCGGCAGGATGTACTGATCGACGAGCGCCTGGACCTTGGCGGGGTGCTTGCGGTACTCCTCGCGGTCGGCATTGAGCGCCTTGAGCAGGCCGTTTGCCGCGTCCTCGATCACCTGTGAGGGCTGCTGCTGCGAGGCACCCTGTGCCGCGGCAGTGGTGGTCACGCCCTGAATCAGCCATCCGGCGAGCATCAGTGCCGCCGCGGCAATACGCAAGGGGTTGGATCTCATGGGTGGGGCTCCTGCGGTTTTCCGCCCTGATTCGGGGTCTTGCCGTTGCTGCTGCCGCTGTTGCTGCCGCTGCCGCCCGCGAAATTGGCGAAGAACTTGTTGATCAGGTTCTCGAGCACGATCGCGGATTGGGTCTGCAAAATCTGGCTGCCGTTCTTGAGATACGTGCTGAGGCCGCCCGGGCTGATCCCGACGTACTGTCCGCCGAGCAGCCCCTCGGTCTCGATGCTGGCATAGCTATCTTCCGGAATCTGGCTGAACTGAGGATAAATGTGCAGGTGCACGTCCGCCCGGTAGCTCTGATTGTCGAAACCGATCCCGGTGACGTCTCCGATCCGTACGCCCGCCATCCTAACGGGCGCGCCGACCTTGAGGTCCCCGATGTTGTCGAATTCGGCCGTCACGGCGTAGCCGGGGACCTTGCCGAAGCCGAGCTTGAGCCCGCTGGAAGGCAGCTGGGACGTGAGGAAAAAGAGCGCGGCGAGGCCCAGAAGCACGAAAAGGCCCGTTCCGATCTCGAGGGAGCGAGTTGCGCGCATGGCGTGGCGGTCCTCTTATAGGAAAACGGCAGTCAGCATGTAATCGAGGAGGAGCGTCAGGACGGACGAGGCGACCACGGTACGTGTGGTGGCAAGACCGACCCCCTCCGCCGTTGGCTCGGCGTGGTAGCCCTCGGTGACGGCGATGAGGCTCACGACCGCGCCGAATACGAGGCTCTTGACGATCCCCTCGGTCACGTCGTGTATTCCGACCGAGCTCTGCATCTGTGACCAGTAGACACCGCGATCGATGCCGAGGAGCTGTACGCCTACGAGCTGCGCGCCGTAGAGACCGATGACACTGAAGACCGCGGCGAGCAGCGGCATGGCGATGACACCGCCGAGGAAGCGTGGCGCGGCGACATAGCTCATGGGATCCACCGCCATCACCTCCATGGCGGTGAGCTGGTCCGTCGCCCGCATCAGGCCGATCTCGGAAGTCAGCGCGGTACCCGCCCGCCCCGCGAAAAGCAGCGAGGTGAGTACCGGGCCGAGCTCCTTCAGCAGACCGAGCGCCGCGAGGGTACCCAGCGCCGTCTCGGCGCCGAAGCGCTGCAGCACGTCCTGTCCCAGGAGACCGATCACCATGCCTGTGAAGAGCCCGGACAGCATGATGATGATGAGCGAGCGTCCGCCGGCGTTGTAGATCTGCGCGATGATGAGGCGGGGACGCGCGAGCGCCGGCACACACGCGAGCAGCAGGCGCACGAAGAATATCCCGGTGACGCCCACCTTGCGCAGGCCCTCCAGAATCGTGCCGTGCCGGACTGCGTTGCTCATCCTTCCTCCGCTCCGAGAAGCTGGCTGGCGTAGTCCGGAGCCGGGTAGTGGAAGCGCACCGGCCCTTCCTCACTGCCGGTCATGAACTGGTGCACGGTCTCGGAGTCGCTGCGGGCGAGCTCCTGCGGCGTGCCGGAGGCGACCACCGTGCCGCCGGAGAGGAGATAACTCTGATCGGCGATCGTGGCGAGCTCCTGCACGTCGTGCGATACCACGATGCTCGTGATGCCGAGCGCCTGGTTCATCTGTTTGATCAGACGCAGGATCACACCGAGGGAGATCGGATCGAGGCCGACGAACGGCTCATCGTAAAGAAGCACCTCGGGGTCCATCACGATTGCGCGCGCGAGCGCCACCCGACGCGCCATGCCACCCGAGAGCTCCGCGGGCATGAGCTCCGCCGCCCCGCGCAGGCCCACCGCCTCGAGCTTGGTGAGCACGAGCTTGCGGATCAGTGATTCAGGGAGATCCGTGTGCTCGCGCACGGGGAAGGCGACGTTCTCGAAGACGTTGATGTCCGTGAGCAGCGCTCCGTTCTGGAAGAGCATGCCCATCCGCCCGCGGGCGGCATAGATCTCGGAGCTCGAGAAGTTGGCGATATCCCGGCCGAACACCGCGACGACGCCGGAGTCGGCGAAGAGCTGCCCGGTGATGAGCCGCAGCAGGGTCGTCTTGCCCGTGCCGCTCGGCCCCATCACAGCCGTGATGAGACCTCTGCGGACGCGGATGTTGAGGCCTGCAAAGATCGCCCGGCCGTCGATGCTGTAATGCACATCGCGCACGTCGACCACCGCGTCATCCGCCGGGGCCGACGGCGCGTGTTGGGTTTCTTTGTCGGTCACGCGAGCGCTTCGATCCTGGACTCTCGAGTCCCGAGTCCGCTCAAGCGGCCTGGCTTTCCATCTCGGAGCTGTAGCGGCCCGTGGTCGCGAGCCCGTTGAGCTTCGCGCGGCGGGCGAACTCCCTCTGGCCGGCGGCGAACGTCGCCGGATTGCCGCCCCACGCCTTGAGCGCGGTGTCCTGGAGCGCACGCCCGTAGCTGAAGCTCAGCGCCCACGGCAGCGGGCCCATGCGGTTCATGAGCGAGAGGTGCAGCGTCGCCTCGGTCGATGATTGGCCGCCTGAGAGGAATGCGATGCCCGGCACCGCCGGCGGCACATGCCGCTTCAGCGTGCGCACGGTTGCTTCCGCTACCGCTTCGGGCGATGCGCGATTCGAAGCCTTCTTCCCCGAGATGACCATGTTGGGCTTGAGAACCATACCCTCGAGATAGATCCGATGCTCGAAGAGCTGCCCGAAGACGGCATTGAGCGTAGCGGCAGTCACTTCCTCGCAACGCTCGATGGAGTGCGCCCCGTCCATCAGAACTTCCGGCTCCACTATGGGAACGATCTCGTTTTCCTGGCAAAGGGCGGCATAGCGGGCAAGCGCGTGTGCATTGGCCTCGATACCGAAAGCCGTCGGGATGGCATCGGCGATGTCGATCACCGCCCGCCATTTGGCGAAGCGCGCCCCGAGCGAGCGGTACTCGGTGAGCCGCTCGCGCAGGCCGTCGAGCCCCTCGGTGATGGTCTCGCCCGGGAAGCCGGCGAGCGGCTTGGCGCCGAGGTCAACCTTGATCCCGGGGATGATGCCCTGCTGGGTCAGATACTGCGGGAACGGGGTGCCGTCCTTGGTCTTCTGCCGGATCGTCTCGTCATAGAGGATGACGCCGCTGATCGCCTCGGGCGCGCCCGGAGCGGTGAAGAGGAGCTCCCGGTAGCTCCTGCGATGCTCTTCAGTGGATTCCAGGCGGATGGCATCGAAACGCTTCTTGATGGTGCCGGTGCTCTCATCCGCGGCTAGGATCCCCTTGCCCTTCGCGACCATGGCCTGTGCGATGCGGGCGAGCTCATTGCGGTTCATTTCGTTCTTTCCTCCAGCAAATGGCGAGGCGCCCGCAGGCACCTCACCAGTGCCGCCGGCGTCCGCCCCCGGACGTTCGCGTGAATGGAAGCGCCAAGCATAGCAAATAGCGGCCCGCCCACGCCGCCCGATGGTGCCACCCACGAGACCGCGCTTGGTTCCGGAGGCAATTAGCACTAAAATAGTCCTACTTTGGTAGCCCTCGCGGGGCACCCCATGGTTCGAATAAGCCGACTCACAGACTACGCCACCGTGCTTCTCGCCGTGCTCGCCGAGCAGCCACAGCGCCTCCAGACCGCCACCTCCCTGGCGGAACAGACCCGCATTGCCGCCCCGACGGTGAGCAAGCTGCTGAAGCAGCTGCAGCGGGCCGGCCTCGTGGTCTCGACCCGCGGGCTGCACGGCGGCTATCAGCTGGCGCGTCCGGCCACCGAGATCAGCGCCGCGGCCATTCTCGATGCGCTCGAGGGGCCCGTGGCGCTCACCGACTGCTCGGTGGGGGTCGGCCACTGCGAGATCGAGGAGACCTGCCGGGTCGGGCGGGTGTGGCAGAGGTTGAACCTCGCCATCCGGCGCTCATTGTATGACGTCAGCCTCGCACAACTTGCCGGCATCGACACCACACAGGTAGCGCTTCCGGCACTCGAGCACGACATCAAGGCTGCCTCCTCGCGAGCGCCCGCCCGACCGTGAATGAATCATGAGTGAAACCGCAAACCAGCTGGAAAGCCTGATCGCCCGCGGCTACAAGCACGGGTTCGTCACCGACATCGATGCCGATACGGTCCCGCCCGGACTCGATGAGGACGTGGTGCGGCTCATCTCGCGCAAGAAGGGCGAGCCGGCCTTCCTCACGGAGTGGCGCCTGAAGGCATTGCGTCACTGGCTCACCATGCGCGAGCCGCATTGGTCGCACACCTCCTATCCGCCGATCGACTACCAGGCGATCTCCTATTACTCGGCGCCGAAGGCCAAGAGTGACGGTCCGAGGAGCCTCGCTGAAGTCGACCCGAAGCTGCTCGAGACCTACGAGAAGCTCGGCGTACCGCTGCACGAGCGAGCGCGCCTCGCAGGAGTAGCTGTCGATGCGGTGTTCGATAGCGTCTCGGTGGCGACCACCTTCAAGGAGCGCCTCAACGAGGCGGGCGTCGTCTTCTGCCCGTTCTCCGAGGCCGTGCAGAAGCACCCGGAGCTCATCGAGCGTTACCTCGGCAGCGTCGTGCCTCATACGGACAACTTCTTCGCGTCGTTGAACTCTGCCGTGTTCTCCGACGGCTCGTTCGTATATGTGCCCAAAGGGGTGCGCTGCCCGATGGAGCTGTCGACGTACTTCCGCATCAATGCTGCGAAGACCGGCCAGTTCGAGCGCACGCTGATCATCGCGGACGAAGGTGCCTACGTCTCATACCTCGAAGGCTGCACCGCCCCGATGCGCGATGAGAATCAGCTGCATGCGGCGGTGGTGGAGCTCGTGGCACTGGATGACGCCTTCATCAAGTATTCGACGGTGCAGAACTGGTATCCGGGCGATGCCGAAGGCAAAGGCGGCATCTACAACTTCGTCACCAAGCGTGGCGAGTGCCGGGGGCGCAACTCACACATCTCCTGGACCCAGGTGGAGACCGGTTCGGCGATCACATGGAAGTATCCGAGCTGCGTTCTACGCGGCGAGGGCTCGAGCGGCGAGTTCTACTCCGTCGCCACCGTCAACAACTGCCAGCAGGCCGACACCGGCACGAAGATGATCCACATAGGGCGCGATACCCGCAGCACCATCATCTCCAAGGGCATCTCCGCGGGCCGGGGCCAGAACACCTACCGGGGCCTGGTGAAGATCCTGCCGAGCGCCCACGGGGCGCGCAATTTCACCCAGTGCGACTCGCTCCTCATGGGCGGCAGATGCGGCGCGCACACCTTCCCCTATGTCGAGGTCAAGAACCCCTCTGCGACCGTGGAGCATGAGGCGAGCACCTCGAAGATCAGCGACGAGCAGCTCTTTTACTGCCTCTCCCGCGGCATCTCCGGGGAGGATGCGGTGAACCTGATCGTCAGCGGCTTCTGCAAGTCCGTCTTCAAGGAGCTGCCGATGGAGTTCGCGGTGGAGGCGCAAAACCTCCTGGCTGTCAGCCTGGAAGGCGCCGTGGGTTAGCAGAGCGTAAAGATCGAAGACATGCTGAAGATCGACAACCTGCACGTCAAAGTCGACGGCAAGGAAATTCTCAGAGGCCTCACGCTCGAGGTCCCGACCGGCGAAGTGCATGCCGTCATGGGCCCGAACGGCTCGGGCAAAAGCACGCTCGCCAGCGTACTCGCCGGGCGTCCGGGATACGAGGTCACGGGTGGCTCCGTTACCTATGCGGGACGCGACCTCCTGACGCTCGCTCCCGAAGAGCGGGCGCGTGAGGGCGTGTTCCTCGGCTTCCAGTATCCGGTCGAGATCCCGGGCGTCAACAATGTGTATCTGCTCAAGGCGGCGGTCAACGCGGCCCGCAAGCACAGCGGCCTCGATGAAGTCGACGCATTCGAGTTCCTGACGCTCGTGAAGGATAAAATGCGCCTGATGCGCATGGAGGAGAGCATGCTCTCCCGTGGAGTGAACGAAGGATTCTCCGGCGGCGAGAAGAAGCGCAACGAGATCCTGCAGATGCTGGTTCTCGAGCCGCGGCTCGCCATCCTGGACGAGACCGACTCGGGCCTCGACATCGATGCGCTCAAGGTCGTCGCCAACGGCGTCAACACACTCCGCTCGCCGCAGCGCTCGCTGGTGCTCGTGACGCACTACCAACGGCTGCTCGATTACATCGTGCCGGACCAAGTCCATGTACTGGTCAAAGGGCGCATCGTCCGCAGCGGCGACAAGTCCCTGGCTCTGGAGCTCGAACGGCGAGGCTACGACTGGGTGGCCGGCGAGGCGGCATGACTGAGCCTCGCACGTCGGCTCTCACTAAACGTGTCCTGGACGAGTACGCCACGGTCCGCGACGCGTTGCCTGCGGGCGTCATCAGTCCGGAGCGGCGGCACGAGGCGATTCAGATGCTCGTCGCGCGCGGCCTGCCGACCACACGCGATGAAAACTGGCGGTATACGAACCTGCGGCCACTCGAGCGGGCGCGCTTCGCCCCCATAGCTGCCGGAGCGCCCGGAGCAGCGCTGCCCTCGAGCGCCGACGTTCCCGCCGGATTGGAGGGCTTTGCGCGGTACGCCTTCGTGGACGGCGTTTTCGCCCCGGAGCTGTCTGCGCCCGTGGGCGCGCCCGTGACGGTCAGCAGCCGCCGGCACGGTGTCCAGCGCGCCGCCGGGACCGCAACCGTCACGCACCTGCCTCATTCGCTGCCGGCATTGAGCAGCCTTCCCGAGGCGCGCCTGGCGCTGCTCAATGAGGCCTTCGCCACCGACATGGCCACGATCCATGTCAGCGACCCGAGCGGCGAGCCGGCGCGCGTGGAGCTGGTATTCATCGCGACCGCGGGCGCCGATGACGGCGCTTCATATCCCCGGACCCGCGTCTCGCTCGATCCGGCCACTCGACTGGCTCTGGTCGAGCGGCACATCGGCCTCGCCGGCAGCGGCAGCTTCATCAACGCCGCTGTCGACTTGGACATAGGCCGCGGCGCGCATCTGACGCACTACCGCTTGCAGCAGGCCGGGTTACGTGCACTGTGGTTGGATACCCTCGCAGCGGTGCTCGCCGCCGATGCCCGTTATGACCTCCTGACCGTAAGCACGGGAGCACTCTCGGCACGCTCCACGACCTATGTGCAGATGGCTGGCGCCGGAGCGCAGCTCACGCTTTCAGCCGCCGCGCTCGGCGACCGCCAGCAGGTCCAGGACAACTTTGCTCTGGTGGAGCACGTCGCGCCGCGCGCGCGCACGGAGCAGACGTTCCGTGGAATCGCCTCAGGGCGCGCCCGCGTGGCGTTCAACGGCAAGATCGCCGTGCGCGAGACCGCTGCAGGAACCGACTCACGTCAGTCACTTCGGGGGCTGCTCGCAGGACCAGAAGCGGAAATCGACGTGCGTCCGCAGCTCGAGATCTACACGGATGATGTGCGCTGCAGCCACGGCGCGACCGCAGGCAAGCTTGATGACAACATGCTCTTCTACCTGCTCTCCCGCGGCCTTTCCCCGGAGGTGGCGCAGCGCCTGCTCAAGTGGGCCTTCCTGGAGGATGTCGTGTCGAAGATCGCATTACCCGAGCTCAGGCGGCAGATCGAGCTGCAGCTCGCCGGCCAGATGGCCGATGCCGCATCACTGAAGGAGCTTCTCTGATGGCCGTGACGGCTTCCCACATTGCGCCGGCACCTCTGCTCGACGTCGAGCGCGTGCGGCGTGACTTCCCCATTCTGGAGCGAACGGTCAATGGCCGCCCGCTGGTGTACCTTGATAGCGCTGCATCCGCACAGCGTCCGCTGCCCGTCCTGCGCGCCGTTGAGCGATACGAGACCCACACGCACGCCAATGTGCATCGCGGTGTCCATGCGTTGAGCCAGGCCGCGACCGAGGCGTACGAGGGCGCACGCGAGCGGGTGCGCCGGTTCATCAATGCGCAATCCACCCGTGAGATCATCTTCGTCCGCGGCACGACCGAGGGCGTAAATCTCGTCGCCCAGTCTTATGCACGCCCGCGCTTCGGGCCGGGCGATGAGATCCTGATCACCGGCCTCGAGCATCACGCCAACATCGTCCCCTGGCAGATGGTCCGCGATCAGACGGGCTGCACGCTGAAGGTTGCCCCCATCAACCGCCGCGGCGAGGTCGAGCTGGATCGACTCCTGGAGCTGCTCTCCCCGCGCACGCGGCTGGTGGCGGTCGCGCATGTCTCGAACGCACTCGGCACCATTTTGCCGGTGAAGCGCATCATTGACGCTGCACATGCGCGCGGTGCAGTGGTGCTGGTCGACGGCGCTCAAGCCGTCCCACATTCTGCGGTCGATGTGCGCGCTCTCGGCTGTGACTTCTATGCTTTCTCCGGCCACAAGCTCTATGGCCCGACGGGCATAGGGGTGCTCTACGGCCGGGAGGAGCTGCTCGCCGCCATGCCGCCCTGGCAGGGTGGCGGCGACATGATCCTGACGGTCTCGTTCGAGAAGACGACTTATAATGAGCTGCCGTGGAAGTTCGAGGCCGGCACACCCAACATCTCGGGGGCCGTCGGGCTCGCGGCCGCGATGGACTACCTGGAAACTCTCGGCGTGGAGACCATCGCGGCACACGAACAGCGCCTGCTCGAGCACGCAACGCGCGAGCTCGAGCGCATCCCCGGCATAGAGATCATCGGTACCGCGCACCACAAGGCGGCCGTGCTGTCCTTCACTATGAAGGGCGTCCATCCCCACGACCTCGGCACGATCCTCGATGCGGAAGGCGTGGCCGTGCGCACGGGCCATCATTGCGCCATGCCGGTGATGACGTTCTTCGACATTCCCGCGACGGCGCGGGCATCCTTCGGGTGCTACAACTCCGAAGGGGACGTGGCGAGCCTCGTCGCCGCCCTCGGCAAGGCACGCGAGGTGTTCGGCTGATGGACCTGAAAGAGCTGTACCGGGACGTCATCCTCGATCATAACAAGCGGCCGCGCAATTTCGGCAGGATCGAGGCGAGCGACTCGCATGCCGAAGGGCACAACCCGCTCTGCGGCGATCGCCTCACGGTGTGGCTGCGCCTCAAGGACGACCGCATCGAGGACATCCGCTTCGAGGGCAAGGGCTGCGCCATTTCCACCGCCTCCGCCTCGCTCATGACCGAGGCGGTCAAGGGCAAGGACAAGGCCACCGTTCGGTCCCTGTACGGGCGCGTACACTCTCTATTGACACAGCAGAACGCCGGCCCCGACACCTCCCTCGGCAAGCTCGCCGCGCTCTCGGGCGTACGCGAGTTCCCCGCCCGGGTCAAATGCGCGAGCCTCTGCTGGCATACCCTGAACGCTGCGCTGGAACGTAGCGTGGCGACAGTCTCGACGGAGTGAGGCATGCGCAGCCACGAGAACGAGCCTTTCGTCGTCAGCCGCGAAGTCAAGGCGGTGATCGTCCCCGCCGGGGTCGAGGTCAACCTCAAACCCGGCCAGTCCGGCTATATCACCCAGGCGCTCGGCGGCAGCTTCACCGTCTACATGGAGGGAAACCTCTTTCGCATCTCCGGTGAGGATGCGGACGCCATCGGCAAGGAGGCCGTGAAACCGCCGGAGCTGCCGCCCAACGCCACCGAAGAGGACATTCGCGAGCTCGCCTGGGCGCAGATGCGTACCTGCTACGATCCCGAGATTCCGATCAACATCGTCGACCTCGGCCTGGTGTACGACTGCACCGTGCAGTCCAACGAGGACGGCACGCGTTCGATCGAGGTGCGACTCACGCTCACCGCCCCCGGCTGCGGCATGGGAGAGATCCTGGTCGATGACGTGAAGGACAAAATTGCACGAATTCCCACCGTGCGAGAGGCGCGCGTCGAGCTGACCTTCGATCCTCCCTGGAACCAGAGCATGATGTCGGAGGAGGCGCGGCTGCAGACAGGGATGTACTACTGACGTGTCCTGGGTCGATGTCGGCAGCACCTCGGACCTCTCCGAGTCCACTCCCCTCTCGGTCGAGATCGACGGCTTCGCCGTGGTCGTCGTGCGCTGTGGCAACGACGTTTACGCCGTCGAGGACCGCTGCACCCACGACGGCGAGGCGCTCGAAGGCGCCGAAGTCGAGTCCTGTCAGATCATCTGCCCTCGGCACGGCGCGCGATTCTGCCTGCGCACCGGCGAAGCGCTGACCCCGCCGGCCTATGAGCCGCTGCGGACCTACGCGGTGCGGGAGCAGAACGGGAGGGTTCTGCTCGAGCAGCCTGATTGAGGGGGCAGTGAGCTCGCGCAGGCTGCGCGGGATGCCCCCGAGCTCCTCTCGCCGTCCCGCTCCCCTGACCCTACTTCGGCGGCTTCCCCAGGCTGTTGCCGAGTCGCACGATGTCCTCTCCGCGTGCGGAGAACTCCTTGCCGCACCGGCTCGCCGCAGCCTTCAGGTCCGATTCGCTCATCCTTTGCGTTTGGCTCTGGATGAGCCCGGTCAGATCGGTGTGCGGAGACCGGCCGTCGATTCGGCCCAGGTAATACATCAGGATCATCTGGCCCGGCACTCTTTGCTGCGGGTCCGACGATGCCGAGAGGTGCGCGCCGATCACCATGCACTGAGCGTCTGCAACCGTCTGTGTATTCGCTGAGTCAGCTTTCGCGGCGGGTGGCAGGGCACAGATCGAAAGCGCCAGCGACACACCGGCGCCAATCGCGGCGAAATGCGCACCCCGGCGCAAGCCATGGCATGACATTTCCACTTCGCCCTCCTGCCCGAGTCATCGGGCACGCTACGAGAGTGCCTCTGGTTGCACGATCCGTACCCGTATACAGCGGCCTGCCGCAGCTGCAGACATTGGACCGCAGGGCACAATAATGGCCGTCACCGGTACCGGCCCACACTGCCCCGGGGGCACACTGCATCGGTCACTAATGCGGCGATTACTGCTGCTGCCGAGCCGGAGGTCGCCGTCGGGGTATAATTGCGGCATGACGCCAGCCTTACTCGAGCGCCTGCGCTCCGACCTCGCAGGACTTAAGGAACAGGGTCTTTACAAGGGCGAGCGCGTACTCGCCGGCCCTCAGGGAGGGGTGGTCCGTACGGGGGAGCGCGAGGTGGTGAACCTCTGCGCCAACAACTACCTCGGCCTCGCCAACCACCCGGCGATACGGGAGGCCGCCCATCGGGCGATCGACCGGTTCGGCTTCGGGATGGCCTCGGTACGCTTCATCTGCGGTACACAGACGGTGCACAAGCAGCTCGAAGAGGGCCTCAGCCGCTTCCTCGGGACCGAGGACGCCATCCTCTATTCGTCCTGCTTCGATGCCAACGGTGGACTTTTCGAGACGCTGCTCGATGAGCGTGATGCCATCATTTCCGATGCGCTCAATCACGCGAGCATCATCGACGGCATCCGTCTCTGCAAGGCGCAGCGCCACCGCTATGCCAACAACGACATGGCGGAGCTCGAGGAGTGCCTGAGGCAGGCGAGCGGCGCACGTACACGGCTCATCGCCACCGACGGTGTCTTCTCGATGGATGGCATCGTCGCCAACCTGCCGGCGATCTGTGCGCTGGCGGATCGCTATGACGCGCTGGTGATGGTCGATGACTCGCACGCCACCGGCTTCATGGGGCCGGGCGGGCGCGGCACCCCGGAGCACTGTGGCGTCGCCGCGCGAGTCGACATCCTGACGGGCACGCTCGGCAAGGCGTTGGGCGGAGCGAGCGGCGGCTATATCGCTTCACGCAGAGAGATCGTCGAGTGGCTGCGACAACGTTCGCGGCCGTACCTCTTCTCCAACAGCATCCCCCCGGTAGTGGCCGCAGTGGGCCTGCGGGTCATCGACCTCTTGGAACACTCGCCGGAGCTGCGTACCCAGCTTCATGACAATGCCCGCTATTTCCGCGCCGGCCTGACTCGCTTGGGCTTCGATCTGAAGCCGGGCGAGCATCCCATCATCCCGGTGATGCTGGGTGATGCCGCCCTCGCCGGGCGCATGGCCGACCGCCTCCTCGAGCGCGGCGTCTACGTGATCGGGTTTTCCTACCCCGTGGTACCAAAGGGCCAGGCCAGAATCCGCACCCAGATGTCAGCTGCTCTCACGCGCCAGCAGCTGGACAAGGCCATCGAGGCATTCGGCGCGGTTGGCAAAGAGTTGGGAGTCGTGAAGTGAGCGTGCCCGGTCAGCCGCGCGCAGCGAGGTGGGTCCGTTGAAAGCATTGGTCAAAAAAGAAGCCGCTCCGGGTATCTGGCTGGATGATGTGCCGGAGCCCAAGGTCGGCCACAACGATGTGCTCATCGAGATCGGCAAGACCGCGATCTGCGGCACCGACATGCACATCTACAATTGGGACGCCTGGGCCCGCAAGACCATCCCGGTGCCCATGCAGGTCGGGCATGAGTACTTCGGCCGCATCGTCGAGGTGGGCTCGGAGGTCAGAGGCTTCAAATCCGGCGATCGCGTCTCGGGCGAGGGGCACATCACCTGCGGGTACTGCCGCAACTGCCGTGCCGGCCGGCGGCACCTGTGCCGCAACACCGTCGGCGTGGGCGTCAATCGGCCTGGCGCGTTCGCGCAGTACCTCGCCATCCCCGCCGACAACGCCTTCAAGCTGCCGGACTCGATCAGCGACGATGTCGCCTCGATTCTCGATCCATTTGGCAACGCGACCCATACCGCTCTCGCCTTCAACATGGTGGGTGAGGACGTGTTGATCACCGGCGCCGGCCCGATCGGCATCATGGCCGTCGCGATCGCGCGCTTCGTCGGTGCCCGCCATGTCGTGGTCACCGATGTCAACGATTATCGGCTGGAGCTGGCGAGAAAGATGGGCGCCACGCGCGCCATCAACGTGCAGCGCGAGTCGCTCGATCAGACGATGCGGGACCTCGGCATGCAGGAGGGGTTCGACGTCGGGTTGGAGATGTCGGGCAATGCCGCAGCGTTTCGCGACCTGCTGCGCACCATGCACCACGGCGGCTCGGTCGCGATCCTCGGCATTCCGCCGGACGATACGGCCATCGACTGGAATCAGGTGATCTTCAAAGGCCTGACGCTGAAAGGCATCTACGGCCGCGAGATGTTCGAGACCTGGTACAAAATGGCGAGCCTGCTGCAGAGCGGCCTCGAGCTCGAGCCCATCATCACGCATCACCTGCCCGTGCAGGAGTACGCCCAGGCCTTCAGCATCATGGGATCGGGCCGCTCGGGGAAAGTCATCATGGACTGGAGCAGCATTCGGTGATCGGCTCAGAGGCGTCCCCGCCCTGAGTAACCTTCCCGTGCGCTAGCGACTGGTCGCAGTGCAGAAGCAGTAGGAGTAGAGGTGGCCGGGCACGCTGAAGCGCGCGAGCTGCCTGAGGTCTTTCGCCACCGGGTCGAGACGGCTCGCGACTTCGGCCAATCCGAATGCCTGCGTGTCGACATGGAAGAGTGATACCGCGGCCACCGCGGCCCGCACCTGAGTCTGCTGAAACAGCTGCTGTGCCCAGGAAAGATGCGGCTGAATGAACTCCACGTGATATTGCGTCACGTGGGCGAGTTGCGCGGCAGCCTTCTCCGCATCCTCGAGATCTCCCAGGCGATCCACCAGGCCGATCCGCCTCGCATCCGCCCCCGCCCATACCCGGCCCTGCCCGATCGCATCGATCTGCTGCGGAGTCTCCCGGCGCCCCGAGGCGACGCGGGCGACGAACTGTTGGTAGCCTCGGTCGATCTGCGACTGGACGAGCTCACTCGCCTCCTTGCTGAGAGGCCGGGCGATGGTGAGCGAGCCGGCGAGCGGCGTCGTGCCGACACCATCGACGCTGACACCGACCTTGCTCAGGGTCTGGTTGATGGTCGGAATGACGGCGAAGATGCCTATCGAGCCGGTGAGCGTCGCCGGACTCGCCCAGATCTGGTTCGCGGGCGCGGAGATGTAGTAGCCGCCCGAGGCCGCGAGATCACCCATGGAGACCACGAGCGGCTTGCCCGCCGCGCGCAGCGCCTGCAGCTCCCGATAGATCTCTTCCGAAGCGGCGACACTGCCGCCGGGGCTGTCTACGCGCAGCACGACGGCCTTGATGTCCTTATCGATCCGCGCCTGCCGGATCAGCTCCGACAGCGAGTCGCCGCCGATGGTGCCGGGAGGCTGCCTGCCGTCCGCGATGTCGCCGGAGGCGACGATGACACCGATGCTGGCACTGCCATCGCCATCGTGGAACTTCTTCTGTGCGTGGACGATCCGCGCGTAGTCTTCCGCGGAAATCCGGTTGAAGGAGCCGGTCGACTTGTCCTCACCGACCATGCCGATCAGTTGCCGCTCCATCTGCAGGTTGTCCACCAGAGCGGTGACCAGCTTCGCCTGCAAAGCCACTTTGGCCGCATCTCCGTTGGCGCCGCTCACGGCCGACGGCAGCGAGCTGACGTAACTCGCGATGGCATCCGCCGGGAGCTTGCGTGCTGCAGTCAAGGCCTTCTGATAGCTCGACCAGAGCACATCGAGATAGGCGAGGCTCTGTTGCTTGTCGGCCGGCGACATGTCGTTGCGCGTAAAGATCTCTATCGCGCTCTTGAAGGTCCCGACCCGGAAGACGTTGACGTCGACGCCGAGCTTCTGCAGCAGCCCCTTGAAGTAGAGCGGATAGCGGCTGAAGCCCTCGATCATCACGTACCCGGTCGGATCGAGGTAAACCCTGTCGGCCTGCGCCGCGAGGTAATACTGATCCTGGTCGAAGGTCGTGCCGTAGGCGATGACCGGCTTGCCGCTCGCACGGAATTCCTGGATGGCGCGCGCGAGCTCCTCGAGCATCGGCTGGCCGGCGCCCTGCATCTTGTCGAGATCGAGCACCAGCACCCGAATGCGTCGGTCCGTCGCGGCGCCGCGAATGGCATCGAGGAGATCCCAGAGCAGCGTCTCCTGACGTTGTTGTCCCTGTGCGTTCTCGAGTGCGCGCTGAACCGGATCGCCGCTCAACTGCTCGACGAGGGTTCCCTGCGGCTGAACGACGAGCGCCGCGCGCTCGGGTACGCCCGGAAGCGATGAGCTCACGGCCCAGAGGATGAAGCCGAAGATGACGACGAGCAGGATGAGATGCAACACCCGGCGCAGGCCATCGAGGCCGCGCCAGATGCCGCTCAGAATCGCCCGCAAAGTCGTTCTCATGCGCTGCGTGCGAGACTAACGGGCCTTCAAATCTTTTCCTCGATCCTCGCTGCCTTGCCCGAGAGGTCCCGCAGATAGTAGAGCTTGGCGCGGCGGACGTTGCCGCGGCGCTTGACGGAGATGTCGCTGATCGCGGGGCTGTAGGTCTGGAACACCCGCTCGACGCCTTCGCCGTGCGACATCTTGCGCACGGTGAACGAGGAGTTGAGACCACGGTTGCTGCGTGCAATCACCACGCCCTCGTAGGCCTGGATGCGCTCGCGGTCGCCTTCGACGACTTTTACCTGCACGACCACGGTGTCGCCCGGCTTGAAGTCCGGCACCTCACGGGTCATGCGCTCTTTCTCGAGTTGTTGGACGATCTTGCTCATTTGCTCATCCTCGATCTTTCATCCCGCGCCGCCCCTGCGGCCAGATATTCGCTCAAGAGACGCTGCGCCTCGGGCGTGAGCCCGTGGCGGGCGATCAGATCCGGCCGTCGCAGCCAGGTGCGCGCCACGGCCTGGGCCAGCCGCCAGCGGCCGATGTCGGCGTGATTGCCCGACAATAGTACCGCCGGCACCACCCGGCCCTCGAATACTTCCGGCCGCGTGTAATGCGGCCAGTCGAGGAGCCCCGCGGCGAAGGAGTCTTCCCCGCTCGAGCGCTCATCGCCGAGCGCGCCCGGCAGCAGGCGCGCCACGGCATCGATCACCGTGAGCGCCGGCAGCTCACCGCCCGAAAGGACGTAGTCGCCCACCGAAAGCTCCCGGTCGATGCCGAGCTCGACGATCCGCTCATCGAGCCCTTCGTACCGGCCCGCAACCAGGAGCAGACCGGGTAATCCGGAGAGCTCCCGTGCCATGGCCTGATCGAACGGCTCACCCTGAGCCGTCAGACACACCCGCAGACTTCCCTCGGGCAGCCGCGCCTGCGCCGCGCGAATGGCTGCGAGCATCGGCTCCGGCTTCAGCACCATGCCCGGACCCCCTCCGTAGGGCCGGTCGTCCACGGTGCGATGCACATCACTCGTATGCGCCCGTGGATCCTCGGTGCCTACCGCCAGCAGTCCCCGCTCCAGCGCCCGGCCAACGACGCCGTGGCGCAGCGCTCCGGCGATCATGTCCGGAAAGAGCGTGACGACCTCGATCTTCATGGAGCGTCTACTCGAGCTCCGCCGGCCAATCCACTAGGATCTGGCCCGCAGCAAGATCTACACGCCGCAAATGCGCCGGATCCGCCAACACCCAGTGCTCCCGGCGGCCCGGCTCCCGCGGCCTGGCAGCGGCACCTTGCCGCTCCTCCACCACCATGACTGCCCCAGCGGGCGCGTCCATGAAATAGGCCACCCTGCCCAGCCTCACCCCATCGAGATTCTCCACCTCGAACCCGATCAGGTCCGCGCGGTAATACTCGCGATCACCCGTCGGCGGCAGCTCCGCCCGCTCGACCTCGACCCAGGCCCCGGTGAGGAGTGCGGCACTCTCGCGGCTCTCCACGCCTTCCAGGCGAACGACCAGGCGCTCTCCATGCACATGTCCCTCGATGAGCGGACGTCTGTGGCGCTCGCCCCCTTCCGGGCGCAGCGCCCACTCGCGATACTCGAGCAGCGCCTCCGCTGGCTCGGTGAAGGAGGAGACGTGCACCCAACCTGCGAGGCCGAACGGAGCGCCGATCCTGCCGAGCTGCACCCAGCGCACCGACGGCGCCTTTCCGGCTGATCCGCTTCCCGGCACGCTGCCATCCCCTCAATGTGGGTCTCAGAGCGGCGCCGGCGTCATCCTCAGGCGGTCGCCTGCTTTCGATACGATGCCACGAGGGAGCGTACCCGCTCCGAGGGCTGCGCGCCCTTGCCCACCCAGTAATCGATGCGCGGCAGATCGAGCTTCAGCTTAGTCTCTCCGCGGTGCGCTATGGGATTGAAGAACCCCACGTGCTCGAGGCTGGGTCCGCCCTGGCGCTTGCGGCTGTCGGTCACGACGACGTGATAGAAGGGCTGATTTCGCGCCCCGCGCCTCGTCAGGCGAATGGTCACCATGTTTCGTTTCGCTCTCGATGGTTGCCGGGTCGCTCCGCAGCCGGGCGCGACGCGCCGTGCCCCGTGGAGCCACCCAAAAAAGAGCGCGGATTCTACGCGTTTCCCCGCCAGCTTTAAAGTCGAAGCTAGGAGTTCATTGGGCCGGAGGGAGCCCGGGGGGCAGACCCCCTTTGAACGCCCCGAGCAGGCGTTGCAGCCGCCCGCCCTTCATGCTCTTCATCATCCGCTGCATCTCGAGAAACTGCTTCATCAGCCGGTTGACGTCCTGAACCTGCACACCGGCACCTCGAGCTATCCGCCGTCGACGGGAGCCGTCGATGACGCCCGGTACGCGCCGCTCCCTGGGTGTCATCGAATTTATGATGGCGATCTGGCGGCGAAGCTCGCGGTCCCCCTGGTCGGCTGACACGCCAGCCTTCGCTGTCGCCGCGACCGGTAGCTTCTCCATGAGGGCGCCGAGGCCGCCCATCTTCTGCACCTGCTCGAGCTGAATCTTGAGGTCGGTGAGGTCAAAAGCCTTTCCCTTCACCACCTTGCGCGCCAGGCGCTCGGCCTCCTTCTGGTCGACCTGCCGATGCACCTGCTCGACCAGGCTGACCACATCGCCCATGCCGAGGATGCGCGAGGCCATGCGCTCCGGATCGAAGGGCTCCAGGGCCTCCGTCTTTTCCCCGACGCCGAGAAAAACGATCGGTTTGCCCGTCACATGGCGCACGGAAAGGGCCGCGCCGCCACGGGCATCACCGTCGGCCTTCGTCAAAATGACGCCGGTGAGGTCGAGCGCCGAGCCGAAGGCCCGGGCGGCGTTCACTGCATCCTGGCCGGCCATCGCATCCACGATGAAGAGTCGCTCCGCGGGGTGCGCAGCCTGATCGATTTGCCGCACCTCCTCCATGAGGGCCTCATCGACGTGGAGGCGTCCGGCCGTATCGACGATCAATACATCGAAAACACCCCGTTTGGCTTGCTCCAGCGCCGCGCGTGCAATATCAGCGGGCGGGGACTGAAGATCCGCCGCGAGATACTGTGCATTCACCTGCGCCGCCAGGCGCTCGAGCTGCAGCATCGCCGCAGGGCGGCGCACGTCCGTGCTGACCATCAGCACCCGCTTGCGGTGCTCCTCCGTGAGCCAGCGGGCGAGCTTGGCGGCGGTAGTGGTCTTGCCCGCGCCCTGAAGCCCTGCGAGCAGCACCACGAGGGGTGGCTGCGCACGCAGGTTGAACCCGGCGCGGTGCCCGCCCATGAGCTCGACCAGCTCCCGGTGCAGAATGCCGATGAAGGCCTGACCGGGCGTCAGGCTCTGCGCCACCTCGGCGCCGAGCGCTTTCGCCTTCACCGAGTCGATGAAGGTCTTGATGACCGGAAGAGCGACGTCCGCCTCGAGGAGCGCGACGCGCACCTCCCTCAGGGCATCGCCCACGTTTTCCTCGGTGATCCGCCCCCGGCCGCGCAGGCTGTCGAGGGTGCGGGAGAGGCGTGCGCTCAGGTTATCGAACATGAGTGAAGTATATTTGAAGCCCCTCGCTGCGAGGAACTCAGATTGAACGAGTCACCGTCGTCCCCCGTGCTCCTCATCGTCCTGCTCGCGCTGCTCTCGATCATCGCCTTCTCCTCCGGCACGGAAGTGGCGATGCTTTCGGTCAACCGCTACCGCATCCGTCACCGCGCCAAGGCCGGCCAGGGGACAGCGAAGCTTCTCGAGCGGCTGCTGCAAAAGCCGCAGGACTGGCTCGGCGCCAATCTCGTGATTCTGGCCGCCGCCAGTGTCTTCGCATCGGAGATAGCCACGCTGCTCGCCGAGCGCACCGGCTATCACCATGCGGTGCCCGTCACAGGTGTTCTGCTCACCGTGGCGGTCATCGTTTTCTGCGAGCTCGCGCCGAAGATCTACGCGGCCACCTATCCCGAGTCGGTCGCCCTCAACACCGCGCGCATCTATCGGGCGCTGGTGCTCATCGCAAGACCGGCCCTCTGGGTGACCAACAAGATGGCCTATGGGCTGCTGCGGATCGTCGGCGTGGTGAAGGCCGAGCCCGCGAGCCAAACGTTGAGCACCGAGGAGCTGCGCACGGTCGTCGCGGAAGCCGGGCCGATGATCCCCGCCCGGCACCGCCAGATGCTCCTTTCCATCCTCGATCTCGGCCAGGTCACCGTGAACGACATCATGATCCCGCGGCAGGAGATCGCCGGTATCGATGTCGAAGAGGCGTGGGATGACGTTCTCGAGCAGCTGCGCCAGACGCCGCACACCCGCCTGCCGGTCTATCGCGAGGCGCTGGACAATCTGATCGGAATCCTCCACATGAAGCGGGTCGCGCACGAGCTCGCGCGCGGCACGCTCTCGCGCGAGCGGCTGATCGAGATCGCAAGCGGCCGCGAGCCCTACTTCGTCCCCGAGGGCACCGCCCTCAACACGCAGCTCTCCTACTTCCAGCGCAACCGGCGGCGGCTCGCTTTCGTCGTCAACGAGTATGGCGACATCGAGGGACTGGTGACGCTCGAGGATATCCTGGAGGAGATCGTCGGCGAGTTCACGACCGACCCGGCAACCGTGACGCACAAGGACATTCATCCACAGGGCGGGGGCGTCTTCATCATCAACGCGAGCGCGACACTGCGTGCACTCAACCGATCGCTGCAGTGGCAGCTGCCCACTGACGGACCGAAGACCCTCAACGGGCTTCTGCTCGAGCACCTGGAGACCATTCCCTCGCCGGGAACGGCGGTGCGGGTGGGACCCTATCAGTTCGAGGTTCTTCAGATCGCCGACAACGCGATCAGGACCGTCCGCGCGCGGGCCCCGGCTGAGACGTTGAGCCCGGCGAGCTCCGGCTGAGCGCGGCCTCGAGGGCCTCGCTGACGCGGGCGACCGCGATGACCTCCATGCCTTCCAGCTGCTTGCGCGGGGCATTCTCGCGGGGCACGACCGCCATCCGAAAGCCCTGCTTCTGCGCCTCCCGCAGGCGCTCCTCGCCATAGGCGACGGGACGCACTTCACCCGTGAGGCCGATCTCTCCGAAGGAGACGAGCGAGCCCGGCACCGCGCGATCCCCGAGGCTCGAGGCGAGAGCGATCACGACAGGCAGGTCCCATGCGGTCTCGTCGATCTCGACTCCGCCCACCGCATTGACGAAGACATCGTGCTCCTGCAGCGAGAGCGCGGCGTGGCGACTCAACACCGCGAGCAGCATCGCCAACCGATTGGCATCGAGCCCCTGTGCGATGCGCCGCGGCGCCCCGAAGCGCATGCGGTCGACGAGGGCCTGTAACTCGATGAGAAGGGGGCGCCCGCCGTCACGCATCACGGTGACTATGCTCCCGGCGGCCGGCTCCGGCGCGCGTGCGAGGAAGATCGCAGAGGGATTGCGTACCTCCCTGAGCCCGCCCTCGGTCATGGCGAAGAAGCCGAGCTCGTTGACCGCACCAAAGCGGTTCTTGGTGGCCCGCACGATGCGAAAGCGGCTGCCGGCCTCGCTCTCGAAATAAAGCACGGTGTCGACCAGGTGCTCGAGGACCCGCGGGCCGGCGATCGCGCCCTCCTTGGTGACATGACCGATGAGGATGACAGCGGTCGCAGTGGACTTGGCGAACCGGACGAGCTCCGCGGTGCATTCCCTGAGCTGCGAGACGGCACCGGCGCTGGCGGTGACTGCAGGCGACTGCACCGTCTGGATCGAGTCCACGACCAGAAGGGCGGCCCGCCGCGCCGTGCTCTGATCGAGGATGGATTGCAGATCGGTCTCGGCCAGCACCTCGAGCGGGGTCGCGGTGAGGCCGAGCCGCCGGGCGCGGAGCGCGACTTGCGAGACAGACTCTTCCCCACTTGCATAGACCACGCCCCTCCCGCCGGCAACATGCGCCGCCACTTGCAGCAAGAGAGTGGACTTGCCGATGCCGGGGTCCCCTCCGAGCAGGGTCACCGACCCGGGGACGATGCCGCCTCCCAGAACCCGGTCGAGCTCGCCCTGTCCACTCGGCAGCCGCTCGAGATCGAGCACCTTGCCGCCGGCAAGTGGCACCGGAGCCGCACCGACCGACCCGGCGCCCGAAGCGCTCTGACCCCCGCCGCCCCTGGCGGCGCCAGTCATCCGGACGGCCCGCTGCTCGAGCGAGTTCCACTCCCCGCAGGCAGGGCATTGGCCCTGCCATTTCAGGGTTTCACCCCCACAGGCGCTGCAGACGAAGACGGAGATCGGACGAGGCATGGATACGCTTCACGAACCAGTTGGGCCGGGTTGAGCTAGGATGCGCGCCGGGGGAGGACCGGGATGGCCGGTTTGTGACCAGGCGCTCGGACTCATCCGACGGCAATGCTAGCTTATGCCCGCCCCAGTCGGGGACGGGATGGTGATGCGCGTCACAAAATGATTAGAGAGCCGAAATTGACGGCATGAGCTTAAAAGGCAAGCTGCGCATCGTCGGCCTGACCGATACGGGCAAGATACGCGAGCACAACGAGGACACCATCGCGCTCGACCCCGACATTGGGCTGCTCGTGCTCGCCGATGGCATGGGCGGCTACAACGCCGGTGAGGTGGCGAGCGGCATCGCGGTGAAGACCATCGTGAGCCTGGTGCGCGAACAGGTGGAGCGCGAGGACATGAGCGTGCACGATCGCGGCGCGAACCTCTCCCGCCCGAGCATCATCCTGCGCGACGCCATCCACCGGGCCAATAAGATCATCTATCAGACCGCCCGCACCCAGCCGCAGTGCGAGGGCATGGGCACGACGGTCGTGGCAGCGCTCTTCTTCGACAACAGGGTGACCATCGCACACGTGGGCGACTCGCGCATGTACCGGCAGCGCAACGACAAATTCGAGCAGGTGACGATGGATCACTCGCTGCTGCAGGAGCTGGTCGATCGGGGCTTCTACTCCGCCGAGGAGGCCCAGCGGGCGGCGAACAAGAACTACGTCACCCGCGCGCTCGGCGTCGAGCCGAACGTGGAGGTCGAGATCCAGGAGGTTCCGGTGCAGAAGGGCGAGGTCTACATGCTCTGCTCGGACGGGCTCTCGGACATGGTCGAGGACGACGATATCCATTTAACGATAAGCACCTTTGGTGCTAATCTTGACAACGTTGCGAAGCAACTGATTCAACTGGCCAATGACAACGGGGGCCGGGATAACATTTCCGTGCTGATGGCGCACGTGCTCGACGCATTTCCGGCACGCACGCGTATCTTCGACAAGATCCTGGGTTGGTTCGGCTGACACGGTGAGAGGCGAATAACATGGCAAGGTTGGTCTTGAGCCTGGACGGCCAGGTGATGGCGGAATACAACATGAACAAGGAGCGCTACACCATCGGCCGGCTCCCGGATAACGATATCCGGATCGACAACGCGGCGGTGAGCGGGCATCACTCCCTCATCATCAACATCCTCAACGACTCGTTCCTCGAGGATCTGAACAGCACCAACGGCACGTACGTCAACGGCAAGCTGATCAAGAAGCACGCCCTGCAGCACGGCGATGTCATCACCGTCGGCCACCATCAGCTGCGCTTCGTCGAGGACGACGAGCAGCAGGACGAGTTCGAGAAGACGATGGTGATCCAGCCCTCGGCCCGGCCGGTCGAGAAGCTGCGCACCGTCGTCGGCCAGTCACAGGTGATCGATGGGGAGCCTGCCCCGCCCGTCGCGGCGGCACCCGCCGGCGCCACCGGTGCTCACACCGGCAAGGGGCGCGCGCTCGCCGATGGGGCGGCGCTGAAGAAGGCGAAACTGCAGGTGCTCTCGGGCGCCTTCGCGGGCCGCGAGCTCGAGATCACCAAGGCGCTGACGACCCTGGGCAGACCGGGCGTACAGGTTGCCGCCATCACGCGCCGCGGCGAGGGCTACTACATCGTGCACGTCGACAGCGGCAAGCCCGATGACTTCCCGCTGGTGAACGGCTCACCGATCGGGTCGCAGGCGACGAAGCTGAGCGACAACGACGTCATCCAGCTCGCGGGCGTCAAGATGGGTTTTTTCTTTAACTGACTGGCTAAATATATGGACTCCCCCTGCAATGCGAGGGCGGTGAGCTGCTGGATTCAGGTTTGGACTGCGCAAATATATCCGGCCTCGTAAGTGCGTCCGTCGACGCGGGGCCCTGATGACAGTCGCTCGCAGAGGCCTCGCTAAGTCGTCGGTGTCGAAGCACCGTTTTAGCCACCAGGCTCATTCTGCGACGGTCTGACCTGTTTTCCATCAACCTTTACGCTCTAGCAATCCCGGTAGGTAGTGCCTCCTCAGTGACTCGACGCGTGAGTGGTCCCGGAACTGGCGCCTACGTCAGGCCCCAGCCTCCGGGAGCTGCACAGGTCGATACTCAGTGCCTCTGGCCAGCATCGCCCAAGCGATGCGGGCGTGTTTGGCTGCCAGCGCCACGGCGACGACATTGATGTGCCGGCGCTGCTTCAGACGCCGTGCCCAGGCGCTTTTCGCATCGGTTTTCTTCTGCACCACTCTCAGGTGGGCGCGTGCTCCATGCACCAGCAGGGTTCGCAGGTACCGATCACCCCGTTTGGTGATATGTCCCAGCCGGGTGGTGCCACCGCTGGAATTCTGCCGAGGAATCAGCCCCAGAGAGGCCGCATAGCTGCGCCCGCTGTGAAAAACCTGCGGATTGCCCATGCCGGCAACGATGGCTGTGGCGGTCATGGGACCTATGCTCTCGAGCTGCATCAGCCGGCGCGCCGGTTCGCTCTGCTGCGCCAGCTCCTGCAGCTTCAGATCCTGCCGCTTGATGTGCGTATCGAGCTGGCGAAGCCGATCGAGCAGCCCATCCAGTACTTCGCGCGCCAGCACTGGCACCCCGTTCTCGGCATCCTCGAGAATCTGCGGCAGTTGCGCGCGAAGCTTCCTCACACCCTGGGGTATCACGACCCCAAACTCCCCGAGCATGCCTCGGATCTGGTTCGCCAGAGCAGTACGGCTGCCCACTGCCAGACTGCGTGCACGGTGCACCATCAGCACCGCCTGCTGCTCTTCGCTCTTGGCCGCCACGAAATGCATGTTCGGCCGGCCCACCGCCTCGCAGATCGCCTCAGCATCGTTCGCATCATTCTTGCCGCGCTTGCGGTAGGGCGTGACAAATTGAGCCGCCATCAGCCGCACCGTGTGTCCGAGCTTGCCGAGCTCTCGAGCCCAGTAATGGGCACCCCCGCAGGCTTCCATCCCGACCAAGCAAGGAGGCAGCTGCGCGAAGTACTGCAGCACCTTCCCACGCGCAAGGCTCTTGCGGCCCTGCACCGCCCCGTGCTCGTTCACGCCATGCACCTGAAAAACCGCCTTCGCAATGTCCAGCCCGCAACGAGTAATATTCACCTTGACTCCCCCTCTCTGCGATTGAACGGGTAACAGCTTTCAATCTGGCACATCCGATGCCGTAGGAGCAGGGGGAGTCCATGTCATTAAGTCGCCTGCGGCGCTTTTAGCGGCCAGCCCATTGACAGGGACTCCCCCCGCGGCCCAGGGAGCGGCCTTGGGCCGCTCGCTCATTTGCTTTCGAAACGGTGCCACTAGCTGTCTAGGAGCGAGTCGATGAGCAGCATGAGCTTCTCCAGCGCGCCGCGATTGCGATCGATGACAGCGCGGCCGCGCGTGCCCATTTCCGCCCGCAACGACTGATTCGACAGCAGCTCGGTCACTCGCGAGCCGAGCGCGACGCCATCGCGCACGATCTCGGCGGCGCCGCACTCGAGCAGCAGGCGCGCGACGTCCTCGCCGTTGGAATTGTTGGGTCCGGTCAGGACGGGGAGGCCGAGCGCGGCCGGCTCCAGCAGATTGTGGCCACCAATGGGAGCGAGGCTGCCGCCCACGAAGGCGACGTCCGCAGCGGCATAGAAGTAGAGCAGCTCCCCCAGAGTATCGAGCAGCAGCACACTGGCCTCTTCCCGGGAGGCACCCTCCGGGCGAGGCTCCGAGCGCCGTATGAAAGCGATGCCCTGGCGCTCGAGCCAGGCAGCCACCTCGCCGAAGCGGTTGGGATGGCGGGGGGCGAGCACCAGCAGCGTGTGGGCGTGCACGGTGCGGATGTGTCGGTGAGCTTCGAGCACCGCCTCCTCTTCCATTCCTCCATGGGTGCTGCCCGCCACCCATACGGGACGGCCGCGGGCATATCGCTCCCGCAAGCCAGTACCGCTCTCGATCGTATCCGCAGGCAACGTGAAATCGAACTTGAGATTGCCGGTGATGTACGTGCGCTCTGCCGGCGCGCCGAGAGCGCGGAAGCGCTCGGCATCCCGTTCCCCCTGCGCAGCGACCAGGACGCCTCCTGCGACCGTCTCCTTGAACAAGGCGCCGAGACGCCGGTAGCGATCGGTGGAACGGCGTGACAGGCGTGCGCTGGCGATGACCAGGGGAATGCGGCGCAAGCGGCACTGGCGATAGAGATTCGGCCAGAGCTCTGTTTCCATGATGACCGCAAGCCTTGGGCGGGTGCGGTCGAGGAAGCGGCGGACCGACCCCGGCAGATCGAACGGCAGATAACGGACATCGGCGACGTCGCGGAACGACGCCCGGGCGCGGGCGGCCCCGGTCGGAGTAAAGGTAGTCACCAGCAGGGGCGTTTGCGGATAGCGATTCCGTAGCGCGACGACGAGCGCCGCGGCCGCCTGCACTTCTCCGACGGACACGGCGTGTATCCAGATGGGAGAGCGGGCGAGCGTGGAGCCGAGTCCGAACCTCTCGCTGAAGTTGTTCCAGTAGCTGTGGTCCCGCAACCCGCGCCACGCCAGCATCGCCGAGACGAGCGGAGCGGCGAGGTACACCGCACCGAGATACAGTGCCTTGGGGCCCAGCGCTCCTGGCGAGCGAGACTCGAGCTGGCGCATGACGGGTGGCGGTCAGCCGGCCGGCCCGCGGGGCTTGGCCGGTTGTCGATAACCGTCGAGGAGCGCGTGCCAGTCGGCCTCGCCGAAACGGTCCGCGGGCAGACCGTAGGTTATCTTCTCCAGCGAGCGCCGCAGCCGCACGAGATTGGCATCGCGCCACAGGCCCGCCCGCCGAAGCTGACAGCGGTCGAAGTCGACCAGGTACACGGTCTCCTCGCTCAGCATCACGTTGTGCGCGTTGAGATCGGCGTGACAGACCCCGAAGTCATGGAAGCGCCGGATGCAGCGGCCGATCGAGATCCAGGTGACGATGGACAGCGCGCCGAGACCCAGGCATTCGGCGAGCGACCCGACCGTCGTGAGCCTCTCCGTGATGATGTCGCCGCGATAGGTGTTCCCCTGGCGGGTGTAGCGGGCCGCAATCGGCGCCGGCACCGGCAGGCCGGCGCGGTGCAGCCGATAAGTGATCGCCCATTCCGTAAACGGACGGGTCTGCTCCTCACCGCGCCAGATGTACCGGTCGGAAGAGAGCAGTGCAATGAGTCCGCCGCGGCGATAGTGGCGCAACACCAGCCGACGATCCCGGCTCCGCACGAAGTGCGTCGTGCCCCGCCCTTGGGCTACGCCGTCGAGCTGGCCGCGGGAGCCCCAGTAGCTCGGGTCGAACCACGCGGCAGTCAAATTGCGAGCCCTGGAGGCGTCGTATAGCATGGCGCCCCTCTCGATGGCGCCATGCTTCACTTCCGACCCCAGCGGCCAGCGCCTGCTCACCGGGTGCTCTCCGTGAAGTTGCCGCTCGACCGACCGCCTCTCACCGTCTGCATCCTGAGACTCTCCGCGCTCGGCGACACCTGCCACGTGGTTCCGGTGATCCGAACGCTGCAACGCACATGGCCGCAGACGAAGCTGACATGGGTCATCGGCAAAGCGGAATCGCGACTGATGGAGCTCATCGATGACGTGGAGTTTATCACCGTGGACAAGCGTGCCGGCCTTGCGGCGGGTCGCGATCTGCGCGCGCGCATGCGGGGACGACACTTCGATGTGCTGCTGCACATGCAGCTCTCGCTGCGCGCGAGTCTCCTCTCGCGCCTCGTGCCGGCCACCCTCCGGCTCGGATTCGATACCGCTCGCGCCCGCGAGCTGCAGTGGCTCTTCACCAATGCGCGGGTCGCGCCACGATCCCGCGAGCACGTTCTGGACAGCTTCTTCGGCTTTCTCGAGGCACTCGGCATCCGCGAGCGCACTTTGCGCTGGGATGTTCCCCTGCCACCGGCAGCACTGGATTACGCGAAGAGGCTCATACCCGATGCGCAGCCGACCCTGGTCATCAGCCCCTGCTCCAGTCACTCGCGCCGGAACTGGCATCCCGAGGCCTACGCGGCCATCGCTGACCACGCGGCTGGACGCCACGGCATGCGCGTCATTCTCGCTGGCGGGCCGAGTGCGGAGGAGCGGGCTGTCGGTGCAGCCATCGAGCAGGCGGCTCACGCGCCCGTCGTGAATCAGATCGGGCGCGACACCCTGCCGCAAATGCTGGCGCTCCTTTCGCGTGCGGCCGTGCTCCTCACGCCCGATTCCGGTCCCGCTCACATGGCGACCATGGTTGCTACGCCCGTGATCGGCCTCTACGCGGCGACCAATCCCGCCCGCAGCGGGCCGTACCTCTCGCGCAGGTGGTGCGTGGACGCCTTCCCTGCGGCGGCGCAGCGGTTCCGCGGCCGCCCGCCCGAGGAGCTGCCCTGGACGGAGAAGATCGAGGAGCCCGGCGTGATGGACCTCATCGAGGTCCCCCAGGTCACCGCGAAGCTCGACGAGTTGTTAGCATACGGGGCATGACCGACATCCTGGTGCCCATCTCCCCCGGCGAGCTGCTCGACAAGATCACGATCCTCAGGATCAAGACGGCGCGCATTCTGGATCCCGCCAAGCTCGCCAACGTGCGGCTCGAGCTCGGCCTGCTGGAGAAGACCTGGCGCGACTCGCGCTTCACTGTCGACGTCGCCCGCGACGAGCGGGCGCTGCAGGAAGTGAACGAGCGGTTATGGGACATCGAGGATCGCATCCGGGAAAAGGAGGCCCACCAGACCTTCGACCGGGACTTCATCGAGCTCGCCCGTGCGGTCTACCACGCGAACGACGAGCGCGCGGAGATCAAGAAGCGCATCAACAGGGCGCTGGGATCGCGGCTGATGGAAGAGAAGTCCTACAAAGGATATTAGCCCGAGAGCACCTGATTAAGCGGCCCAGGGCCGCTCCCTGGGCCGCGAGACGAATCCCTGCGCCTCGGCCCTGGCGGGCCCGCCTGGCTGCGCCAGGCGTTCAAAATCGCTCCATGCGATTTTGTGCGCCAATGGACTAGGGCGGCGGCGGTGCCGGCGGCGGCTTCGGGGTGGGCGGGGGCGAGCGAGGTGTCATCGCCTCCGGCGTGATCGCACCGGGGGAGACCGAGGCACTCGAGGTCAGCCAGTGGTTGATCGCCTGCACTTCGTTGGCATCGAGCGTCCCCGCGGCGAAGCGCAGCTGCACCACACTATTGATGTACGCATAGCGGCTGGAGGCGTAGTTGGTCTTCGCCTGTACCAGGGTGCTCAACGCATTGAGGACGTCGACCTCGGTCTGCGTACCGACACGGTACCCCGCCTCAGTCGCCCGGTATGCGGTCTGACTGGAGGTGAGCGCCTGTTGTAACGCCTGGACGTGGGCGATGCCGCTGATCACGCCGAGGTAGGAGTCGCGCGCCTGCTGAACGGTGGAGCGCGAGGCCTGCTCCACGGCGTCCTTTGCGGCAATCCATTGGTACTGGGCCTGATGTACCCGCGCTTCCGTCCCGCCGCCGCTGAAGATCGGGACGGTGACCTCGAGCCCGATCTGGCGGTCGTTCGACCAGGAGGGCAGGCCGTTGAAGGAGCCGATGCCGACGATCGACTCATCGATGCTCGAGCTGTTGTAGGAGCGGCTGGCGATCAGGCTGACGGTGGGCAGATGCCCGCCGAAGGCGATGCGGACGTTGTCCCGGGCCACGTCCGCGGCCAGCCGGCTGGCCATGAGCGTGAGATTCTGCTGCAGCGAAGTCTGTACCCACTGGTTCTGATCGGCCGGGCTCGGCGTCACGAGCGGCATGTCGTTACCGGGCTCCGACAGAGTGTCGTACTGCCGGCCGGTGATGACTTCGAGCTGGTCCTCGGTGTTCGCGAGCGCCTGCTTGTCACCGATCACGGCTGCCGCGGCGGTATCGCGCGCGGCGCGCGCCTGCTCGACATCGGTGATGGCGATGAGCCCCACCTGGAAGCGCTTGTTGGCTTGCTCGAGCTGCAGGTCGAATGCCTGCAGGGAAGACTCCTGCGCCTGCAGGGTATCGAGCGCCGAGAGCACATTGAAGTACGCCGTAGCGACCCGCAGGATCAGGTTCTGCGCCGCGGACTCATAGGTCGCCTGCGCCTCGGCCACCTGGCTGTCCGCGGCCTTGAGCGTCATCCAGTCGGTCCATGAGAAGAGCTGCTGCGAGAGATTGAGGCTCCACTGCCGGGCGCTCGAATGCGTCGTCGCATAGAACGAGGCGGGCGCGGACACCCCGCCGGGCCCGGCGCCGACCTGCGTCGTCAGGCCGGAGGTATGGTCCCAGGTCTTGCCGGCCGATCCTGAGATCTGGGGCAGCAACGCCGCCCAGGCCTCTGGCCGGGCCTCGCGCGCCGCCATGTAGGTCGCATGGGCCTGCTGGTAGGTGGGGTCGTTGGCCAGGGCGTCCTGGTAGACCTGGGCGAAATCCGCGGCCTTCGAGGCGACCGGGAGTCCGATGGCAAAGCCGGCGCAGAAGAGGGCCAGGCTCGATGTCCGTACGGCGGGGTGCATAGTCGTGCAGAGATGCTCTTGAGTCTTGAAGAGGCTCTTAGAACACAAAACCCTGCGGCCGAGTTGCATGTACGAGCGGATCGATCACCGTCTCGAACAGGCTCTCAGTGCCCCAGGCGTCCTCGGAGATCCGCCGGATGAGGCGGGCCTCCATGACCGGAGGCTCACCCACCACGACGAAGAGCCGCCCGCCGACCGCGAGCTGCTGCTGGAAGCGCTCGTCGGGTACGGGGAGCGAGGCTGTGATGGCGATGGCGTCGTAACGCGTGTCGGAATCCAGGCGAGTCGCATCCTGCGTCACCACGTCCACCTCCCCGAAGCCAAGCGAAGCGATGTTGCGGCGGGCGAGCTCTGCGAGATCCGGGAAGATCTCGAGCGAGCGGACGGAAGTGCCTCCCGCCCGCAGACAGGCCGTCACGAATCCCGAGCCGGTCCCGATCTCGAGCACCCGCTCGCTGCCCGTGAGCGCGAGCGCCTGCAGGAGTCTGCCGACCACGCTCGGGCGCAACATGTGCTGGCCGCAAGGCAAGGGAATCTCCACGTCCGCGAAGGCCAGGAAGCGGTGCTGTGGCGAGACGAAGGCCTCGCGCGGCACCTTGCGCAGAGTCTCGAGCACGCGCGCATCGAGCACGTCCCACGCACGAACCTGCTGCTCGATCATCTGTTCGCGTGCTTGGACCGTGGACATCGTGATTGGAGCTCCGATTGGACTTATTGCGTCCCAGGGGCGGGGCTCGTGAAGTTACGGGTTTTCGCGGCTCCTGCCAAGCCGCTTTGCGATGAGATATGGTGAAATGCCGACGGGACGCCGGACACGTACGCTATGCTTTCGGGCGTCCGCTCCCCGGGCACGAGAATAATGAAAAGCAATCCCGGACTGCTTGCCAGCCCTCACCCCATGAACTCGCTAAGAAGCGCGCGCGCGGGCGGAAATCCCTCGCCGCAGCGGCGGGGACAAGGCCCGGGCGGGGACGCCTAAGTGTCCGCCATCGCATTGGCGTGCATCCTGCTCGCGCTCGCCGCCGCCGTTCTTCTGTGGCTCTACGCGGCCCAGCGGCGTGAGCTCAAGGACGTGAACCAACTGTCATTGCAGTTGCAGCGCATTGCCATCGGCGGCTCGCTCGCCGGCCGCGTGGACTCGGGCACCTCGAAGCCCGAGCTGTCGGCTCTGGTCACGGCAATCAACCATCTGTTGACACGCGCGGCGGCCGAGCGGGACACCGGCCGCGTGACCCCGAAGCTCTTCGCCGAGCTCGGCGAGCGCATCCACGAGGCGGTGCTCGTGCATCGCGAGGTGATTCTCTACGCCAACCGGCAGTTCGCCGCGCTGGTGGGCGCCGATCGCGCCGACCTCGCCGGGCGGCGACTCGGCGACCTCGTGGCGCCGGAGTATGCCGAGCTGGTACACGAGAACATCCGCCGGCGGCTCGGCGGCGAACCGGCTGCCGAGCGTTACGAGGTGGAAGTTCTCGGTCGCGAGGCTCAGGTGAGCCGGCTCGAGATCTCCTCCGCGCGCGTGGACTATGACGGCGGCAGCGCGCTTCTCATGACGGGTGTGGAGATACTTCCGACCCAGACCGTCGAAGCGCTGCGCCTGAAGTCCGAAGGCGACTCCACGGCCTATCTGCTCGCCCTCAACTCACTCATCGAGGCCGTCATCGCCATGGATGTCGAGGGCCGCATCACCTATCTCAACCCCGCAGCGGAGCGGCTCGCCGCGGCGCCTGCCGATCAGGCCCTCGGCAAGACCCTGGATGAGATCGTCGGGCTGGTCGATGAGACCGATCGGCGCCTGCTTGCGGATCCGGTGCGTCAGGCACTCACGAGCGGCGCGCCGGTGACCCTCGGCCGCCGCGCCCTGCTGATCTCGCGCGCCAACGCGAGCGAGCACTCGATCGAGCTGTCGGCGACGCCCATGCGCAATGCCGCCGGCGAGCAGGTCGGCGCCGTGGTGCTGCTCCACGATGTCTCCGAGCAGCGCGGCCTCGCCCGCCAGATGTCCTACCAGGCGACTCACGATGCGCTCACCGGGCTCGTCAACCGCCGCGAATTCGAGCGGCGGCTGGAAGAGGCCATCGAGAGCGGCCACCGCGGTGACGGCCAGCACGTGTTGTGTTATCTCGACCTCGACCGCTTCAAGGTGGTCAACGACACGAGCGGCCACCTTGCGGGCGACAGCATGCTGCGCGAGGTGGCGAAGCTGCTGCGCGATGCGGTTCGCGACAGCGACTCGGTCGGGCGCCTCGGCGGGGATGAGTTCGGCATGCTGCTCATCGGCTGTCCGCTCGAGAAAGCGCGCCAGATCGCCGACGATGTCTGCCGCTCCGTGGGCGAGCACCGCTTCGTGTGGCGCGACAAGATATTCAACATCGGAGTGTCGGTCGGCCTGGTGGAGATCTCGCGCGAGAGCGGCACGCTCGAGGAGCTGCTGGTCGCGGCCGATTCCGCCTGCTATGTCGCCAAGAAACAGGGCTCGGGCCGCGTGGCCGTGTACTCGGCCCGGGACGAGGCGCTCGCCCGCCACACCGGCGAGATCCAGTGGCTGCAGAAGCTGCAGAGCGCGCTCAAGGAGAGCCGCTTCCAGCTCTTCCACCAGCCGATCGTGCCGGCCTACGGCACAGAGGGCGGCGGGCCGGCGATGGAAGTGCTGGTGCGGCTGCAGGACGAGAATGGCCATCACGTGGCGCCGGCGGAGTTCCTGCGGGCGGCGGAGCGTTACCGGCTGATGGGCCTGGTGGATCGCTGGGTCGTGCAGACGACGCTCGCGGCGCTGGGCCGGGGCGCGATCCCCGTGCCGAGCGATCGCTGTGTCGCCATCAACGTGTCCGGTCAGACGCTCGCGGACTCGCAATTCCTCGAGTTCGTGGTCGAATGCCTGGACAGCACCGGCGTGACGCCCGCACAGGTGTGCTTCGAGATCAGCGAGACGGCGGTGGTGGCGAATCTCGAGCACGCGCGCCGCTTCGTCGGCGTGCTCCACGGCATGGGCTGTCAGTTTGCGTTGGATGACTTCGGGTCGGGCGTCGGGTCTTTCTCCAACCTGAAGAGCTTGCCGATGGATTACCTCAAGATCGACGGCTCCTTCATCCGCAATCTCGCGCGCGACTCCGTCAACCAGGCGATGGTGACGGCGATGATCAAGCTCGCGCGTACACTCAACTTCAGAGTGATCGCCGAGCAGGTCGAGGACAGCGCGGCGCTCGATGCGGCGCGGCGTATGGGCGTCGATTTCCTACAGGGCTACGCAATCGCCCGGCCGCTACCGCTGCCGCTCGCGGCGTGAGGGGCGAGACCGCCCTGGAGGCTGCCCCCTGACTCACTTGCTCCTAATCTGCTTCGGCTCGAACTGCAAGGCCGCGCCGTTCATACAGTAGCGCAGGCCTGTTGGCTTGGGGCCGTCGGGGAAGACGTGGCCGAGATGGCCGCCGCAGCGGGAACAATGCACCTCGGTTCGCCTCATCAGATGGTTGTGGTCTTCGCGCGTGGCGACCGCCCCGGCGATCGGCTGCAGGAAGCTCGGCCAGCCGGTGCCGCTCTCGAATTTCGAGTCCGATTCGTAGAGCGGCTGCCCGCAGCCGGCGCAGCGGAATACGCCCGCGCGGTGCTCGTCATTGAGCGTGCTGGTGCCGGCGCGCTCCGTGCCGTGGCGGCGAAGCACGCGATACTGCTCCGCGGTGAGCCCCGCGCGCCACTCCTCATCGGTCTTCTCGACCGGGAACTGCTCTTTGGATTCCACGACCGGCACCTCCGGCATGCTGCGAATAGCAGCGCGAGTCCAACAGGTCGGCAGCGGCCTCGTCAAGCACCTGGCGGCGCGACCCTGCGCCCGGCTCTGCGAAGCACCCTCCCGAGCCAGCCCCGGCGCGAAAGCAACAGTCAGGCACGACGAAGCAGCACCTGTGGAATCAATAAGTTGCGGGCTTGGCGGGGGTGACTGCAGGCACCACTGTCGGGTAGCGCCAACAACCAACAGCCTGCAGGTCACGCAAACCAACGGTGCAAGTTGCCCGCGGGCATGGTAAGAAGGGCGCCCGATTCATGCACGAGAGCGAGCAGCAGGAGGCGCCCAGCGTATGCAGCTTGCCCGTTTATGGCGTGAGCACCTTGCCGCAGGTTGTCCCCGCGAGCTCACCGGCGTGGAGATCGCCGGCAGCGATGCACGCACCCTCGATGCCGAGATCACCGCCTGCGTGAGCGCGCTCATCTGCAGGTCCATGACGGTCGACGAGCGCATCGAGCGCCGCCTGGCCGAGATCAGGGAAGCGCTCGTGACCAAGCAGGCACAGGCTGAACAGCCGGTCGCGGCGTATTACGCACGGCTCAACAAGCTGGTCGGGGCAATGCTGACGGAATCGCGCTCCGGCGGCAGGGCCTGAGCCCGCCGCATCTCCCGCCTCCCGCGAAATCACATTGAGCTCTGGCTGGGTCGTACCACTGGCCTTCCAGGCGGCAGGGGACCCCCTGCCCATTGTCCGCGCGCGGATGCTCACCCGAGCGACGAGAGGCCTGGGGATCTTTGCCGGAAAGCACCGGCTCGCACGATTCTTGCTCAGCTTGGGCTGGGTAGGGTGTTGTGGAGCACACTGCTGTGGGATGCTCGAGTCTTGCAGGAGAGATCGTGGAGGAGTTGCCGCACGCGCAGGTGCCGCTCAAGGTACTGGTGGTGGATGATCAGGTCGATTCCGCCGATGCCGTGGCCTGTCTCCTCGCGATGATGGGCCACGAGGTCCATACCGCCTACGGACCTCACGAGGCGCTCGAGAAGTATCGGCAGGTGCATCCCGAAGTGGTTTTCATGGACATCAGCATGCCCGAGCTGAGCGGCCTCGAGACGGCCGCCCGTATCCGCTCCATGCCTGAGGGCACCTCGACCACGATCATCGCCCTCACCGGCCTCGGCCACGAAGCCGATCGTCGGCGCTCGCGCGAGGCGAGCATCGACCATCACATCGTCAAGCCCGCCTCTCCCGCGATCCTGCACCGCCTCCTGAGCGCCATCCCCCACGCTTGACCTCCTGTCCGGCGCACGAAAGCAAATCGCCGGGAGCGATTTGCGCCGATCAAAGCAAAGGGATCATCAGAAGCGCGACGATGTTGATGATCTTGATGAGGGGGTTGATGGCGGGGCCGGCAGTGTCCTTGTACGGATCGCCGACCGTATCGCCCGTCACCGCGGCCTTGTGCGCGTCCGACCCCTTGCCGCCGTAGTTGCCTTCCTCGATGTACTTCTTGGCATTGTCCCAGGCGCCACCGCCAGTCGTCATGGAGACGGCGACGAACAGGCCGGTCACGATGGTGCCGATGAGGAGCCCGCCGAGCGCCTTGATTCCGGCGCCGGGACCGAGCAGGTAATTCATCACCACCACCAGCACGATGGGCACGACGATCGGCAGCAGCGAGGGAATGATCATCTCGCCGATCGCAGCCCGGGTCAGCAGATCGACCGCCCGCGAATAGTCGGGCTTGGCGGTGCCCTCCATGATCCCTTTGATCTCGCGGAACTGGCGCCGGACCTCGGTCACCACGGAGCCGGCGGCGCGTCCGACCGCTTCCATCGCGAGTGCGCCGAAAAGGTAGGGGACCAGGCCGCCGATGAAGAGGCCGATGATGACCGCCGGATCGGACAGCGAGAACGCGACGAGCTTCCCTGCTGACTCGAGATTATGGGTGTAGTCGGCGAAGAGCACGAGCGCCGCGAGGGCGGCCGACCCGATGGCGTACCCCTTGGTGACCGCCTTCGTCGTATTGCCGACCGCATCGAGCGGATCGGTGATGTCACGCACCTGCTTCGGCAGGCCTGCCATCTCCGCGATACCGCCCGCGTTGTCGGTGATGGGACCATAGGCGTCGAGCGCGACGATCATGCCGGTCATCGAGAGCATGGCGGTGGCGGCGATGGCAATGCCGTAGAGGCCGGCGCCGCTCGCTTCTCCGAGCTTGAACGAGGCCCAGATGGCCAGGCACACCGCGATGACGGGCAGCGCGGTCGCCTTCATGGACACGCCCAGGCCCGCGATGATGTTGGTCGCGTGCCCGGTCTGCGAGGCGGCGGACACCTTGCGCACCGGACTGTACTCGGTGGCCGTGTAGTACTCGGTGATGACGATGAGGGCCGCGGTGAGACCGAGGCCGATGAGTGAGCAACCGAAGAGCGAGTTGCCCTGCGAGGGCATCAGCGCGTGCGTGATGAAGTAGAAGCCGACGGCCGAGACGATGCCGGATACGATCACGCCCTTGTAGAGGGCGTTCATGATCTTGCCGCCCGCGCGCGCCGAGACGAAGAAAGTGCCGATGATGGAGGAGACGATCGACACGGCGCCGAGCGCGAGTGGATAGACCGCCGCATTGAAGCCGGCCGCTGCGCTCTGCTTGGCGAACAGCAGCCCGCCCAGCAGCATCGTGGCGACCACGGTCACTGCGTAGGTCTCGAAGAGATCCGCCGCCATGCCGGCGCAGTCGCCCACGTTGTCGCCCACGTTATCGGCGATCACCGCCGGATTGCGCGGGTCGTCCTCGGGAATGCCGGCTTCCACCTTGCCGACGAGGTCAGCGCCGACGTCCGCACCCTTCGTAAAGATGCCGCCGCCGAGACGCGCGAAGATCGAGATCAGCGAGCCGCCGAAGGCGAGGCCGACCAGCGCGTGCAATGCCGCCTCGTTACCGATGAGGTGACGGAGGAATGCGAAATAGCCAGCGACGCCCAGCAGCGCCAGACCGACCACCAGCATGCCGGTGATCGCGCCGCCGCGGAATGCGACCGACAGCGCGGCATTGAGGCCCTTCGTGGCGGCCTCGGCCGTGCGGACGTTGGCGCGCACGGAGATGTTCATTCCGATATAGCCGGTGGCGCCAGAGAGGATGGCTCCGATGGCGAAGCCGCCCGCCGTCGGCCAATGGAGGAAGAAGCCGAGGATCAGGAAGAGCACGATGCCGACGATGAGGATCGTCGTGTACTGGCGATTGAGGTACGCCTTCGCGCCGGCCTGTATCGCCGCGGCGATCTCCTGCATGCGGGCGTTGCCGGCGGGCAGGCGCAGGATCGTCGTCATGGATACGATGCCGTAGAGTACGGCAAGCACACCGGCCGCAATTGCGGCCCACAGCCACGTGGTGGCATCCATCAGGCTATCCCCCCGAGAGTCGTTAGGGCTACAAAAAAGGCCGCGAACTATACCACGAGCCTCATAGCTTGAACTCGGTTCGCAGCCGTTTGCGCACGGGGCTTCCCTTGATGCGGACATATTCGGGCAGGCCGTCGCGATAGGGGGGATAGGCCTCGCCGACGACGAGAGGCTCGAGGTAGCGGCGGCAGGCCTCAGTGATGCCGAAGCCGTCTTCGGTGATGTAGTTGCGCGGCAGCTTCTTCTCGCGATTGGCCACTTCTGCGAGCGGGACGTGGCCAATGGACCAGCGGTAGGGCTTCGATGCCTTGCGGACGATGACCGGCATCACCGCGTTGATGCCTTTGATGGCGAGCTCGACCGCCGCTTTGCCCACGGCATAGGCCTGCTCGACGTCCACCTTGGAGGCGATGTGGCGGGCCGAGCGCTGCAGATAGTCGGCGACCGCCCAGTGATATTTGTAGCCGTGCGCCTGGCGGATCATGTCCGCGACCACGGGTCCGACGCCGCCGAGCTGCGTGTGGCCAAAGGCGTCCCGCGTGCCGGCCTCCGCCAGGAATTTTCCGTCCGGGTACGCGGAGCCCTCTGAGACCACTACGACGCAGTAGCCGGACGCTGCAACAGACTGCTTCACACGCTCCAGGAACCGGTCCTTCTCGAACGGGATTTCGGGAAACAGGATGATGTGAGGCGGCTCGCCGGCTTTACGGCCAGCCAGCCCCGCCGCCGCGGCAATCCAGCCGGCATGCCTCCCCATGACCTCGAAGACGAACACTTTGGTCGAGGTCCGCGCCATCGAGGCTACGTCCAGGGCTGCCTCGCGGGTGGATACGGCGACGTACTTGGCGACCGATCCAAATCCCGGGCAGCAGTCGGTGTGGGGCAGATCGTTGTCCACCGTCTTCGGCACGCCGACACAGGTGATGGGATAACCCAGCGACTCGCCGATCTGCGAGACCTTGAGGGCGGTGTCCATCGAGTCGTTGCCGCCGTTGTAGAAGAAGTAGCCGATGTCGTGGGCGCGGAAAACCTCGATCAGCCGCTCGTACTCCGCGCGGTTCTGCTCGAGACCCTTCAGCTTGAACCGTGCCGAGCCGAAGGCCCCGGCAGGCGTATGCCTGAGTCCGCGGATGACGGCGGGACTCTCACGGCTGACGTCGATCAGATCCTCCGTCAACGCACCGACGATACCGTCGCGTCCTGCGTAGACTTTACCGATGTGTCGCGACTGCCGCATTGCCGTCTCGATGACGCCGCAAGCCGAGGCATTGATGACGGCAGAGACACCGCCGGATTGGGCATAGAACGCGTTCTTCTTGGACGTCGTTTTCTTCATGGCGTCGCAGGTCCTGAGGGTGGGCCAAAGATGATCAGCAGGAGCGGCAAGCAGGATAGCGCACGGCTGCACGTTTGACCTCGCCCGCCGGCGTCGGTAACGTGACCAGCCTTCCGCGATAATAGGTCTCGATAAAATCCACTCATGCGCATCGTCCTGTTGGGGGCCCCGGGATCGGGGAAGGGCACGCAGTCTCAGCGCCTCGTCGGGCGGCACGGCATACCACAGGTCTCCACCGGGGATCTGCTGCGCGCCGCCGTGGCCAAAGGCACACCGCTCGGACTGAAGGCCAAGGAGGCGATGGATGCCGGGCGCCTGGTCGCCGATGAGATCGTTCTCGGGATGATCCGCGAGCGCCTCGCCGAGCCTGACACTCGCGGCGGCTTCATCCTCGACGGCTTTCCGCGCAACCTGGCGCAGGCGCGCGCACTCGATGCGCTGCTGCGCGAGATCGGCCAGCCGCTCGAGGCCGTCGTGCTGATGGAGGTCGACTACGGCGAGCTCTCTCGCCGCATCTCCGGGCGGCGCACCTGTGCCGACTGCGGCCGTGTCGTCAATCTCCTGACCTCACCGGCGGGTGAGGCCGAGCGCGAGCTCTGTCCCAAGACCGGCAAGCCCCACCGTCTCTTCCAACGCCCCGACGACAACGAGGCCACGGTTGCCGAGCGCCTCAAGGTGTACGAGCAGCAGACTCGCCCGCTCGTGGAGTACTACCGCCAGCAGGGCCTCCTCCGCACCATCGACGCCGAAGGCTCCGTCGCCGAGGTGGAGCAGCGCCTCGAGAGCGCGCTCGTCAAATGAGCGCTCGCCACAGCGAGCCTAAATGGCGCCGAGCAGCTTCCCGCCAATCACGGCCTGCCGCCAGCCGCGCAGCGCCGGGAGGTCTCGGTCGCCTTCCGCCAGCCGCTCCAGGTCACGCCGCGTGGCGAGCACCTCCGGACTGATGCCGAGCTCGGCGGCGGTCGCCTGATTGAGGGTGCCGAGCTTTTTCACCAGCGCGCTCTTCACCGGATCCGGGCGCTGCCGCGGATCGAGGGCCGGCGCCGGGCTCGGGACCTCAGCGGCGGCGATGCAGGCCAGAAGCTCGCGGCCGCAGTGGCGCATGACGCCCGCGGGCATTTCGGGCAGAGACTCGAGCTCTTCCAGCGACCGCGGCACGCGCGCGATCACCTCGCGCAACACCGCATCGTCGAGGATCCATCCCCGCGGCCGGTTGCGCTCCATCGCGCGCCGTTCGCGCCAGGCAGCGAGGCCGCGGGCCAGCCGCTCGCGCGCAGGATCGAGGCTCCGCAGTCCCTTCAGCCGGCGCCACGCCTCCTCCGGGTCCGTCGCGAGGCTGCGCGCATCGAGGAGCCCGCCGAGCTCTTCGGCGAGCCACGACAGCCGGCCGAGCTTGTCCAACCGCTCTTCGAGCGCATCCTTGAGCGGGATCAGGTGCCGTACGTCATCCAAGGCGTACTCGATCTGCTCCGGTGAGAGCGGCCGGCGCGACCAGTCGGTGCGGGTATGCGCCTTCGGCAGCTCGACACCCAGCAGGCGGCGCACGAGCTCGGCGTAGCCGACCTGCGCGGCGAGCCCTCCGAGGGCGGCCGCGATCTGCGTATCAAACACCGGGCGCACCAGGCCGGTCACCGGCAGCAGGACCTCCAGATCCTGTCGTGATGCATGCATCACCTTCACAACACCCGCCGCCGTGAGCGGCCCGGCAAGCGCCGCGAGATCGGGGACTGCGATCGGATCGATGCACGTGGCGTCGTTCGTCGACGACACCTGAACCAGGCAGAGCTCCGCGCGATAGGTGCGCTCGCGGAGGAATTCCGTATCGAGACCGATCGTCTGCTGGCTCGCGAGGCGCGCGGCAAGATCGGTGACGGCAGTGGCAGTGTCGGTGATGTGCTGCAAAAGGGTAGAGGATGATCTGTAGAATCCCCGCTCATTATGCATGTACACATTCTCGGGGTTTGCGGAACCTTCATGGGCGGCATCGCCGCGATCGGGCGCGCCGCCGGCCACCGTGTCACCGGCTCCGACCGTAACGTCTATCCGCCCATGAGCACGCAGCTCGAGGCGCTCGGCATCGAGCTCATCGAAGGCTACGAGGCCGCGCAGCTCGATCTCCGGCCCGATGTAGTCGTGATCGGTAATGTCATGACGCGCGGCATGCCGGTCATCGAGGCCCTGCTCGACCGCGGCATCCCCTATGCATCGGGCCCGGAGTGGCTGTCACGCGAGGTGCTGCGCGATCGCTGGGTACTGGCCGTCGCCGGCACGCACGGCAAGACCACCACCTCGTCGCTTCTCGCCTGGATCCTCGAGCACGCGGGGCGCGAGCCCGGGTTCCTGATCGGCGGCGTGCCGGCGAACTTCCAGACGAGCGCGCGCCTCGGAGCGGCGCCGTTCTTCGTGATCGAGGCGGACGAATACGACACCGCCTTCTTCGACAAGCGCGCGAAGTTCGTCCATTACCGTCCGCGCACCCTCATCGTCAACAATCTCGAGTATGACCATGCGGACATCTATCCGGACGTGGCGGCCATCGAGCGGCAGTTCCATCACCTGGTGAGGACCGTGCCGGGTGGCGGCCGCATCATATGGAATGCTGCAGACGCGCGCCTGCAGGAGACTCTGGCGATGGGATGCTGGACGCCGCTCGAGGGTTTCTCCGGCCAATCCGCTGCGCAGGCGTATTGGACCGCACGCGCGGCAGGCGGTGTCGAGGATTTCTCGTGCTTCGAGGTCCTCGAGCAGGGCCGGCCGCGAGGCATCGTGCAGTGGGGACTCATCGGCGCGCACAACATGGAGAACGCGCTCGCGGCCATCGCGGCCGCGCGGCACGCCGGCCTCACCGTCGAGCAGGCAATCGAGGCGCTGCATTCCTTCGCAGGCGTTGCGCGCCGCATGCAGCTTCGCGGTGAGGTGAACGGCGTGCGTGTTTACGACGACTTCGCGCACCACCCCACGGCGATCGCGACGACCATCGATGGGTTGCGCCGGCGTGTCGGCCGCGCGCGCATAGTCGCCGTGCTGGAGCCCCGTTCCAACACCATGCGCATGGGTGTACACCGTGACTCGCTCGCGGGCTCCTTTGCCGCAGCGGACGATGTCTGGTTGTATACACCCGCCGACCTCGGATGGGATGCGTCAGGCACACTCGCCGCCCTTGGCGCTCGCGGGCACGGACGCAGCGATGTGGCGGAGCTGGCGAAGGACCTTGCACACACCCTGCGGCCCGGTGACCACGCGGTCATCATGAGCAACGGCGGCTTTGGCGGCCTGCACGGTAAGCTCCTGGCCGAGCTCGGCCGTAAGTGAGAAAGCACGCTCAGGCGGCGACGCCTGGACCCTGCGGCCGGCGCTGTCGCCGGACGTAGAATTGCCACAGGCCGAGACCCAACATCACCGTCCAGCCGAGCACCAGCCAGCCGGTGAAGCCATCGTGGCGGCTGAGGAGAAAGGCGAGCGTGGCATGCCGGTCCGGTTGCGACAGGGCATGCGCCACCAACATCACCCACACCCAGCCGGCGTGCAGTCCCATCCCCGCGGCGATGTTGCCGGTGATCGCCCGTACGAGCGCCAGCACCACGCCGACTGCGGTGAGGCACAGGAAGGCGTCCGCAATGCCGAGCGGATGGTCGAAGGACAGTAGCGTGCCGTGAAGGAGCGCCACCCCACTCCAGGCGGAGACCTGGGCGGGCGGAATGTGGAAGCTGCCGAGGAAATGCGTTGCGGAGTACACGAGCGAGGTCAGCAGGACTGCGGCCGTGACGCCGGACTCCCGCCGGATGCCGGTGAACATCGCGCCGCGCAGCGCCGTCTCCTCGATGAGCGCGACGGCCAGGCCGCTCGCGAGCCGCTTCGCGATGAGTGCCGCAAGGGTACCGGCGCCATAGCCGGCGGCCTGGCGAAAATCGAGCAGGCCCAGAGCCGCCATCGAGGCGGCCACGCCCGCCATGGTGATCACGCCGAGCACGAGCCCGACGCAAAGCTCGCGCACGAAGAGCGCGCGGGGCGCCCCGAACCCGAGACTGGCGCGATCCGCCAGCCGCAGCCGGCGCGCCACCAGCAGGAACCCGATGAGAAACGCCAGCATCCCGATCCGCTCCCCGATGCGGTGGAACGGAAAGTCGAAGTGCGGATGCAGCAGCAGCCACGCCGGATAGGTGAGCGCGGCCATGGCCGCAAGGCTCACCGCAATCAACAGCAGAAACCAGGCGAAGGCGCGCATGCCAGCGAATCGGTCGGACGGGGCGCGCAATGTACGGGCAAGGCGCCTATCTCCGCAAATCCTGCGCGAATGCGGCAAACGGCCGCAAACGCGCAACCTCTCGCCCTGGAGGCGATCGCGGCCGCGCGCCGACAATGACCCCGAGTCATTACGCCAGCGGAGAGCCATCGTGACGCAGAGCAGGGCAAGGCAGATATTGCAGTCTCTCATCCAGGGAATCGACCCCGTCACCGGGGAGGAGCTTGCGCGTGAGACGGTGCTGCAACACGCCGATGTGCTGCGGGCACTGCTCGCCGGCCTCGCGGCACTCGAGCAGTCGGCTGCCCGGGCGCAACGGCGCGCGCAGCTGCCGGACAACGTCGGCCGGGCGTGGACGACGGAGGAGGAAAGCAGACTGGTCGCCGGCTTCAAGAGTGGCGATTCGCCGATGGTGATCGCGCGCAAGCACGGACGCACGTTGCGCGCCATCGAGGCGCGTCTGGAGAAGCTCGGAGTCATCACCGCGGAGCAACGCACGACGCGCGGTGGTTTCACGGGCGTCGCCGAAGCGCCGCGACCGCGGATCGCGCGCGCCGGTCTATTGGCGCGCAAGAGGGCGCAACGCCGCTCGAGATGAGTCGAAGAGGGGCGGGCTGCCGCGGCGCGCGCTACTCGCCGGCGAGCAGGCGCTCGAAATCCCCGGCGATGCGCTCGAGCGAGAATCGCGCGCATGCCCATTCGCGGCCGGCCGCGCCCAATCGCCGCCGCCGTTCGGGATCGCGGATGAGCCCGAGTATCGCGGCTGCGAGTCCATCCACATCGCCTGGTGCGACCCCGATGCCCGTCGCACCGGGTGTGAAGGTCTCGGGCAATCCGCCCGCGAGGCTCGATACCACGGGGACCTCGGCTGCCTGCGCCTCGACCGAGACGCGTCCGAAGGGCTCCGGGTAAAGGGAGGGCACGGCGAGAATGTCGAGCGCGGGATACAGCGCGGCGGTGTCCGCCTCCCAGCCGATGATGCGATGCCGGCTCGCGTGCGCCGAGCGATCGATCCTCGCCCGCAGCGCCGGGGAGCCCTCACCATCGCCCACCCACAACATGCTCGCGGCAGCTTCGGCTGCCAGGAAACGCTCCGCGGCCGCGAGCAGCGTGTAGATCCCTTTTTCCTCGATCATCCTTCCGACATAACCGACGACCACGTCGTTGTCACCGAGGCCGAGCCGGTCTCTCGTACCCCTGCGCGCGGCCGTCGACGGCCGGAAGTGCCCGGTATCGATCGGGTTGTAGAGCACCGAGGCACGCTCCACATCCATTCCCTGCCGTTGATAGTCGTCGCGGTGGAACCGCGAGACGAGAATGAAGCGGTCGGCGCGCCGGGAGAGGAGCTCGCGCGTGCGCTGCCTCACCGGCGCGTCGTGCCAGTGCCGGAAGAGCGCCACGCGCGCGCCGATGATGGCGCGAAGACCCAGGAGCATCCGGTAGAACCGCGGATCACCCGCAATCATCCAGTCCGGCCGCTGCCGCGCTGCCAGGTGCAGCAGACCGGCCGCGATGCGCACGCCGCGGGTGTGCCCGGCGCGGATCGAGGCCGTCTGCACCTGCGCCTCGTGCAGCAGCCGCGCCACCGGACTGCCCGCCATCACGAGACAGCGCACGTCATGGCCCCGCCGCGCCATCGCAGTCGCGAGGGCGGCGAGGTGCTGCTCGGTGCCATAGCCGCGTGTGCTGGATTCTGCAAACAGCAGTCTCATTGCGGGTGTTATACCCGATAGGCAATGATGGCCGCCATGAGTGCCATTCTGTTCTTCGACCCCGTGTGCGGCCGGCCGTATGACACCGCGACTCTGCGCAGCCAGGCGATGGGCGGCACCGAAGCGACCGTCGTGCGTGTTGCCGATGCCCTGGGGGCGCTCGTGGTTCAGCACAACCGCACCAGCGCGAGCGGCCGCTATCTGCCGCCGCGGCCCGATGCCGCGATCACTCACGTGATCGTCAATCGGGACTCGCGGGCGCTGCCGGCAGTGCGCCAGCTCTATCCCAACGCGCGCTTTTTTCTCTGGCTGCACGACCGTGTGCGGCCGGGCTCGAAGCGAGCGCGCCGACTTGCCGCGGACGTGGCCACTCTGCGCGAGCTCGCGGTGCGGGTCATCTGCGTTTCCGACACCCAGCGTCATGCCGTCGAGGCGGCTCTGAGTTGGATGGGGGCGGCCGACCGCGTCTCCGCCTGCACCATATACAACCCCGTCGATGACCATCTGCAGCCCGACGGCTCGCCGATCGATGACCGCAAGCTCGTGTTTCTGTCATCTCCCAACAAGGGCCTGAAGTTCACTCTGGATGCGTTCCGGGCAGTGAGGAGAGCAATGCCCGACGTGCGACTCGTCGTCGGCAATCCGGGCTACAAGAGCGGGGAGCTCGCCCGCATCGCCGGCGTCGAATTTCTCGGGCCACAACCTCAACATCGAGTCCATGCGGAAGTGCGCACCGCGCTCTGTACGTTCTTCCCCAACTTCGTCATTCCCGAGACCTTCGGCCTGGTCTTCGCCGAGTCACGAGCGCTCGGCACGCCAGTCCTCGCCCACGATTGCGGCGCAGCGCTGGAAGTTCTGGCGGATCCTGCTCAGGTCCTGCCGGTGACGGCCGCAGCACGCGCCTACGAGGGACTGCTCGGCAGTTGGCCCGCGGCGTGGCGCGGCTTGCCTGCGCACATGGCCGCCGCCTGCGGCCTCTTCGATGTCTACATCGAGCGCATCCGCGCCTGGCGCGCAGGCGCGCGTCCGATCACCGGACCTGATCCGCGGTTCCGTCTTTCCGCGGTGATGCAACGCTGGCGCGAGGTGTTGACAGGATGAGTTTCCGCGGCACTATGAGCGATCATGGTCAGACCTTTGTATCCCTTTGTAATCAAGCTTGGCCGTATCGGCGATATGGTCATGTTGACGGCGGCGCTGCGGATGCTCTGTGCGCGATACGGCAGGCCGTGTTATGTCGTGGGCGCGGATGCCTGGGCGCCCGACGTCTACCGCGGCCTCGCGGCCGTGAAAAAGTGTTGGGCGCTGCCACGCAAGGCGCCTACCTTCTTCAGCTCCGCCTGGCCTGCAATTCTGCGCGCGCTGCGCGAGAGCGCGCCCGGGCCGGTCTACGTGTTCGAGCATCATCAGGGACAGGTGCGGCGGATTCGCCGGCTGCTGCGCCTGAGCGGAATCGATCCGCGCCGGTGCCTCTTCATCGACGAGGCGCCCGGCACGGACTCGCCCTGGTTCGATGCGCTGCTGCGCTTTGCGCGCCGCACCCCTGCCGCGCTGAGCGAGGCTGACTATCCCCCTCCGCGAGTTGGCGGACTGCACCCCGTATGGTCGCCGTGTCTGCGGGTGTTGGAGAGCGAGCGCGCCGAGCGCGATGACTGGCTGCGCTCGCGCGGCTACCGCGGCGAGCCGCTGATCCTGCTGCAGCCGGGCAACCACCGCACCATGGGACGGCGGCGGCTGCGAAACTGGCGCGGGCGTGACGACAAGCTCTGGCCGGTCGAGCGCTGGGTGCAGCTGTTGCACAGGGTCCATGACCGGATGCCGGAAGCCATGCTGGTGTTGCGGGGTGCGGCAGCCGAGATGCCGCTCATCGAATCGATCCGTGCGGCCGCGGGCCTGACTTGCGTGAGCTCGGCCAGCACTGCGCTGCGGCCGCTTTTCGCGCTGTGCGAGATCGCGCATAGCATGATTTCAGCGGATTCCGGCCCCGCGCATTCCGCCGCGGCGCTCGCGGTGCCGCTGGTCGTGCTCTACGGCACTCAATCGCCCAGGGTATGGCTGCCGCGCAGCTCGGGCGGCTCGCCCGTCATCGCCGTCGGCGGGCCGCCGCAGGTCGAGCGCGTCGGGGAGATTTCCGTCGAGTCGGTGTATGCGGCCTGGTGCAGTCTGGACGACGCCGCAGCTCAGGCCGCGGCCCAGGCCGACTTCGAGCCGCCTGCCGCGCCGCTTTCGATCCACACGAGGTCGGTGAGGATCGAGCCGTCGGCCTGGAGCTCGAGGGTCCGGTAACCCGGTGGGCGCCGATCGAGGGTGAACTGCTCGGCGTGAGGCAGGAACTGCGCGCAGGTGGAGGGCGTCGCGAGCAGCCGCACATCCTTGCGCAGTGCATCGTAGCCCTGGTGCACGTGGCCCCAGACGATACCGCGAACGTTGGGATGCCTATCGATGACGTCGAGAAACTCAGCGGCATTCTGCAAGCCGACGCGATCGAGCCAACGGCTCGCCATCGGGACCGGATGATGGTGCAGACATACGAGCACGTGCCGCTGCGGTGCCCCGGCGAGTGCCGACTGCAGAGCAGCGAGGCTTTCCACGCTGAGCCGTCCGGCGGCTGAGCCGCGTATCGTGCTGTCGAGCAGCACGATGCGCCAGAGTCCGAGGTCAACCGTTCCGCCGACGATGAATGGAGCGCAGTCGAGCTCGCGACGCATCGCCTCGGGCTCGTCATGATTGCCGGGCAGGCACAGCACCGGTAGACCGAGGGGCGCCAGCAACCGGCGGAAATGCGGATACCCGGCGGGATCGTCCTGCACCAGATCGCCGGTCACCAGCACCGCATCGGGCGGCCAGTCGCGCTGCTGCGCGTGGGCGAGCGTTGCCTCGAGCGAGGGCAGCGTTGCAATGCCACGCAGCAGCTCGGCCTCGCCCCCGTAAAGGTGCGGGTCGGTGAGATGAGTCAGGCGCACTACACTCTTGGTCCCCATCATGGAACCGAAGGGTAGCAGAGAGCCCGTGCGGGGCTGCAGTGAACTGAGTCGCCCGATCGGGTATGCGCCGGCGGCAAGGCCGCAAAATTGTGATCGGCGCCAATCGAACATAAGCCGGTGTCGTGGGCTTGCGACGGTGCTTCCCGGGGGCAACGACTCGGCTCATAGGCTGGACTCGTTGTTCACATACTGGGACGGCGTGCGCCACGGCAAGGCAGCTGTGCTGCATCGGCGGCGCAGAGGCGCGCCGGCAGCGGCGCTGCTGCGCACAACACGATTGAGGAGCGAGCACGTCTGATGGACAATGCGCGCCGTTTCCTCCTGATTTTCGCGGGTTTTCCGCAGGTCAGCATGACTACACGCCGCGAGCTCGCCAACTGCATCCGCGCTCTCTCGATGGACGCCGTGCAGCACGCCAATTCCGGGCACCCCGGCATGCCCATGGGGATGGCAGACATCGCGCAGGTGCTCTGGTGCGATTTCCTCGAGCACAACCCCGGCAATCCGCAATGGCCAGACCGTGATCGTTTCCTGTTGTCGAACGGGCACGGCTCGATGCTGCTTTATTCGCTCCTGCACCTGACCGGTTATCCACTGTCGTTGGAGGAGATCAGGAGATTCCGCCAGCTCGGCAGTCATACCGCCGGACACCCCGAGCACGAGCCGGCCCTCGGCATAGAGACCACCACCGGGCCGCTCGGCCAGGGACTCGCCAACGCAGTAGGCATCGCGCTCGCCGAGCGCATGCTGGCCGCGCAGTTCAATCGCGACGGCTTCCCGATCGTGGATCACTACACGTATGTTTTCTGCGGCGATGGCTGTCTGATGGAAGGTATCTCGCACGAGGCCTGCTCTCTCGCCGGCACGCTGCGCCTCGGCAAGCTCATCGCCTTCTATGATGACAACGGCATCTCCATCGACGGCAAGGTGGCGGGTTGGTTCACCGACGATACTGCCGGACGTTTCGAGGCGTATGGTTGGCATGTCGTCCCGCATGTCGACGGACACGACGCGGAAGCGGTGAGTGCCGCGATCCGGGCCGCGCGTGCAGAAACCACGCGGCCGTCGATGATCTGCTGCCGCACCGTCATCGGTTGGGGCGCGCCGCACAAGCAGGGGACGGCGGAATCGCATGGTGAGGCGCTGGGTGCGCAGGAGGTGGCGGCGACTCGCAAGGCGATCGGCTGGCCCTACGAGCCCTTCATCATTCCCGATGAGCTGCGCGCCGCCTGGGATCATCGCAGCGCCGGTGCGGCCGTCGAGTCGGCCTGGCGAGAGCTGCTGGGCCGGTACCGCAGCGCCCATCCGCAGCTCGCGCGCGAGCTCGAGCGCCGCCTGCACGGCGGATTGCCCGGCAACTGGCGGGAGACCGCCACCCAGGCGCTCGCCGCGGGACTCGCGCAGCAGGCGCCGCAGGCGACGCGCCAGTCCTCACAGGCCGTGCTCAACGTCATCGGCCCGGCGCTGCCGGAAATCTTCGGCGGCTCGGCGGACCTCACCGGCTCGAACAACACGAGGTTCAAGACCGCGCGCGAGCTCGACCCGCAGGAGGCCAACGGCAACTACGTGCATTACGGCGTGCGCGAGTTCGGCATGACCGCTGCAATGAACGGCATCGCCCTGCACGGCGGCTTCCTGCCGTACGGCGGCACCTTCCTGGTGTTCTCCGATTACGCACGCAATGCGGTGCGCCTGGCCGCGCTCATGAGCACGCATGTGGTGCTCGTCTATACCCACGACTCGGTCGGTCTCGGGGAGGATGGCCCCACGCACCAGCCGATCGAGCACCTGACGAGCCTGCGTGCCCTGCCGAACATGAGCCTCTGGCGGCCCTGCGATGCCTTTGAGACCGCGGTAGCGTGGACGTCAGCGGTCGAGCGGTCCGGGCCCACTGCGCTCGTGCTGAGCCGCCAGGCCCTGCCGCAGCAGCCGCGTACCCCGCAGCAGCAGACGAACGTCCACCGTGGCGGCTACGCCCTCATCGACTGCCAGGGCACTCCAGAGTGCCTGGTTCTGGCGACCGGATCCGAGGTCGCCATCGCGGCCCAGGCGGTGAATGCGCTCAATGCCGGCGGCCGGCGAGTCCGGCTGGTGTCCATGCCCTCGACCGACGTGTTCGAAGCCCAGGATGAGGCGTACCGGGAGAGCGTGCTGCCGCGCGCAGTGCGCCGCCGGCTGGCGGTGGAGGCCGGCGCCACGCTATCTTGGTGGCGCTACGTCGGCAGCGAGGGCCGGGTGATCGGGATCGACCGCTTCGGCGCCTCCGGCAAGGGTGGCGAGGTGCTGGCGCACTTCGGTTTCACCGCCGACCACATCACCCGAGAGCTGGCCGAGCTGCTCGAGACCATGAGATAGTCTCAAAGGTATTTTTTCTTCCGGCGCGAAGCGCCGGTGGCACTGCATAGCGGGCAAAGGGCCGTTCCCTTTGCCCGCGGCAATATCGTAGGGTCTTGCGGAAATCGCTTCGGCGATTTCCGCCCATTAACGAGGGTTCAGAGGTCATGCCAATCAAGGTCGGGATCAATGGCTACGGCCGCATCGGCCGCAACGTCCTGCGCGCGCTCTATGAGGGCCGACGCACCAGTGAGGTGCAGATCGTCGCCCTCAACGATCTCGGCGACGCCAAAACCAACGCGCATCTGACGCGGTACGACACGGTACACGGCCGCTTTCCCGGTGAAGTCCAGGTCGATGGAGACTCGATGGTCGTCAACGGCGATCGGATCAGGGTACTCGCCGAGCGCGATCCGGCCAAGCTTCCGTGGGGCGACCTCGGCGTGGAGTACGTGTTCGAAAGCACCGGCCTGTTCACCAGCAAGGCGAAGGCCAGCGCCCACCTGAAGGGCGGCGCGAAGCGCGTCATCATTTCGGCGCCGGGTGGTGAGGATGTGGATGCCACGATCGTCTACGGCGTCAACCACAACGTGTTGAAGAGCGACTTCACCGTTATTTCCAATGCCTCCTGTACCACGAACTGCCTGGTCCCGGTGGTCAAGGTGTTGCACGACAGGATCGGCGTGGTCAACGGCATCATGACCACGATCCATTCCTACACGAACGATCAGGTGCTGACCGATGTCTATCACTCCGACCTGCGACGGGCGCGCTCCGCGACCATGTCGCAGATCCCGACCAAGACGGGTGCCGCTGCGGCCGTTGGCCTGGTGCTTCCGGAGTTGAAGGGCAAGCTCGATGGTTATTCCATCCGCGTGCCGACCATCAACGTCTCGCTGGTCGATCTCACGTTCACGGCCAAGCGCGCCACCACTGTCGAGGAAGTGAACAAGCTGATGCGGGAGGCGGCGGCTTCCGGGCCCCTCAAGGGCGTGCTCGCCTACAACGACGCGCCACTGGTCTCGAGCGACTTCAACCACGACCCGCATTCGTCGATCTTCGATGCGACGCTGACGAAGATCATCGACGGCACCCTCGTCAAGGTGTTCGCCTGGTATGACAACGAGTGGGGCTTCTCCAACCGCATGATCGACACCACGCTCGCGTGGGCCAAGGCGTCATGAAAGTTCTGCGCATGGCGGACATGGACCTGCGCGGCAAGCGGGTCCTCATCCGCGAGGATCTCAACGTCCCGGTGCAGGACGGTGCCGTCACCAGCGATGCGCGCATCCGTGCAGCGCTGCCTACGATCCGCTACGCGCTCGATCAGAAGGCAAGGGTCTTCATCCTCTCGCACCTCGGCCGTCCGGAAGAGGGCAAGTTCGATGAGGCGCTGTCGCTGAAGCCCGTGGCGGCGCGCCTCTCGGAGCTGCTCGGCAAGGCCGTGCCGCTGCGCCGCGACTGGCTGGATGGCGTCGATTGTGAGCCCGGCGCCGCGGTTCTCTGTGAGAACGTGCGCTTCAACAAGGGCGAGAAGAAGGACGACCCGGCGCTCGCCCGCAAGATGGCCGATCTCTGTGACGTGTTCGTGATGGATGCATTCGGCACGGCGCACCGCGCCGAGGCGAGCACGCACGGTGTCGTGCGGTTCGCGAAGAGCGCCGGCGCGGGACCGCTGCTGGTCGGTGAGCTCGAGGCCCTCGAGCGCGCGCTCGAGAAGCCGGCGCGGCCCCTGGTTGCCATCGTCGCCGGCTCGAAGGTCTCGACCAAACTCACGGTGCTCGAGTCGCTCCTCGCCAAGGTCGACAAGCTGATCGTCGGCGGCGGCATTGCCAACACGTTTCTCGCCGCCACCGGGGTGGCGGTCGGCCAGTCCCTCTACGAGGCGGAGCTGCTCGACGTCGCCCGCCGCCTCATGGAGCAGGCGCGCTCGCGCGGTGCGGAGATACCTCTGCCTACCGACGTGGTGGTCGCCAAGGAGCTGGCTGCGACCGCGCACGCTGACGTACGCACTATCCACGAGGTCCGCGCGGATGAGCGCATTCTCGATATCGGTCCGGACACCGCCGACCGGCTGAGCGGTATGCTGCAGTCCGCGGGCACGATCATCTGGAACGGCCCGGTCGGAGTTTTCGAGTTCGAGCAGTTCGGCGAGGGCACGCGTGCCATCGCCCAGGCCATCGCCCGCAGCAAGGCGTTCTCCCTGGCCGGCGGCGGCGATACGCTGGCAGCAATAGAGAAATACGGAGTCGAAGATGGAATTTCCTACATCTCCACGGGCGGCGGCGCCTTCCTCGAGTTCGTGGAAGGCAAGACGCTGCCCGCCGTCGCCGCCCTCGAAGAGCGCGCACGCGGCTGACCCATGTTGAGACGAACGAAGATCGTGGCGACCGTCGGCCCGGCGACCGACGATATCGCTGTCCTGACGGACATGATGCGGGCCGGCCTGGATGTCGTGCGGCTGAACGCCTCGCATGGAACGGTGGACGACCGCCGGCGGCGGATTGCCCTGGTGCGCGAGGCCGCCGATCGCGCCAACAAGTGCATCGGGGTGCTGCTCGATCTCGGCGGACCGAAGATCCGCATCGAGAGCTTCCGCGACAAGAAGGTCATGCTCAGGGAAGGCCAGGCCTTCGCGCTCGATACGGCGCTCGACCCGAAAGCCGGCACGGCCGAGGAGGTGGGCTGCGCGTACGCGGACCTGCCCAAGGATGTCAGTGCGGGTGACACGCTGCTGCTCGCCGATGGTCAGATCATCCTCGATGTGGACAAAGTGGCCCGGACGAGGATCGAGACGCGCGTGCGGGTGGGCGGCGAGCTGTCGGACCGCAAGGGATTGAATCGGCAGGGCGGGGGCATCTCGGCACCGGCCCTGTCGGACCGTGACCGGGAGGACATCCGCTTCGGCGCCGAGCACAAGGTCGACTACATTGCCGTCTCTTTTGCGCGTGACGCTGCGGATATCGAGCAGGCACGCGCTCTGGTCCGGCAGGCGGGCGGTGAGGCGCGCATCGTCGCGAAGGTGGAGCGGCACGAAGCCGTCGCGAATCTTCCGGGCATCATCGACGCGGCGGACGTCGTCATGGTGGCCCGCGGCGATCTCGGCGTGGAAATGGGCTACGCCGAGCTGACAGGGCTGCAGAAGACCATCATTCACCAGACCCGCGGCAGGAATCGCGTGGTGATCACCGCCACGCAGATGATGGAGTCCATGATCCAGAACCCCGTGCCGACGCGCGCGGAGGTCAGCGACGTGGCCAACGCCGTCATGGACGGCACTGATGCCGTGATGCTGTCGGCGGAGACCGCGGCCGGCCGCTACCCGGTGAAGGCCGTGGAGGCGATGGCCGAGGTCATTCAGGGCGCGGAAAAGTACCAGCTCACCCACAGCCGCACGCGCCACCGCACGGAGGGCCAGTTCAGGGGCTCGGAGGAGGCGATCGCGATGGCCGTCATGTATACGGCCAGCCATTTGAAGGTCCGCGCCATCGTTGCCCTCACGGAGTCTGGCGCGACGCCGCTCTGGATGTCACGCATCCGATCAGACATTCCGATTTACGCCTTCACCCGACACGAGGCGACCCGCCGGCGTGTCACGATCTACCGCGGGGTCTATCCCGTCATCTTCGACGTGACTCACCCCACTTCGACCGAGGCGCTCTACGGGGCGCTCTTCTCGCGCCTCCTCGAGCTCGATCTGGTCAAGCGCAAGGACCTGGTGATCCTCACGAAGGGAGAACTGTCGGGCGTGCAGGGAGGCACGAACTCCATGCAGATCCTTCAAGTCGCCTAGCTGCGACTGCCATCACATATGGTCGCTCAGGTGGGCGGCCCTGTGTCCGGGGTTGTAAGCTAGGCAAACGCCCCCCATGGCGTTTAACAATGGACGCGCCCGTCGAAGTCGCGAGAAAACCGCCGGGACGCCCCGCCGTCGGACTGGTGCTGACCGGCGGCGGCGCGCGCTCGGCCTATCAGGTTGGCGTTCTTCTCGCGCTGGCCGAGCTGCTGCCGCGCGCCCGTAATCCCTTCCCCGTCATCGTGGGCACCTCCGCCGGCGCGGTGGCCGCCTGCGTGCTCGCCGCGGAGGCACACCGCTGGCGCCGCGCCGTCACCGGGCTCGAGCGCGTCTGGGCCAACTTCCGTACCGGCCAGGTCTTCCATGTGGATGCCCTGCACATGCTGCGCGCCGGCACGCACTGGCTGCTCGCGCTGCTTTCCGGTGGGCTCGTGCTGTCACCGCCCAAGGCGCTGCTCGACAACAGCCCGCTGCGGCAACTGCTGGCGACGGAGGTGGACTACACGAACATCCATCGCAGCATCATGCGCGGACATCTGCAGGGCTTCGCGCTCTGCGCCACGAGCTTCGCGACGGGACAGTCGGTCGCGTTCTTCGACGGGCGGGAGTCGATTCCGGAGTGGACGCGGGTGCAGCGCATCGGCCGCCGCACCGAGCTCACCCTCGATCATCTGATGGCGAGCGCGGCGATCCCGCTGCTCTTCCCGCCAATGTGCATCGGCCGGGAATTTTTCGGTGACGGTGCCATGCGCCAGCTCAACCCATTGAGTCCGGCGATCCATCTCGGCGCGGACCGCCTGCTGATCATTGGCGTGCGTGCGCGGCAGGCGGCGGGCGTGGGCGCAGGGAGCGGGACGAGCCGCACGATGCCCACCCCGGGCGAAGTGCTCGGCTACATGATCGACACGCTGTTCACCGATCAGATCTATGGCGATCTCGAGCAGGTCGAGCGCATCAACCAGCTGGTTCAGCAGGCGCCTTTCGCCGCGCGCGGCCTCAGACACGTCGACACGCTGATGCTGGCTCCGAGCATCGATCCGCGCGAGATCGCCGCGCGATACACGGACGACATGCCACGGAGCCTGCGTGCACTACTGCGTGTCATCGGTGGACGGGACGTCTCGGGCTACCAGCTCGCCAGCTATCTCATGTTCGAGGCGGGCTACACGCGGGCTCTCATCGAGCTCGGCTATCGCGATGCCATGGAGGCGAGAGCCGCGCTGGTGGCCTTCATGAACGGCGAGCGCCTGCCGCCGCTGATGACCGCAGCCGGAGTGGCGCAGGCGACCTAGTACCTACCGGCTGAGTCCGGTGTGGCGCGCGGCGGCGGTGGGGAATTCGCCGCTGAACTGCGCCACCAGCTTGTCGACGATGTAGACGGAGCGATGCTGCCCGCCGGTGCAGCCGACCGCCACGGTGAGGTAGCCGCGATTGCTCGCCACGTATTCCGGAATCCGCGCGCGGATGAACTGCGCAATGTCGGCGATCAGCGTGCCGACGTTGGTCTGCCCCTCGAGGAAGCGGATGACCTCGGCGTCGCGTCCGGTGAGGCCGCGCAGCGCGGGCTCCCAGTAGGGGTTGGGCAGTGAGCGGGCATCGAAGACGAAGTCGGCATCCCCCGGGATTCCGTGCTTGAAACCGAAAGACTCGAAGGTGAGCGACAGCCGGCCGACGTGCGGCTCTCCGACGCGCAGCTTGATGAGCTCCCGCAGTGCGTGCACCCCAAGCCGGGAGGTGTCGATCACGAGGTCGGCGGCGTAGACGATGGGCTCGAGGATCTGGCGCTCCAGCGCCATTGCCGCGCGCAGGTCGACATCGTGCCGGCTCATCGGGTGCTTGCGCCGCGTCTCGGCGAAGCGCCGCAGCAGCTCCTCGTCCGTGGCCGTCAGGAAGATGACTTCGCACTCGATGCCGCTGCGGCGCAGTTCATCGATGAGCTGCGGGACCGTGGCGATCTCCGCCGCGGTGTTGCGCGCATCGAGGCCGACCGCCGCGCGCTCGTAGGTATGCTCGGGGCTGCGGACGGCGTGGGAGATGAAGGGCTTGAGCAGCGCCGCCGGGATGTTGTCGATACAGTAAAAGCCCAGGTCCTCGAGCATGTGCAGCGCCACGCTCTTGCCGGAGCCGGAAAGGCCACTGAGGACCGTGATGCGCATGACGGCGTTGGCCCCCGGAGGGCCTGTCATCCTCCCCGTTGGCGGGCAGTCAGGCGCGTAACGCCCTGCCTTCGACGGCGTGGTGGTCTGTCAGCTTTTCCTTGTGCTTCTTGAGGCAGCGGTCGAGCTTGTCCGCCAGCAGATCGATGGCGGCATACATGTCTTCCTCGGTCGCATCCGCGTGGATCGCGTTGCCGCTCACGTGCAGGGTCGCCTCTGCCTTCTGCCGCAGCTTCTCCACCGTCAGGACGCAATGCACGTCGATGACCTGCTCGAAATGCCGTCCGATGCGCTCCAGCTTTTTCTCCACGTAGCCGCGCAGGGCGGAAGTGACCTCGACGTGATGGCCGGTGACGCTGAGCTGCATAGCGGTCTCCTTCGTGCGTGTTAGGGCTGACATCATCTTTCACTGACAACTACATCTGGCCGAGGCCTGCCCGCCGGCGCTCGTTCGAGGGCGGAATGCCCATCGCCTCGCGATACTTCGCGACGGTGCGGCGCGCGACCGGAATGCCCTCGGCCGAGAGAAGCTCGGCGATGCGGCCGTCGCTCAACGGCGATTCCGCGCCCTCGTCCTTGACGAGCTTTCTGATCTTGGCGCGGATCGCGGTCGAGGAAGTGCCCGATCCGTCCGCGCCTTCGACGTGGCTCGAGAAGAAATAGCGCAGCTCGAACACGCCGCGCGGGGTGTGCATGTACTTGCCGGAGGTGACGCGCGAAATGGTCGACTCGTGCATGCCGATGGCCTCGGCGATGTCCTTGAGGATCATCGGCCGCATGTGCTCCTCGCCATGCTCGAGGAAGGCCGTCTGGCGCTCGACGATGGAGCGGGCGACCTTGATCAGCGTCTCGTGGCGGATCTCCAGGCTCTTGAGCAGCCAGCGCGCTTCCTGCAGCTGCGCGCGCATGGTGGCGTGGCTCGCGTTGCGGCCGATGAGGCTCGCATAGCTCTGATTGAGGCGCACGCGCGGCAAAGTAGCCGAGTTGATCTCCACCGCCCAGCCGTGCTCGGTGCGCCGCACGAATACATCCGGGACCACGTACTCGGCGGCACCCGCGCTCACCGTGGCGCCCGGCCGCGGATGGCAGGAGCGCACCAGCGCGAGCGCGCAGGCGAGATCCTCGTCGCTTGCCCGCAGCTCCCGCTTCACGACGGCGAGCTCACGTCCGGCGATGCGCTCCAGGTGATGCCGCGCGATCTCGATCGCCGCGTTGAACCCGGGAGTCGCCGGGTCGAGCTGCCGCAGCTGCAGCTCGATACATTCGCCGACGGATCGCGCGCCGATTCCCGGCGGGTCGAGGGCCTGGACGCCGGCAAGCGCGGCCTCTACCTCGGCCGCGTCGCAGTGGATCTCGGGCCGCAGCGTGTTGGCGATCTCTTCCAGCGGCTCGGTGAGATAGCCGTCATCGCTGATGGCATCGACGATGGCCCGCGCAATCGCGAGCTCCCGCGGCTCGAGCTTCACCAGCTCGAGCTGCCAGAGCAGGTATTCCTGCAGGGACTGACCCGCCGCGTCGGCGAACTCCTGCTGGCGGTCATCGTCATCGCCGCTCCAGGAGCTTTCCGCCGGTCCGACGCTGTGCTCGCCCCAGCCCTCATCGAGCACCTCGACGGCGCTCTCTCGGGGTGCTGCGGGAGCCTCGGTCGGCTCGGGCGCCGCGGCATGCTCGAGCGTGCTGGTCTCGAGGCCTTCCTCGTGGCCGTCATCCATCGGCTCGAGCATCACATTGGTCTCGAGCAGCTCACGGATGTGCGCCTGCAGCTCGAGGGCGGGCAGCTGCAGGAGTCGGATCGCCTGCTGCAGCTGCGGGGTCATCGTCAGCTGCTGACCCAGCTTGAGCTGCAGAGAGGGTTTCAGCATGCTGGCACTGGCACGGTTTTCCTGGGCGTAGCGGTGGCCGGAAGCCTTCCTAGAGTAAGTCTCTGATCCTGCGACATTTTATCAGCTCTTCTTCCGATTAGCGGGTAAGCGGAAGTCTCGAGCCGTCCCTGAAAGCAGCTTTCGCCGGTGCGACTGTCCCGGGAACCGCTCTCAGAGCCGGAACGACTCGCCCAAGTACACCTCACGAACTTGGGGATTGGCAAGGATTTCTTCCGCACTTCCCTGCGCGATCACCGTTCCCTGATTGACGATGTAGGCCCGCCCGCAGACCCCGAGGGTCTCGCGCACATTATGGTCGGTGATGAGCACGCCGATGCCGCGGCTCGTCAGCTCGCGGATGATGCGCTGGATATCGAGGACCGAGAGCGGATCGACTCCGGCGAAAGGCTCATCGAGCAGCATGAAGCGCGGCTCGGCCGCGAGCGCCCGCGCGATCTCCACGCGCCGCCGCTCGCCGCCGGAGAGTGAGAGCCCGAGGGTGCGACGGACGTGCCCGATGCGCAGCTCCTCCAGCAGCTCCTCGAGCCGCTGCTGGCGCGCCGCGCGCTCGAGATCGGTGCGCGTCTCGAGGATGGCGAGAATGTTGTTCTCGACCGACAGCTTGCGGAAAACGGAAGCTTCCTGCGGCAGGTAACCGAGCCCGAGCTGCGCCCGCCGGTGCATCGGCAGCAGAGTGAGATCGGTGTCACCCAGCTGAATGCGGCCCGCATCGCAGGGCACGAGCCCGACGATCATGTAGAACGCGGTCGTCTTGCCGGCGCCGTTGGGTCCGAGGAGACCGACCACCTCGCCGTTCGAGACCTCGAGGCTGAGATTGCAGACGACCTGACGGGATTTGTAGCTCTTCTCGAGCCCGCTCGCGCGCAGGGCGGTCATGACCGTCCCGGGGGCGGTGGGCCCGAGGCGCCCGATGCCCGCGGTGGCCCCGTCGGGCCCTTATCGTCACGAGGTGGTGCCGGTTTCGGCGCCGCTCGTGGCGTGATGGTGATGTGCACGCCCTGATTCGCGCCCGACGAAGTTGCCAGCACCTTCTGCTCGCGGATGCTATAGGAGATCGACGGCGCGCTCATCTCGTTGCGCCCGTCCGAGATCCAGGCATCCTTGGTCAACAGCACGGTTCCCTGATCCACGTCATAGACGATCTGATCCGCATGGCCTTTCTCCATGCCGAGGTCATCCGCGCGCTGCTGCTCGAATTGCGCGGGGTTGCCGGTGATGGTGACGCCCGCTATGCGGTTGTCGCGGAACTCCACCGTCGCCTGGTCGGAGTGCAGGCTGCCGCGCGGCGGCGCATCGATCTGCACGTTGCCCTGGAAGGTCCAGCGGCTGTTCTCGAAGTTCAGCCCCGTGGCACTTGCATGGTCGGCCCGCACGCGCGTCGCGCCCTGCGAGACCACGATCTGCCGGAAGACCACGGTGTTGGTTTTGTAGTCGAGCTGCTGCGAGGCCGCATCGACGTTGATCTTCTGCTGCGGGTTGAGGGACAACGGCTGGCGGACGGCCGCATCGCTGCGCGCCGTGCTGGCGCCGGCCCCGTGCGCAACCAGCGGCGCCAGCGCCAGATACAGAAGGCTGAGGTTACTGCGGGAAAGTGCCATGGACGGCCGATTCTAAAGCCACGCGATGGTCCTTCAAATCCGCCTTAAGGCCTATGGCGCTCACTTGCCGCCCTGACCAGAGCAGCTGTACCGGATCTTTCGTGCTCACGACACTGGCGCGGATGTCGAGCGACAGCGCGCGGGTGGAGATCTGCGCCGGCCCGGAGGCGCCCTTGAGATCGCCCAAGACATGCACATTGCCCGCAAGCTGCACCTGCTCGGTCCCCTCCTCGAGCTCGCCATTGTCGGAAGTCGCGGTCCACAGGTTGCCGTCCGAGTCCCGAAAGCTCATCTGCACCTGCGTGAGCTCAACTTGGTCCTGATTGGGCCGTTGGCGGATGATCGCGGCGTTCAGTGTATAGAGCGGCAGACCGTCGGTGCCGGTTTCGATGAGCTTGGCATCGCGGGCAGAATACCCCTCGTCCCACCCATTCTCCTGCACCGTCGCCGCTACGGGAGCCGCGCCCTGCTGCCCGGCGAGGAAGAGCGACGCGACGATGATCGCGACGATGCTTAGAGCCGCGAAGAGGCGGTAGATCACGTGCCCGCAGCGGTGTGCCGGCGCGCCTCCAGGAGGAAGTCGCAGATCTCGCGCACCGCTCCCTTGCCGCCGGAGAGCTGGGTGACGACCCGGGCTGCACCGCGTGCCTGCGGGTGGGCATCCGCGACGGCAAAGGGCAGGCCTACCTCGCGCATCAGCGGTACGTCCGGCAGGTCGTCGCCAACGCATGCGCACACGCCGGAGGTCATACCGAGGCGATCGCGAAGGCGGTGAAAGACCGCAAGCTTGTCCTCCACGCCCTGTGACAGATGGCGCACACCCAGCTCCCGACACCGCCTCGCAGTCATCGCCGAGCGCCGGCCCGAGATGACCGCCACCGCGATGCCCGCCTCCGCCAGCAGTTTCAGTCCCAATCCGTCACGCACGTGGAATACCTTGAGCGCCTCTCCCCGCGCACCGTAGTAGAGCCGCCCGTCGGTCAACACCCCGTCGACATCGAGTACCAGAAGGCGCACCCGGGCGGCGACTTCGGTCACGGGGATCGGGGCCGCGGCGCTCACACGACGCCGGCACGGAAAAGATCGTGCACGTTGAGCGCACCGACGAGGTGCCCCTGCTCATCGGCAACGGGAAGCGCCGTGATGCGATGCACCTCCATGAGGTGCACCGCCTCCGCAGCCAGGTCGTGGGGGGAGATCGTCTTCCCGGGCGAGGTCATCACCTCGCTCATGCTGGCCGCGTGGATGTCGGTCCTGCGGTCGAGCGCGCGGCGCAGGTCACCGTCGGTGAACACGCCGAGAATCCGGTTGCCGTCATCGACGATCACCGTCATGCCGAGACCCTTGCGCGACATCTCGTGCAGGCCTTCGGCGAGCCGGGTCTCCGGCCCGACCTTCGGCACCGCCTCGCCGGTGCGCATGAGCGCTTCCACGTGCTGCAACAGCTGTCTTCCGAGCGCCCCACCCGGATGAGAGCGCGCAAAATCCTGCTTGGTGAAGCCGCGCGCCTCGAGCACTGCGACTGCCAGGGCATCGCCCATGGCCAAAGTGGCTGTCGTGCTCGCCGTCGGCGCCAGGTTGAGGGGACAGGCCTCCTCGGACACGCTGACATCGAGCGCGACGGTGGCGGTCCGGCCGAGAGTCGAGTCCGCCTTGCCGGCCATCACGATGAGCGGCACGGCGAGGCGCTTGAGGTGCGGCAAGAGCAGCAGCAGCTCCGGCGTCTCGCCCGAGTTCGAGAGCGCAAGCACCGCGTCCGTGCGGGTGATCATGCCGAGGTCCCCGTGGCTGGCCTCCGCGGGGTGCAGGAAGAACGAGGGCGTCCCGGTGCTGGCGAGAGTCGCGGCGATCTTGCGCGCGATGTGTCCGGATTTCCCCATGCCCGTGACGACCACCCGCCCCTGGCACTCCAGGCACACCCGACAGGCCGCGGCAAACTGCGCGCCGAGCCGATCGAGGAGCCCTTCGACGGCGCGCGCTTCGATGGCCAGCGCGCGACGCGCCGCCGCCAGCAGGCGGCTGTAATCGGCGGCGGCGGCGGCGGAGCTCATGACGGGTGATAATATCCGACTATGAGCCCTCAGGAGATTGCGCGGCTGATCCGCGCCGGCCTGCCCGGAGCCGACGTTCTGGTGCAGTCGGACGATAACACCCATTTCCAGGCCCGCATCGTGGCCGAGCAGTTCGCCGGCAAGCGTGGCGTGGCACGTCACCAGCTCGTGTACCAGACCCTCGGCGAACGCATGGGGCGCGAGATCCATGCGCTCTCGATCGAGGCGCTGACGCCGGCCGAAGCCGGGCGGGAGTAGATCTTGGACAAGCTGCAGATCCAGGGAGGCGCGCCTCTCCAGGGGGAGGTACGCATCTCCGGCGCCAAGAACGCGACCCTGCCGATCCTCGCGGGCGCACTGCTCGCCGATGGACCGGTCAGGGTCGGCAACGTCCCCCATCTGAAGGACGTGACCACGACCGTCGAGCTGCTGGGGGGCATGGGCGCGACGGTCACGGTCGATGAGCGCATGCGCATCGAGGTCGATTCGACCACGGTGCGCGACTGCTTCGCGCCCTATGAGCTGGTCAAGACCATGAGGGCCTCGATACTGGTGCTGGGCCCGCTGGTCGCGCGCCACGGACGGGCGGATGTCTCGCTGCCCGGGGGCTGCGCCATCGGTGCGCGGCCCGTCAACATCCACGTGGCGGGTTTGCAGGCGCTGGGGGCCGACATCACCATCGACGGCGGCTACATCCGCGCCCGTGCCGGGCGGCTGCGCGGTGCGCGGCTCGTGCTCGACACGGTGACCGTCACGGGCACGGAGAACCTGATGATGGCCGCCACGCTCGCCGAGGGCGAGACGGTGATCGAGAATGCCGCGCGCGAGCCCGAAGTGGTCGATCTGGCGCAGTTCCTGATGGCGATGGGCGCGAAGATCCAGGGCGCCGGCACCGACAAGATCGTCATCGAGGGCGTCGAGCGGTTGCGCGGAACTTCATACGAAGTATTGCCCGACCGCATCGAGAGCGGCACCTACCTGGTCGCCGGTGCGATCACGCGCGGCAATGTGCGGATCAAGAATACGCGCCCGGACCATCTCGATGCGGTGATCGCAAAGTTGGAGGAGGCCGGGGCGAGCATCGGTGTGGGCGACACCTGGGTGGAGGTCGACATGCGCGGCCGCCGTCCGCGCGCCGTGGACGTGCGCACCGCACCGTATCCGGCTTTCCCCACCGACATGCAGGCGCAGTTCGCGGCACTCAACACCGTGGCCGATGGCGTCGGCACGATCATCGAGACGATCTTCGAGAATCGCTTCATGCACATGCTCGAGATGCGCCGCCTCGGTGCGGAGATTCGTCTCGAGGGCAATACCGCGATCATCCGTGGAGTCGACCGCCTCACCGCCGCGCCCGTGATGGCGACGGACCTCAGGGCCTCGGCG
>DASRDO010000017.1:0-33901 GCA_035652555.1 Steroidobacteraceae bacterium | reverse complement strand
ACCGGGGCAACGGCAGCAAAGGCGCATGCGGCCGCCATGGCAGCCCATTCTCTCACGCCCCTCATTTCCACCCGCTCACTGTCAAAGAGCCGCACCAACACCATGTCCCTTAGCGCCCCAGCTCGAGCGGGTCCGCCGCCTTGGGACGCACATCGGCCGCCCGCCGTGATTTCACGAACCGATCGAGGAAAGCTTGAATCGCCTTGTATGCATCGATCTGATTGGCCTTCTTGCGAAAGCCGTGGCCCTCGTCCGGAAACACGACATACTGAACGGGCACGTGATTCGCCCGCACCTCGTCCACGATGCTCTGCGACTCGATGGGTTTCACCCGCGGATCGTTTGCGCCCTGCAGCACGAGCAAGGGGCGCTGGATCCGATCGGCATGATAGTAAGGCGAGATTCGGCGCAGGTATGCCGCATCGGTGTGGTAGTCGCCCATCTCCGTGGCCATCAGCCGGTTGAGATCGGCCCACCACGGCGGCGTGTGGCTCAGCAGCTCGACCCAGTTGGAGACGCCGAAGAGGTCGACGCCGGCCGCAAACTCAGTCGGGCGGAACGCCAACCCGGCCAGCACCATGTATCCGCCGTAGCTCTCTCCGGCGATGACGATGCGGTTTGCATCGACATAACCCGTCGCGATCAGCATCTTCTTTGATGCTACGACGTCATCGAGATCGGCATCACCGTGCTCGTGATCATCGAGATGATAGAAGGTCTTGCCCTCGCCGATGCTGCCCCGGTTGTTGATCTGGTAGGCGACGTAGCCCTGATTGACGAGATACTCGATCATGGGATCGAAGCCGACGCGACTCTGCCAGCCCGGGCCGCCATGCACCCAGATCACGGCCGCGCGTCGATCGCCTTTCCTCGCGCCGTGCGGCACATAGAGCAGACCGGGTATCGGGAGGCCATCGTAGGACTCGAAGCGGACGTGCTGTGCGAGCACCAGATCCTGCTTCTTGATCCTGCCCTCGAGCGAGTCCAGGAGGCGGTGCATCCTGCCCGTACGCAGGTCGAGGAGCACGACGTCTCCGGGTGTATCGCCATCGCTCAGGATCATGGCCGCCAGAGGCGCATCGCACGCGACGGCGACGGCCGATACCGCGGCAGGCGCCGTAGCCGGCGTCAACAGTACCGCGTAAGTGTTTGGATCGAGGAAGCGGATGACCGCTCGTGCATCGTGATTCGTACGCACGATGAGGTAGCGCCCATCGGGGGAGAAATGGCAATTGTCGACATCCCAGTCGGCTTTGAAGACCGTGCGGCGTGCGCCGGTCTTCAAGTCCTGGCGCACCAGACTTTGGAACTCAGTGCCGCGATCCGTCGTATAGAGAATGGCTTTGCCGTCGAGCGTGAATGCACACGGCTCGCTGGTGACGCCATGCGCCGGTGGCGCAACCGGCGTCAGGGCCTTGGTCTGGACATCATAGAGGTAGGCAACCTCCGTTGCATTGTCGACGATCCGGCTCAGTGCGACCCGCCGGCCGTCCGGACTCACGGCCTCGACCTGATAGGCGGCATCGTTGTCGAAGATCCGCTGCCGCGCATAGTGCTCTGCGTCGTATCGGTACAGGTCAAAGAAGCGGGGATCACGCTCGTTGGTGACCAGGTAGAAGTGTTTGCCGTCCGGCGCCCAGCCGACGAATTCCGCCTTGTGATCAGTACCCGGCGTCAGGTCCCGAACCGCGCCGCGCGGATCGCGAACGTAAATGTGGTAGAGCTCGTTGCCGCCCTGGTCGCTCGTATAGAGAATGCGCCCATCGTGCGGGAAGTACCCGATCTCCCCCACTGTCTCCTTCACCGAATGAGTGACGGGCGCCAGCGCCCCGCCAGCGACGGGCACGGTGTACAGGTTGGCAACGCCGCTTTCCTTGCTGGAGATGAGCAGTGTCTTGCCGTCCGGCGAGAAGGACAGACCGCTGTAGCCGGTCACGCTCATGAGCTGCTCTATCGTGTAGACCCTCGCAGGAGCGTCGGACGCCGCAGCGGCGCCGGCCGCGCACAACATCGCCCCAGCCCATGCGGCCAGCAGCCTATGACGTCCGGACAACGCCGCGGGACACTTCATGACTTGGCCTTCGGCCTCCCGCCGGCTCATAGATCCGCCACCACGGTCAACAGGTACATCCGGCCGATCGGATCGTAGAGGCCGAACGCACGCTGCTCGAGCGCCACGATCGGGAGCCTCTTGTCGAGGACGTTGTTGACGACGAGCTGAGCACGAAGATGATCGGTGAACTGATAGCCCACCGTGGCGTTCAAGAGCGCATAGCTCGGCACGGTGAAATCGGGAAGATCCTCGAGGGTGGCGACCGTGTTGAGGACCGATGCGCTCTTCCAAAGAACCTGCCACTCGGTGTCGAACCTATGCCAGGAGTAGCCGAGATTGAGCTGGGCGTCGTATCGGGGCAGCCCGATCGTGCCCGCCTCGTGCGTAACCGGCTGGCCCGAGAAGGCCACCGAATCGTAACGATGGATGTAGAAGAGCGTAGCCGAGAGATCGAGCGTGCCCAGCCTGCCGAGACCCGTCTGATACTGCACCACCGAAATGAGGCCATCGAAATTGAGGGTCGCCGTGTTGATGTAGCTCTGCTTGTATCCGGCCGCGATGTCCCCTGCGATGCGCGGACTTCCCGCCTGGGCGGCAGTGAGGCGGGAGAACAGCGAGCAGGCGGGGTTCTCGGGATAGTTGCTGCTGTCGTAGCAGGACTCCAGGATGCTGTTGATGTCGAGCGACTGGATGCCTTTCTTCAGGGAGATATTGCTCCAGTCCACGGCGAAGCGGAAATGCGGATTCAGGCGCGGCTGATAGACGAAGCCGACCGACCACGAATCGGCAACCTCGTTGGTGAGGGCCGGATTACCCGATTGCGTGCCCGCAACCGAGATCGTCTCGGTCGTGGAGTGGAAGGATTGCGGTGCCGCTGCCCCTACCGCCGCCAGAGCCTTGGTGCAATTGGCGAGACGCACGTCCGGGTCCGGGCCGGCCGAGACGTTGCCGGCATCGCATGGATCGGTTATCCCATTGAGTGTGCCGGAAGAGGGCAGGAACAGCTCGGTGATCGCAGGATCGCGGATCGCATGCGTGAAGACACCGCGCACGAGCAGCCCGTCGCCCCAGCCGCCCATTCGCGGCGCGAAGCGCCCGCCTGCCGACCAGGTGACACCCCGCCCGGCGACGGAATTCTCTACGTTGCGCACCGCGCCTTCCAGCTGAGTGCTCTTCACCCAGGAGATTCCCTGCTTGTCGGATATCAGCGGGACGACGGTTTCTCCGTAGACCTCGCTCGTGTGGTATTCACCGGCAATTCCCGTGTATCCGGGCACGCCATCGAGCTGATCACCCGCCTGCAGGGCAGAGTCCGGCTGGAAATTGCCGGTCTCCCGACGATGCTCGTAGCCGATGTTGAACTGCACGTGCTCGGCACCGCCCAGCGACAGCGGTAGTCCGCCGGCCAGATTTACGTTGGCGTCCTCCTGGGTGTTGATACCCACGCCGGTGCCGTGATCGACGACGTAGTTGGCTGCCTGCCGGCTGAATGCGTTCTCCCCGAAAAGATCGATCGGCACGCAAGGATCACCTGAAGCGCACACGATGTTGCCGGATGGATCGCGCACCGCGTCGGCCGCAAGGAGAAGCCGGTCCGGATTGATATAGTTATCCGAGGATGTCGTGCGGCTGTTGCCGTAGTTGTAGGATGCGTTCCACGACATTTCCTCCCCAAGGGCGTGAAACGTGCCCTGCGCGCCGGCAACCGCCCGGTAGACGTCCTCTATCGAGGTCGCCGGAGTCAAATCGACGATGTCGTTGAGGTTGCGCGCGAGATTGAACGTGGTGAGTCCATTGGCCGCGATGATGTCGCGCGCCTGGGACGAGAGGTACGGATTGTCGACCGAGAAGGTCAGACTCGGGCTGTTGAGGATGTTTGGCGCGATGATCGAGGTCAGATCGCTCGGCAGCACCGCTTCGGTGTGGGCATAGGAAGCGTTCACGAACAGCCGCACGTCCGGCACGATGTCGTAATGTCCCAGGGCGTTCAACAGGAAGCGCTCCGTGCCCGCCAGCAGCCCGAAGTGGTCCGCGGCATTCACCCCGTCACCACCGCTGGAATAGAGCGGAATGGAAGCGCCGCCACCCAGATCCGCGGAATTCGCGATGGTGCCGAAGCTCATCGGGACGAGGTTGCCGTTGCGATCGAAGCGCACCGGCTGGCCGGACGCGTTGAAGATGTAGTTTCCGTTCGGATACACCCCGGGGTAATGCAGGCCCGGGACATCGAGCAGCGATCCGTCATAGGGCAGCCCGCCCTCGGTCATGAAGGCGAAGTGGGTGTTCTGATTGAAGAACTGGGACGGAATGCCGTCATTCGGTCCGGTATCGGCCGGGTTCGGCAACGTTTCCAGGAGCCCATAGCGGTCGGAAAAGCGCAGCGGGTTCTGCTTGGTGTAGTCCACCGACAGCACGGCATTGCCCCGATTCTCGGCGAAATTGCCGCCGAGAAGAACGGAGAACATCCTGCTCTGTGCATCGCCCCGCCCGCTCTCGCCGTATTGGCCGGTCGCCTCGAGGCCTTGGAAATGGTCTTTGAGGATGATGTTGACCGTGCCGGCTATCGCATCTGCGCCGTAGACCGGCGCGCCGCCGATGGCGATCGTCTCGATATGATCGATCAGGTTGACCGGAATCAGATTGAGGTCCACCTGCGAGCCGGGCGAGGCATTGGAGCCGGCGCCGGCGACCGTATTTGAGGATACGAAGCGCTGGCCGTTGACCAGGGTGAGGGTGCGCTGCGAGCCGAGGCTGAAGAAGTTGGCAAAGCTCTGCGCAATGCCGAGCCGCCCCTGCTGGTCGGACAAGGAGCTGGAGCCGGGGTTGCCGAAGCCCGGTGTAGATTGCAGCGCCTCGAGCACGTTGGTATAGCCCCGCCGGCTGATCTGCTTGGAGGAGGTGACGATGGCCGCCTCCAGCGTGTCGAAGCCGGCTCGCTTGATGCGCGTTCCGGTTACCACGACTTCCTGCAGATCCTGGCCGCCGTGGGCTGCCGGCCGCCTGATGGTGATCGCGTTCTCGCCGGTCTGGACAATTTCGAGGCCGGTTCCGGAGAGCATGCGGCGTGCCGCCTCCATGGCCGTGTACGTGCCCTGGACCGCATTGGTGCGCACGCCCTGGAGATCTTCGGCAGGGGCAAACACCTGCAGCCCGGATTGCCGGGTCAGGTCCTCGACGGCGGCGGCCGCGGGCTCCGCGGGAATGGAGAACACCTTGGCATCCTGGGCGGACGCCAGTCCCGCTCCCAAGGCCGCCAGGAGCGCCGCCAGGGCGAAGCGCCGCAGCCTGCCCGCGGTCAGATGATGATTTGTACTGCGCTTCACGGCTTCTCCCCCAGAGCTCGTGGCCGGCTGTTGCGGCCCTTCATTGAGAAAGAGGGTCCGTCCGCGAATTTCCGCCATTACGAGCGGAGAATGTTTGAATGCGCCTCGCGAGCCGCTGGGCGGCTGGCCGCCGGCTGCGCTAGGGCGACAGCCTCAGGTGATAAGCCCCTCCCTCGGCGACGACTCTTGCGTCGAACGCCGCTGCCGCAGAGTCGGCGAAGGCCTTGGAGGCGCCCAGGCGGAAAATGCCGACGAAGGTGCGCCTGCCCAGCGCTTCATCGTCGATGACGACGGGAGTAGCCGCGTAGCGGTTGACCTGCGCTGCGGCCGCTGCCAGGTCTTCGCCATCGAAGATCAGGAGGCCGCGCCGCCACGCCAGTTTGCGCTCCACCTCGGCTGGCCTCAGCGCGGCGACTGCGAGCGGCTTGGCCTGCTCGTCGAGAAGCTCGTGGTCGTAATGGACGAGTCGCGGCGGGGTGGCGAGTGCCGACTGCACGCGACGGACCTCCACCGTGCCCTGTGCGACCAGGACGTGGACTTCCCTGTCTCTGACACCGACCGAGAAGTTGGTGCCGACAGCACGAACAGTAATGTCCTCGGCATGCACGATGAAGGGACGCGCCGTATTGTGTGCGACCTGGAAGGAAGCCTCGCCCGCGCGCAGGAAGATCCCGCGCTCCTGCGCCGTGTAGCGCACCCGGATCACCGAATCGGTGTCCAGTACCACAGTCGAGCCGTCGGCGAGCGTGATATGACGCACCTGTCCGCGTCCCGAAACGAAGCGGCCGTGCTGGAAGAGGTACACAGCGGAGATCCCGACGGCGAGCAGCAGACAGGCGGCGAGCGGCAGCGCCCACCGCAGGAGCGCGGGGCGATGACGGCGCGGCGCCCGGGCCGGGGATGCGCCGGCTCCGGCATGCAGCGCAGCCATGCGGTCCATATCGGTCCAGATCGCCTGCGCACGCACGAGCGCCCCGAGGTGGCGCTCATCCTCCTGCAGCCAGCGCTCCAGGGATTGGCGGTCCTCATCGCTCAGCCCGCCGCGATCCAGACGCACGGTCCAGGCGGCGGCGGCGCTGTCGATGCTATCGCCTTTTGCGGCGCGCTTGATCACTACGCGTACTCCAATCCTCTTCGCGGCCATTCGCTGAGGTCATGGCTTCCATGACGATCTTCAGCGCCTTCACCAGATGTTTCTCCACCGTATTCTCGGACACTTCCATCCGCTCGGCAGTTTCGCGCTGCGAGCAGCCCTCGAGCTTGCGCAACTCGAACGCCCGCCTGCATTTCTGCGGCATGAGGTCCAGGATCTGCAGCAGCCGGTTCAACTCCTCGCGTCCGCTGACACGGCGCTCGGGGCCACCCTCCTCGTCGGCGATGTTGAGCGAATCGACGTCCGCCAGAGTCTCGATCGCCACGATCCGCGAGCGCCTGAGCGCTTCGCCGACCAGATGGCGAACGGTGACGAAGAAGTAAGCGCGTGGGCTGGCGATACGGTCGATCTCCGCGGCCCACAGCCGCGAGTAAGCCTCCTGGATCATTTCATCGAGATCGCAGCGGCGCAGGCCCCTCACACGGTGGGCGAGCCAACTTCGCACGGCGCCTTCATGCGGAAGGATTTCCCGTGCAAACCAGCGTACTCGCTCAGCGCGGTTCATCGTGGAATTGCGACAGAATTGCAGTGTGGGGTCAAGCCGCAGCCGTTTCCCGCCTCGGGAGCTCAGTTGCCCGTGATGCGCTTGGTCACCTTGCCGCTCGGGTCGAGAAACTCCACGCTCGGCTGACCCTGGGCGTCGACCCGCAGCAGCAGCCGCGGCCGCCCCTCGGGATCGGCCAACCGCACGAGGGTCTCGCCATTGGCCTTCCCGGCAAACAGGCGCTCGCCGTAGTGTCCCCAGCTCAGAGCCTTGGAGCGCATCCGCTGCTCGATGGCGCGCTTCTGCGCAGGTGTTTTAGCACGAGCCGCCGCATCGCTCATCTCGATGATTTCGTCCATGGGATGGTCTGGGCGATTCCAGACGCGCAGGCCGGCCGCGCGCTTGCCATCCTGATCGTCGTAGGTGAGGCCGACGACCTGGTCCTGCTTGTATTGATCAAACATCAGACCGGAATCGGCGGCGTAGTGGCCATCCTGCCTGCGGTCATCGAAGGTCATGCCGCCCACCTCATCGCCGTCGTCGTTGAAGAACAAGAACCCGCCGGAGTCGCGCGTGTGGTGGCGATATTCCTTGCCGCCCCAATACAGACCGGGGAACTCCTTGCGGTTGGAGATGATGACGCGCGGATTGCCATTGGGCTCGACGATATTGAGCCGATGGGCGGTGAGCTGGTCGAATTGAGCGCTGCCGGCAGTGGGACCCGACTTCGCCCGCTCAGCGAAAGCGGCGGCAACTCCAATACTGAGCACTCCCATCCAGGCAATCATGGCGGCTTGGCGGACTTGCGGCTTCATCGCGGACCTCCGGAGCGGGAATGTGTCAGTAGTTCCACTGGGACGCATCGGCGCCGGGAGGGGCGCTCTTCTCGATGTGGCGCGCCATCTCGCGGATCATTTCCGCGAAATCGACCTTGTGCCAGCTATGCCCTTTTTCCGGGCGGCCGTAGTCGAAGGACGCCGGATAGTCCGGACCTGCCGTCTGCAACAGCATCCGTTGGAAATCGTAGACGCCGAGGTTGAGGTAGAAATTGTCCATCTCGCCGGAGATGAAGCTCAGCTTGCCGCGCAATTCCGGCCCGAGCACGCTCCAATGGGTGCGCGCATACTCGGTGAGATCGTAGCCGTGAGCGCGCATGTAATCGGCCACCTCGTGATGGATCCGGCCCGTCTTCTTGTCGAAGAGCAGAACCGGGTACCCGTCCGACCCTACAGGACCGTAGGCATCCTGCCAGATATCGAGCTGATAGTTGGAGCGACCCCGTGAGCCGAGCACGGCTTCCAGTGCTGCCAACTGGCGCTGGGTGAATGTCGGAACGCCTTCAGTGGTGCGGCTGAACGGAAGCTCGACTGCCAGTTCCGGCGTCCTCTGCACCGTGAACATGTTGTCATCGTGGTAGATGTCGATGAGCTGCCAGTGCTGGAAGGAGATGGGGTCGGGATTGAACACCCAGGCACCGCCGAAGAAAGTGGGATATTTGAGCTGCAGTGCCAGCGTCTCCCACCCGCCGGTGGAGGCACCCTCGAGCACTCGCGCATAAGGCTCGCGAATCAGGCGGAACTTCTTCTCGAGATAGGGGATGAGCTCGGTCGTGATGGCCTCACCGACCGGTCCGGTGTTGGCCGAGTCCACGGCATAAGCCTCGGCAAAGTACGGGCTCGGCTGATACACGCTGACCGCTGCGATGCGCGGGTAGCCGCTGGAGATCCATGACTGGTAGAACTCGTAGCCGCTCTTGAGGTTGGATTTCGCCGCCAGGGCCTCGCGCTCCGCGGCGCTCGCGGGCTCGAGACTGAACAGATACGGCGGATCCCCCTGGCTCATCGCATACAGCGCGGGATACCGCGAATGCGGGTGACTGTCGAAGCCGCTGGGCAGCAGCACGGCCGCGCTCAGATACATGGGCGCGCCCCAGAACTCGGACAGCAGCTTGCTCTTGATGCGGACGTGCCTGATCCAGGCCGTGTCCTTGGGCATCGCGGGCGGCGGAATCGCGTGTCTGAGCTCGACCGAGACCGAGAAGCCCTTTTGTGGATCGAGCGTGACCTTCTTGACGTCGCTATAGAGGTTGCCCTGTGCCTCGGTGAATGGCGTATCGCGCAAAGGATGGATCGGCACCCAAAGCGTGTGTCCATCGGCGCGGTGGACCTCGTCGTAGCGCACGAGCACGGCCTGCACATAGTAGGTTCCGGCCGGCAGCCGTGACAGCGGCACGGGAAAGCCATTCGACTGTGCATCGAGCACCGCCGACTCGCCGGGTTTGAGTCCGGAGACGTCGCGGCCGAAAATCGCGGGGCCATATATGCCGATGGCCATGCGCGGCTCGGGGCTGTTCTTCTGCGCCACCGCGATGATGAGCCGGCCGGTGATCGGGCTCGTCGAGCCTTGCGGCAGCAAGGTGATGCGGAACTGTGAGGCCGGCGCGGCACCGCACACCCCGCTGACCAGCCCCGCCAGGAGCAGGGCACCGAACAGAGCGAGATGCCCCGGCCGAGGCCCCATCCGGCGCTCCCCGGCGCCTGTGCTGCACCAAGCCATCCTCATCATCGCCCTCCCCCTGCTGCTCTATGAGGAACGATGAGCCAGGCGAAGAAATCCGCCATTGCCGCCCCACCGAAAAGGGTCGGGTCGGAACCAGTCAGCGGACGGAGGCGCGCAAGGGGATTGCGACCGCATGCGGCGGGGACGGCCGCTGGGGGAAGCGAGTGGAGGATGTCTCGCGCTCGTCCATCTCAAGTAAATATCGGGCCGCCGCATCGACTCGCCACATCCTGGCGGAGCCTGCCATCATGACCGGACTCAAAACGGGACAACGAGCATGACGAGAAACCTCCGCACCTGTCTCTTCGGCATGTTCGCTCATCTCGCCTCCTTCATGATGGCAGGCGCGGCGCTGGCGGCCGCCATCCCTACCTCCGCCTACGATGCGCTTCACTGGCGCAACATCGGACCCTTCCTCGGCGGCCGCTCGATCGCGGTGGCGGGCAACGCGGCCGAGCCGGGCACATTTTTCTTCGGCGCCACGGGCGGCGGGGTCTGGAAGAGCACCGATTACGGCATCCACTGGAAGCTCAGCTCCGATGCGACCTTCAAGAGCGGCTCGGTGGGCGCGCTGGCAGTAGCGCCGTCCGATCCGAACGTCGTTTACGCGGGCATGGGCGAATCAGCCATCCGCGGCGACATGGCAACCGGCGATGGCATCTACAAGTCCACCGATGCCGGGAAGACCTGGGCGCATGCCGGGCTCGATCAGACGCACGTCATCAGCGACATCGTCGTCGATCCACACGATCCGAGCCATGTGTGGGTCGCCGCATTGGGTCATGTGTTCGGACCCAATCCTGAGCGTGGCGTGTTCGAGACGACCGATGGCGGCACCCATTGGAAGCGGATTCTCTACGTCAACGAGCAAACCGGCGCGATCGGGCTGACCATCGACCCGGGCAACCCGCGCATTCTCTATGCGGCAATGTGGCAGGCTTACCGCCGCCCCTGGATGCTTTCGAGCGGCGGTCCGGGCAGCGGGATCTACAAGACGACCGATGGCGGCGCGCACTGGACCGATATCTCCAGGAATCCGGGCCTGCCGCAGGGCACGCTCGGCAAGATCGCGATCTCGGTTTCGGGCGCGGATTCCAACCGCCTCTACGCGCTGATCGAAGCCAAGACCGGCGGCGTATTCCGCTCTGACGATGGGGGCAACACCTGGACGCGCGCCTATCACGAGTCGGAGCTGACCCAGCGGGCCTGGTACTTCACGCGCATTTACGCTGATCCTGAGGCGGTCGATACGGTCTACGCGCCCGAGGTTGCCGGTATTTTCAAATCCACCGACGGCGGCAACACCTTCAAGCCTCTGCATCCGCCGCATAGCGACGTGCATGTGCTCTGGGTCAATCCCAGGCACCCCTCGATCATGATCACGGGCAACGACGGCGGAGCGAGCGTCAGCCAGAATGGCGGTGAATCGTGGAGCCCGGAGGACAACCAGCCGACGGCGCAGTTCTACCACGTCAACATCGACGATCAGTTCCCCTTCCATGTCTATGCCGCACAGCAGGACCGCGGGCCGGTGGAGATCCCGAGCCAGGTCGATGACCGCGGGATTACGGCCGCCAGCATGCGCGAGCTCCAGGGCGGGGAAAGCGGCTTCGTCGTGCCGGAGCCCGGCAAGCCCTGGATCACGTATGCCGGCAGCTATGACGGATCGATCGTGCGCTACGACCGCCGCACCCACGCGGTCCGTCTGGTCGATGTCTGGCCGGACAATCCGATGGGACATGCGGCTGCCGATCTCAAGTACCGCTTTCAGTGGACCTTTCCAATGATGATCTCGCAGTACCCACCACACGCGCTCTACGTCGGCGCGCAGGCGGTGCTCCGCAGCACCGACGGCGGCGAGAGCTGGACTCAGATCAGCCCCGATCTCACCCGCAACGTCAAGTCCAAGCAGGCTTCTTCCGGCGGCCCGCTGACCCAGGACAACACCTCCATCGAGTATTACGGCACGGTATTCGCGCTTGCAGAATCACCCGTCACAAAGGGTGTGTTATGGGCGGGATCGGACGACGGTCTCGTGCACGTATCGAAAGACGATGGCCAGCATTGGCTGAATGCAACGCCCTCGGGACTTCCTCCCTTCAGCACGATCAGCGTCATCGATCCGTCTCATTTCGATGCCGGCACGGCTTTTCTCGCCGCGCGCAGATACCGCCAGGACGATTTCAAGCCCTATCTCTATTTGACGACGGATTATGGCCAACATTGGCGGGCGATCACCAATGGGCTGCCCAGCGACGAATCGAGCTTCACCATCCGCGAGGACTCACAGGATCCGAATCTTCTGTTCGCGGGTACCACGGCCGGCGTCTACGTGTCTTTCGATCGCGGCGGCCACTGGCAATCGCTGCAGCTCAATCTGCCCCACGTACCGGTACACGACATGGTGATCGCACCGCAAACCGGCGCGCTGGTGCTGGCGACGCATGGGCGTGCGTTCTGGGTGCTCGACGACCTCGAGCCCCTGCGTGAGATGTCCGCGCAGATAGGCGCTGCCGAGCACTATCTGTTCAAGCCCCAGCCTGCCTATCTCCTCAACGGGTCCGGCGATGAGAACTCAGTGGAGCACGGCTATGGCGAGAATCCGCCGAACGGCGTCGTCGTCTATTTCACGCTGAAGAATGCTGCGTCCGCGAAAGATAAGGTGTCACTCACCTTCGCCACGGATGCTGGAGCCCAGATCGCGACCTTCTCCAACCAGACCGACGCACATGGCAAGCCGCTGCCGAAGGATACGGATTTCTACCCACCGAAGAAGCCGAAGCAGCAGGACGTCGTTCCGGCCAAGGCCGGCATGAACCGCTTCGTCTGGAACATGCGTTATCCGGATGCGACCGAGATCAAGGGCGCCATCCTGTGGGATGGCTCGATGACAGGACCGACCGTCGTACCAGGGAAGTACAAGGTGACGCTGAAAGTTGGCGATGCCAGTGAGACTCGGCAATTCGAAGTCCGTAAGGATCCACGCCTCGATGTGAGCCAGGCCGATCTCGAGGCGCAGTTCGCCTTCCTCAGGAAGGTGCAGATGAAGCTCGATGAAACCGACCGCGCCATCCTCAAGCTGCGCGGGGCACGCAAGGAGATCGATGACTATCTCGGCCGCATCGGCCAGACGGACAAGCAGGGCGAGGCTGCGGTACGCAAGGTCGCCAAGCCGATCGTCGATCGCCTGGATGCGATCGAAAGCGCGCTGATCCAGACCAAGTCGCACTCGGATGAAGACCCGCTCAACTACCCGATACGCCTCAACAACAAGCTCGCGGCGCTGGCGTCCGACACCGGCAGCTCCTTCGCCCGGCCCACCGGGCAGGACTACGCGGTATTCACCGAGCTATCCGCCCAGGTAGACGCGCAGCTGAGCGATCTAGACACCGTTCTGGATCATCAGCTACCTGCCCTCAACCGCCTCATCGAGCAGCAGCACGTCACGCCGATCACGGTGCCGCAGAGCCCTCCGCCGCAGACCGGTCAGTGATCGAAGAGAGCCCGCTCATCCACCGAAAACGAGGGCGTCGGGTAATAAGGCGGCGCATTGCGGCCGTCCTTGTCCATCGGCGCAATCCCGGTCGTGTTGATGTACCAGTTGAGCAGTCTCGCCTGTAGATCCGCCTGTACGCCGGCGAGCGAGGACTCGCCGAACAGGTTCTGTGTCATGCCCGGATCGCGCGCGCAGTCATAAAGCTCGGACTGTCCGTTCGGCCGCACGATCAGCTTGTGGGTGCCGGTGTGCACGGAGGCAGCGCGCGTGATGGTTTCCGGGTGCTCGTTCTGCAGCCGCGTTTTCGGCTCATAGAGGCCCGCTATGAGAGGCTCGAACGCCTGTGGCTCATAGGTGTTGTAGCCCCCCTCGGTAAAGGCCGCGCGCTCTCGATCGCCGCCTTTGCCCATCGCCTGCGGCAGCAGGCTCCGCGAGAAATGAGTGTGGGCTGCGCGAGCGCCGGCGAGCTCGAGACAGGTCTGCACGATGTCGAAGGCCTCGACCATTTCCGGGGCAACGACGCCGGGCACGCCGCCCGGGGTCCTGAGGATCATGGGAACCCGCGTCAGGCAATCCTCGAGCCCGCTCGGCCATTTTTCGACCAGGCCGTAGTCACCCGCATAATCCCCATGGTCCGAGAACGCGAGGAGCGCCGTGTCCTTGTCGCGGCCGGTGCGCTCCATGCCCTCCAGCAGCTCGCCGAGCAGCCAATCCGAATAGCTCACCTGGCCGTAATAGATCGCCCGCACCTTGCGAAGGTTCTCATCCGAGAGCCGATCGAGGCCATAGGCCTCCCGCATTGCGCGGTGAAAGTTGGGCCGCCGCGTCTCGCCCGGCGGAATCAGGGGCGGCAGCGACCGGGGGCTGTACATGTGATAGAAGTCCGCCGGCGCCGAATAGGGCGGATGCGGATTGAACAGCGCGAGAAAGATACATACCGGGCGCTCGCTCTCGCGGCGGCCGAGAGCGCTGATCGCCTCTTGCACCAGAGAGTAATCGCTGGTCGAGCGCCGGTCGCCGTCGGGCGGCAGCAGCATCGAGGTGATACCCGGAGTCAGATTGACTGGCGCGGGTGCAGCGCCCGTCGGGGCAAGCGCGCCGCTTTTCCAGACGGTCACGCTGGAATGGAAGGTATCGGCGGCGAATGCATCGTTCTTTCCCAGCCAGATGACCTCGTACCCCGCATCCTTGAGGTAACGGAAGAGATTGGGCTCATCCGGGCGCAGGAAGTAGTAGAGACTGCGGTGACCGCGCACGCTGGCAGGCCAGCCGGTGAGAAAGCTGCAGCGCGAGGCGCCGCAGACGGGAAACTGCACGTGGCAGTTCTCGAATCGCGTCCCTTCGGCCGCGAGCCGGTCGAAGTTTGGTGTCCGGGTGATCGGGTTGCCGTAGCAGGCCAGTGCGTCGGCCCGCATCTCATCGGGCACGTAGAGGATGATATTCGGCCTTCGGCCCGCAGGCGACCGCGCGCCGGGCTGCGCGTGAGCGGCGGCCGGCCCAGCCGCTCGGGCCTGCGCAACCTCTGTCAAGGCTGCCCCTACAGCGCCGGCGCTGGCCAATACCAGCAGATCGCGACGATTGATTCCCGAGCCACTCATCTCAACCTCCGATGCCGTGTTGATTCACAGAGCCGCTCATCGCAGGCAGGTCGGAACCGACTGCGCTGCGGTCGGCGCGATCGGCGCGTCGACCAGCGTGGGTACTCGCACTTCGACCGTCCAGCGATAGGTCTTTCCCGGCGCGAGAGAAATGATCCCATCGCCGCTCGCCAGGGAGTTCTGCTTGCCAACCCACGGCTCGGTCGCAAAGTAGCCGTGACGGGGATCGCCCCAGAGATTGAACAGCACAGGCGTGCCGCCGGGCTGTCGCTCCTCGGAGTGCGCGACGATGACCGCGAAGCCTGAACGGTCCTCGAGACGCACCCACTCCTGTCCCGGAGGATAACCGGCCAGGGAGACCGGCGTCAGCGGCCTCAGTGATGACAGCAGCCTTGGCTTCCCGTAGCTCGCCGCCACGACCTGGCCGGTGGGCCGTCCGGAATCGTCGGTGAGCACCTGCTCGGTGGCCGGCGTGCTCACCGTGGTCTCTCCCGAATCGGCGCCGGGAAGCAGCGGGATGCGGAAAGTGATGTGATTGCCGATCGAAAACGGCATCGGCTCGTGGTTGGAGCGGCTCGCACGCACCCTCTGGCGAATGTAGAGGGCATTGCGCCATAGCCGGTACTCGGTCGTGATCGTAAAGCCGAACGGATACATGCGCCGCGTTTGAGCATCGTCACCCAGCGCGAGGGTCAGGAAGGCCGAGCCGTCGCAGCTCCCGCGCCGCACCACCTTCCAAATCCGATCGCGCGCAAATCCATGGATGGGGAGTGGATATACGGTGCCGTGCAGGATCCATCCGAGCCCGGCAGGGTGGCTGGAGCTTGCAGGGTACGGAAAGTTTCGGCCCACGGCGGGCCACAGGATCGGAGCCTTCCCGGTCCATCCCGGCATCGGGCGGTAGTCCCTGCCGCGATAGAGGAGCTCCAACCATTGCCCATCCTGGCGCAGCTCGATTCCCGCCAGATCGGCTCCATGCGCGGGAGCGACGTAGGCCTGCAGTCTGCCGCCCGGAACGCTCAGTCGGACGAGCTGCGGCCTTTCGACCTGCGCTGCGCATACGGTGGCGCAAGCCCAGGAGCCGGCCAGGAGGGCAAGAAGAGTGAGCGGGCGCACCGCAGGATTTTAGAGCGCGATCCGCGCTCCGTCAGCGGCCATACGAAGAGCCGGCCGCCCGCCCAGCTGCTTCGGCCGCTTCAGAGCTCATCCGGCAAGCGCGCCGTTACGACTCGCAGACCGGCTGCCCCGCGGGCCTCACCCTCGCGCGGCCGCGCGTGTTGGTGAGGATCACGCCACCGACGACGATGGCGCCACCGATCAGGGTCGCCCAGCCGGGCCGCTCGCCCAGCCAGACCCAACTGATGAGCAGCGCGATCGGAGTCGAGGAATAGATGAAGCTCGAGACCTTGCTGACACTGGCCCGGTGGAGCGCCATGTTCCAGGTGAGGTATCCGAGGAAGGTCGGCGCCAGGGCGAGCCAGAGGAGCGCGGCGATTCGCGATGCGGGCGCGACCGTGAGCGCATGGGGCAGGCCGAGACCGAAAGGCAGTGCGCCGAGGGCGCCGCCCAGGATGGTGACGGTCGTCACCGCCTCTGCGCCGTACCGCCCCGAAAAGGGTTTCTGCGCAGTGAAATAGATCGCCGATGCCACGACGCTGACCAACACGAGGGCCGCCTTGGGCTGAAAGCTGACGGTCTTGCCGCTGGTCAGGACCACCAACACGACGCCGGCGAGCGCTATCACCAGACCGGTGATGGCGCGCACAGAAAGCCGCTCACGCAGCCACAGCGCCGATGCCGCGGCGGTCGCAGCAGGTGCGAGGGCGATGATGATGGCCGCCGTGCCGCTCGCTATCCGGGTCTCGGCGTAGTTGAGGCAGAGGTGATAGACGGAGAGGCCGATCACCCCGAGTGCGAGCAGCGCCGGCCATGCCGCCAGCGGCGGCAGCCGCAGCCCGCGGATACGCATCCAGAGCACGAAGCAGATCGAGCCGAGGAGCAGCCGGGCCAGTGCGACCTCGCCCGGCGTGAACCCGGCGAGCGCATAAGCAATGGCAGCATATGCGGAGGACCAGGTGAGCATCGCGATGGCGACGTACAAAAGGGCTCGGGGGTCGAGCTGTCCACTGTTTTCCATGAGATTTCTGGCAGGTTGGCAGGCAGGCCTCTGGGTTCGCATCCTGGGGCAGCCCTCTCTGGCAAGTCACGCCATTTCCGGACGCGACGCTCCTCAGCTCCTGGACCGGCATATTAGTAGGTGAAGCCCTGGCTCTGAATGGTGAATCAGCATATATTTGGCTCATACACAGTCGATCGGTGTTGAGCATGGCTGCTGTCGCTTTCGAATCGAAACCCTCTCTCGATGCCAAGGATTGGCAGCTCCTCGAGCTCCTGCAGAAGGATGCGCGTATCGGGTATGCAGAGCTCGGCCGGCACGTCGGGCTCTCGGCGCCCGCCACCGCGGAGCGGGTGAAGCGCCTGGAGGATGCCGGGGTGATCCGCGGCTACCATGCGGATGTCGATCCCCAGAAGCTCGGCTATGCGATCGAGGCGGTGATCCGCCTGCGCTGCGATGGCAGCGTCTGCTCGCGCATCGGCCCTGCCCTCGCCGACATTCCCGAGATTCTCGACTACCGCCGTCTGGCCGGTGAGGATTCGGGGTCGCTGCGCGTGATCGCCATGTCCGTGGGCCACCTGGAGGCGGTGCTCGATCGCATCGTGAGCTTCCATCCGAGCATCAGCACCACTACGCTGGTCGTGCTCCAAACTTCCTACAGCAACCGTCCCCTGTCACGCTCGATGTGGCTGGGCGGCAGCGCGATCGGACGGTTGGGCACATGAATTCCGGGCCTGACTCCCCGCGCGTTGCCGTGACCATCTACCACAACCCCGTGTGCAGCAATTCGCGGGGCACTTTGACCCTGATTCGCAATGCCGGGCTCGAGCCGACCATCATCGAATACCTGAAGACCCCGCCGGATCGCGCGACACTGCTCGATCTGCTCGGGAGGATGGGGGCACGTCCACGCGACATCATGCGACAGAAAGAGCCGCTGTACGCCGAGCTCGGACTCGGATCACCCGGGATCGGCGACGAGCAGTTGCTCGAGGCGATGCTCGCCCACCCCGTCCTGATCAACCGCCCCATCGTCGTGACGCCTTTGGGCGTCAAGCTCTGCCGGCCACCGGAAGTCGTCCTGGATCTCCTCCCGCAGGCTCAGGGCTGAAGCTCCACCAGCACCACACCCATGTGACGGACACCAGCGAGAGCTGCCCCTCGCCCGGGAGGAAGCGGGCATTGCACGCCGGTAGCGCCGCGGCCAGGCGCCGCGGCCTCAAACCTTGAGCCGATACCCCGTGCGGAAGATCCAGGCGACCACCACGAGCGCAGCGACCAGAAACAGCGCAGTCATCCCGAGGCTGACCGCTACGTTGACATCCGCCAGGCCGTAGAAACTCCAGCGAAACCCGCTAACCAGATACACCACCGGATTGAACAGCGCCACCGTGCGCCACACCCCCGGCAGCATGTCGATGGAGTAGAAGCTGCCGCCGAGGAAGGTGAGCGGCGTGATGATGAGCAGCGGCACGATCTGCAGCTTCTCGAACCCGTCTGCCCAGATACCGATGATGAACCCGAACAGGCTGAAGGTCGCCGCGGTGAGCACGAGGAAGGCCACCATCCACACCGGATGCTCTACGTGCAGCGGCACGAACAGCCCCGCAGTGGCGAGGATGATGGCACCGAGGATGACCGACTTGGTAGCCGCGGCACCGGCGTAGCCGAGCACGATCTCCAAACCCGACACGGGCGCGGAGAGCACCTCATAGATAGTCCCGGTGAAACGCGGGAAATAGATGCCGAAAGAGGCGTTGGAAATACTCTGTGCAAGGAGCGAGAGCATTACCAAACCCGGTACGATGAACGAGCCATAGCCGATGCCGCCCACGCTCTGGATCCGTGAGCCGAGCGCCGCACCGAACACCACGAAGTAAAGCGACGTGGAAATCACCGGCGAGACGATGGTCTGTGTCACGGTCCGTCGCGCACGGGCCATTTCGAACTTGTAGATTGCGCGCACCGCCTCGACGTTCATCGTTTTTCTCGCACCAGGCTGACGAAGATGTCCTCGAGCGAGCTTTCCGCCGTTGCGAGGTCGGTGAACTCGATTCCCGCCTGTCGCACCCGATCGAGGAAGCCGCCGACGCCATCGTGCGCGTCCTTGGAATCGTAGATCCAGACCAGCTCACTGCCATTCTCGGCAAGCTCCAGCCGCCAGCCGGCGAGCGCCTCGGGCACCTGGGGGAGCGGACGGCGCAGGCGCAGCGACAGCCGCTTGTTGCCAAACTCGCGCATCACATCGGCTTTGTCCCTTACCAGGACCAGCTCGCCCTTGTTGATCACCCCGATGCGGTCCGCCATGTCCTCGGCTTCCTCGATGTAATGGGTGGTGAGGATGACCGTTACCCCTTCGGCGCGCAGCCGCCGCACGAGCTGCCACATGTCGTGCCGCAAGTCGACGTCCACGCCCGCAGTCGGCTCATCCAGGAACAGGATGCGTGGCTCGTGCGCGAGTGCCTTGGCAATGAGCAGCCGGCGCTTCATGCCGCCGGAGAGGGTCATGACCTTGCTGTCCTTCTTCTCCCACAGCGACAGCGCCCGCAATACGCTCTCGATGTGGGCCGGGCTGGCGCGCAGCCCGAACAGGCCCCGTGTGAACGAGACCGTATTCCACACCGACTCGAAGGCATCGGTGGTGAGCTCCTGCGGGACGAGACCGATCAGTGAGCGCGCCGCACGCCAGTCGCGGATGATGTCGTGCCCGTCCACGGCTACCGTCCCGGCGGTCGCACGCACTATGCCGCAGACTATGCTGATGAGGGTCGTCTTGCCCGCCCCGTTGGGCCCGAGCAGGGCGAAAATCTCGCCGCGTCGGATGGTGAGGTCAACCTCCTTCAGCGCAACGAAGCCCGACGCGTACGCCTTCGAGACGCCGGAAATCTCGATAATGCCTTGCATGGCCGTTAGGATAGCCGGTGCACGCGATCGGCGCATGCCCCATCGGTGGCAGCCGGGGCTACCTCGTGAGCCGGGCGCCGCCGTTTCAAAGCGGCCGCGCCCGTGTTGACTGGAGAGCCGCCCAATGGCATCACGCAAGAGAGCCCTGAACCGATTGCTTCGTCCGCTCGCCAGGGAATCGCACGGCCCCCGCGCGGGTGCAGAGAGCGATGCGCTCGAGGTCATCTGGCAGGTCGTCTGCTCGATCCCGCGGGGCCGGGTCTCGACGTATGGTGCCGTGGCACGGGCGGCAGGGCTCCCGGGTCGGGCGCGCCAGGCCGGCTTCGCGCTGCGGGTCGCGCCGGAGGACTTGAATTTACCCTGGCATCGGGTTGTCGGGGCCGGCGGACGGATCGTATTCCCGAGTGGCACGCGCGCACACAAAGAGCAGGCGAGACGCCTGCGTGCCGAAGGCGTCCAGGTCAAGGCAGGACGTGTTGCCCCGCCTGCCTTGACGGAGCTGGATGAGCTGTAGCGGCCGCATCTCGTAGCGGGAAAATCCCGCTTCGCGATCCATCCGGGTTGGCACCCCGGCGCCACCGCAAGATTCCGGAAGACCCCGCCCGCGCTCCGGGCTACTGTGCACCCACCCCCCGAGGGAGGTGCCCATGCTCACGCTCCATGATTACCTGCCATCCCAGAACGGCTACAAGGTCCGGCTGCTGCTGAGTCATTTGCGCCTGCCTTACCGCATGGTGCCCGTCAGCATCTTCGAGGGCGAGGGCAGGAAGCCTGAATTCATGGCCCGTAACCCGACTGGCGCGGTCCCCGTGCTGGAGCTCGAGAGCGGCGCGACCTTGCCCGAGTCCAACGCCATCCTGTGTTATCTCGCCGACGGGACCCCATATCTGCCCTCGGACCCGTGGCAACGGGCACAGGTGCTTCGCTGGATGTTCTTCGAAGAGGACTACATCCAGAATGGCCTCGCATCGCTGCGCTACTGGACCCTCACGGGTAAGCTGGCGCGCCGCTCGCCGGAGCTCATCGAGCAGAAGCGGGCGTTGAGCCTGAAGACTCTCGGCATTCTCGAGGGTTGGCTCGGCGGACACCCGTTCCTCGCGGCCGATCGCTATACGATCGCGGACATGTCGGTGTACGCATACACGGCTTTCGGTGAAGAGGCGGGCTTGCCGATGTCGGACTTTGCCAGCGTGTTGGAGTGGATCCGGCGCGTGCGCAGCCAGCCGGGGTTTCTGCACGAGAGCTACGGTTATTCGATCGATCCGCATTCGCAAGGCGACCTGCCATGAAGACTGCCGGCATGAAACCGCAACGTAAAATCGACTGGCCGCGGGTGCTGCTCGATGCCTGCCGAAGCATCGAGCGCAGCGAGAGCGAGCAGAGACTGGCCGAGCTCGCGGGCAGCCTGAAGGTGAGTCCATCCGAGCTGCAGCGCCAATTCAGCCGCCGCCTCGGTGTCAGCCCGAAGGCCTATGGCCAGGCGCTGCAGTTGCACCGCCTCACACGGCGCGCCGCGCTCGAGCGTACGGCACTCGATGCAACGCTCGCCGCCGGCTTCGAGTCCACTGCCGTGGCCTATTCCGCAGCCGGCAGCGCGCTCGGTGTACCTCCTGGCGGGCTGCGCAAGCCGCTCGACATCGGCTGGTGGCTGGGTCTTTCGGATCTCGGCTGGATGCTGCTCGCAGCGACCGGGCGCGGCATCTGCTGGCTCGCCTTCGGCGATCAGCCCGGCGCCATGCTGCAGGAGCTGCATGCCGCGTTTCCGCGGGCGCGATTCGGCAATGACGAGTCGCGGCTCCTCGAGTGGTTCGAGCGCGTGCGTGAGTTCGTGTTACTGCCCAAGGAGGCGCTCGACCTGCCGGTGGATGTGCAGGGGACGGCGTTCCATGCGCGTGTCTGGCGCGCGCTGCGCCGCATACCGCTCGGCAAGACAGCGAGCTACGGCGAGGTGGCCCGGCAACTGGGTGAGCCCACCGCGAGCCGCGCCGTCGCCTCGGCGTGCGCCGACAACAAGATCGCCCTGCTGATTCCCTGTCACCGCGTGATTGGGGCGGACGGACGCCTCGCAGGGTACCGCTGGGGTGTCGGGCGCAAGGCCGTGCTGCTGGCGCGCGAAGGTGCAACCCAGGGATAGGCAACAGCCCGATCAAACACCTGGCATGGTGTTGCAGTGGCGGCGCGTCTCAGGCTTGCATGGCGAGCAGGAGCGCCCCGATCGTGCCCGCCGAGTCTCCGAGCCCTGGCGCCACGATGTAGCGATCGAATCCGCCCGCCCGCGCCTCGATGGGCAGATAGCCGGCGAGCCGACGGCTTGCTTCCTGCCGGATGAAGGGCAGCAGGCCGCCGCCTGACACGACGCCACCGCCGAAGACGATGCGCTCGCACGAGAGCATCAACGCAATGGTTGCGGCGAGCTGTCCGAGGTAGCCTCCTAGGATCTCGCGGCCGGGATGCGACTGCGGCAGATCCTCGGCGCGAGCATGCCAGCGGGCCATCACGGCCGGCCCGCTTGCGAGCCCTTCCAGACAGTCCGCGTGAAAGGGGCAGACGCCCGCGAACCCGACATCGCGCGGATCGCGCTCGACGCGTATGTGGCCCATTTCAGGATGAAGCAGCCCCTTGAGCGTGCGATCGGCCACGACGACTCCGCCACCGATTCCCGTTCCTACCGTCACGTAGGCCAGCGAGCCGAGGCCGGCACCGGCACCCAGCCTCGCCTCCGCGAGTGCAGCCGCATTGACATCAGTGTCGATCACGACGGGGCAGCCGAGGCGCTGCAGCGGGGTCACCACGCTGAAATTGGACCATCCGGGCTTGGGAGTCGCCAGGATCCGCCCCCAGAGGGGCGAGCCGGTGTCGAGATCTACAGGCCCGAACGCGGCGATGCCGATGCCGGCGAGCTCACCGTGTTTGCGCCTGATCCGCTCGAAGAATTCCACGACGGCCGCGAGCGTGGGGCCTGGGGCCGTTGTCGGTATCACCGCCCGACAGTCGTCGGGAATTTGCTCGGGGGCATAACCGGCGGCACATACGACCTTGGTGCCGCCGGCCTCGATCGCACCATACAGGGGCTTCATCGTCACACGCGGCCTCACCTCATGGGTTCGCTGGCCTGGCCTGCATGGCAGTGTAGCCGAGACCGTCGGCGGGAAATCGCTCTGGGTGTTCGCTTGCGGGCTATAATCCGATCGCGCTCGCCGACCACAACCCCGCACCGCTCGAGCTTGCGGAAAGACCAAAATGGCACATGCTGGGCAGAGCCACTGGGATGCCGTGTATGAGAAGAAGGGAGCTTCCGAGGTCAGCTGGTATGAGCCGCACCCGGAAAAATCCCTGGAGCTCATTCGGGCAACCGGTGTGCGCGCTGAGGATCCCGTCATCGACGTCGGCGGCGGTGCTTCCCTCCTGGTCAATGAGCTCCTCGCAGCGGGCTACCGCGACCTCAGCGTCCTCGACATCTCGGCCTCGGTGCTCGCGAAGTTGCGTACCCGCCTGGGACCGGCTGCATCTTCGGTCACGCTGCTGCACGAGGACGTGACCGCCTTTCGACCCGCAAAGCAATACGCCCTGTGGCACGACCGGGCAGTGTTTCACTTTCTCACCCGACACGAGGAGCGCGCGCGCTACCTCGCTGCGCTCCGCCAAGGCGTGCGACCGGGCGGACATGTCATCATGGCGACCTTCGGCCCCTCCGGCCCGGAGCGCTGCAGCGGACTCCCCACCCGGCGCTACGATGCGGCGGCCCTCGCCGCAGAGCTCGGCGCCGGCTTCGCGCTCGTGCAATCCGCCCTTCTCATCCATCGAACGCCCGCCGACGTGCATCAGCAGTTTCTTTACTGCTGCTTCGACCGGCGGCCCTGACGAGCCTCCGAGGGCACAGCCGTGCAACCTACCAACGAGGAGCAGTCGGCTCGCCTCGACACTGAGTTGGATCGCCTGCTCGACTTGTCACCCGAGCAGCGCGAGGACGCGCTGCGCAACGATTATCGGGACGAGCCCGGGCTGCGCGTGGAGCTGGAGAGCCTGCTGCGCTCTGCGGCGGCCATGGGAGGCTTCCTGTCCCAACCCGCCCAGCCGCCTCAGGAAGAGATTTCCGATGGAGCTGCGAGTGGACTGCGGCTCGGTCCCTGGGAGCTCGGCCGGCGCATCGGCAGCGGCGGCATGGGCGAGGTCTTCGAGGCCCGCCGTAACGACGGCACCTTCGATCAGCGTGCCGCCATCAAGCTCCTGCACGTCGGCTCGGTTGGCCAACACGAGCGCTTCGACGCCGAGCGGCGGATCCTGGCGCGTCTGGAGCATCCCGGCATCTCCCGGCTGCTCGACGGGGGTGTGGCCGCTGACGGCCGGCCGTGGATGGCGATGGAGTTCGTCGAAGGTGCCCCGATCACCACTCATTGCCTGCAGACCCGCGCGACACTGGCCGAGCGCCTGCGATTGTTCGAGCAGGTCTGCGATGCGGTGGCGTACGCACACCGCCACCTGATCGTGCATCGGGACCTCAAGCCCGCCAACATCCTCGTCGATGCCGACGGACGCGTCAGGCTGCTCGACTTCGGCATAGCGAAGCTGCTCGATCAGGACGCTGCCGCACTCACGCACACCGCCTCTGTCCTGCTGACGCCGGCGTATTCCGCACCCGAGCAGATCTCAGGCGGCTCCGTCACGACCTCCGCCGATGTCTACGCACTCGGTCTGCTGCTGTTCGAGCTGCTCGCAGGATGCCGGCCCTGGCCGGAAAGCGGGTCGTCCCTCGCCTACACCCTTCGCGCCGTTCTGGATAAGCCGGTCCCCACATTGAGTACGGCCGCGGCTGCCAATCCTGACGCCCCGCTGCCCGCGCGCGACTTGCGTGGTGATCTCGACGCTGTGGTCGCAAAAGCGATGCGCAAGGAGCCTGCTCAGCGCTACGCCACCGTCGATGCGCTCCGGCTCGATGTCTCGCGGGTACTCTGCGATGAGCCCGTGGCTGCACGCGAAGGTGCGCGCATGTATCGCGTCGGGCACTTCCTGCGCCGTCATCGCTGGGCATTGGCGGCCGCCGCAGCGGTGTTCGTTTCACTCGCCGCCGGGCTGGCGGCTACCGCCTGGCAGGCTCATCGGGCGGAGGTGCAACGCGACGTTGCGCGTCGCGACCTTGCGCGGGAAGAGGCGCTGCGCTACGAGCTGACAGGCATGTTCCGCAAGGTACTCGCGCAGAACAGCGATCACCCGCTCGATGCGAAGGGCATGCTCGATGCCAGTGCCCAACACCTGCTGAGCGCCTACCGCGGACGGCCCAAGCTGGCGGGGCCGCTGGTTATCACGCTCGCAGACCTGTATGACGCGTTGGAAGACGCTCAGGGAAGCGCGGCCCTGCTCGAAGGGTATCTCGCGCAAGCGGGCGCTGACGCCGATCCCGCCTCGGTTGCCGATGCAAGGCAGACGCTGGCCGGGCTGGAGCTGTTGCGAGGCAATGTCGGGCGCGCGGGCAGCCTCCTCGACCAGGCTCAGGCGTACTGGGCGCTGACACCCAATGGCTATGACGAAGAGCGGCTCGAGGGATTGGGCATCCGTGCCCGCTTGCAGCGCGCCCGCGGCGACCTCGAGGGCGCCATCGCGACCGAGCGGGAGGCGATTCGGCAGCGCCTCGCGGTGTCCGGCCGCATCCATCGCGAGACGGCGCTTCTCTATAACTCCCTCGCAATCACCCTGACCGCCGCGAACCGCCTCGACGAAGCGCTTGCCGCCTACCGCGAGACGAGCACGATCTATCAGGCGTTGGGCCTCGGTGATGGCCTGGATGCGCAGATCATACTTGGCAACACCGGCACGCTCGAGCTACGGACCGGGCACCTGCGCGAAGCCGAGCCCCTGCTGCGGAACGCCTTCGAGCGCGAGCGAGCCCTGGCGGGTGATTCTGCCGCCGTCGCCGCTGCCATGGGGTACTACGGCAAACTGCTGACGATCACCAACCGCAGGACACAGTCGGTGGCCACTCTGCAGGAAGCCGCCGCACTCGGCACGCACTACGCGGGTGAGAGCAGCCCGTTGGCATTGCAGAACCGGCTGTTCCTCGGTGAAGCACAACTCGCGGCGGGCGACATTACCGCCGCACGCGCGACGTCCCAGGCCGTTCACGCCGCCGCACTCGAGCAATACGGCCCATCGCATGTGCTGACCCTGCGTGCGGCCCTCGCCTCGGCACGCGTGGATCTCGCCGACGGGCATGCCGATGCGGCCAGGGCTCAGTTGCTGCAAGTGGTGGCGGCACTGCGGCGACTCGGCCCGCAGGCCGAAGCGAATCTGACCGAGGCGCTCGTGACACTGGGGGAAACGGAGCTGGCTCGCGGCAAACCGCAGGAGGCGCGCGCGCCTCTGGCGGAGGCCGTGCTGCTGCTTGGAAAAGGCGCACCTCAGAGCTGGGATCTGGCGGTGGCACGCGAGCGCCTGGGCGAGGCGCTGGCAGCCTCGGGGGATGGCGGCGCCAGAACACTGCTCCAACAGGCAGCCGGCACCCTGCAGGCGCAGCTCGGCCCAAAGCATCCGCAGACGCTGCGGGCGCGGCGCGCTCTGCAGGCGATGGGCACCTAGACCGCGCGGCTCAATTCCCGGAACAGCCAGGCGCGCGCCTTCAACCAATCGCGCTGCACGGTGCGCAACGAAACGCCGAGGGCCGCGGCGGTGTCCTCCTCGCCGTATCCGGCGAAAAAGCGGCATTCCACGATCTCCGCCAGCCGCGGCGTGGCGCGCGCCAGGCGCTGCAGCGCCTCATTCAGGGAGAGCAGGCCTTCGTCGGTCTCGACGGCCAGATCGGTCGCTTGAGACAACGTCACGTGGTGAGCGCCGCCACCGCGCTTCTGAGCGAGGCGCTCCGCGGCATGGTTGATGAGCGCATGACGCATCGCCAGGGCGGCCGCCCGCAGGAAGTGGGCCTCGTCCGCATAGCCGTGGGACCCCCGCATCCGCAGGTAAGCCTCATGCGCGAGCTCGGTCGTCTGCAGCGTGACGGCGCCGATTCGATTCCGCTCCCGGCGGGCAATGCGCTTGACCTGCCGATAAAAGGGCGGAAGGAGCTCCGCAGCCGTACGCCGCACCTGCGGTGAGGCGCCACAGTCCGCCAGCGCCTCAATACCGGCATCATCACCGCCATCGGCAGCGCCCCCGCTCATAGGGCCATTTTAGCGGCCGGTGGCGGGTTCGGGGCGGATTTCCGGTTCTATTGGGAGTAGTCACCCCTTCACTCCCCCGGAGACCCTGCTCATGAAACCGACCCCCGCCACCCTCTATGCCGCCGTCGCGTGCATATCGTCCCTGCTGTGCCTCGGGCCGGCTGGCGCGCAAGACAAAGCATCTGCGCAGCTCGAACAGCTGAGCGCCTTCATCGGTGACGGGACCTGCACCGGCAATCTCCTGATGAAGCACGCATATCCGACGACTGCCAGATACCACAGCGAGAAGACGCTCGGCGACCGCTGGATCGTGGTCCAGTACGACGAAGACGCTACGCCGTCGAATACGAGGCCATACCACGTTGCCCAGTATTTCAGCTACGACGCCAAAGCCGGGCATTTCATTGACGTCATCCTCGACAGCTCCGGCGAGAATTATGGCGCGGGTACCAGCAGCGGCTGGCAGGGTAATGTCATCACCTTCGAGAACACGGTGTTGACGGGCGGCGGCCACTTTGTTTTTCGCGACGTGTTCACGCTGAATGGCGCCAAGGTTGCCTCGCATACCGGTTATCAGCGCGACAAGAGCGGCAAGTGGGTCAAGACCGACCATGAGACCTGCAAGCGTACGTGAGGCGGTCTGCGCGAACGTGCTCATGACATGACGAGTGTTGCTTCCCTCACAGGAGACTCCCGGTGAGCACCGTCATGTCGGCCCGTCCGGCTCGCGCGGCTCCTGCACACGAGCACCCCTACTTCCTCGGGGCCGCCTGCGTTCTGACGTTCCTCGTACTCTGGGCATTCAGCTTCGAGTACCGGGATCTCCTGCACCCGAGGCAGTTCACTGTGCTGGTCCAGGTGCACGGCCTCGTCATGTTCACCTGGGTGGGGTTGTTCCTCACCCAGGTGGTTCTGATCGTCTGGCATCGCCCGCGATGGCATCGCCGGCTCGGCGTAATCGGCATGGTGCTCGCCGCTCTCGTCGTGGCGCTCGGGGTTCCGACTGCGATCACGGCCGCCCGGCTGGGCGGTGATCATCTGCCACCCGGCGCCACCCCAATCGGCTTCCTGGCGGATGCGTTCACGCAGCTCGCGGCCTTTGCTCTGCTTGCGGGAAGCGGCCTGGCATTGTGGCGGCGTCTCGATTTCCACAAACGACTGATGCTGCTCTCGAACCTGCCTCCACTCATTGCTGCCATCGTCCGCCTGGTCGGTTTTTTGCGCCTCGGAGTAGGCGCCACGACGTTGCGCAATCTCCTCCTGCTCACGCTCGTTGGCGTCGACGCATTGCGCACTCGTCGACTGCATCCTGCGCTCGTCGCGGGTGGGGCGTGCCTGATCGCCGCTGATCTCGTGGACAGCGCGTTGGTCGGCACTGCGGTGTGGGCCGGCATCGTCCGCGTCTTGATCGCCTGAGCGGCGTCCAGCGACCTGCCTCCGGTAGATCCCTCGAGACCACGATGTGCCTCCCAGTACAGCAAACAAGGCCGCTGACGCGATATTTCACGATCGCGGCGATCGCCGTGACCCCAATCGTCATCGCCGGATTCGTACCCCTCTATACCCTGCGCCTGCTCCGTCGGGATCCCCTTCTGACCCCGCTCGTGCAGGCGCACGGGCTGGTCATGGTGTCATGGATCGCGTTGTTCCTCGTGCAAACGCAATTTATCGCGCGAGGACGCCCTGACCTACATCGCAAATGGGGATGGTTCGGCGCTGCCCTGGTCGCCGCCATCCTGACGATCGGCATTCCGGTGCTGCTGAATGCCGCGGCACGCAAGGCGCACGTCGCTCACGGCGAACCCTTTTATCTGCGCCTGGTTGCATTCGACGGAGTCAACCTTTTGCTGTTCGCATGCCTGGCAGCGTGGGCGGTGGCCATGCGGTTCCGCAGCGACTATCACAAGCGTCTGATGCTGCTGGCTACCTTGAGCCTGCTGGGGCCGGCTTTCGGCCGCCTCATCTCATATGCCAACGGAATGACCGGCGATAATGACCTTGCCGTCCTGGTCCTGATGCTGACCTGCCTGGGAGCCGCCGCCGCCGTCGATATCGTCGGGCTTCGCCGCTTGCACCCCGCCTGGATCCTCGGCGCCCTGCCGGTAGCGGCGGCGGATCTACTCACCTACGTGGCCAAGATCCAACTGTAACAGGTGATTTCGGTTGTATGACATCTGCGTGGGAACTTCATGCGGAGCTTCAACGTTCTGCGATGTTGCATCTGGGCCGTACGGCGAAGCTTCTTTGCGTTGGGCCTCCCAGTCGCTGCCGCGCGGCGGCTGGCGCAATCTACGCGATCAGTGGGAGATGTCCCATGTAATACGCGCCGTTCTCGCGCTCCTTGGCTTGTCGCTTCTCCTGACGGCGATGCGCATTTAACGCCGGCGCTGCGCCTCGAAGAAGCGCGCCAGCAACCTGGCCGTCTCCTCGGGGATCTCTTCCGGGAAGAAGTGACCGGCATCGACTGCAAGTCCCTCGACCTCGTGCGCCCACGCCCGCCAAATGCCCAGTGGCCCACCAGCCTCCGAGTACCAGGAGTCGAGGCCGCCGCGTCCGCTCCAGAGCGCGAGGACGGGACACCTGATGCGGCGCCTGGCTTTCCTGTCCGCGGCGTCGTCTTCCCGATCGCGCGTTGCACCGGCGCGATACTCCTCGCAAATCGCGTGTACGTGCGCGGGATCCTTGAGCACGCCGACATATGCGGCGCGAACCTCGTCATCGAAGACCGAGCGAGGTGATCCCCAGCCGCCAAGGGCGTCATCGACGACGGCATCGGGAGCGCCCAGGATGAGTCTTTCGGGAAGCGGCTCAGGCTGTGCCAGCAGCGACCACGGCCAGAATGCATACGCGAGCTTCGCATCGGCACGATCCCAAACCTCACCGGTAGGAAGGACATCGAGTACGGCCAGCCGCTCGATCAGGTCAGGATGATCCAGCGCCATCCGGTAAGCGACCCGGCCGCCGCGATCGTGGCCTGCAACCGAAAACCTCGGCCAGCCCAGCTGGCGCATGACATCGACCAGCTCGTGGGCGATCGCCCGCTTGGAGTGGCGAGAGTGATCGGAGCTGGAGGGAGGGCAGCCGCTGCGCCCGTAACCGCAAAGATCAGCACAGACGACCGTGAAGCGATCCGCCAGAACGGGAGCCACATCTCGCCACATCAGGTGCGTCTCCGGAAAGCCGTGCAACAGCAAAAGGGGCGGTCCGGAGCCGCCGCTACGCACGAATATGCTGCTGTCCGAAGTTCGAACCTGTGTCGATGCAAATCGAGACCACATTTTGCCCTCCGCCGAGGTGTTGTCCCATCAGGCTCCGCTGGGCTGCGCAACTGTCGAGCTGGCGTCGTCGTCGCCGAGGCGGACGCGCCCTAGCCCGGTCGGTGAGCGTTCCGCCGATTGGCCGTGCAGACTATCCCTTCGCGGGCACATCATGCGCGCCCTCTGCGGCGCGCTCGAATACCCGCTTTGCCGCACCGAGTGCGTTGGCGGTCGCGGCGCCGCCGGCATAGAACAGCATCTGCAGTATGACCTCGATGACCTGCTCCTTGCTCGCCCCGAGCTTGAGCGCCGCCTCGATGTGCGCCTCGAGCTGCGGTACCACGTGTCCGAGCGTCACGCAGGAGGCGATCAACAGAAACTCGCGTGTCAGCAGATCCAGCCCGGGTCTCGCCATGACTCCGGCCATGGCCCACTCGAGGGTCATGGTGGCAAAGTCCGGACAGACGTCCGCGAGGTTGGCTACCAGCCGCTCGCCCGCGCGACCACCGTGCAGCCGGTCCATGAGCTCCCTACCGCGCCGATAATCTTCTTCGTGATTCATGGGTAAACGACCTCAGACGAGCTTCTGTGCGAGGAGTATGCAGCGCCGATTGCCGAGGATATAGTTGCCGGCAGGTATGACTTTACAAACCCGGGGTTCGTAATCGTGGACAGATTGCGCAGCATGGAGGTCTTCACCGCGACGGTCGATGCGGGAAGCCTGACCGCCGCCGCCGCGAGATTCGGCATTACCCCGGTGATGGCGGGCAAGCACATCCGCTTTCTCGAGCAGCACCTCGGGGCAGCCCTTCTGACACGAACCACGCGCCGACAGAGTCTCACCGAGATCGGGCGGCGCTACTACGACAGTTGTCTCCAGGTGCTGCGCGAAGTGGAGCGCGCCGAGGCAGCCGCCGAGTCCCTCCAGGCAGCGCCTCGCGGCCGGCTCAGGGTCAATGCGCCGGTATCGCTCGGATCCACTATGTTGATGCGCGTAGTCACGGAATATCTGACCGCTCATCCGCAAGTTGATGCAGAGGTCAGTTTGGACGATCGCAATGCCGATCTGGTCGATGGTGCCTATGACGTGTTCGTCAGGATCGGAAAAGTGTCGGCCTCCGATTTCATCGCGCGCGAGCTGCAGCCGTACGAGATGGTCATCTGCGCTGCACCCGAATACCTGGCACGCGCCGGAGTGCCCCGTATGGGCGCCGACCTGGCGCGGCACCAATGCCTCGGTTTCACGCGCTGGCGCAAGGGCGGCGGCTGGGAGGGACTGCGCCCGGCTGCGAGCGGTAATGTCTCCGCTCCCGCCAGTCGCCTGCAGGCCGACAGCGGAGCGGCGCTGCGAACGGCTGCATTGCAGGGCTTCGGCATCATCATGCAGCCGAAGGTGCTGTTGGCAGAGGATCTGGCCGCGGGTACTCTGGTTTCGATCCTGCCCACCCTGATGCCGAAACCGCGGCCCGTTCACGTTCTCTACCATCGCAATCGTAGACGAGTTCCAAAGGTGGCGTGCTTCGTCGAGCTGTTGATCCGGCGATTCGGCAGGGAGAGCCGATCCGCCTAGCCGAACACCGGCCTGAAGGACGACCGCTCGTAACGCACCCAACCCTCATGTGTTCCAGCCGTACACGGGCTGCCGGGACAGGCACTCGCTCGTCTTATCGCGGCGGGTTGGGCCGGTGCCGGTCGAGCCAAGCCAGGAGGCGGCGCCGCAGAGGCGGAATGTCGAGCGCAATCAGCGCGGCTCCGAGCGGGATCATCCAGAACCCCAGGATCGGCAGGAATCCAAACAGTCCGGCGACCACGAGCAGGAGCCCGAGAAGGCTGCGCAAACCACGAGGCAGCTTGCCATCGGCCCACCTCACCCAGCGGTCGACGATGCGAATGAGCCGCTGCCGCCATGTCGGTCGGCCGCCGCGGTCGGGGTCGCGGTCGGCCATCGCGCGCGTTCCTAGCGACCGAGGACGATGTGGGTGGCGTGCTCGGTTGCCTGATGTTGGGTCACACGGTATCCGAGTGCCGGCAGGTCGATGTCGGCGAACATCGCTTCGCCGCGCCCGAGCACGACCGGAGACAAGGCGAAATGGAGCTCGTCAATCACGCCGGCACGAAGATATTGACGGACCGTATCGACGCCGCCGGCGATCTTGACGTCGCGGCCATTGGCAGCGCGCTTCGCCTGCTTCAGCGCCGCCTCGATCCCGTCGGTCACGAAGATGAAGGTGGTGCCACCGTCCATCTCGATGGGATCGCGCGGATGGTGCGTCAGTACGAAGGTAGGCGCGTGGTATGGCGGATTGTCGCCCCACCAGCCTTTCCAGCTCTCATCCGGCCACGGACCGCGAATCGGCCCGAACATGTTGCGGCCAAGGATGAAGGCGCCGAAGCCATCCATCGACCGGTGTGCGTAGGATTGATCGATACCGTCCGAGCCGCCGCCCCGACCGGTCATTTCCCCAAAGAAACGCGTGCCGAAGAGCCACTGATGCAATTCGTGCCCACGTTTGCCGAGCGGATCCTGCAGGCTTTGCTCAGGCCCTGCGCCGTATCCATCGAGCGAGACCGAAAAGCCTCCAACGCGTACCCTCGTCATGGCATCTCCACGGATTGCGAAAACGGCTGGCCTTGCGCGAACTCTACCGGCTAATCTACAAGATCTGACCTCGGGAGACAGCAATGGCCTTGAAAATCGTGGGTACCGGCTTGGGGCGTACCGGCACGAAATCGATGCAGACGGCGCTCGCAATGCTGGGCTTCGGACCCTGCCATCACATGGTCGAGGTCTTTCAACATCCCGAGAGCATGCAGCTCTGGATCGACGCAGGCGAAGGAAGGCCGGACTGGGACGCCATCTTCAAAGGCTATAACTCGACGGTGGACTACCCCAGCGCCGCGTACTGGCGCGAGCTCACCAGTTACTATCCGGACGCCAAGGTGCTGCATACCGTGCGCGATCCGGATCAGTGGTTCGACTCGGTACACGCGACCATCCTGGCACCCGACGGCCTCTCGCGACGCGGGGGTGATGATGTACGCGCGCAGTTCTTCGCGAGCGTCCTTCGGCGCCTGCCCTCGCAACCGGACGACCGAGCAGTGATGACTGACCACTTTCGGCGCCACACCGAGGCGGTGATGGCCGCCATCCCGCCGCAGCGGCTGCTCGTCTTTCGGATGGGCGAAGGTTGGGAGCGGCTGTGCAGGTTCCTGGGCGTACCGGTCCCGGCAGAGCCTTATCCGTCCGAGAATTCGCGCGCCGAATTCATCGACCGGGCTCGGACCCAGCAGGCCGGCTCCGCAGCCCGCTGAGCGCACGGTGCCACTGGCACAGGTCTCGCTGGCTGCGAATGGATGCTGCGCCCCTGGCGCCGGCCTCAGTTGCTCCTCACCAGCGATAGCTGAAGTCGGCGAATCCGAAGAAGAGAATGGCCCAGATACCGTAGACGGCGCAGAGCCCCAGGAGCGCCTCGGCGCTGCGGACCAGCCACCCGCCGGGGCCGCGCACGATACGCCTGACCGCCTCCGCCAGGACGGCGAGAGCACCGAACAGGGCGAGCAGGCCCGCTATGTAGGCGATGGTGAGCACACCGTTGATGCTCGCTCCATCCGTCAGCGAAGCGAAAACGGCGACCCACGCGCACACCATGGCCAGCATCAGCAAAATGCCGACGCGGGAGGCAAGCCGCAGGCGCTTTTCCTGCAGAGTGACGAGAAGCGGGGTTTTGAAGCGGCGCCGGACGATCCCACCGCCGATCCAGATCGCGAGCGTCAGGACGAGCACCGCCAGGCAGACCTCGCCCATTGAGG
>DASRDO010000016.1:0-4258 GCA_035652555.1 Steroidobacteraceae bacterium | reverse complement strand
ACGGCCGGCCCGGCTCTACCGCTTCCGCCGCGACGTGCTGCTCGAGCGGCTGGCCCCCGGAGTGCGCGTCAAGGCAGGGCGCAGCTGAGGGCGCACCACACCGAGAGGCCGCTCCGCGGCGTCGCACGAGCCGCGAAATTGCTGCCTGGAGCAATTTCGCGGTCGAACGCTTGAATTTGCCACAGTTGCAGCCCTTATGACCTTGGCGCAGCGTGCCGCGGACGCTTCGGCGCTCCGGCGTGGAGTGGGTCCATGGTCAAGGTCATTGCCATCTGGGGCATCGTCGCCATCGCCTCGGCGGTCATTGCCGGGGTCGTTGCCGGCATCAAGCGCCGCGATGTCTCCTTCTGGGCCGCGTGGAGCTTCCTGATCCCGCCGGCGCTGCTCATTCTCCTGCTCGTCCCCTCCAACAAGGGCCCGCGCCCCCGCCGGCCCGGCATCGACGAGCTGGAGGATCGCGAGGCGTATTGAGTCGTCCGCCGGACAACCATCGCTTCATTGCTATTGTGCGAACCTTCGCAAGCTCTCCATGCACCTCCGCAGACTATTGGAATGCGCAGCGGCCTCGTCTGGGCGCCAACCACTTGCTTCGTCGAGGACAAACTGGCGAAGGCGAGCCCCGTACAGTGGGCCCACCGATCGGCCGCTCCGCTCGCGCGGCACCATCTCCTCACGGATCGCCCGCGACTTTGAGTGCCGTGCGAGGTCTACGAGAACTGCCTTCGGTTGGGGGACACTATCCGGGTCCAGCGGGAGGCGCCGCTCATTGATGGCGAGCGCGGCAGAAATCCGCTGGCGGTCTGCCATCAGCCAAGCCTCGATGGCTTGAACCACGACTCGAAATCGCATGTATTGCGATGGGGCCGCCAACCAATGCTGAACGAATGCTGGAGCGCACCCGAAGTCGCCGTCGAGGTCGACCAAGACCACCCACGGCGAGACGCGGGCGGCATTGTTGTAACCGCCCAACCGTCTCAAGAGCCGTTGCTTACCCTCTCTCCCGTAGACGTTGCCCAACTCCAATCCAATGTGTTCAACGATTCGTCGCAGGACGGCCTCGTCGACATCTCCCTCTACGGCTGCCGAGATGGGGAGCCTCCCGTTCGCCACGCTCACTCTCCAAAGAGAGAAAGCTGCTGAGCCTTCGGGGGACGCGTCTGCGGGAGCAATGCCTCGGGAAGCGACAGCCCGCCCTCCACGAGCGATCTTGCTTCGCCAACGTCGGTGGCAACTTCGACGCGCGTACCTTCGGGATCAGGTTTGAGCAGCAATACTTCATCGAGACCGATGCCCTCATCGCGGAGCAGATCGGCTGAATGCGAGCTGCATATGACCTGACGTCCCGTCCGGCGTTGCATGGACGCGAACAACTGCGGCAAGTAGCGGACCACGTCGGGATGCAGTGACAATTCGGGCTCTTCCAGCAGCAGCGGGCCAGCCCCGTCGAGAACCGCCCACAGCAATCCAAGAAGGCGCAGCGTCCCATCGGAAAACTGCTCCTCCGTCTGCCATGCTCCCTGAGGCCGCCAATGCTCATATCGGCCACGCAAGTGCGGCGTTCCTTTAACCTCGTCTCGAAAGAATTGGAGCTCCAGCAATTGTGGCACTGCCACCTTTAGCGCCTGTCCAATGCGCCGTAGCCGTGCATCGCGGGTGCGTTCCGGAGTCTTGGCGACTTGCTCGAGGAAGTCGGAGCCAAAAGGGTCCGTCCCCCGCCCGAGATAGCGATCGGGTTCGCGCACGAGTTGCGGGACGAGATGAAGGTAGCGGATCGACGAGAAGAATTCTGCCAGCTCCCTGAACTCCCGATTGACGTTCACCTGCTCCAGATACGTTTGTTGGAGACGATCAGGATCCCTCTCATCCTCCGGTCGCGGGCGCTTCAAGAGCAGCTTGCCTGCTTTGCGAACCAGCTCATGCCTCAAAATCGGTCGCTGTCGGTTGTCCTGAGTAAAGCTGATTTCATACTCCCACTCGCTTTCGCCAGTGCCCCTACCTACGACGACGCTAATGGCCACATCCGGGTAGCGCCGAGCCGCAAGACAGCGAAGCCTCGAAACGCCGCCGCGCTTTGCTATTGCCTCCCTGAAGCCCCCGCCAATCGCGACCAGGTCGTGCAGAAACCGTATCGAGTCCAGGAAGTTGGATTTCCCGGAGGCGTTTGGACCGATTAGAAATGCGCGTCCCTCCAGCGTCACATCAACGCGGACAAAATTGCGCCAGTTGTCCAAGCCCAAGCGGTTAAGTCGCAGCGCTCTTGAACTGTGAGAGGTCATGGCTCTCTCTTTGCCGGCCGTCAACCCAGCCTATTGGAGACCGAGGGCCTCGACAACGGTCGGGTGGAGAGATCGACTACTGCTGCTTCGCCCGGATCGCCGCCTGCGCGGCGGCGAGGCGCGCGACGGGTACACGGAAGGGCGAGCAGGACACGTAGTCGAGCCCGGCCGCGTGGAAGAAGGCGACCGATGCCGGGTCGCCGCCGTGCTCGCCGCAGATGCCGACCTTGAGATCGGGCCGCACCCTGCGGCCGCGCTCGGTGCCGATCCGCACCAGCTCGCCCACGCCGTCGGGATCGATGGAGACGAACGGATCGACCTCGAAAATGCCGCGCTGCGTGTAGTTGGCGAGAATCGGTGCGGCATCGTCGCGCGACAGCCCCAGGCAGGTCTGCGTCAGATCGTTGGTGCCGAACGAGAAGAACTGGGCGCCCGCCTCGCCGTGCGCGATCTCGTCGGCCTTGAGCGCCGCCCGCGGCAGCTCGATCATGGTGCCGATCTGGTAGTCGATCTTGACGCCAGTCTCCTTTTCGACCGCAGCGGCGGCGGCCACGATCACCTGGCGCAGGAGGTCGAACTCGCGGCGGTAGGCGACGAGCGGGATCATCACCTCGGGCACCACCGGCTTGCCGGTCTTGCGCGCCGCGGCCACGGCCGCCTCGAAGATGGCGCGCGCCTGGATCTCGGTGATCTCGGGATAGCGGATGGCGAGCCGGCAGCCGCGGAAGCCCAGCATGGGGTTGAACTCGTGCAGCTCCGCCACCCGCGCCTCGAGCTTCTCGACGGCCACGCCCAGCTCCTTGGCCACCGCAGCGACCTCCTTGGCCTCGTGCGGCAGGAACTCGTGCAGCGGCGGATCGAGCAGGCGGATCGTCACCGGCAGCCCGGCCATGATCTCGAACAGCGCGGTGAAGTCCTCGCGCTGCATCGGCAGGATCTTGGCAAGCGCCCGCCGGCGCCCGGCCTCGTCGTCGGCGCAGATCATCTCGCGCATGGCGAGGATGCGGGTCTCGTCGAAGAACATGTGCTCGGTGCGGCACAGTCCGATGCCCTCGGCACCGAAATCGACCGCCTGCCTGGCATCGCGCGGCGTGTCGGCGTTGGCTCTCACCCCCAGCGAGCGCGCCTTGTCGGCCCATTCCATCACCTTGGCGAAGTCGCCCGACAGCTCCGGCGGGCGCATCTTCACCCGGCCCTTGAGCACCTCGCCTTTGCCTCCGTCGATGGTGATGACGTCGCCCTTGCGGAACACCAGGCCGCCGGCCGTCATGGTGCCGGCCTTGGCGTCGACGCGCACCGAGCCGGCCCCGCACACGCACGGCCGTCCCATGCCGCGCGCCACCACCGCGGCATGGCTCGTCATGCCGCCGCGCGTGGTGAGGATGCCGGCGGCCGCGTGCATGCCGTGGATGTCCTCCGGGCTCGTCTCGACGCGCACCAGGATCACGTCCCGCCCCTGCCCGCGCAGGGTCTCGGCCTCGTCGGCGTCGAACACGATCTCGCCGGAGGCTGCCCCCGGCGACGCGGGCAGCCCGGTCGCCACCACCTGCCGCTCGGCGGCGGGATCGATGGTGGGGTGAAGCAGCTGATCGAGACTCGCCGCATCGATGCGCAGCACCGCCTCCTCCGGGCTGATCAGACCTTCGGCCACCAGGTCGACGGCGATCTTGAGGGCCGCCCTGGTGGTGCGCTTGCCCGAGCGCGTCTGCAGCATCCACAGCTTGCCTTCCTGGATGGTGAACTCGATATCCTGCATATCGCGATAGCGTCGCTCGAGGCGATCGAGCACTTCCACCAGCTGCCGGTAGGTGTCCGGCATGGCAACCTCGAGCGAGGGCGCCGTGGCCCCCGCTTCGCGGCGCGCCGCCTCGGAAAGCGGTTGCGGCGTGCGGATGCCGGCGACCACGTCCTCGCCCTGGGCATTGATGAGGAACTCGCCGTAGATCTCGCGCACCCCGGTGGAGGGGTTGCGGGTGAAGGCG
>DASRDO010000015.1:0-247100 GCA_035652555.1 Steroidobacteraceae bacterium | reverse complement strand
CCGATCTCCGACTGCCTGCGGCGCAATCTCGAGCTCCTGCGGGAGGCGAGCTCCACCGACTGTGCCTTCCTCCTCGTGCTGCGGCCGGATGAGCCGGTCATCGAAGAAGTGCAGTTGGCCAGAGGAGCCTTCGCCCAATGCCGGCCGGAAGGCCTGCAGGGTGTGAGCCTGGACTCCCTGCCATGGCTCAAGGGACGCACGGATCACCTCCGTCTCTCGGAGCTGCGCGACACCGCGGCGCCGCGACGCGAGCAGAGCGCGGAAGCGCAGCGCTTCTCCGACCTGCACATCGGCTCCGTGCTCCTCGTCGCCATGCGGGTGCAGGGCAAGCCGGCCGGCTTTCTCGGTCTTGCCCAGACGATGCCGCGCGGCGCATGGGACGTGAACCTGCAGCTGTTGATGAAACTCATCGGCACGAGCCTCGCCACCGGCCTCGAGCGCATCCGCATCGAGACCCGGCTCGCCAAGCTCGAGGAGCGCACCAACCTCTCACAGTCCTCGGCCAACGACGGCCTCTGGGACTTCGACGTCGAGAGCAACGAGGTCTACTTCTCCCCCCGCTGGAAGGCCATGCTCGGCTACGGCGATGAGGACATGCGCGGCTCGCCCGATTGGAGCAGCCTGGTACATCCTGACGATCTCGCCCGCGTGCAGACGGCAATCCGCGAGCACGTGGACGGTAAGACGCCGATCTTCGAGAGCACTCACCGCATGCGCCACCGCAACGGTGAGTGGCGTTGGGTCATCAGCCGTGCGACCGCGCGCGTCGACAAACATGGGCGGCTGCTGCGCCTCGTCGGCGTCGAGCTCGACATCACAGAGCGAAAGCTCTACGAGGAAGCGCTCTTCCGCGAGAAGGAAAGCGCGCAGATCACTCTGCAGTCGATCGGCGACGGCGTCGTCACCACGGACGCCAATTCCGTCATCGACTACATCAATCCCGTGGCGGAAGCGCTGACGGGGTGGCGGCTCGAGGACGCGATGGGGCGCCCGGTGGAGGAGATATTCCGCGCCTTCCATGAAGAGACCTGCGAGCCGCTCGAGAATCCTCTCAGCGTCTCCATCCGCCGCATCCGGCCCATCAAGTCGGTCCGCCCGATGCTCCTCATCCGCCGCGACGGCAATGAGCTCTACGTGGAGAGCACCGCCGCTCCGATTCGCGATGGCGCCGGCCGAGTCTCGGGCGGGGTTCTGGTCTTCCACGACGTCACCGAGGCCCGCGAGCTGAATCGCCGGCTCTCCTACCATGCGAGCCATGACCTTCTCACCGGGCTCGTCAACCGCCGCGAGTTCGAGAGCCGGCTCGAGCGGGCGCTGAAGAGCGCGAAAGCGCGTGAGGCGTCGTACGCGCTCTGCTATCTCGATATCGACCAGTTCAAGATCGTCAACGACACCTGTGGACACAGCGCAGGCGATGCGCTCCTCGGCCAGGTCGGGGCGCTGTTGAAATCGAAGGTTCGCTGGCGCGACACGCTGTCACGCCTGGGCGGCGATGAATTCGGCATCCTCCTGGAAGCCTGCTCGCTCGATGATGCGATGCGAACGGCCGAGGCGCTGCGCGAGAGCGTCCGCAACTTCCGCTTCACCTGGGAAGACCGCGTATTCCGCCTGGGTGCGAGCGTCGGCGTCGTCCCGATCACGGCGGACAACGAGGACGTAGCCTCGGTTCTTTCGGCTGCAGACAGCGCCTGTGCCGCAGCGAAGGAAGGCGGCCGCAATCGCGTTCACAGCTTCGCTGAGAACGACATGGAGCTGATGCGGCGCCGCCGCGAGATGCAGTGGGCCGCACGCATCAATGCCGCTCTGGAGGAAGGCCGTTTCGAGATCCACCGCATGGCCATCCAGCCCTTGCAGCGGGTCGACCTCGGCGCGCACTACGAGCTGCTGCTTCGCCTGAAGGATGAGAACGGCCGTATCGTTTCTCCGAACGACTTCATCGCGGCCGCGGAGCGCTATGGCATCACGCCGGCGATCGATCGGTGGGTCATTGAGAACGCCTTCCGCTGGCTGGTATCGGAAGCGGACGAGCGCGAGAAGCTGGCGCTCTGCTCGATCAATCTCTCGGGCCAGAGCCTGGGGGATGACAAGTTTCTGCCGTTCGTCATCGATCAGTTCCACCGCAGCGGGCTCGACGGCTCGAAGATCTGCTTCGAGATCACCGAGACCGCGGCCGTTGCCAGCTTCTCCCAGGCCAACCGCTTCATCCAGTCGCTGAAGGAGCTCGGCTGCAAGTTCGCGCTCGATGACTTCGGCACCGGCCTCTCCTCATTCGGGTACCTGAAGCACTTCCCGGTCGACTACCTCAAGATCGACGGCAGCTTCGTGCGCGAGATCCTGCGCGACCCGATCGACCGGGAGATGGTTCGCTCCATCAATGAGATCGGCCACCTGACCGGCAAGCAGACCATCGCCGAATTTGCCGAGAACGCCGAGATCATCCAGATGCTGACCAGCTTGGGCGTCGACTTCGCCCAGGGCTATGGCGTGGCGCAGCCGCAGCGGGTGCTCAAGGCCGCGGTGGCCTGAAGACGGCCAAGTCGAGGCGATCGGCGATCTCTTGCCGGTATAATGGCGGTTATGGACTCGAACGGAGCCCTGGCGTCTGCATCCGTATCGGCGCGCTGCCAGCAGCGCCTCGCCGACTGCGGGATCCGCCCGACCGCCCAGCGGGTGCGCATCGCCTCCCTCCTCCTCTGCGCCCCACAGCATCTCTCGGCAGAGCAGATCCTGGCCAATCTGCGCTCGAGCGGCGCTCGGGTCTCCAAGGCCACGGTGTACAACACCTTGAATCTCTTCGCCTCTCACGGCCTGATCCGGTTGCTTTCGGTCGACGGCAGCCGCGCCTGGTTCGACTCGAACGTGGACGCTCACTATCACTTCCACGACACCTCGAGCGGCGCCTTGATCGATGTGCCCGTGCCGGAAGTCGAGTTCAGCCGCCTACCCCCTGCCCCGCCCGGGACCGAGGTCGCGGGCATCGATCTGGTCATCCGGCTCCGTAAGAAGGTTTCCTGAGTCCATCCGGCGTGGCGCGTCGCCCCGCTTCGCGGCCCCTTCCTCCCTCGAGGGCGAGCTGATCGGCCGCGACGATCGCCCAGGCAGCCTTCGGGGCGCCGGATGACGGCGGCAGCGCCAGCCGATAGAATTCGCCGCCCCGGCGCCGGGATAGCTCAGCTGGTAGAGCAGCGCATTCGTAATGCGCGGGTCGTAGGTTCGAATCCTATTCCCGGCACCATCAAATCGCGGGTCCGTTCCGACCACATCGTCAACCAATCACCCCGGTTGTCGCGTCAAGAGCCGCGCGTCGGGAGAGAACGTGGTTGGCGTGTGGGTGCCGATGGTGGCCGTGGTTGTGTGTCCCGAGCGAATGGGGTCGCATACTGTTCGACGTCCTGTCGCTCGTGGACTCAAAGCCCAAGCGGGAACGAAGCCATGACGCTGACAGCCCGACCCGACGATCATCGCACTCAACACCACAAGTTGTGACTGCGCTCGCATCCCCGGGGCGCGGGAGTCGGCACGATTGCCGGTGTGAGGCCCGCGTGATCCCGATCGTCCGACGGCAGGCGAAGCCTCGCACTTACATGAAGTCCGGGCATCGACCCGACCCGCGGCGCTCGCTTCGCAGGTGAAGCTTGCGCCGGATCAGCACCGCCAAACGAAGGGGTTGAATCATGGCGACACGACGAAACAACACGCGAGCGCAAGAGCAGTCCGATCTGACCACCTTCAGTCATACCGAGCTTCTCCCCACCCTGCGCGAGCACCGCACAGCGGATCTGCAACCCTCGCCGCGGGCGAATGCTCAAACGCTGCTCGCCCTGGCGGACCGACTCGACGAGATCGAGGACACGCAGGTGCCGCCCGGCCGAGCTCTGCAGTGATTCGGGCCATCCGAGAGTTCAATTGCACGCATGGTCCCTGCCGGGAAGTACAGCTGGCGGAGGGTGTTCGCGAGCCCGTCAGACTGTCCGTCGAGCAAATGCCGGACGGCGCCGGTCTGAAAATCGAGTACTTCGGCAATCGGAAGGACCTGATGACTCTCGGGTGCATCTCTCGCGATACCCTCACGAGCGCGCATTCCAATCGCGAGCATGACCCGTGCGAAGCCGTGGCTCCGATGACCATCAATGCCGATCCGAGGCGCCGCGGCCTGATCAAAGTGTCTTACCTCGCGCAGACCAGAGCTGTCGCTGCGACGCTTCCCGGCGTCCGCAGCTACTGCGCCGACTGGCTCGGAACGCTGACGGGCCGTCCCCGGCTGCAGCTCGTAGTCGACAACACGCGGCGAGGTCCAGGGCGGTCGGCAGAATAGAGTAGCTCCTTTGGGCGCAGGCGCCAGCGTCTCAGTCGCCACAGCGCACTTCAAGCCCAAACTGAGGTCGTACGGCTCAGATCGCGCCTCGACCGCCGAGGGTCACGACGGAGTTCATCGAATCTCCGGAACGGTTCCGGCCTCGATGGCATTTAGCTCCGTATATGGCCAAGGGGAGAGCAACATCACGCGCGCTGAAGGCGATCGCAATCGCCGTCGGCGCCCTGATCATCATTGTTCTGCTGGTCATCGCCTTCTTCCCCTGGAACCGGCTGACCGGACCGGTATCGCGTGAGCTCTCCGCCCAGCTTCAGCGCCCGGTCCACATCGCATCGCTGCACGGCTCATTGTTCTGGCGTCCGCATGTACAGGTCACCGGCCTCACGATCGGTAATCCGTCGTGGGCCGGTGGCGGCCAGATGGTGTCGGTGGAACGCATCGATGTGCAGCTGCGCTTCTGGCCGCTGCTGGTCGGCGATATCGTGCTGCCCAGGGTGGCGCTGACTCGGCCCGATGTACACCTGTATCGCAGCGCTGATGGGCGTGCCAACTGGGCATTCGGCCGCAACCCGAAGAGCGCCAAGGCACAGAGCAAGCCGATGCGCCTGCCACTCGTGCACCAGCTCGTGATCGAGCACGGCACGCTCAGCGCGCGCGATGAGCTGCACAAGGTCACCTTCGAGGGTACGGTCGATGCCGGCGGGAACGCCGTCGCAACCGGTGCCCCGTCGCGCACAGCCAAAGTGGTCAAGGCCAGGGCGCAAAGCCATGGCGCCAACCCCAGTAGCGCCAAACAGCAGGCCAGCCGGGTCGCGGCAGATACGGGCACAGGCTTCAGGCTCCTGGGTAAGGGCGAGCTCAACGACAAGCCATTCACACTACGCGTGAGTGGTGGCCCGCTCGACTGGGCAGAGAGTCACAAGCCCTACCCGTTCGACGTGCAGATGATTGCCTCGGACATCCATGCCGGCGCCCGCGGCGTGGTGCCCCGACCGTTCGACCTCACGCAGCTGAAGGTGACACTGTCACTCTCCGGCAATGACCTTGCCGATGGTTACTATTTGACCGGCGTGGCGCTGCCGAATACGCCGCCTTACTCGATCTCGGGGGACCTGCGGGTCGTGGGCGCGAAGTACGAATTCACGAATGTGCGGGGCACGCTCGGCGGCAGCGACATCCATGGCCTGGTGACCATGCAGCTCAACACCACCGGTTCTCCCGCCATTGACGCTGACCTCGTCTCGCATTCGCTCAATCTGGCGGACCTCGGCCCGACCTTCGGCGGTAAGGCGCCAAGCGCCAAGGAAGAGGCGCAGGCCGCGCACGCCAAAGGCCATCCCACGAAAGCGCAAGCGACGAAAGCCCTGACCAAAGGCGTGACTACCGCGCTCACTGCCAAGGCCGCCTCGAAGAAAGTGAGCAGCAGCACGCTGCTCTTGCCGACGGCGAAGCTGCAGGTCGACCGTCTGCGCGGCTTGAATGCGACGCTGCGGTACCACGCCGATGAGATCAAGTCGCAGACCCTGCCCCTGAAGCAGGTGAGCCTGCGGCTGCAGGTGCGCAACGACGTACTGCGACTCGATCCTTTCGCCTTCACCCTTCCCGAAGGCAAGATCGCCGGGACCGCAGTGATCGACGCTCGTGAGGACGCTCCCGCAGAGCAGCTCGACGTGCGCCTCACCCATGTGCAGCTCGCTCAATTTCACACCAAGGGAACCACCAAGCCGCCCCTCAAGGGTACGCTCGTCGGGCGCTTGAAAGTGCGCGGTCACGGCGACTCGATGCATGCCTTTGCCTCGACCGCCGACGGGACGCTCTCCATCGTCGTGCCACACGGCCAGATCGAGCAAGCCTTCGCCGAGTTTGCCGGCATCAACGTAGCGCGCGGGCTGGGACTCCTGCTGAAGAAGAACCAACAGCAGACCGACCTGCGCTGCGGCGTCGCGGACTTCGATGCGCGTGACGGGATCGCCAAAGTCAGGCAGGTTGTCTTCGATACCCAGGTGGTGATCATCACGGGCCTGGGCGATGTGAATCTGCGCAACGAAAGACTCAACCTGCAGTTGAACGGAGCACCCAAGAAGTTCCGTTTCGCCGTGCTGCGCACTCCGGTCGAGATCAGGGGCACGCTGAGTCACCCGGCAATAGGGCTCAAGGGCAGCAAGCTTGCCGCGCAGGGGGCCGTAGCGACGGTGCTTGGTGCGATTGGCACCCCGCTCGCTGCCGTTGCGGCCTTCGTGGATCCAGGACTCAACAAGAGCGCCGACTGTCAGCAACTGCTCGCCGATGCGAAAGCGATGGGCGCGCCGCTGCGCACGGCCAAGCGAGCGCAGAAACCGACACCGGCGGGCAAGCCGCGCTGAAAGCCGGCAAGTCACACATCTCGCCAGACGAATCACGGCAGGCAGGCGCCGGGTGACATCGCGGTGACATTGCGCGAGAGGGTGCTCGGTTCCGGAACACTTCACGCCCCGCCTGCGCGAATCAGGTGCCGCTCCAGGCCTGCAATTGCGGCGTCATCCGCCGCTCGTTAGTATCACTACGACAGCCTTCTCGCTCGAATCAACTCATCGGAGGACCCATGGTCTCTCCCGGAGGGGCGTCGCCCAGCTGCTTCAACAGCGGGTCTCGACCCCCCTGAGCCCAACACCCCACGACAACAGCGCACGCATCAGTGCAAAAGGGGAGAACAATGAAGATCAACGGCTCTGTTACCGCGATTCTCGCTTCCGTAGCGCTTGCGCTCGGCAGCGCACCAACCCTGGCATCGGACGAAGCGTCGGAAGGCGCACTCTCCGGCTCCGCTCTGAGGAGCGCGTGCGCCGGCCTGCCGACCCAGGCGCAACTCAAGTCTGCGCTGACCATGGCGCGCGACGACACCAACGGCGGCTTCAACCTGGACATGTGGGGGACCGTCGTCAACCGCGACGGCGTCGTCTGCGCGGTCGCATTCACCGGGGCGAACCGCGGCAGTCAGTGGCCGGGCAGCCGGGTGATCTCGGCTCAAAAGGCCAATACCGCCAACGCATTCAGCCTTCCGGGCCTGGCCCTGTCGACCGCGGACCTCTGGGCCGCGGTGCAGCCGGGCGGCAGCCTGTACGGTCTGCAACACAGCAATCCGGTCGATCCGCGTGCGGCTTACCACGGCCCGGCTTCGGACTACGGGATGCCCGACGATCCCCTCGTAGGCCGGCGCATCGGCGGGGTGAACGTCTTCGGCGGCGGATTGGCGCTCTACAATTCGAGGAAGGTCCTGATCGGCGCAGTCGGGGTGAGTGGCGACACCTCATGCGCAGACCACAACATCGCCTGGCGCACACGGCATACGCTGCAGCTCGACTGGGTGCCGGCCGGCGTCAGCGTCAATGGTGATGACAACATCAACTATCAGGGCATCGTGACGGTGCCGAGCCTGCAGGCGGACTTCTCGCACCCGATCTGCAAGATCGCGGGTGTCGACAATGTATCCGCCATCAGCGCCAGCCTCCCCGCCGTGCGCAAGTAGGTACCTCGGGGTGCTCGGCGAGCCGGCAGTCCCCTCCCGTTAGGGGAGGGGAAGGCGGCAAACCACGGGCACGCCGGCAGCTGCTGACGGGCCAGTCCGCTAAGACTTGACGCCCGGCGCCTGCTCTGCGCGCCTCATCGCCGAGCGATAGCGATAGACCGTCAGCACGACGCCTACCAGCAGGAAGACACCTGCCATGAGGGCATCGCCGCGCTGAAACGCGCGGTAAGAGAGGACGATCCAGAACAGGAACAGAGCGAAAGTAACTGCGACAGGCATGTCTCAACTCCCGAGGTGCACGTGGCGTCAGCAAGGGTGACGCGATGCGAGACCAGAACGGGATGATGCCGTTCGAGGGCGACCCGAATCTGTGATGCCGACCCACTGTTTACCGGCCGATCAGGCGCGGCATTGAGATGTCGCACACACTTTCAGCGCACCGAATCACCGGCCCAGCACCACACGTACGTTCTCTTCCAACAGGAGCGCGAGCTCGCTTCGCGCCCGGTCAAGCGCTTTCGCGCGCACGCGGGCGAGCCACTGCCGCGCCGAGGCCGCCTTCATCTCGGCCGCGCGGTGATAACAGAAGCGCTCGGCATCATCCAGGAGCTCGACGACCTTGTTGCCGATGACCTGAGGGTGACGAAGGGACCCGTCCACGACCACACACGCTCCCCAGCCGGTATGGACGGAGATTCCGATCGCGCGCATCGTGATGAATGGCGAGCGGCGGCTGCCCGCCGGTGCGCTACGCCGGGGCCGTCTGCAGGCGGATCGCGCGCAGACTCGGCCGCGTCAGGCAGATCATGGCCAGGGTCGTGAGGGAGAGCCCGGCACCGACGAAAAGCTCCGAGAGCGAGATCACCTTGAGAAGGCCGCCCGCCAGCGCCGCTGCCAGTGGCGCGAGGCCGAGGAAGGTGAAGAAGACTATGCTCATGATGCGGCCCATCATCGCCTGCGGCACGCGCCGCTGCAGCCAGGTGATGATGGCGATCTGCACGGTGCCGGCGAACAAGCCGGCCAAAACGAGGAGCGCAGCGCCGGAAAGGACGGTATGGACGCCACTCAACAGCGCCAGCGCGAGTCCGGCGGCGGCATCGAAGCTCAGCACCATCACGCCCAAACGGCCACGCACCAGGCGTGTAATCGCTGTCGACACGACACTGCCTAGGAGCATGCCGCTGCCGTTGGCGGTCATGAACCAGCCGAATGCCGCGGCACCTTCGTGAAAGCGGGCCTTCGCAAAGAGTGGCAGTCCCACCTGCAGCGGCCCCATCACGAGAATCGAGACGAGCCCCATGTAGGCGATGAAGGAGCGCAGCTGCACGTCCTGCCACAGCATTTTGATCCCCTCGATGACCTGGGCGAGGACACCCCCCGCGGCGGGCGCGCGGGATTCCCGGTCACTCGCGATGCGAATCGCCAACAGTGAGGCCACCGAGAACAGGAAGCTCACGGCATCGACGACGAACGCGAGGCCCGTGCCGTGCACTCCTGCGCCCCCGGCGCTGCCGGCGGTGACGAGGAGTCCGGCCAGGGCCGGCCCGATCAGCATGCTGAGCTGGCGCATGCCCATGATCATCGAATTGGCCATCTGCAGCTGATTCGGCGCCACGAGCTGCGGCAGGATGGAGCCGCCGGCGGGATAAGCGAAGGCCGTGCAAAGCCCGATGCCGAAGGCCAGCACGTACACGGTCCACATCTGAATGGAGGCGGCCAGAACCAACGCAGCGAGCAGTCCGGCCAGCACCGCATTGGCGCTGCGCGCCGTCAGGAGCACGCGCCGAGGTGACATGCGATCGACTACCGCACCGCCGACGAGCATGAAGGCCGCCCGCGGCAGCGCCATCACGGCCAGAACCAGGCCGAGCTGCGCGGGATTGCCCGTGAGCTGCAACACCAGCCAGGGGAGTGCGACCAGCGTGAACTGATCCCCGACCATCGAGATCGAGCTGCCGCCAAAGAGCAGGCGGAAATCACGATTGCTGAAAGGCGAAGCGCCGCGCCGTGAGTCCATAGCCTCTCCCGCGGCCTGGTAGCCTGGCCGACAGGCGCGCATGGTACCCGAAGTCACCCGCGGGCACGACAGCGGCCGTGCTACCGAAGAAACGCCTGCTCGAGGTCGGCCAATAGGTCGGCGGGATCCTCCAGCCCCACATGGAAGCGAACCAGCCACCCGGCGTGCGCACCATGCCGACGGGTGAGGTCCAGGAACGGCATGACCAGGCTGGTCACCCCGCCCCAGCTGTAGCCGAGCTTGAAGAGCTTCAGCCGGTCGATGCGCTCGACGAGCCGCTCACGCGGCACGCCTGGACGGAAGACGACGGAAAATACACTCGCAGAGCCGGAGAAATCCCGTTTCCACTCGAGATGTCCCGGGCAGGCGGGGAAAGCGGGATGCAGGACGGCTTTGATGTCCTGTCGGTTTGCCAGCCAGCTCGCGATGGCGAGGCCACTGGCCTCGAGCTGCTTCAGGCGCACCGCCAGGGTCTGCATGCCTCGCAGCGCGAGCGAGCAATCGTCGGGGGAAACCGCAAATCCGAGCAACTGATGCGCATCGCCGAAGGCCTCGTAGAAGCGCGAATCACGCAGCGTGACCGACCCGAGCAGGATGTCACTGTGACCGCTGACGTATTTCGTGAGCGCTTGCATCGATATGTCCACGCCGTGCCTGAATGCATCGAAGAGGACACCCGACGCGTAGGTATTGTCCAACGCCAAGGGGATCCCCCGCTCGCGCGCCGCCGCCGCGATGGCCGGCACGTCCTGGATCTCCATCGTGACCGAGCCGGGGCTCTCACACCAGACCAGTTGTGTGTTGGGTCGAAACAGGGCAGCGATCCGGCCGCCTGCCATCGGATCGTAGCGCTCCACTTCGATCCCCAGCCTGGCCAGCACGCGATCCGCGAGGTCCTTGGTCGGACCGTAAGCGCTGTCCGGCACCAGCACGTGGCCTCCGGAGCGCGCGATCGAGAGGAAAATCAGTGAAATGGCCGCCTGGCCGCCGGGTGTCAGGAACGTGTGGTAGCCGCCCTCGAGCTCCGCGAGCCGCGCAGCGAGCTCGAGGCTCGTGGGCGTACCGTAGAATCCATAGCTGTAGCGGGTACGGCGCTGATCCCAGTGATCGGTGACCTCGGCCGCGCCGCGCAAAAGCGTGGTCGAGCCGCGATAAACGGGCGTCGCCAGCGAGCGGAAGCCTTCAGGCGCGGACACCTGCGGTTGAATCAGCCGCGTTTTCCAACTCAGGGCCATGTTGTCACCCCCATCAGTGCCGAACGATCTTAGCCGATGTCCACGCCCACCGGCCACGCTCAGTCACAGCCGAAGCCGCGAGCGCTCCTTCTGCCACGATGGAGCCTGCTGGCCCCGCCCCGCCCGTGGCCCAGCGGAACACTCCCCGCTCGCGTGCATTCGTAGCGCAGGAATAGGCCCAGAGGAGACCCCATGACCCGAACAGCAACTCGCCGACTCATCGTTCCAATCTCGGCCGTCGCCGCTGCGGTGGCGCTGGCAACCGCTGCCCCGGCCCCAGCCGCTCAGCACGAGAGCGCAATGAGCTCGATGCCATCGGACTCACAGAGCCATGCCGCGCGCTCCGCTCAGGATCGCGTGAGCGATGCCGTGAGCCTCGTGCAGCAGATGAAACAGGACCCCGGTCTCGCGGCGGTGCTCGAGCGGGCCCGAGGCATCTTCATCATTCCGCATTACGGCAAGGGCGGCTTCATCGTCGGTGGAGAGGGTGGCGGTGGCGTCGTCCTAGCCAAGAATGAAAGCGGGTGGAGCTCACCGGCCTTCTACAGCATGGGCGGCGGCAGCATCGGCGCTCAGGCCGGCGGTGAAGGCGGCGCGATCGCCATGATCCTCATGACGCAGAAGGCGGTCGACCGCTTTGCCAACGCGAACAGGAGCTGGTCGCTCAATGGTAACGCCGGGCTCACGGTGGTGAACTGGTCGGGCAGGACCCAGGCCAACACCAGCAAGGGCGATGTGATTCTGTGGTCGAACACGAGCGGCGTCTATGGCGGACTCACCGCGAGCGTCACTCACATTTCGCCCGACACGAAAATGGACCAGGAATACTATCAGCGGACCGTGACGTCCGCCCAGATCCTGGCCGGCAACATCAACAGTCCCAGCGCCGACACGCTGCGCAATGCGCTCGCCTCGCGGATGGCCTCCAGCAGGTAACATCGCCGAGTCAGCCACTCCTGCCCCGACCTCTTCTGGGCAGGAGTGCGCCGCGCGCCCCGGCGCGGCGCCGCGCCGGGATGCCGATGCTTCATTCGCCGAGCCCGCGCATCGCCCGGAAAGCGAGGTCAGCCGTTCGTCCGTATACCGCCGCCTGCCACGCCACACTGTCGGAGTAGAACGCTTCGCGCATCTGCCGGCGGATCTGCGGAGCCGCTGCCGAATCTCTGCCGCCGCGGCTGTGCAGCCAGTGATCCGCGCGCAGCGCCTCCAACACCTCGAGCATCGGCCGGGTACCGAACTCCAGCCCGATTGGAGTCAGCTCCAGATCGGGCCGGAGGCGCTCGATCCCGCGTGCCATGGTCCCGGTGAGACGCGCGGAGACGGATTCGCCCGCCGAGAGGTCGCGGACGTCCGATCCGAACCAGCGCAACGCCCGCTCCCGAGCTTCCGGATCGGCGGCGTCCAGGATGGGCTCGCCATAGGCCGGCGGCCCGAGGCCTGTGTGCAGGTCGAGCACTGCGAGCCTGCGCACCGTGGCGGGCAGCATCTCACTCAGAACGCGAAACAACATCCGCGCCGACCAGGTCTGCCGCACTCCGCCGTAAAACAGCCCGTGGGGTCGGGTGTACTGGCCGCCCGAGACAGCCGCCTGCAGCGCTGCCATGCCCAGTTGCTGGGCGTGTGCGGCCAACGCCGCATCGGCTGCGCGCCGCGCCTCACCGTCCCAGTCCGCCGGCACCAGCCATTCATGCAGTCGCTCGTATGCTTCCGACGACGGCAGGGTCTTGGTGAAGTCGACGAAGTTGCGGTTGAGGTCCACACCGTCCTCATTGACACGCCGCAGCCAGGCAAAGCCGTACGGGTTGATGGCGTGGAGCAGCACGAGACAGCCGGACGCCGGTAACGCCTCATGCAGACGGTCTTCGAGAAGACCGACGAGGCAGCCCGACCCTGCCAGACCTTCGACGCCGTGTGTTCCTGCGATGACGAGCAACGCGCTTTGCGCCTCCACGGCGCCCAGTCGCACGACGTCCAGGGTCAGCGGCTCTCCGCTCGGACCCTGATGATCGGGCAGCAGATAGCTCATGGGCGCCGCCGCGGCGCCTCGCGCCGCTGATCGAAAGCGCTCGCGGGCGGCCGCGTAGTCGGCGCTGAAGTACTCGGCGACGGGCATCGGAGATCTCCGCTTGCGAGCTGGGCTGGCGGGCGCATCGTGCCATAGGTACCCTGCGCGCACCATGTTGCCCCCAGCCCCTTCTCAGCGCCCCGCAGACGGCTCGGGCCCCACCGCGAATGCCGACGCTCCCGCTGCATCCGGTGCCGCCGCACCCATGCCACGCTCGGCCTGGTGGGTGCGGCTGCTCTCGCATGTGCCGTTTCCGCTCCTCTACTCGCTCGCCGATTTCCTGGGCTGGCTCGCCTTCCGGGTCTTCCCTTATCGCGACCAAGTGGTGCGCGCGAACCTGTCGCAGTGCTTCCCGGAGCTCGATGAGGTCAGGATGCGAGCCATCCGCCGCCGCTACTATCTCGGGTTCGCGGAGGTGCTCGTCGAGGTCATCAAGTCGGCGACACTCTCCGCCGATGAGATCCGCCGACGGGTCCGCATCATCGACATCGAGCAGCCGCGGGCATTCCTCGCGCAGGGCCAATCGGTATTGCTCGCCGCGGCACACCAGTGCAACTGGGAGTGGATGCTCCTCGCCCTGTCGCTCGAGCTCGGCTTTCCGCTCGATGCGGCCTACAAGCCGCTGGTCGACAGTTGGGCCGAGCGAGAGATGAAGAAGGTCCGCAGCCGCTTCGGCAGCCGGCTGGTGCCGGCCAAGGAGCTGCTCGCCGACATCATCAGGCGCGGCAAGCGGGTGCGCGCGGTCGCCATGGTCGCCGATCAGGAGCCGACGACCAGCGAGCACAAGCACTGGACGCGGTTTCTCAACCGCGATACGGCGTTCTACATGGGCCCCGAGGAGATCGCGCGGGTCACGCGCTTCCCGGTGTTCTTCATCGGGATGAAACGTACCGCACGCGGCTTCTACGAGATGCGCTTCGTGCCGCTTTCCTTGCCCGGGGAGTCGCTGAAGGCCGGTGAGCTGACGGAGCGCTACGTGCGCCTGGTGGAGCAGCAGATACGCGACGCGCCTCCGGACTGGCCTTGGTCGCACAAGCGCTGGAAGCTCAAGAAATCTCTATACAAGGCCCGAAGCTCAGGACGCTGAGACCGGCGGCTTTGCCGCGCTCTGCGGCTCTCCACGCCGCAGCTCACGCGGCAGTCCGAAGGTCACCCGCTCCTCGCGGCCGGCAACCTCGCGCGGGACCTGCGCGCCCCAGGAGCGCAACTGCTCGAGCACTCGCTGCACGAGAATCTCAGGTGCCGAGGCGCCGGCGGTGACGCCGATGGAGCTCCTGCCCTCGAACCACTCGCGCCTCAGATCCTCCGGGCCATCGACCAGGTAGCCGGGAATGCCGGCCCGCTCGGCCAGCTCCCGCAGGCGGTTGGAGTTGGAGCTCGAGCGCGAGCCGACGACGACCAGCAGGTCGCACTCGGCGAGCAGCTTTTTCACGGCATCCTGCCGGTTCTGAGTTGCATAGCAGATATCCTCCTTGCGCGGCGTCGCGAGCAAAGGAAACCGGCGGCGCAATGCTCCCACGATCTCCGTCGTGTCATCGACTGACAGGGTGGTCTGAGTCACGAACGCGAGATTCGCCGGATCCCTGACCTCGAGCGCCTGGACATCCGCCTCGCTGCCGACCAGGTACATGCGCCCGCCGAACGAGGTCTCGAACCGGCCCATCGTACCTTCGACCTCGGGATGCCCCGCATGGCCGATGAGGATGACCTCGCGCCCCTCGCGGGCATATCGCTGCACTTCCATGTGCACCTTGGTGACGAGCGGACAAGTGGCGTCGAACACGGTCAGTCCGCGTTCCTTCGCCTCATCCTCGACGGCATGAGAGACTCCGTGCGCGGAGAAGATGACCGTGGCGCCGGACGGCACCTCCTTCAACTCCTCGACGAAGACCGCGCCCAGCTCGCGCAGCCGGTCGACGACGTGGCGGTTATGAACCACCTCGTGACGCACGTAGATGGGGGCGCCGAAGAGCGCGATCGCCCGCTCGACGATGTCGATGGCGCGGTCCACGCCGGCGCAGAAGCCGCGAGGGTTGGCGAGAAGCACCTGCATCAAACGTTCTCCTTCTTCGAGCTCCGACTCTCGAGCCAGGCGTCGATCAGCAGCAGCGCCGCGCCGACGGTGATGGCGGAATCCGCGACGTTGAACGCCCAGGGAAAATACACACGGTGCCAATGGGCGAGGATGAAATCGACCACGTGTCCGATACGCAGCCGGTCTATCAGGTTCCCGAGAGCGCCGCCCAGGATCAGCGTCAAGCTGAGGCACAGCGCCCACTGAGTGCGTCCATTGAGACGCTTCAGCCAGAGCACTATCCCCGCCGCCACCGCCACGGCCAGTCCCGCGAACAGCCACTTCTGCCATCCCGAAGCATCCGCGAGAAAGCTGAAGGCGGCACCCCTATTGTACGTCAAGGTGATATCGAGCACCGGCAGGAGGCGTACCGTGCCATAGAGGGTGAGATGACCGACGATCCAGGCCTTTACGAGCTGATCGACCCCGATCACCGCGAGCGTGACCGGCAGCCAACGCCAGCCGCTTCGCTGCCGGACAGCCGCACCGTCCTGCACCCGATGCCTCAGGCCGGCCTCCTCCTCGTTGGCGACGCTCATATGAACCTTCGGTCCTCGCCCGGTCCTTCGATGTTGCTCACGCAGCGGCCGCAGATCTCTGGATGATTCGGATTGGAACCGACGTCCGGGCGGCGCTGCCAGCAGCGGACGCATTTCGGGTCGGACGTAGGCTTCACCGCGATCCAGACTCCACCCCGCCCGGTGTTGGCAGCTGGAGCGGAATCCGGCGGCGCCGTGCCCTCGATTCTATGGACGCGAGCATGGGACGTGATGAAGAAGAACCGCAGCTCTTCACCCAGGGCGTTGAAGCGTGCGTACTCATCGGGGGCGCAGTAGATGTCGACCTCTGCATCGAGCGGTGCGCCGATGGAGCCGCCATCACGCAGCTTCTCGAGCTCACGCGTGACATCGGTGCGAAGCTGCAGGAACGCGGGCCAGTCGACATCGGTTGCAACGACCTCCGGCAGCGGATGCCAGGTCTCGAGGAACACCGACTCGGACCGCTCGCCGGGCAGGAATGTCCAGATCTCCTCGGCGGTGAAGGACAGCACCGGGGCCAGCCAGCGCACGATGCACTCGGCGATGTGCTGCATCACGGTCTGTGCCGAGCGGCGCGCGCGCCCCGCGGTCGGCGTGGTGTACATCCGATCCTTCAAGACATCGAGATAGAAGCTTCCCAGGTCCACACTGCAGAAGTTGTGTACCTTCTGATAGATCAGATGGAAGGCGTAGCGGCGGTAGGCCTCGATGATCTCAGCCTGCAGGGCGGCAGTGCGCGCAAGCGCCCAACGGTCGAGCGCCAGCAGATCGCTGCTGGCGACCGGGTCGCGCTTGGGATCGAAACCGTGCAGATTGCCGAGGAGGTAACGCACGGTGTTGCGCATGCGGCGATAGGAGTCGGCCATGCGCTTGAGGATCTCATCCGATACGCTCATCTCGTTCGCGTAGTCGGTGGCGGAGACCCAGAGACGCAGCACGTCCGCCCCGAGCGTACTCATCACCTTCTGCGGCGCGACGACGTTGCCAAGCGACTTCGATTGCTTGCGGCCCTTCTCATCGACCGTGAATCCGTGCGTCAGGACACCACGATACGGCGCACGCTCGTAAAGCGCCTCCGACATGAGGAGCGCGCTGTGAAACCAGCCGCGGTGCTGGTCGGAGCCTTCGAGGTACAGGTCCACGGGCGCCGCGATCTCCGGCCGCTCCGCGCCGACACACTCGAACGACAGGCCTGAATCGGCCCAGACGTCCATCACATCCCTGGCCTTCTCGTACTGGTCCGCTTCCGCGCCGAGAAGCTCGGCCGGATCGAGCGAGAACCAGGCCTCGATGCCATCCCGCTCGACGCGCGAGGCCACCTGCTCGATGAGCTCCTGGGTGCGTGGATGCAGCTCACCCGTCTGCGCATGCACGAAGAGCGGAATGGGCACGCCCCACGTGCGCTGGCGCGAGATACACCAGTCAGGCCGATTCTCGATCATGCCGGTGATGCGCTGCTCACCCCACTCCGGGGTCCACTGCACCTTCTTGATGTCGCGCAGGGCATGCTCACGAAGTCCCTCGCGGTCCATGCTGATGAACCACTGCGGCGTCGCGCGGAAGATTACGGGCGTCTTGTGCCGCCAGCAATGCGGGTAGCTGTGGACGAACGGCTCGTGATGCACGAGACGTCCCCGCTCCCGGAGCACATCGATGAGCACACCGTTGGCATCGCCTACCTTCAGCCCCGCGACGAGCGGCGTGTCAGGAAGGAAGCGGCCGTCGTTGCCGACCGGATTCAGGACGGGAAGTCCATAGCGCTGGCCTACGGCGAAGTCCTCGTGACCGTGCCCGGGAGCCGTGTGGACCGCGCCGGTGCCGGCATCGAGCGTCACGTGCTCAGCCAGGACGATCGGCACCTGGCGATCCTCGAACGGGTGCTGCAGCTTCAGCCCCTCGAGGTCACGTCCCGCCGCTTCCGCCAACACGCCGAGCCGCACCAGCCCGAAGCGTTTCAGGCACGTGTCGAGCAGATCGGCTGCCACGATGAGCCGCGACCGCTCGCCCTGGCGCTCCGCCTCGACCAGCACGTAGTGAAATTCGTCCCGGAGCGCGACGGCTTGGTTTGCGGGCAACGTCCAGGGCGTCGTGGTCCAGATGACGAGGTCGACCGGTGCACTATCCAGTCGACCGGCGGCGAGTCCCATCCGCCGCTCGAGGTCCCGGAGGTCCGTCACGCGAAAGGCAACATCGATCGAGGGAGAGGTCCTCTCTTCGTACTCGACCTCCGCCTCGGCAAGCGCTGAGCGGCAGTCGAGACACCAGTGCACCGGCTTTACGCCCTTGTAGACGTGCCCGTTCTGAATGATTCGGCCGAAGGCTCGCAGCTGCTGCGCCTCGTAGCGCGGAGCCATCGTGAGGTAGGGATGATCCCAGTCCCCGAGCACGCCCAAGCGCTTGAAGTCCACACGCTGCAGATTCACCTGCTCCTGCGCGAAAGCCCGGCATGCGGCTCTGAAGGCCGCCGGATCGAGCTTCTGCCCCGGACGGCCGTGCTTCTTCTCCACCTGCAGCTCGATCGGCAGCCCATGGCAGTCCCAACCGGGGATGTACGGCGAGTCGAACCCGTCGAGGGAGCGCGACTTGACGATGATGTCCTTCAGGATCTTGTTGACGGCATGGCCAATGTGGATGGCGCCGTTGGCATAAGGGGGGCCGTCGTGCAGCACGAAGCGCGGCCGGCCGCGCGCCGCCTGGCGCTGCTTGGCGTAAATGCCCCGCTCCTCCCAGGCGGCGACCATCGCCGGCTCGCGCCGGGCGAGGTCCGCCTTCATCGGGAAAGCCGTCTCGGGGAGGTTGATCGTGCTCTTGTAGTCAGTCATTCAGTGGTCAGCCGTTCAAATTCCGTCGAGTAATATCTGTCTGGCCTGGGCCGCATCCCGATGCATCTGCGCCACGAGCGCATCGAGGGAGGGGAAATGCTCCTCCTCGCGCAGCTTCGCCACGAATTCCACCTCGATTTCCCGGCCGTAGAGATCACCCGAAAAATCGAACACGTGCGCCTCGAGAAGCGTGTGCTCGCCGTCGACCGTAGGCCGCGTCCCTAGACTCGCCACCCCAGGTAACGCGGCCTGCGCGGCACCATGGACCCGCACGGCGAAGATGCCCTGCAGGGGAGGCCGCCGGCGCTCGATCTGCAGGTTCGCGGTCGGGAAACCCAGGTTGCGCCCCAGCCGATTCCCATGCACGACCCGACCGGTCATCGAGTACGGCCGGCCGAGCCAGCGGCGCACCTGCTCGAAATCCGCTCTCGCGAGCGCTTCGCGCACGCCGCTGCTGCTCACCCGCTCCCCGTCTGCTGTGACCGGAGGCACCACATCGACCGTGAATCCGAGTCGCTGCCCGGCGGCGGTGAGCGACGCCGCCGTCGCCTCGCCATTGCGCCCAAAGCGGAAATCATGGCCAACGACGATCAGCGGTGTCCGCAGATCCCCGGCCAGAAGCTCAGCGAACGCCTCGCCGGACAGATTGCGCAGCGGCGGCCCGAAACGCAGCAGCCACAGGAAGTCGCACCCCAGGCGCTCTAGGATCCGCCATCTTTCCCGGCACGAGGTCAGCCGGGCCGGCGCCTGGTCATCGGCCAGCAGGAATTCCCGCGGCATCGGCTCGAAGGTCAGCACCATGACGGGCCTGGACAGCCGTCTGCCGTGCTCCTTGAGCCTCGCGAGCAGTGCCTGATGGCCCAAATGCATGCCATCGAAGGTCCCGATCGTGACGACGGAGCCCCGGCGGCGCTCGTTCAGGCCATTGAATCCGCGAATGAGCTCCATGGGGCCGCTAAGCCGCTGATGTCAAAGGGTTAAAGAATACAGGATTCGTGCGGGCGCTTGGCGGCACATTCAACTGCCGCTCGTGGTCCCTGGCCGTGCCGACCCAGGTAATGAGGACGCCTCGCCCGACACTGTCTCCGGACGCTGTCATCTTATGTGAAAGTGATCGTCCGGACTCGGCTACGTTCTCGTTCAGCGTTGACAACGTCCGGGCACCTAAGCAGACTAGCCGCCCCCGACCAGGGGGTAGAGGTTTTTCTTTATCCCACGGAGATCAAGTGGCCAACACAAAGTCCGCCGAGAAGGCGGCCCGTCAAGCCGAGAAACACCGGGCGCGTAACATCGCTTTGCGCTCGCGCATGCGCACGGCCGTGCGTAACGTGACGTCGGCTATTGCCGGAGGCAACAAGCAGGCAGCCCAGACCACTTACCGGGATGCTGTCCCGGTCATCGACACCCTGGTCAACAAGCAGATCATCCACCGTAACAAGGCGGCGCGACACAAGAGCCGGCTGGCGGCTCGAATTCGCGCGATGCCGTGAGGCTGGCAGCGATGAATGGTCAAGAGAAGGTCCGCTGGACCGCCCCGCCGATTTCAGCTCCGGTTCCGCTCAAGCTGAAGCCGGCCGCTCGCCGACAGTTTCTCCTGCAGGTGATGCGGGGCCGCGTGCCGCGCGATCCTGCTGCTCCAAAAACTCCATAACCGCCTCGCAGAGCGCTCGCGTTCCGTGGCCCGTGGCCCCGGAGACGAGGAAGTGCGGCCCGCGATACCTGAGACTGCGGACGATCGCCCGTGCCCGCTTGTCCCCTTCCGCCTCGGGTAGAAGATCGCTCTTGTTGATGACCAGCCACCGCGGCTTCGCCGCGAGCTCCTTGCTGAACTTCTTGAGCTCCGCAACGATTGCCCGGGCGTCCTTTACGGGGTCGGCTTCCGGGTCCACCGGGGCGATGTCCACCAGGTGAAGCAGCAGCCCGGTGCGCTGCAGGTGCTTCAAAAAGCGGATACCGAGACCGGCTCCCTCGGCCGCCCCCTCGATGAGCCCCGGGATATCGGCCATGACGAAGCTGCGGTGCTGCCCGACATCGACCACCCCCAGATTCGGATGCAGGGTCGTGAAGGGATAGTCCGCCACCTTGGGACGCGCCGCGGAAACGGCTCGGATCAGCGTGGACTTGCCGGCATTTGGCAGCCCGAGCAGTCCTACGTCGGCGATGACCTTGAGCTCTAGCTCGAGTGAGCGCTTCTCGCCCGGCAGTCCCGGTCCGAACTGCCGCGGCGCACGATTGGTGCTCGACTTGAAGCGCTGATTCCCCCAGCCGCCCTTACCTCCCCGCGCCACGGCCAGCACCTCACCCTCATGAGTGAGATCGCCGAGCTGCTCGCCGGTCTCCGCATCGCGTACGATGGTACCGATCGGGACCGGGACGTAGAGATCATCCCCGCTGCGGCCCGTGCAATCGCGGGCTGAGCCCGGCTCGCCGTGCTCGGCGCGCCAGGTGCGCTCGATGCGAAAATCGGCCAGCGTGTTGATTCCGGGTGCGGCACGCAGGAAGACGCTGCCCCCATTGCCGCCATCGCCGCCGTCCGGGCCGCCGAAGGGCACGAATTTCTCGCGTCGGAAACTGGTGCTGCCGCGCCCGCCGCTGCCGGCCTGCACCTTCATCCTGGCCTCGTCGACGAATTTCATGAGGGCTTCCGAGACGAAAACCCCGGCGCGGGGCCGGGGGTTTCCTGGAGAACTGGCCGCCCGGAGCGGCGGGTCTCAGCGAACATCAGGCAATCCCGCACTCGTGCGGGTGCTGAGACTGATTCAGGCTTCGGCCGCCTCGGCCGGAGTCTCGGTCACGCCGATTTCGGGCACGATATTGACGTAGAGCCGCTGCTCAGCGCCGCGGCGCTGAAACTGCACCTTGCCCGATACTTTCGCGAAGAGCGTGTGATCGGTCCCGACACCGACGTTCGAGCCGGCCCGCACGGGGGTGCCCCGCTGACGGATGAGGATGTTGCCGGCGAGCACCTGCTCGCCGCCAAAGCGCTTCACGCCGAGCCGCTTGGAATGGGAATCGCGGCCGTTCTTGGTGCTGCCGCCAGCCTTTTTATGTGCCATGTGTGCCTCAGCCCGCGCTGATGTCCGTCACCTTGATCTCGGTGAACGGTTGGCGGTGGGTCTTCTGCCGCAGGTAATGCTTGCGTCGCCGGAACTTCACCACCGATACCTTGGCGCCCTTGCCGTGGCGAACCACGGTGGCCACCACTTTGCTTCCCGCGACCAGCGGATTGCCCAGCTTCACACTGGCGCCCTCGCCGACGAGCAGGACCTGGCCGAACTCGACCGTGGCACCGGCCTCGGCGTCGAGCTTCTCGATACGCAGCATGCCGTCTTTGGTGACGCGATACTGCTTTCCGCCGGTGGAGATCACTGCGTACATAGGCTTGAGGCAAACGGGGGTCTGAAGAAAGGCCGCGCATTCTACTGGCGCCCTTCCGGCGGGTCAAACGGCTGCTCCACGGGTCCGCAAGGCCCCGATTCCTGCGGCTCCTCCCCCTTTCCAGCCCTCCCATGACCTTTGATCCATTCTCCGCGGCCCCCGTGTCGGATAGGATGCGTGGCCGTACCCGAGGTCCGTTCGATAATGACATTGGAAGAAATTCGCGCGCTCGTCCAGCCGGACCTCGATTCGGTCGATCAGGTGATCCGCGCGCGTCTGAAGAGCATGGTCCCGCTGGTGGACCAGATCGCCGATCACATCATCGCCGGGGGTGGTAAACGGCTGCGCCCGCTGCTGGTCGTACTGGCCGGCCGCGCCTGCGGACACCGGCCCCACGCGCACATCGAAGCGGCGGCGTTCATCGAGTTCATCCATACCGCGACGCTTCTGCACGACGACGTGGTCGACGGCTCATCGCTACGCCGGGGCCGCGACACCGCCAATCAGGTGTTCGGCAATCAGGCGAGCGTGCTCGTCGGTGACTTCGTCTACTCGCGCGCCTTCCAGATGATGGCCTCGCTCACCTCCCAGCCGGTCATGGAAATCATGGCCGATGCGACCAACGTGATCGCCGAAGGCGAGGTCATGCAGCTCATGAATGCGCATGATCCCGACACGACGGAGCAGCGCTACCTGGAAGTCATCTATCGCAAGACCGCCAAGCTCTTCGAGGCCGGCGCCGAGGTCGCGGCGGTACTCGCGGGGAGTCCCGAGCAGGTCCGCAGAGCACTCGCTACTTACGGTCGTCACCTCGGAACGGCCTATCAGCTCGTCGACGACGTGCTCGACTATCGCTCGAATCCGGCGGAGCGGGGCAAGAATCTGGGCGATGACCTCGCCGAAGGCAAGCCGACCCTGCCTCTCATCTATGCATTGCGCAATGGCAGCGACGCCCAGCGCGCCGCCATCCGGATCGCCATCGAGAAAGGCGACCTCTCCCAGCTCGACCCCATCATCTGCGCGATCGAGTCGACCGGCGGGCTCGAATACTCGGCGCGCCTGGCGAAGGAGTCGGCCGAGCAGGCACTGCTGTCCCTGAAGCCGCTGCCCGAGAGTATCTATAAGGAAGGGCTCACGGCATTGGCTCGTTTTGCCGTGGAGCACACGACCTGAAGCGCGTGCGGCGGCAGGCATCGGCCGGCGCAGACGGCGCCGGGGGAAACCCTCGTCAGAACTCGAGCAGACTGCCGTACCAGGGCTTATCCGACTGGTAGAGCGACAGCCGCTGCTGCAGAGGCGTCAGGTCCCAACCCAACCTCGTGGCGCGCGAGATGGCGGACTGCTCGGCGCCCACCGCGTGGCTGAAGTCGCCCTGCGCAGCCTCGGCGGCGGCCCGGATTTCGTAGGGTGTCGGGTCGTCATCGACGTCCTGGACCCTTTTCAACAGGTCGAGCGCTCGCGACGGATCACGCAGCGAAGCCTCGCTGGTCGCAGCCAGAACGGCCGCGAGAAGGAGCCGCGCGTCATCGCTGCTGTTTGGAATGCGGGTGTCGTTGCCTGCCGCGGCACCGCGCTCGAGCCACTCCTTTGCCTGGGCGATATTGGCGGCGCTCGGCGTTCCGCGCAGTAGCCGCGTGGCGAGCGTGACATCGGCGGTGGGCTCACCCTGCTCCGCAGCCATCTGCATCCATTTGAGTCCCTTGGCGTCATCCCTCCAGCACCCTTGACCTGTCAGAAGCCTATGGCCGACCTCGTACTGCGCCACGGGCAACCCTGCCTGTGCCGCTTTGAGGAGCCAGGGAAGGCCGCCTTTCTGCAGGGACACATCCCCATGCCTGAGTGGCAATCCGTCCAACAGCAAGCCGTAAACCAACTGCGCATACGGGTCGCCGGCTCGCGCGATTTCCGGGAGATTTCGCCTGTAGCCGAGCTCGGCCGCAAAGTCGCCGATCGTATCCTGGGTGTGATTGTTAAAGATGAAGCTATAGGGCATGAAGCACTGCACGGGAGCGGATCCGGCAGGCACACGGGAGAACTGGCTGCGCAAGAGGATTGTCTTGGCCACGCCTTCGAAGGCGCCCGCGGGAACCGCCTGGATGATGCGGGGAAACCTGGGCATTCCATCTGGCATCAGCGTGAATTCGATGACGAGCGTGCCCTGCACCCGAGTTGGCACGCGATCTTCGACATCTATGTGGATCGCTGTGCGCCTGCAGTCGAGCGCAGGATCGAGCGGAGTCATCGGCCACCCCTGCGGGCGGACGGCCGACTGATCAGGCAGGAGGGTCTGTTGCCGTGCCGTGTACGCGTTAATCACCGCGGCCGCGGCCTGCTCGCCGCCTGGCGGGAGTTTCGGCCGAATCGCATCGGCAAGCGCTTTCCCGCGGGCCTCGCCGAACGCGGCAGCCAGAGTGGCCCACGCGTAGGCATACGTATCGTTCGCGGGAGTGCCCTGACCAGCGTGGTACATGGTCGCCACGTCGAACTGCGCCAGCGGCTGCCCGAGCTGCGCCAGCGCCAGGAATTCCTGGAACGCATGCGAATAATCGCGCTTCTGGTAGTCCCTGAAGGCGCTGACGATGTCGGCATGTGCCGGAGGCGGCGCCACGGTGATGGCGGCGAGCAGAGTCAGCAATACCCCGCCGGCGCGATTTGCGATCCTGGAAATACTCGCCTCGAGCTGCATCGTGCGCCCCCGTATTCTTTGTGTCCCGAGAATAGCGCAACTCGACCACGGACCGTTACCGGTAGCGGGGCAGCGATCCCGGGGAGCCCGGACCTCCCATCGGGCATTGAAGGCCCCCGACCGCTTCAGTACACTGCGCCGCCCGTCTCCCCTGCCGCCTCGAGCTTCCCAGGGTCCGCGGGTCTCGCCATCTCGGGGTGTAGCTCAGCCTGGTAGAGCACTACGTTCGGGACGTAGGTGTCGCAGGTTCAAATCCTGTCACCCCGACCACCTGTTCCTGCGCCGGCGCCCGTTAAAAGGGCGGCAGGTTGCATTGCATACTCTGCCCAAAGTGACCCGCTCTCCCCGGGCGAGAGCATGATTTCGCCCAGCATCTCGCGCAGGATCGTCCGCGCTTTGGCGGATGCCGCAGGATCGCCCCCGAGCCCCTGATCTATCTGCTCGCGATAGAGCTCCGCGGTTCGCGGCAACATCGCCAGCACGCGCGCGTTCTCGCGCTCTGTAGGCTGCATGTCGAATACCTGTCGGCGCTTGGCTTCCGCCCGGTCGATGGCCGCCTGCAGCTCATCGGGTGTGAGGTCCGGGTCGCCGGCTTTCAGGCGCTCTCGCAATCGCATGATGCGGGCATCAAGCTCCTCGAGCTCACGAGGCAGGCCCGCCGCGCGAGCCGCTACGGCTCGCATCCGCTCGGCGTATGCGATGCGCATTTCGTTCGCCATTCGCGCCACCCTGTCGGGCTCCAGCAGGTCGCGATAGATTCCACTCAGTATGACGCGCTCAATCGCATCACGGCGCACCCGAATGCCGTTCGAGCATGCGCCACCGCTCCAGTGGCCGCTGCACGCGTAACTGCGTGCGTCCGCGATGACGTAGTGCGCCTTACAGAGCTTGCAGACGAGCAAGCCGCTCAGCAGATACCTCGCTTTGCCGCCACTCTTGAGTCGCTTGTCACTGTCAGCCGAGGCCCGCGTGCGGGCCTGACCCCTCTCGAACACCTCGTCTGCAATGATCCGCAGGGATTCTTCTCGATTCTCGACCCAATCCGCCTGCGGACGCCGCCGGCGCTTGTATTTGCCGCTGTCAGGATCGCGAACGAACTGCGAGACGTTCCAGCGCATTCTGCCGCAGTACAGGGGGTTCTTCAGAATGACGCGAATCGCCGAGGCCATCCAGCCTCTGCACCGGCGTGTCTTCCGCTTCCATGTCGAGCCGGGACTCGGAACGCCACGATCGTTCAGCTCCCGCGAGATCGCCAGGCAGCTCGCGCCGTCGGCAAAGCGCGCGAATATCTCCCGCACGATGGCTGCCTGCTCGCTGTCGATTTCGAGCACCGTACCTATGCGAGCTGGCTGACCATAAACATCGAGCCTCGTGGGATCGAGCACCGGCTTCAACCGGTACCCATATGGCCTACCCCCGCACCAGAAGTGCTTCTGCGCCTGCCCGGTCAAGCCCCGATGTACGCGTTCCCGCAAGTCGTCGAGGAAGATTTCGTTCATCAGCCCTTTGAAGCCGCGATGAACTTTCCGGGCCTTACTCGTGGAGTCGTAACCGTCGCTTGTGGCTATGATCCGCAATCCGATGAATTCCAGGCGGCGGATGGCACGCTCACACTCCACGGCATCGCGGGTCAGGCGCGACAGGTCATCAACGATGAGGACATCGAATTCCCGCTTGGCAGCCGCTTCCAGCATGGCTCGATACTGCGGCCGGTTCGCATCCGTGCCGCTCATTGCAGCGTCGGCATAGGTGGCGACGACGGCCCATCCTTCCAGCTCTGCGCGCTTGCGGCAATTGCGGAACTGGTCCTCGATGCTCGTAGCACGCTGCAAGTCAGAGCTGAAACGGGCGTAGAGAGCGGCCTTCATTTTCGCGCCTCCATCTGCTTCAGGTAGCGGTCAATCGCCCGGCGAATCGACTCACTCACCGGAATGCCCGTCTTGTCTTTGATTTTCAGAAGGGCAGCGTGCTGCGCATGAGTCAGGTAAATCAGCACCTGCTTCACGTTGACGGGCTTTGACGGCATCTCCGTCCTTTACGCCTGAACCCACTTGGCTAATATTAGCCTCTCCGTCACCACCCGCCAAGTCGTTTCCTGCTGAAAGTACCGCCTCCCGTCCTGAGTCACCGCTTGCGGGTTCTTGGCGCGGCTCCCGTGCCGCCGACTCTTTGAAAAGCCGATCGAGGGCGGCACGCGCGAACACGCGGGCGAGTTCATCGAGCAGATGCGGCGGATAGCCCACTCGCCCGCCGTCTTACCGCCCGAGATAGACCGCCGTGATTTCCGGGCGCTCGTGGCCCAGTTCGCGGCTGATGGTTTGGCGAGCGAGGAAATCCTGCGAGCGTTGCGCGGCCGTGAGCGTCCGCGCAACCGGACCGCCGGCGGCGGGCGCTTTCCAGCCCGTCAGCGCCTGATATCGGGCTTGCGCATAGTGGTGGCGAAGCCCATGCATGTGGCTGAGGCCAGCCGCCTTGCACTGGCCATCATACGTATGCCGCTGCTGGATGTAGGTCTTGTCAGCTGGAATGAGTGAGCCGGCCCCGGCGATGCGGTGCGCCTGGTCGAGCACCGCGCGCTGCTCCGGAGTGGTGATCGGCACTTCTCGGGGACGACCACCCTTCGTCCACGAGCCTTTGAGCACGATGCGATCGCCCTGATCGGCGTAGCTCGGCTGGAACTTGATGGCCTCCTCCCGCCGGAGGCCGAACGCTTGCTGGAGCGCGAGGCTCGCGCGGACGTACGGATCCCCTATGCGCGCGAGGCTATCCCCGAGCTCGCGAGCCTTATCCTCATTGGTCACGAATCGCCGATCCGGAATGGCGAGGCGGCTATTGTCGGCCGGAATCAGCCCGGCCTTGCCCACCTTCTCCGCCCACCAGCGCAGATGCGCCGAGCGATTCTTGAGCGTCCCTGCGGACAACCCTTCGTCCTGCCAGCGCCGAAGGAGCAGTTGGACGTGCTTCCCCTTGAGCGAGCCGGCACGCACCTGCCTGAAGCCCGCCTCACGCAACTGACGACTTGCCAGCGTGAGCGTTCGCAGCCGGTCTGCCTGTGTGGCATGGCTGCCGTCGCGGTTGCGCTGGCAGAGCACCCGCAACGTGTACGCCAAATCATCCATCGAAAGCTCCTTTCGTCTTCTCAGCTCTGAGCGGAACCCGGTCAGTGTTATTGCCAACTCGCAAAGCGAGATTCCCCGAAGGGACAAGGGCCAGGTGCTCAGATCACCTGTTGCCTCAAATGAGGCGTCCGTCGTTCTCCCTGCGGGGAGATCCGACGGACCTACTGCGAAAGACGAAGGGAGCTACTGATGGTCACGGACCGATAGCTGGGGTGAATACCTCCTTATCAGAGTGAGTTGAGAATGTGGGTGGGAAGACAATGTGCCGCGCAGCCGCAGCCGATCGCTGCAGCCGAAATGGCCGGCGCTGAAGATGAGAAGCGGGGCAGAAAGGGCTCTGCCTATGAGTACAAAAAGGGTTCCAAACCTCATCGCTGAGGCGACGCGCGCAAGGGAACCACGGCGCGTCTGGGCTGGTTCCTCCCCCTACGGGGCAAGCGCTTTCAGGAACCTGCGCTCTGGGCTGCCGAGTGGGTACGGCGTCGGCGAAGCAAAGACTTCACACGACTGGCGCTGATGCCCTGCGCCAGGGAATCCGATGTCGATGCACCGGCATCCCTACTGCAACACCAGTATGACAGGTCATCATCACGCAAGTTCCAATCTTTAGGATACTGCGCCAACCCGCATTGTTGCTGCAGTCATCGCCGGCCGTCACTGCGGCGCGCAGTGACGGCCTTGCTGTTGCGGAAGTATGTTGCAGCAGAATTCAGTGGACTGCTGCGGCGCTCACCGGCGCAGTATGGACTGGCGCAGACACGAATCCTTGCTCGGGCATCGTCACGTGATCACGCGCCCGATGTCGGCCGCGTGATGCACAGCGCGCCATGGACGTAACAGGTGACGTCGCGGTGACGACGTTAGTTAGAACGTTCGCTGCCGACGCCAAGAAGAACGGCGCTTCACCAGACTCGATCGGTAGAGCTGGATACTCGCCATGTCGATTTCAGTGTAAACTGCGTTAAGCGCCGCGATCCCCTGCGCCAACACGGTTGCCGCTTCGATGTCCGACCCTCGCTCGTCGAGCGCCCGGTAAGCGACGACGACCATCGAAAGTGCATCACTGAATCGACCGAGAATAGGGTGTAAGTCAAGAAGGATTTTTGTGCGTCCGGGCAATTTCTTCGCGAAATGCGCACCGCCCTTGCCCTTCAGTAGGGACCCGGAGTGAGCGCGGCGGCGACCACCGACTACGCGTCGATGCCGTGGCGCGGTTCGGTGAGTCTTGCGAACAGCCATGTCGATGGGCTCTCAATTGGTTGTATGCGCGCCGGGCGCGATGACGTGGAATCGGACGATACCCTGAAGCGCTTTCGTCTGGAACTGCAGGAACAGCGCAAATCGCCCGGGCGCTACAAGCGACCCACCACTTTCATGGACACGCGTTGCGCCCTGCCTGCACTGACATCGACTCACAGATAATTGAAGCAAAAGGGAAGCGCGGACTCGTGGGCATCAACTGGAATTCGGGGCTGATCTATTGGAAGGACCACACGCCGCGGCCATCCGTCCGGTATTCACTTGCGCACTTGCATCCGTTCATCCAGGTAATCGAGCTTCCCGCCACTGACCGGCATCCCGCCCGCTCGGTCGGGCTGCATGTCTCGTTCGGTTTGCATACCTTCACCCGCGCAGTCGAGCTACACGATGGAGACGACGAACTCTATGGAGACAACCGCGAGGTGAGGACATTCTGTCCGGCAAGGTACAAGCGGTCCCTCGAGCTGCCCGGCATCATCCGCACGCTCGAAAGCCGTCGATGCGAGTTCGCGCGAGGAATGAGCGGCGGCCAGGTGAACTACGTGACAGTCGAGATGGCGGACGGCACGCGCTACGCCGCGTTCTTCGATGTGCGCCGCCTGAAGAAGGTCGGCCCCGACGCGGTTCACCTGATGGTGCAGTCGGCCATGTGCTCGAACCGGGTAAGCCGGCGCCGGGGAAGGGCCGAATCCACCTCCATGCCCTCCTCGGCCACGCGCTCCGCGGAACTACTCCCCGACCGCCTCCGTGAGAAGGCGCCTGCCCACCCCCAGAAATGCGAAACCCCGCCAGAAGCGGGGTTTCGTCAGTCCGGATCCTCTTACCTGCCACCGGGGCGGACCTCTTGCGAGGCGGGCGTGCACCAAGCCGGCTTTTGTGCACTTGGTCAGTCTATCCCTTGGGGTATCGCTTAACAAGTCGCGTCATGCTGTTCGCGATCGCTTACCGTGGCGATTGCCAAGTGTCTGAATTACCACGATAATTCAGCAGTCCGCAATGCGGTGCTCGATAATCGGCTGTCGGCACGACCCACGGAGCGAACTGCGGCTGTGGGAATCGACCAAGAAGCGGAGAGCACAATGATGGAGCACCTAGGAGACGGCGTATCTTGGTGATCGATCAACGACAAAGGGCCTCGTGCTGATTGGCTGGTCCGACTACAGCCGATGCGACGATTGCTGTAATCACGGCCCTGCCGATCGAATTTGCGGCCGTACAGCTGATGCTTTCGGCGAGCATCCGTTGCCAGGCCCTCAGCGGCCGTATCCATTCCGCGGGCGTCGTGACGAACGTTGATGGGAAAGAACACGTCGTCGTTGTCGCCCGGACGAGCACCATGGGAAATGTGCCGGCCGCCGAGGCCATTACGCAATTGCGAGATGACTGCCCGCGGCTCCAGCACGTGATCTTCTCAGGTATCGCAGGTGGCGCCCCAAACCCGGCGCGCGTTGACCGGCATGTTCGGCTCGGCGACATCGTTGTCGCAACCGACTGCATCGTCAACTACGGGAATCGAAAGGAACACGAAGATCGCCAAGAGGTCCGGCCCCAACAAGTACAGATTCCGGACGGCCCGCTGACAGCGGCGGTTCGGCGCTTGGAGACCGCAGCTGTCAGCGGCCAAAGGCCATGGGATGGATACATAGACGACCTCATCCAAAGGAACTCGGACTTTCGACGGCCGGCTGCGGATACCGATCAACTCATAGAGGCAAATTCCCTCCCGATTCTCAGCCGGTTTCGGAGATTCGACCGCACTATCCCGCATCCCAGCGATGCCGCACGCACCTTCAGGCCGCTTTACCCAAGGACATTCTTGGGCCGCATCGCATCCGCCGATGTCGTCCAAGCAAGTCCAACGATGCGCGATCGTATTCGCGATGAGCAAAAAGTCTTGGCGTTTGAGATGGAGGGGTACGGATTCTCGTTCGGCGCCATGCATCGGCAACTCAACTTCATAGTGGTTCGCGGAGTATGCGACTACGCGAACCCGCACAAAAACCGCGCCTCGGAGGATCAATGGCAACGATATGCCGCCAACATCGCCGCCGCCTATACCTTAGCGATCATACGTGAGACACCGACGTCCCCCGCGCGCCAGGTGTCAGACTTCGCAAGCTACGCCCGAACGCTGCAGCGCGACGGCACACCATTTTCCCCTGACGAAGCCGCCATCCTACAGTCCGTCAGCGCGAGTGTGGTGCCGCCTCTATCCGCGCAAGCGAGTCAACCTCAAACAGGCGGTGCCCGGACCACCGATGCCACATCTAAGGCCTCGGAAAGGCTCGCTCGCGATATGCTCGAGAACATCCGGCAGGCAGAGGAATTGCAGCGTGTCTACGACTTTGACAAGGCATTTACCCTGGCAGATGAAGTAGAGAGCCAAGTAACGCAGCTGGAAAAGGAACTTCCGACGGAGGATTGCCGTGAAATCTATTTCCGCCTGGCGAAGATAAATGTTTCTCGAACTGACCTTGCACGGGCTCAAGAGCCGACGAGTCTCGTAGACTATTCTCGCGCGCTGGATCTACTCGGACGGGCCGACAGGATAGGCGGACGCAAATGATCGAGCCTGCTGTTATTCAACGCTACGAAACTTACGTGCGGGCCCTGTCTCAGGGACGTGAGAGTGTCTTAGCCGTATTGGCCGACGACACCGATCCGGAGTCTCTCCGCCGACGCGCGGGCGCGCTTCTAGATCTTGGACGTAACACCGACGCTCGAGCATTGCTGGAGGAGCGACCCTTAGACCTGGAGTGGTCTGAACAACTGCTTCGTGCGCAGGTGCGCTCGAAACAGCTCGAGGCCGCACTCCGAACTATTCAATGGACGCGAGACAATGGCAGTGCAATACAGGCTGCCAGAGCCGCGCTCATTGCTTCCGTCGAAGCGATGGAAATCGGCCCACAACGTCTTGCGAACTTTAATGAATTGCCGGTCCTGGACCTCGCCACAAGCGATCGAGAGACGTTCGAGTTTGCTCGCGATCTGGTCACGCCACTTGCACGAGAGATCTCAGATACTCGAACCGCCGAGAACACGCTCGAGCGCCTGCTGATTGTCACGGCTCTGAGGGTCGCAGCCGTGCTTGGCGATATGAGCACACTACGAGATTTCGCCTTACGGGCGGAGCGTTTGCAGCCATTCCCATTGGAACTTGCACATCTTGCGAACGCCGGTCTGATCGAGCCGAAAGACGACTGGAGCAAACGCATTCGTCAAGATCACAAATCCGTCGAGGCATACGTTGTGAGCGCGGTTCTCGAGGCGCGCTATTTCGGCCGAGCTCGTGGCGCTTTTGAGCATCTGCTCGGACAAGTCGACTCGATCCGTAATTCAGTTGACTCTCAGAACCTGTACTTCGGTCTCCGGGAACTCTCGCAGTACCTCGGCGACGCAGAAAGGCGCGCTGCTGACGATCTGGCGTCACGACTGCTCGCCGATTCGCGCGAGCTGCTTGCCTTTACCAAAGCCGAAGCGGCCCTCTCGGCCGGACAAACGAGCATCGCTGAGAAGCTGCTCGATGACTGGAAGGATCCCAACAATCCTGTCTGGATTCAGCTCACCGCTCAGCTGCTCATGCAAAAGCGAGAGCTCACTCGAGCTATAGAGTTGCTAGAGCAGTTCTCGAGCGAGCATCCTTCGCCCGCGACGCTCCACTTACTAGCGCAGGCCGCGTTTAGAGCGGAGCGATATGACGTAGCCCGCACAGCGCTCGAAAAGCTTCTTGTGATGCGTCCCGCCGACAGCAATGCTCGCCGGAATCTTGGACTGGTACTCCTCCGTTCAGAGGACACTATCGGCGCGTTGCCGATTCTGAAATCCGTTGTCGACCGTAACTCCGGAAATGAAGCAGATCTGCTGCTTTACGCCCAGTCTCTACGAGACGCCGACCAGACAGAGACCGCCATCTCGGAGCTTTCGCGTTTCCTCATCCTCCAGCCGGCGAGCCTGGCCGCCCGAATCCTGCTGGCGTCCGCGCTGCAGGCTGCTGGACGCGCCGAGGAAGCCTTCAAGAGCCTGCAGCAAGCCGAGACGGCTTTTAGCGACGAACCTCACTTTCAGTTCGCCTTCTTTGAAGCAGCCTCCCGGGCCGGTCATGATTTGGATGCGCATAACGCCATGCAAGTGCTCATCCGTCTGCGAGAAGCCGGGAAGGTATCAGAGAAGGCGCTGTGGCAGGCTCCTGTCAGTGAAGTCGTGGAATATGCCAAGTCGTTCCACGAGAAGCTCGAGAACGCTCACCGGGAGTACTTGCAGGGTAAGCTACCCTGGCTCGCGCTCGCAGAATTGGAACGTAACCCTGTCCTTTGGGCTTGGTTTCTTCGCACACAAAAGATGTCCTGGCTTGCTGAGCATGCTCAAGGCGTCGCTCAGTATTCCATCTACAGCACAAACTCCTTTACGGTGCTGCGCGATGACTCCGGCAATCGACTCGCAGATATCGAGGCTGCACCGTTCGGATCCACGATCGCACTCGATATTTCCGCGCTGGTCACCATTTGGGAATGCAAATTATTGGAAGAACTGTGCGCGTCCTATGAACGCATTCTGGTTCCGTCGCTCTACCTGGAGAGAGCGATGGCTGATCGGCCGAGGTTGCTCCCGCACCAGCTCTCGCAGCGCACGACGGTACAAGACATCCAGTCTGCACTCGACGCGAAGCGGATTTTCATATCCGCTGATACGCATGCTGCCGATGATCAGCAGTTATCGGAGTACTCTGATACCGCCCTTTGGAGGCTCAGCAACGTTAAGGACACCCTTCACAATGCCGGCCTCTTAAACCAAGACGCTTCCGAACGACTCTCGCGTATATCACATAGACCGCCAGTCCCAGAGGTCCTTCAGCGGCATACCGAGCTCTTGGTTGAACTCCATACGCTCCGCACGCTCACCTCGGAGGGACTGTTAGATCTGCTGGCCGAAAACTGGCGCGTCCTCGTTACGCCCGACGCGCGTGACGAGGTGAGTAGCAGCGCACGCGCCTTCGAGGCGCAAGACAAGATATTTGAATCACATGACCAGCTCTGGCGAGAAGTGCGGTCCCGGCCCAACATTACGCTCGTCCCAACAAGAAGTACGTTGTCCGGTGATGCGGCCGATTCACTGCCGCGCATTCCATTTCTGGGGGTTACTTTAGCCGTCGAAAGCCAAGTTCCCCTTTTGGTCGATGATCGCTTCTCTCAGCAAATTGTACTCAACGCCCGGGGTAACTCGCCGTCCGCTGCATTCGGGTCGGATCAGTGGATCATAGCGCTCGTGACCGACAAACGAATCAAGGGCAGCGTCGCTGCCAATGCCTTCTTAGATCTCATGGAGCGACGGTACAAGTTCTTGGTGCCTCCATCCGAAATTCTACTCGCGATCGTAGATCAGTATCCGGACGTCGTACCGAATCACGGCCTCCGACTGCTGGCGCGCTACATTCACGCCTCGATGCGAGACCCGGGACTGTACGCGGCCGCCGAGCCGGTTGTACCGCCCGTGAGCGTCGGCCTGCGCCTGTATTCACGGTGGACCATGGAACTCGCGTACCTCGCGGCAGCAGTTTGGGGCACCTCTAAGTACTCCGAGCAATACGCCGAGAGCATGACCAAGTGGATTATCCGCGAGGCGTTGCCTTCCCCGGCACAGACAATGGGTTCAGTGCCGAACACTCAACTAACATGGGGCACTCGTCAGCATTTCCTCAAATACTTTTCCACAGCATCGCTGGCGTTTCGAGACAGTGAGCGAATGTCACGCGCATTTTCGGTAGTCCGCGAGGCACTACAGTTCACAGACAGTGAATACGTTGATTGCTTGATCGAGGTGATTTCACATGTCAGCGCCTGATCCAGCCACGGGAGGATCGAATGACGCCCAGATCGCAGCGGCGCGAGTCGCCCTATTGAAACAATTGGCTCATCGCGCCTTCTCACATAAGGCCCAATGGCCAAGCCAGTTATCGAACGCGCTGGTCCTAAGTGGGCTCATCAGTCCGCAGCCCGTATGTGACGACGCTAATCTGGCTGAAATTCTCTCCACGGCGACACACAATGCACGCGCGGTAGCTTTTCCATCTCCAGTCTTTGTCTACCGCGATGGCGAGAACAGCTTCAGTGTCGCGGATCTAACGGGATTGTTTTTAGCGACCGCCTCCGCTGTGCGGGCTGGCGCTGCGCAAGAGACTCGAAGATTATGGCAATTCCTTGACCTACCGATTTCGGCCGACCTCGAAGCGTCACTGCTCGCGGTGACGAATGAGAGCGACGCCGTATGGCGCCCGGCTGCGATACGGCTGCGCCAATTCTTTGACGCGGAATTCCTGATTGTCGGATTTGCATATGTGCACTACGAGCACATCGGTGTGGACGCATTCGTGGCCGATCGCGTGAACGCGACCTTCAGTGATTCTCCGGCAGTGCGGGGCTTCCTGATACGCGCCCAGCAGCGACTATCAGCTCCTGCGCCCGCCGGGGAGCCAGGCGCCGCTCGCCCGGCATTGCCAGATTGGGCGATCACCGATCTCCTTGCCGACACAGGAGCCTATGCCTTGGGCGGACTGAGGAACGCCGGTCGATCTGCGATGGAGTTCGCCCGAAGCCGGCTCGTTCCCGACGGCGGCCAGGATACATGGCACTGCAATTCGGTAACGTCGCTGCTATCGCTCCTCAAAGACGAGCCTGACGACTCTGCCGGCCTCCTCGCGCTTCTTCAGCGACTCGCCGCCCACTACGTCCGCGTGCTCGAATGCACCTTCCCGGGCATCTCGCAGACCCTTGCTACGAACGCCGCCTGGACGATGGCCAACTTCTTGGCCACTGTGAACCTCCTGTTTGCCGCCGACTCCACAGGCGGAGAACCCTTCCCGAGTTCCGTTGATGCCCTGCAGGAGTATCGCGTTTACTGGCAATACTCGAAGCCGACACGCAGCATCAGTACCGCATATGCATTCACAGAAGGTCATATACCGCCATTGGCGCTAGACCTCGTGCTCAAGTTGAAAGAAGTGCCATCAGGCGCTGCCCTGCCAGATCAGACGCACTGGCCAGCCATTACTGCATTCCTTGCCTACATGTTGCTGGCCACAGCGACCAATGAGAGCTCACCGCAAGGCCCCCTATTTACTCAGGTCAGCGAAATTACTCAGCACTGGATCACAGTGGTGCCCGATTCGGGCATGTCATCCGGGCTACTGGAAATACAGTCGCAGGTCAGTTTTCCCATAACGCGCACCACCCTCTTGGACGCCTACCGCGAACTTCCCACGCGGAGCAGCGTAACGCATGACGCAGCGCTTCAGTTGATACTGACGGGAATCAAGCGGGGGCAACTGACTTTGAACGATCTTCTGGAACTTTGGCAGGATGGTGCTTGGCGCACTGCGCTTTCGCGTGCCGATTTTGACGTCATCCAACGGACCATCGCAGTGTGCCTGAGCGCTCTTGACCCGTCTACTTCTGACGTCGGCGTCTCTTTCTGTCATCTTCTTGCCGAGTTTACCTTGTCACTGAGAGAAGACACCGAGCGATTTAAAGCACTGGTGTCGATGCTCATCGTGGCGTCGGTTCGCTCAAACACTACGAGTGCCGTGGAGCGACTGGCCGCGAAGTGTCGTGGTACTGAGGCCATAGCGGTGATTCAGAGCGCGGCCGAGTTCTTGGAGTCACATGAGCAGACCGCGCCTTCCTGGCTCGCTGGGCGAATGCGTGCCGTCCTTTCAAGCGTCAAAAAATGACGGCGAATCTCGCGCGATCAGTGCATCCTATCTTCTCCAACCGCACGATCGCTCAGATGCTTCAATTCATCGGCCCGATGATCGGCGCCGAGAAAACCGCTGGCCGGTTCAGCTCCGGAGCCCCACACGTCGACTCACCGACAGCTCTCCGTCCCGTTCACTTCAGATGCCGAAACCGATATCCGGGATCACTTCCGCAGCACTGCGCTCGCCCGTCGTCCGCGCTCCCTCACATAGCGGACGCCCTATCGGACTCGAACACACACCGGCATCGCAGGAACAGAGCAAATCGCCTCACCCCGACCATTGATTTTCCTGATGTTTTTTCCCGCGAAGGCCATTGGTTCCACTTTCCGGGTGGCGATTGGTTCCAGCTTTGTTTCCACCGCGGACAGGCGCAGCGTGACCGCCTCACCCGCCAGCTTTTTGCGGGTCGTCGGGAATATCCTTGCGCAGACACATACGAACGGGTCCCGGATCCAGAACCAACGGGGAAGCCCCGCCGCCTTCGGCGCGATCCGCAATTTCAACCGTGTGCAACCGCGCCGGGCTCTACCCCAACGGCATCTTCGAATTCAACATCTCGCGCCTCATCGCGGCGTCCATCTCTGCCCACCTGGAACGCTTCCCGACCGAGACTCAAACGTTATCTGACAGGTCTGCGCGATCGACTCAAGCAAGCGGCGAGAGATCGAGGCCTCGAGCTAGGCGAAAGCGAAAAGTCGGACGACGATAGCTGACCGTGACCCGACCAAATCCGCTTGCGGCGAGATGGCAGGTACTAATGATCGGTCCTGCGCTGACGTACGAATCAGTTCATTCGCCCACTGCTCAAGTGCGCGCCGCATCTCTCTCACGTACCCGTAGCGTCTCCGACGCCAGGGACCCATAGCCGTCTGCTTGCCTCTGCGTGAGCAGCACGCTGCGGCCGCCATGGATCAGCAGCGTTCTCGCCACAGGTGCTGATCCCGAGTATCTTTAACGGCGAATTCCTGCCCGGAGCGGACACTACTCGCGTCACTCATCGTCGTGATCACGCCCGGGCTGGGTTGATCGCATTCGTTACCTGTTTGCTGGAGGGAAATCATGGGCTTCCGTAGGGCGCTTTGCGCGCTTCTGCTCACGCTCTCTGTCACCTCGCCCCTACTGCGCTGCGCCGCCTCCGCCCAGACTCTGAAGCCGGCTCCCTGCACCCTCGAGAAGGTTCAGGGTTTGTGCGGCACTTTCTTCGTTCCCGAGGACCGCTCGCACCCCGAACGCCGCATGATCGGCTTACGGATTTTCGAGGTGCCGGCCACCGCGGCAAAGAAGCCGGCGGATCCGCTGTTCCTCATTGAAGGCGGTCCCGGGATCTCGACCGTCGAACACCTGAGCAACGCTGAACTGCTCGGTATATATCGCCAGATCGCGCGCAACCGCGACATCGTCGCCATCGAAGAGCGCGGCGTCGGACAGTCCAACGGGCTGACCTGCCCAGAGCCTGCGAGGCGAACTCTGAAAGACGACTTCCTGGATCTCGTCGGAAGCGCACGCTCCTGTCTACCGACGGTGCGAGCGCACGCCGCCCCCGACCAATACCACTCGCTGAACGCGGTCGCGGACCTGGATGCGGTACGAGCGGCGCTTGGTTATGACAAGATCGACCTCTGGGGTCTTTCGCACGGGACGCGGGAGGCGCTGCTGTATGCCGAACGTTATCCGCAGCACGCGCGCGCTGTTGTCCTCGAGGCTCCACTAGGTCCGGCTGAGCACATGCCGGCTGGCCTCGCCGAGCGGGAAGACGAAGTCCTGCGCGGTACCTTCGCCGACTGTGCCGCTGACCATGACTGCGCTGCGCAATATCCAAACCTGCAGCAGGATTACCAGCAGGCGCTCGCCGCCTTCGCGCACGGCCCGTTACGGGTGAAGCTGACCGATCCTTACACCAAGCGGGAGACGACCATCGCGTTATCGACGGGCCGTTTCGCCGAGACGATCCGCGATCTTTTGTACGCGATCCCACTGGCTAATCAGGTCCCGGCGCTGCTGCACAGCGCAGCGGGCGGTGATTGGAAGCCTATCGTCCTGTTTTCCGCCAAGAGCCGCATCGCGGACGCGGGGTTCCCCTTCGGAATGTGGCTGTCGTACACCTGCGCGGAGGACCTGCCCTACATCGACGCCGGCCGTGAACGGCTCCATTCCAATAACACACTACTCGGCAACTACCGCGTCGAGCAACAGAAGGCCGCGTGCAGTATCTGGCCAGCAGCGCACCTGCCGAAGGGCTGGGATTCGCCGACGGGATCGAAGGTGCCCATTCTCTTCATGGTCGGTGCGCTGGACGTGATCACTTCGCCCGCCCTGGCTCGCCACATCGCGGCACCCTTCCCGAACGCGCAAGTCGTCGAGGTCGCACATGGTACGCACCTGCTCGTCGGCCAGCCTGGTGAGGACGAATGCGTGCTGCGTATCGAGGGCGACTTCATCGAACAGGGGCAGGCGACCGGCCTCGAGACGGCGTGTGCCGCCTCGCTCGCGCGCGGCCCGTGGAAATAAAGCGCCCCGCATCTGCTGTCCGCTGGTCCAGGCGGCGAGCGCACTGGCAGTCGGGGCCGACGCGACAGTCACGCACGACCGTGACTTTTCGGCGCTGCGCGATTTGCGTGCCCTGGGCGTCGAACCGCTCGACGCCGCGCCGCCCCCAAAAGCAACTGAGGAATTTGCAGGCTCGAGCCGACATTCCCATGGTGCCCCTCGGGATCAGCGGTCGTAAAGTGCCGAAGTGCATGCACAGCGCGACAGGCAGAAAGCGCTCGGTTTCAGCCAGATCGCACTTGCGCACGAGGCCGAAGACGTACTGCCCAGAGCCACTGCCTCAAGGCGGCAGCTCTATGGTGAAGGCGTGACGCAACATCTTCCTACCCGCATCCGTTACACCCAAAGAGCGCGTGCCTGGCTTTCTGGCCAACCATTTACGCTCGAAACATAGGCTTGCAATCTGGGCCCCCAAACGGCCCGCCACATGCAGCCGCCGTTCGCTCCAGTCCAGACACGGGATACAGGCGGGCCGTCTGCTGTTGGCTTGCAAGTCCAGCCCGAGCCGCGTGAAAAACTCCTGGCCGCTATCGGTCACCTCACCCACATCGTCCTCGAACAGGATGTAGCCGCGACTGACGAGAGAATCCGTGATCGCAACGCCGAGCTGGCCAGCCAGATGATCGTAGCAACTGCGCGCGGCCCTGAACTCATCATCGAGCCCCGGCATGGGCTGCAGGTATGGGGGTGAGGATGCAGTGAGGGCCATGACGGATTCGAGGGTGCGCGCTATGCCCGCTGAGGCCAATCGATAATAGCGGCGGCGGCCCTTTCTTTCGACGGTGAGGAGGCGCGAGCCGCACAGTTTGGCCAAATGCGAACTTCCGGTTTGCGCAGTCACACCCGCTGCGATACTCAGCTCGAGCGACGTGAGGGCGCGCCCGTCCATCAGGACAGACAACATGTGAGCCCTTGACGGGTCACCGATCAGACCCGCGATTTCTGCCAATTGCAAAGCAATGCTGGAGGCAGGGGTGGTCGGGCGTGTGGTACGTGTTCTATTGACCATGCGCTTTGCGTAGGAAATGCTCTTCGCGTTCGACGAGGTGTAGAATTTCCATATTGTGAGTACCTTGGCTGACGGGCGCCGGCACCTGAGGAACGAGCGGCGGTCTACACTGAGATGATTAACCGATGCGCCGAGCCAGATAAGTCCCTATCAGCATGAAGACAATGCCGATACCCCGTTTCGGGGTGAGCGAAGACTTCAGTGCCCCAAACAAACCGAACTGATCAACTAACGCGGCCGTCACGATCTGCCCGAGCAACACGAAGAACACGGCGTTGGCGACTCCAATGCGAGGTGCTGTCCAGGTGATCGAGAGAATGTAGAAGGAGACTACCAATCCGCCGGCGTAATAGAGCGGCGTTGCACCAAACCAGCTCCGCTTCGGAAGGCCAAGCGCTACCATGGCGATACCGCAAATGACAGCGCCTAGCATGAAGAGAATGAAAGCAGCCGCCCAAGGACTCCCCAGCTCGACACCCAGCCTGGAATTCCATGCGGCCATGATGGGAATGCCCACGCCGGTCGCAAACATGAGAAGCGAGAGAAGAATCGTGGTGGAAGGCGTCGTCATCACGTGCTCCGTCGTCGCCGAATCTCGTGCATGTGAAGATACGCCAACCGGCCGTCAGCCACGACAGAAATCACTTCGATCGAGATCGAAGAATAGGTACGGGACTAACTGTGGAGGAGCTACCTGAGTGTCACCGCCGCCCGGAGTCATCTCACGCAGACCCGCATCGGCACTGCAGGGACAGCGCAAACCGCTTCACCCCGACCAGTCCAGGGAGTGTTTGGATTCTCCTTCGACCTTCTCCAGCTGGGTGTAAGTTTCGCGGGCACTCGGTGTGAGATTGGGTGTTAATGTCGGACGCTGCCGCCTCTATGCGCGTGGAATGTAACGGCCAGCGACCCACTATCCGCCCCTTTCCTGCAAGCTGAGACCTATAAAGAATTTTCGGGACTGATCGCATACGCCTTGGTGGATTTTGGAAATCACCGCCTCGGGGAACCCGCGAGGAAGGTCTATGTGATCGAGCATACGGGGCGCAGCATCGACCAAGGACTGCATACGGTCCCACAGCTCTGGCCCACCGATGCGCGTCGCCAACGCCTGCCAGTGTCGCGGTTGAACGTCAACTAACTTGTTGTGCCGGTTCTTTCCAGCAACTGCCATAGCCAGCTTGGCATCCTGAAGGGGCAGCGCATTGGCACCGTTTCCAATGACCGGCCAGGCCGATAACACGTCATACAGCGGTGTCATTTCGAATGCACCACCTGCCAAATGGCGTATGGAGAAGTTCTTTGCATGCCCATCGGTCGCAGCCAGCAACCAAAATGTCAGCTGGGCGAGAGTGAAGTTCGCCCGGTCGCGCTCAGCATTTGTGCTGGTCGCCAGAATCTCCAAAATTTGGTTCATTGATGGGCCGCCGTCGCGCTCGTACCGCTGCGTCGGAGGACGTCCTGTTGCTTGACAGAAGTCTTCTTGCGGCAGGCGAGCGATCCATACGCCGTCTCCCGGCAAAAAGCCGCCCTGATCTACTGCACTGTTCTCCACTCCTACCCACCTACGGTCGAAACGCTGAACGACCAGCGCCCTTTGCTCACCGAATTGACCAATTTCCGTGTGGGCAACGGGAAGCCCGACCTCACGCAGGAATTCCGAGCAGAGCCATTCGTTCTCGACAGAATGTGAGAAATCGCCACGGAAATTTCCGACGATGCCGAGCGGTAACTTGAGGATATGGGTGGTGGGCGTTGCGTGACGTGGCCGATACCAAGTACTCCCCATCATGAGGAGAGCAGTCTTCTCCTGCGCACCAGCGATTGAAATGCGAAAGTCGTCATCGTCCGCGCGTCGTCCCAGCGATGCCGGCGCGGCCACTGCTTGCAGTTCTCGTTCTACGTCCGCAGTGGATAGCGGAGTACCCTCGATTTTATTCCAGTAATCAGGTTTGCGGTCAGGGGGCAGCAGTTGAATCGCGCCAGCGCAGTCACGGCCGATTTCTTCGAGTAGGTCGAACGCATCGGTGGACTTCACACCATAACGTTCGCGAATACGGCGGCGAATGTCCGGATTGTCTGGAAGGAGATTATCGAAATAATGGTCAACGACATTCCCGCGAATCTGACGATCGGGGGTGATTGGCAGTGAGAGCGAGAGCGCACGAACTCGGGGGGACTGAATCCACGAGTCGTCGTATCGAAGAATCGGGGTACCTGTGCGGCTGGTCGTCCACTCACCGACGAGCTCTCCGTTCATCCACACATTTAGTGTTGGCATGGAAACTACCATGTAGCATCGTTGCTTGGGGCTCCCTGTGTGGCTTCGTTTTTCTTGCCTGGAGCCCGAAGGATCAGGCGCGCATCCAATAGCGCGAGGATGCGCATTATCTGACTGATGCTTACTGCATCGGGTTCGAGTTCGATCGTGGCAATTCGCCTTTGGCTGAGGCCCAGCTTTGAGCCCAGTGCGGACTGGGTAAGTCGCTTCGCTCGCCTCAGCGAGCGGAGATAGGCGGCAAGCTGCCTTGGGGTAAGAAGGGGATAATCCATCGCATTCAGCTCTTTAAAGGGCTGCACGCACTTTAGCCTTTATCAAGGCTAATGGCAAGATAGCCTCTCAAAAGGCTAAGGGAGGAGCGCCGGAGCATGCCCCGTGCTCCGGGTAGTGTGGTACTCCCCCTGCGCGTGAGGTGACGCGCTGCCGGACGTCAGTGTGTCGGCGCCGCTCGTTTGCGATCCCGTCCCTCTGACGCGCCTCCATGCGCTGGCTCGGTGGAGTTGTGGTCATGCCAGTTTGCCTTCCGCTGCACGGTCTGGCCCAGATGACGCGCAAAGAAGCTCACGATTACACGGTACGCCTCCTGCGACTCCGGCAGATCGGGGTCCATGAAGAAGGCGTGCCACATTCCGTCCCACACGTGCAATTCCGCGTCGACCCCCACCGCGGTAAGCGCCTCCTGAGTGTGAAACAACGAGCTCACCGAAAAATCCCGCGACCCGCTGATGAGAAGAGTTGGCGGGAATCTCGAGAGAACGCGCCTCGACTTCGTAGGGAAGACCAGAGGATTGCCGAGCGATACGTCGCTGAAATAGGGAGAGAAGGCCAAGCCGCCCGACTGCGCGCCCGGCAGCGGCGGCTGGCCCGCGAGCGCAAAGGCGATATACGAGGAATCTCCGCCGAATGGGCTCGCCGAGCCGCAGAATGTCCCGATCGCCCCCGGCATGGGTAGCTGCGCCTGCTCGAACCACGCCACGGACTGCGCCGTCAGCATCCCACCGGCGGAGCAGCCGTATATCCCGATATTGCGCGGTGCGTACCTGCCCAGCAACGCACGGTAGACTGCCGCCACATCCTCGCTCGCCGCTGGAAACTTGTACTCCGGTCCTTCCCGATACGCCACGGTCACGACTTCAATCCTGCCCACGCTCGCGATGGGGATGGACTCGATTTCCCCGCCGCTTCCCTCCCCCCACAGAAACGCGCCACCGTGCAGATTGATGAGCACACGGTTTCTGTTTTCCGCGGCGACACCGCCCGTCGGGACCACCACCTCGGTACGCACGCCATTCATCGTTTCCTGAGTGATTTTCACGGGGTAGCGCCTCGAGGCACGGGCCACCAGCGCGCTGTTGTAATGATCGTAGAAGGCACGGACCGTATCGATGTTTTCATTGATCGGCGGTGCACCGGCCGCCCCCGTCACGAGCTTGACGAAGGCGGTCCTTGCCTGCGGACTCATGAAGCTCGAGGGAGGCACCGCGAGCGGCGCAAGATGCGCGATGCCTTGCGAATCAACGTACGCCGTTGCCCGTGCCCGGTCCGCTGCATCAGCCGCGCGATTCAAGCCGGAACATGCGAGCACCAGGACGAGCGCCGCGGCCTTGACACTCGTCATCGCAATGCTCCAAATCGGTACCGCAGGTTGACTCCGAACATTCGCGGTTCCCCATAAAACGACGTTATGCGCCCGTCCGTGAAGTAGTTGCTGTATTGCCCGACGCGATACATCCTGTTAGTTGCATTCGTGACGAAGGCAGACAGATCGAGCGGCAGGCGTAGAGCGTCCCGCCACTCGATTCTTCCGTTGAGAACTCCGTAGCCCGAGATGTAATCGAGTGGCTGGACCGCTGGCGCGTCGAAGTACCGGGATTGATATGCATACGAAACGTCCAGCGTCACTTCACCGATGAGCTCGCGCAGAGGCAGGGTATAGACCAGCGTTCCGCTCACCTTGTTGCGTGGCAGATAGGCGAATGGAGTCCCAACCAGCGAGGGCGCCGCGGCGGGATCGATCTGCGTGTACTTCCCATCGTTATATGAGTAGGCCACCGTTACATTCAGCTGCTTCGACGGCGCCGTCGTTGCCTGGAGCTCTAACCCGTCGATCCGGGCAGCGGACGCATTGGCGGTGAAATTCGACTCGACACCGCCCGGTAGCGTCTCCGATACGAGCCGCTGGATATTACGGAAGTCGGAATTGAAAACGTCGGCGTCCACTTCCATGGGCATCCCGCCGAGCTCGAATTCGGCTTTCGTGCCGAGCTCGATATCGACGACCGACTCGGGCGCAAATCGAAATTCCGGCAGCTCGATTCCTCCAGGAGAGAATGCCAACGATGGGTTGAAGCCCCCGGGGACGTAACCACGCCCCGATCGCAGATAGATCAGCGTCCGACGCTTCGGGTGGAACTCGAGCCCAACCGTCCACGAGCTGCCGCTGCTCCGCCCAGACGCCTCGAAAAGGCAGTTTGACTGCGGATAAAGGCCGGCAGTTGTGAGACACGCATCGCCGATGCTCGGGCTGTAAGCCGTGATCCCGTATCCATACTCATCCCAGGTATATCGGTATCCGGTCGTCAGCGCGAACTTGCTCAGACTCTGTGCAATGCCGCCCAGCCGATAGGTCGTCTGGCCATACACGCCTCGGCTGCGTTCCGAGTTCGTCTGATTCGGCTGTGTGATGACGAAATTACCGAGCGCGACATCCACCTCGTAGGGCTGAGCCGCGATGTTGCGGCCGTCCTCGTAGTAAGCGCCCGCGGTGTACTTGAGATTCCCGTGCAGAGTAGTGCCTTGAATCTGAGGCTCCTCGGTATAGGTGCCGACCTGCGTATGCCATGACCCGCTCCGAGGCGCGACGAGGTCGTCGAGCACGTAAGGCGACCCGTCGATGTCATTGCCGTTCCTCCATTTCTGTACCTGGTAACTGAAGATATTCTTGGCCTGAAAGCCATCGGAGGGGGACCAGGTCGTTCTGTTGATGATTCCGTAGTTGTATCGTCTGTCTACTTCGTCGTCCGAAAGGGATGTCGACCGGATACCGGCGGCTGTCTGCTGGGCAAAAAACGGCAGGAGAAGCGAGGCGAACGGGCCGGAAGGATTGACGGCCGAGAGAACGTATCCATCGCCGTTCTCGTCGCTGTGTAGGGCGCTCAAAATCGTGTAGTTTTCCAGCGTGGCAATGGGTCGGGCGATCACGCTGAGGCGGAGAGCCCAGTACTTGCGGTTATCGTAGTCCTTGCCTGGATAGATCGGACCGCGATCGATGGTGAATCCTTCCCGCTCGAGCGTCTGGCCGGCGAAGCGCACCAGCAGCCGATCGCCGATCATGGGCACATTCAGCACACCGCTGGCGCTCTTCAGGTCGTAATCCCCTGCGCCGACATCCACGTAGCCCTCGACCTGGTTTTTCGGCTCATTGGGCACGAAGAGAACTACGCCGCCTGTCGTGTTCTTACCGAACAGCGTTCCCTGGGGACCTTTGGCGACCTGAACATTCTGCAGGTCATAGAAGAGTCCCGGCCCCGCGCCCGAGGCGGGAACGTCAGCGAAGTAGGTGACGACGCCGGTGCCGCCACCGCCGAGCACGGCTCCCGGACCGGAACCGCCGGTGGGGCCCATGCCGCGAATGGCGAAGATGTAGTCGTCGCGATCCACGCCGCTCGAAACGCTGAGGGAGGGGACGTAATTCGCGAGGTCCGCGGCGGTCTCGACATGCCGACTACTGATCTCCGGTCCGGTGAGCGCGCTGATGGCAACCGGCACTGCAAGGATGTTCTCCGCGCGCCGAGTGGCGGTAACTACGACCTCCTGAAGTCCGGGAGGCGACTGCCTGCGAGCATCCGCTCCGGCCGCCGTCACGGAAGCAGCGCTTTGAGCCGTGCCTCGAGTCGTTCCAGCCATCCGAAACCTCGTGGAAGACCCGATCTTCCCCTCCTTTCCCGCTTTGCTGCCGGGATCGGGTGAGGTTGGCGTGCCGGCGACCGCGCCCGCTTTCACGATCGCGACGGTCCCCTGATCGACTATCCGGTAGCCAAGGCCCGTCCGCCGCAGAAGCATGGCGAGCGCTTTGGTGGGCACGTACGTTCCGTGCACACCTTCACTTCGCAGGGCGCCGAGCGAAGTGCCAGGCGCCGTGAACTGTACGCCTGCCTGATCGGCGAACTGGACCAGCGCGCTCGATAGCGGCTGTGCGGGGATGTCGAATGCGACCTGTTTCGAGAAATCGACAGCGCAAGAGCAGCTCGCCTTCAGTGCGAGCGCTGCGGTCAGAATGAAGGCCCACAGCACGCGTGGTGAGTTCTGTCTGGTTTGCGGGCGCGTGCCAAGTGACATGGTCATTTCCCCTCCGGGCGTTCTTCCGAGCGGTGGCGGCTGCCGTGCTCGATATCGGTGCTTTAGACGGCCGAGGTGGACAGACTTGCAACGCGAGCCATTGAATATCGGGCGGATTGCAAAAGACCGGCGCTCGTTCGTCTATAGTGTGACCGGGGTGCGTTTTTGGGCATACCCGCGGCGACTGAATGGCCGATCCTGAATTCACCGAAGCTTTCGAGCCCGACGGGCACGGCGAGGGTCCGCGGCAGCGCACCGAGCTGGTGACCCGCCTATTCCGGGAGCACAACGAGGCCCTGGTTCGCTTCCTGGCGCTGCGCTTGCGATCGCAGCAGGAAGCGAAAGAAGTTGCTCAGGAGGCCTACGTCCGGCTCCTCAAGCTCGATCAGCCGGGCGCAGTCAGCTTTTTGCGCGCCTTCCTCTTCAGGACCGCCGCGAACCTCGCCGTGGATCGCATCCGGCATGAGCAGATGGCGCGTCGGGTCGTTCGCGAGTCGAAGTTCCTCGAGGAGCTTACGGCCCAGCCGACGCCGGAGCAGTTTGCAACGGATGCTCAGGAGCTGCAGCTGGTCGAGCGTTTGATGAACGAGCTGCCGCCGAAATGCCGGCGGGCATTCCTGCTCCACAAGGTTTACGGGCTGGCTTTCGCTGATATCGCCAAGCAGATGGGCTTGGGAGAGCGCATGGTCCGTACCTATGTGTGCCGAGCCATCTTGTATTGCCGCGCGGGTCTGGATGCGGCGCGGGCAGACGTTGGAGGCGAAACGAATGGCTGAGCTCCTACAAGAGCGGCTCGAGGACGACCCGCTGCTGCGCGAGGCCACGGAGTGGTTCCTCGAGATGCGCTCAGATGATGTCTCCGGCGAGCGCATTGCCGAATGGCAGCAATGGCTCTCGGATACGAGCCATCGGGACGCGTTCGGGCGCGTGGAAGCATTGTGGCAGCTGATCGACGGAGCAACCGTTCGCTGGCCAACCGAGGCGGAAGTCGCCACGGATGACTATTCGGGCGCGGAGAGCATTACGACGTGGCAGGTTCGTAGTGAGCACCGCGAGAGACCGCCTACCCGAAGCCGGCGGGCCAGTCAGCCGAATTGGCGCAATGTGCGGATGGCCATTCTCGGCGTCGCCGCCGCCGCAGCGCTAGCCGTTGTCGCAATCGCCTATTGGCCCATATTCGTCGTCGCGCTGCAGGGCGGCTCACGCATTGTCGTGGCGACCGGCATTGGCGATACGCGAACCATCACTTTGCCCGACGGCTCGGTCATATCTGCAGGCGCAGACACGAGGTTGATGGTCACCCTGTTAAAGGAGTCCCGGACCGCAGTACTTGCGCACGGGGAGGCATATTTCCGCGTCGCTAAGAACCCGAGCCGCCCCTTCACGGTCCGCGCCGGTGATACGACCGTGACGGATATCGGTACAGCCTTCGACGTTCGTCGAAGCCTGAACGGAGTAATCGTGGCAGTCGAGGAAGGCGTCGTTGACGTAGCAGCCCGGCAGCTGCCGGGTCACTTCGAATCGATCGAACATCTTCTGGGCGCAGACCGGAAGCCCAGCCTGACGGCGATTGAGCTGACTGCGGGACAGCGCCTGGCCTTGGAGTCCATCAATACCCGCCCGCAGCTTTCATCGGTAAATCCCAATTGGGTCGGGGGCTGGCGCGAGGGGCGTCTCCAGTACTTGGACGAGCCCCTCAATGGCGTCGTCTCGGACCTGGCCCGCTATTCCAAACGCCGGATCGTCATCGCCACTCCCGCGCTCGTCAACCTGCGGGTCACCGGCGTCGTGTTCGTGCAAAACATCGATGGCTGGCTCGCCAGTCTGGAAGCCACGTTTCCTATCCGGGTGGTGTCCGAAGCAGACGGCAGCACGCTCATCGAGCAGCGCTGAAGCCGCACGATCACTCGCTGGCCCAATTCGCGGGCGCGAGAACTCGTTTTGTCCACCGTGCCTTACGGCGTACCCGCCCGGTGCTGGCCGCGTCCATGAGCCCTGGTGCGTTCAATGAAATTTCTCCCCGCGCGCAAGCATCTCAATGATCAGCTTCATGCGTTTGATTTTAGTCTCCGGGCGCTTGGCTGTTTGCAACCGGTAGGCTATCGCATACAGATTGGCCTTATCGAGGGTCGAGAAGAACTGCTTTGCCTTGGTGTTACGCGCGAGCTCCTTCAGGAACTCGGGAGACACCCTCGCGTTGGCGGGGGAATCGTACGCAGCGGCCCAGCGCCCGTCGGCCTTGGCCGCTTCCACTTCCTTGAGACCGGCAGACGTCATCTGGCCCGCGTGGCTGAGCCGATCCACATGCGCGGTATTTCTCTTGGACCAGCCGCTTCTGGACCGCCGCGGGGTGAATTTCTGCACCCAGGATTTGGCGTCGAGCGGTAGCTTTTGCCCATCGATCCAACCGAAACACAGCGCCTGGTCGAGCGCCTCGGCGTAGGTGACCGACACAACACCCGAGCCCTTCTTGTAAATCCGCAATAACAGTTCGGTGGCCCGGGTGTGCTCCTTCGCAAGCCACGCCCGAAGCTCTTGCGATGACCGAAAACTTCGTGCTCGCGGTGTAGCACGGGGAGACGATGCGCCCATGTGTAGCTCAGTTCACGTTCATGCCCTTACGCCGCACTGTAGCAAATTCGAGGGCGTTTTAAGCGCGGGTTCCTTGGTCACTCGCGGCTGCGCTCGTTGCGCGCGTTCGGCTCTTCAGTTAGAGTTCGCCACCCGCCGCGAGCCAGTCCCGCGCGGCACCCCGACCCATTCGCAGCCGACGGCCACCGGTCACCCGACAGGACGGGCATGACACGACCGTCACTGCCTTGTGCGCAGGTCCTCGCCCCGGCCCCGTACGAGCGGTTTGCGGGTCGAAATTGCGGGCGGTTCGGGACTGCGCCATAGGAACGGACAGATATGCTCTCCACATTCAATGTCACGATGCAGTTCGGGGCCAAACCGCTCTTCGAGCAGGTCACCGCGAAATTCTCCGATGGCAATCGCTACGGCCTGATCGGCGCCAACGGCTGCGGCAAATCGACGCTCATGAAGATCCTGAGCGGCGAGCTCGAGCAGAGCGCGGGCGACGTCGTGCTGCAGCCCGGGAGACGCCTCGGCACGCTCAGGCAGAATCAATTCGCCCACGAAGACGAGCGTGTGCTCGATGTGGTGATGCAAGGCCACCTCGAGATGTGGCGCGCCATGCAGGAGCGGGATCGAATCTACGCCGATCCGGATGCAACGGACGTGGATTACATGACGGCGGCGGAGCTCGAAGTGAAATTCGGCGAGTATGGCGGCTATGACGCCGAGGCGCGCGCCGGCAGCATTCTCAGTGACATCGGAATCCGTGAATCGCTGCACGGGCGGCCGATGCGCGAAGTCGCGCCCGGATTGAAGCTGCGCGTACTGCTGGCGCAGGCACTGTTCTCGAAGCCGGACGTACTGCTGCTCGATGAGCCGACGAACAATCTCGATATCCACTCGATCCGGTGGCTCGAGGGCGTGCTCAACGATTATGACACGACGATGGTCATCATCAGCCACGACCGGCGCTTCCTCAACCAGGTGTGCACGCACATCGCGGACCTGGATTTCCAGCAATTGAAAGTCTACCCGGGCAATTACGACGACTTCATGCTGGCCTCGCTTCAGGCGCGCCAGCGCGTAGAGGCCGCGAATGCCAAGGCCCAGGACCGGATCTCGGACCTGCAGGAATTCGTGCGCCGCTTCTCGGCCAACGCTTCGAAGGCACGCCAGGCGACCTCGCGCCGCAGAGAGCTCGAGAAGATCAAACTCGAAGAGATTCGACCCTCCTCGCGGCAGAACCCATACATCCGCTTCGAACAGCGCAGGAAACTGTTCAACTCCGCGGTATCCGTCGATGATCTCTCATTCCGATATCCGGGTTCGGACGTCGACGTTCTGAAGCGAGTCAGCTTCAACGTCCGGGCCGGCGAGCGGATTGCCATAATCGGTGCCAATGGCGTAGGCAAGACGACCCTCGCGCGGTGCCTCATCGGCGAACTGAAGCCCAGCGCCGGCCAGATCACCTGGGTCGAGAATGCCGATCCCGGCTACATGCCGCAAGACACACAAGCGGACTTCGACGAGAAGATCGACCTGTTCACATGGATGTCCCACTGGACAGGCAAGGCGGACGACGATCTCATCGTGCGCGCCACCCTCGGCCGACTCCTGTTTTCCGGCGACGAGGTGAAGAAGTCGGTAAAAGTGCTGTCAGGCGGCGAGAAGGGCCGCATGATCTACGGCAAGCTGATGCTGACGAAGCCGAACGTACTCATCATGGATGAGCCCACGAACCACATGGACATGGAAACCATCGAGTCTCTGCAGACGGCGCTCGAGCTATATCCCGGAACGCTGCTCTTCGTCTCCCACGATCGGGAGTTCATCAGTGGTCTCGCCAAGCGAATCATCGAGGTCAGGCCGGACGGTACCATCGAGGATTTCACCGGAACCTTCGACGAGTACCTGGCGGCACATCCCCTGCTTGCGTAACTGAAAGACTTTCCGCACCTGGAGGGTATCCATGAATCTGCATCTCCATCTGACGCTCGGGCCCCTCGTAGCGCTGATCGCCGGGATCCTCATCCTGGTGGCGCCGCGACTGCTCAACTATATCGTCGCGATCTACCTCATCATCATCGGTCTCGTGGGACTGTTCGGCACCGGCGGCCTGCACGTCTGACGGAGTCCGCGGCATAGCCGCCGAGATCGGACTCGGGGCTGCCGCGATGACCAAGAGTCGGTTGTGCCGGGACGACTCCGCTGTCACGGCCTCTTGCCAAATAAAAGGACCGCCCGCCGGATATCCTCGATGAGTGACCTGCGCGGCCCGCAGCCATGCCTGAGGGTCGGGTCCATGGGCCTGCACAGCAGGGTCAGGGTGCGACACGCGCGCGCCTGTGGGCCCTGCCAGATCTCTTTTGCGCTGCTCGACCTGACGTTGCCCATGGACTGACGGAAGCAGGCGCAGGACTCGACGTCACCGGTGGGCAGGATCCAGTAGGCCCGCAGGCCGTTACGGCAATGCCGAGTGCCGTAGTTTACGGCAACATCTTTGAAGTGGTCGGGAAGGGCAAGGAGCTTGCCTTCGCTGGTCTCGATCGGATCACCGCTTCGCTTGCGAGCTATCAGTTCCACGACCGTCCGCTCGAGCTCGGCAATCTCGGCGGGATCCTGCAGATAAAGGCGCTCCCGCTCCTTCGCCTCCGGGAGCTTGACGGGATTGAAGTCGATCGAGGTCGCCCCGATGGCCACCGTCCAGTCCACCAGCCGGCTCAAATCGCCGTAGTTGTAGCGATGTACCGTTGGCTTGATGCGTATGGGGAAATTCTGTCCGCAAGCGTTGCGGCGCTGCACCAGCATTCGGATACCCCGGCTCACCCTTTCGAGGGAGCCATCGACGCCCCGTGCCCTGTCGTGGATCTCGCTGGTCGTCCCGTCGACCGACACATCGAAATAGAGGGGACGCGCAGCGACCACGTGGGCCACAGTCCTTTCCGTGAGAGCGGAGCCGTTGGTAATGACGCCCCACCCGATGTCGTTCTCGCCGCAGAAGGCGATCAGCTGCAGGAAATGACGGTATACGAACGGCTCGCCGCCCACGAAATTGACGACATACGACCCTATATAGGCCTTCAGGCTGAGCAGGGCCTGCATCCAATCCTCCAGGCCCATTTCCTCCCTTTTCTCCCATCGCCAGTGCAGACAGTACTCACACCGGTAGTTGCAACGATAGGTCAGCACCGCCTGGATGTGCTGCGGCCGGGTGGAGTCGATTTTAACGATGCGGTAGAGGTTCTCCCTGACGCTGGATTCAACCCGCCTCAGAGCCAACGGCGCAAGCGCACGGAAGCTTTGCATCATACCTGGGGTATCCCGCAGATGACTGCAGCCCTCTGGCGGCAGTCTAGCACCCCTCGGCCTCCCGCCGTAAATGCGAAACCCCGCGGAGCGCGGGGTTTCGGTGGGATGACGTTTCCGGCCTGTTCGAGACCTCTAGTTCCTGGCGGCCACCCGTCTGTGACTCACCACGCTGTTGGCCGCCGCAACGTCGGACTGCAGACGTAAGACGCCTGCTGCCGCGTCATTGATGTATCCACCCGCCACCTCCACCATCGCCGGGGTGGGTGGTACGAATGCCATCCGCACCTGGCCGGCGATCGAGGTCAGCCAGGCGCGCAGCCGGCCGGGATAGACCAGCGCCCCCTCCCCGGACTGGATCTTCAGGTCCACCAGGGCATCTATATCGCGGTTCAGATGGTCGAGCGCCGGCTGCGCCGCCTTGCCGGACACGCCCTTGCTGGCGAGCGCCTTCTCGAGAGAGTCACGGGCGTCGATGGCCTGATTGAGGTTGGTGTCGAGGCGATTGAGCGCATCCTGAATCCGCATGAGCAGATCGAAGCGCTGTTGGAGCTCTGCCTGCGTGGTCTTCAATGTGGGATCCAGCTTGACCTCGAACGGCTCCCTTTGCGTGACCTGGCCATAGGTCAGCGTTGCGTAGTAGGTACCCGGCACCACCTCCGGACCTACGGTCGGTGCGGCGGCAAAGAAGGAGTTGTAGATTCCCTTTACATCCACCGCGTCCGCATAAGCCAGATCCCATTGGAAATGGTTCATGCCCGGCTCGACCGCCGTGGCCTTTTCCCGACTCTCTCGGCGCGCCACGCCGGGATTCTCCGAAGGCGGCGCTGGTTTGGTCTTTACCTTCCGGTGGAGCGTAAAGCTCTCGATCGACTTCCCGCTCGCGTCGGTGAAGGCCAACGTCATCGGCGTCTTGCCGTCGTAGTCGGCCGGCACGTGGAAAAATATCGTGACTCCGGGCGCCAGATTCTCGCCTCCCGGACCGTGTGGACCAAACCCGCCCATACGGCGCGTGACCAGCCAGCCCTGCTGCGGCTTGAACAGGTAAGGCGCATCGGTCGCCACTTTGGCGGAGCCCAACCGTTCCAGGAACTGGAGGTTGTCGAGCACGTAGAAGCCGCGCCCGAACGTGGCGAGCACCACGGCATGCTGCTGCGGCTGAATTTCCACGTCATTCACCCGCACGGCCGGCAGCCCCAGCGTCAAGGGCTGCCATTGCGCGCCTCCATCCAGGCTGAAGTACACCGTCGAGCTGGTTCCTGCGAGGAGCAGATTGGGATCGTCCGGATCCTCACGGACACTCTCGACGTATTGATCCTGCGGCAGCCCGGTGGTGATCTGCGTCCAATGCTTGCCGTAGTCGGTGGTCTTGTACACGTACGGGTGAAAGTCATCCCAGTCGAACCGGCTCGCCGACACGTAAGCAGTGCCCTGATCGGTGTGCGAGGGCTCGATGCAGGTGACCGTGGACCACGTCGGCAGCTTGGGCGGGCGAACCTCGCTCCAATGCGCTCCCGCATCTCTCGTTACATGCACGAGGCCGTCATCCGAGCCCGTCCAGATGGTGCTGTCCGTGAGCGGCGAGAAGGCAATCGAGGAGATCGTGTCGAACATCTCCTCGCCGGTCACATCGGCGCTGATCGGGCCACCCGGCCGCGCCTGCTTGCTCTTGTCATTGCGCGTGAGATCCGGACTGATCGGCTTCCAATGAATGCCTTCATCCGTAGTCTCGAGCAGTACGTTCGCTCCCATCACCAGCTCCTCGGGGTTGCCGGGCGCGAAGACGACCGGGTGATGATTCCAGCCGTAGCGATATTTGATCAGCGCGCCCGCGAGACCGAACTTGTAGGCCGGCCACGGACTCACGTTCGTGACCAGTCCCGTTCTGCTGTTTTCTCTCCACTCCATGCTGTAGTACCCGCTGCCGTAGGTTACCCATGATCTACGGGGCGTCGGTACTACCCAGCTCATCTCGCCTCCCTGTACGTCCTTCCAAACCGGCGGAATGGTCCCGGCCGGCACGGCGCTCGGCGCCTCGACCGAGCTGCGATCCTGCTGCGCGCCATAGATATGGAACGGGAACTGATCATCGAGATTGGCGTGATAGAACTGGCCGGTCGGCTGGTTGTCCTCGGAGCTCCAGGACTTGCCGCCATTCTGGCTCACGGTCGCGCCGCCATCGTTGCCCTCGATGAAGAGCTGCGGGTTGTTGGGATTGATCCAGAGCACGTGGTTGTCGCCGTGCGGCGGATGGAGCGCCGTCAGCTTCTTGCCTGCATCGTGCGACACATACACGCCGACGTTTGGGAGGTAGATCGTGTTGGGATCCTTGGGATCGACGAATACGGTCATGTAGTAAAAGGCCCGCTGCGTGATGTCCATGCTGTTGTTGATGAGCTTCCAGCTCCGGCCGGCATCGTCGGACCGGAACAACCCGCCTGCCTGGCCTTTGAAGTCCGCCTGAATCAGCGCATATACGACATTGGGCTCACTCGGCGCGACCGCAATGCCCACCTTGCCGAAGATGCCGCCCGGCAGTCCCGGCCGGTGCGAGATATTGGTCCAGTTTTCGCCGCCGTCGGTCGACTGGTAGATGCCGCTGCCCGGACCGCCGCTGGAAAAGGTCCAGTGCCGGCGCGACATCTGCCACATCCCGGCGTAGAGCACGCGCGGGTTGGACGGATCCATCGCCAGGCTGATGGCGCCCGTATCGTCATCGACATAAAGGACCTTCTTCCATGTGTTGCCGCCGTCGGTGGTCTTGAACACCCCGCGTTCGGGATTGCGCCCGAACAAATGGCCGAGCGCTGCTGCGTACACGACATCCGGATTTCGGGGATCCACCAGGATCCAGCTGATGATGTGCGTGTCTCCCAGCCCGACGTAAGTCCATTTCTTGCCGCCGTCGGTGGACTTGTACATTCCCTCACCCGTCAGGACCGTGTTGCGCGGGGCGGAATCTCCAGTGCCTACATAGATGATCTTGGAGTTGGAAGGCGCGATCGCCATGGCGCCGATATTGCCGCTCTTGAAATCCCTGTCGGAGATGCTCTTCCAGTTGTTGCCGTAATCCTCCGTCTCCCAGACGCCTCCGCCCGCCGTGCCCATGTAAAAGACATTGGGCTCGTCCGGAATGCCGGCCACCGTGGTGACCCGCCCGCCGGTATAAGGGCCCACACTGCGCCATTTGAGCGCACTCGTGAGCATGCCCGTTGGCACCGTGTCTGCGAATGCGACGGGTAGCGCCAGGGACAGACAGGAAAGCAGCACAAAGCAGCGTCCTTTGAACATGGCTGGTGGCCCTCTCTCTATGAATTGGTCTCAGCTGAGACTAGCCAGCTTCGCTCATCAGAATAGCATCGTGCGGCTGCGTCCTATGGACCAAAACATTTCGGTTCGTCGCGCGAGCGTAAGGCAGATCGCGCGGCAGACCGAAGAGAGGACTGTTTTGCGCTGACGCGCTCCGGCCTTGCGACGACTGCCACCGTCGAGACTCACCGTCGGCTCAGCTCCCCGCCGTCTCTCGGCGAATTGTCTAAGTATCTCGTGCGGGCGCCAGCGCTGCCCTGATGCGCTCGGCGGTGAGTGGCAGCTCGCGGATCCGGACTCCCGCCGCATCCGCAACTGCATTGGCGAGCGACGCGGCCGCAGGACCCTGCGCAGCCTCACCGGTCCCGAGAAACGGCTGGCCCGGACGGTTGAGCACCACGACTTCGATGGCGCCCGGAACGTCCGTGAAGCGAAGAATGGGATAGCTCGCCCAATCGCGGCTCGTGATGTGGGTGCGGTCGAACGTCACCGACTCGAAAAGTGTCCAGCTCAGCGCCTGAAGGATTCCGCCTTCGATCTGGTTTCGGATCCCGTCGGGATTGACGGCCTCGCCGCTGTCGACCGCAGCCACCACGCGCAATACCCGCGCGGCGCCATGGTGGCGATCCACGCTGACTTCGACCGCGACGGCCAGGTAGGCCGCAAGATTCTTGTAGCGTGCGAACGCGAAGCCCTTGCCGCGGCCGTCGCGGCGGCGGTACTTTCTCCAACCGAAGCGCTCTGCGGCAGCGCGGATCACCGCTATGGCACGGGGATCATCGAGATGCCTTACTCTCAGCTCGACGGGATCGGACCGCCCGGCACGCGCCAGCTCGTCCAGGAAGCTTTCAATGGCGAACACGTTGAGATGAGCCCCGAGCGATCGCAGCGCCGAGACTCTGAGCGGCATCGACGGAATGAAGCGGTAATCCACCTTCAGGGCCGGTATGCGGTAGAGCGGCAGCGCGTTGCGATCGCCACCGCCCGCCGGCAGCGGGAGCGGCTCGGGCGCAGCGGGACTGAGGCGCCGCTCTAGGAACCAACTTGGCATCAGCTCACGCGCCCCGCCGGGGCGGGTGGAGTGAGTGTTGCTCGAGACTTCGTATTCCCAACGGGCGATGTTGCCCCGTTCATCGAGCGTGCCGCGCACGCGCGCCAGCATCGCGGGCCCGTAGGGCTCCCAGATGTGCTCATCGCTGCGCATCCACTGCACCCGCACGGGGCGCCCCGGCAGCTTGAGCGCAATGATCGTCGCGTCGGCGGCTGCGTCATCGGCCCCGTTGTGGCCGTAACACCCGGAGCCTTCCACTTGAATGCACCGTACGCGACGCTCCGGCAGCCCACTGAGCTCGGCAAGCGCGTTGCGAAGCGGATAAACCCCCTGGCTGTGCGTCCACACGGTAAGCGCACCGTCGTCGAACATTGCAATGGCGCACGAGGGACCGATGGAGCCGTGCATCAGGTAACCGCGACGATACTCGGCCTCGAGAGTGCGCTCTGCAGGCGAGCCGTGAGCAGCATCCGCCGCGCCTCGTGCCGCGACCGGCACATTGCGCGAAGGCCATTCCACCAACTCCTCGAAAAGCCTGCTCTGCTGCGGCAGGCTCGCTTTCTCCTCCCAGCGCGCGGCGCGGGCGAGCGCCTGCATGGCGGTAATGGCCTGATACTCGCGCTTCGCCACCACAGCGAGATAACTGCCGTCACGGACGACGGACAGGACCCCTGGAAGGCGCAGGACGGGCGCACTTTCGACTGAACGCAGCCGTGCGCCGTAGCTTGGCGGGCGCACAACCCGCGCGTGCACCATGCCCGCAGGGCGCAGGTCCTGAATGAAGGCCATCTCGCCCAATACCTTCGCCGGGATGTCGATGCGCGGCCAGGAGCGGCCCATTACCCGGCGGTGTGCGGGATCACCCAGCGGCGCACCCGGCTCAGCGCTGACGTGCAGCGTGCGGCCGGAGACGAGGCCGCTGTATGCGATCCGCCGTCCGTCGGGCGCGACGACGGCGCCCCCCTCGGCCTTCAGTCTTGCCCGGTCTTGCTGCAAACGCTCGGAAGCAAGGCCAAGCAGGATTTCACGCGCCTGGGCCGCGGCGTTCATGATCGCGGTGCCGCTGTCCTGCATGGAGTGGCTACCCGCCGTGTATCCCTCGTTCGGCGTGCGTGCGGTGTCGGCCGCAACGAGCGTAATGGCGCCCGGCTCGACGGCGAGCTCCTCGGCAGCGACCTGGATCAGCGCGGTCTGAATGCCCTGACCCAGCTCCGCCTTGCCCGTGAAAACGGTGATACCCCGTGCATCGATCCGCAGCCATGAGTCGAGCATCGGGCTGGATCCGAGGCTTCCGGGTAGCGCGGCGTCCGCGGTGCTACGACGGCGCTGCGCGCACACAGGTAGCGGGCCGAGCACGAAACTCACGATCAACGCTCCCCCGCCCGACAGGATCGCTCGCCGTGATACCGACATGTCAGGAGAGCTCGTCAGCTGCCGGTGGACTGCCGCCCGGGCTGCCGGTCTCGGCTGCTTGCCGGGCGCGAACTGCACGCCGGACCGCGCGCAGAATCCTGGAATGCGTACCGCAGCGGCACAGGTTCGGCTCCAGCGCCGCCCGGATCTCATCCTCAGTCGGTGATGCGGTGCGCCCGATCAGCGCCTGCGCCCGCATGATCATGCCGGCAATGCAGTACCCGCACTGCGCCGCCTGCTCGTCGATGAATGCCTGTTGTATGACCCCAGGGCGTTGCCGGGTACCCAGTCCCTCAACTGTTGTGACGCGGCGACCGACGATGTCGGCAATCGGTGTTTGGCAGGAAAATACCGCAGCATCGTCCACCATGACGGTACAGGCCCCACATTGTCCGAGGCCGCAACCAAACTTCGCCCCGTTGAGCTGCAGCGTATCGCGCAGCACGTACAGCAAAGGCGTATGGGGATCATCGTCGACTTCAACGGATCGGCCGTTTACGAGGAGAGAGAGCATCACTCACCTGTGCACCCCGAGGTCCCACGCAAAAGTATGCGCGCCGCCGCGCGCACCTGTGAAGCGGGACAACCGCAACGCTCCTGCTTCTTTCGTCGCGGCAGCGCTCTTTGGGCGAAGCGCGAAGCCGCTCGCATCCTGATCACCAGCCCGGGACGCAGGTGCATGCTCGGTAAGCCGATCGCTGCGGCGCGCTGAGATCCTCGACTGGTTGACATACGTATCGAGACCAGGGACTCTCGCGGGCGAGACTACCTGCCATGAACACTCTCGCGTGTGGCTGCCCGACTTCCTCCCAGGTGAGCCGCCGTGCAGGCGATTTCGGATTCCGCTGCAGCGTGAACCTCCCGAGCTGCCGCATGGGCGCGCACCATCACCCGGAGCCGCGCATCGTCTTACCGCTCCAATTCGGTTTCGACACTCGATTTGGGACGCGGGCGATGGTGGTGCCCGACTCGGCTGCCCTCTTCCGGCCGGCCGGGGAAGAGCATGAAGACCGGTATCGCCTTCCTACTGCATGCCTTTCGCTGCTTCTACCCGTGAACGGTCCTGCCGCCTCCCTGCGCGAGCCGTTCGTGATGCAAGACGTTTCCTTCCGAACCCTGGGGGAAGCCTTGCGCCGGGAGATCGTCATCGCCGATACGGCCAGCCCGTTGGTGATGGAGGGCCTGGCGTTGCTCGCAAGCTCCCGAATCCTTCATCAGGCGCCCCTGCGGGACAAGGGAATGCCCCGATGGCTCGATGCAGTGAGGGAACGGGTCGAAGCGGAGTACTTCAGGCCGCCCACTCTCGCGGAGCTGGGCCGGATGGTGCAAAGAGACCCGGCGTATGTAGCCGCAACCTTCAAGCGGATCTACGGCAGATCCGTGGGCACTCATGTCAGGCATCTTCGCCTGTGGCACGCGCGCCGCTGCCTGCAGACCGAGCCCGGCTGTGTGCTATCGGAAATCGCGCAGCGTTGCGGGTTCGCGGATCAGAGCCACTTCAACCGTCAATTCAGACGCCTGTTCGCAGTAACCCCGCTCGAGTACCTCCGGCGCCATCGTGCGGGTCCGGCGCGGCGTCGCTCCCGGCGCTGTAGAGGCGTTGCAGGATATCCGCGCGCCGGCCGATGAGCTCAGCGGCGTCCCTGACCAACCCTGCGGTATCGTCGAGATCTATCCCGAGAAACCTCTTCTCCAATGCCGGCGGTGTGTCCGTGAAACCGTTCCGCAAAAAAGCCAGGTAGCGGCGTGCGAATCCCTTGGGGTCGAGCTCGAAACGGTGCATGTATTCGAGCGCGAGAAGTCCCGCGAAAAGGTAATTGACGTCGTAGTTGGGATCCGTGAAATACAAACGGTCGTGAGCCCAATACACTCTCATCCGGGGATCGAGGCTCGGCTCGGGCATATAGCGGCGAAACACCCGCAGCGTCAAAGCATCGAGGTCCGCTGCATCGTGCAGCTTGCCGCCCTCGGCGGCGGCATACATGGACTGCTCCAGATCCGTCTCCTTCGCGGAACCCCACACCTCGAAGGTGGCCTCATCCAGGAACCGGTTCAGGTAATAGGCACGGGCGGCGGCCGAGTGCGTCGTCTGGTACAGGTGGTCCAGGGCAAGCAACCCGTTGAAGATGGCGAAGGACTCGAACATGAACTTCGGCCCGACGTTGTATACCGCGAGCGGTTGGTTTTCGGCCATGAGCTCCCGATGCACGGCATGGCCGGCCTCATGGGCAACGGCGCGTATGCTGTTGACGTCGCCGGTATAGGAGCCATAGAAGAGGCCGGAAGTAATACCGGCATAGCCCACCGAGAAACCGGCCCTATCACACGTATCGGTACGGCACCATTCCAGGCGACCGCTGGAAGGATCGAAGAGGCGGCCAAACTCCGCCGCGTACTCGGCACCCATGGGTCGCTCGGACGCAAGAATGAGTCGCAATGCATCCGGGAAGGGCATTGGTGCCGGCCGGAAGGTGTCCGCCGCGTCCAGATCCCAGGCGTGAAGCGCCGCCGGTGCGAGATGAAGGCGCCGTGACGCCGCGGCCGAGAGCACCGCGATGTAGCGCTCATAGCCATCCGATCGGCGCACGGCCGCGAGCGCACCGTTCACCTCGGAAGTAGTGAGCTGATCGCGGGAATAGGCAGCTGCCGGAGCACCCTCGAACCCCTGCAGCCTGGCTTCGCCGTCGTACAGCTTGACGATCGGAACCAGCAGGGAGGCGAACCTGTCCTCGTTCTCGAGGTACGGCTTCCAGCGCGCGGCAAATCCCGCGGCGCCCGTCTCTGCCTGACGGCCGCCCGGAGGCTGGAGGTGATCAGCCAACGATTTGTAGGAAGCAGTGAGGCTGTCCAAAGCCGGAGCAGCGAGCAGCGTGCCGGCGCTCAGGCATGGACTCGCGTGCGCCGTCTGTGCCAGCGTGGAATCAATGAAATATCGATATGCCTCGAGGGACGCATGGCGCGCTAAGTAGTGATGCAACCTGCGGGCACCAACCTGCGTGAGCAGGCTCTGCGCCGCCGACTCCAACCTCGCGATCGCGGCCTCGAGGACATCGTCCGCTGCCGCATCGGCATGATCCTTGGTGTCCTCCTCGGCGCGCAGATAGACGTAGAGCTCGTGTCGATTCAGCCGCTTGCTCAAGGAGTCCTGGACCTCGAGCCAGCGGGAGAGCGCGGCGGGGGTGTCGACCGACGACACCGGCTGCTCCAGGAACCGGTCGACCTCGGCCAGCAGCTCGATGCGGCGCGCCTGCTCGATGGCAGGGGCCCGAAAAAGGTAACGCGTCGTATCGAAGTGGTATACGGATCCGGCCCCACCCGTAGCTGCCCTGACTGGCGTGACTGGCGTGACTGCCGCGGCTGCCGCGGCGAGAAGGACGAGGCTCTTCATGGGACGAGCCTAGCCTGTGCCGAGGCTGCTGCTATAGAACCGGCTTTTGATTTCCGGATGACTCTCGAGCGATCGCCATCGGCAGGCGAACCAGGACCGCCGCGGAGCTGCCTGACCCGCTCACCGGGCCAGCGGAATCCACAGCCTCACGCCACCCTCGCCCGTGCGGGTATCGAAAGTCGGATTCGGCCGCTCGAAGCTCGGCCCCTCCGCAGGTTTGCCGCCGCTGGCCGGCAGCCAATCGTTCCAGATCGCCGCATAGGTCTGCGGCAGCCCGGAGATGTGCCCGTCGTGGGGAAAAACGGCGTAGCTCGCCGGACCTACGGTGAGGCTCACGAGTCCCTCCTCGATGTCTGTGAAGCGTGACACCTCCACGGCGCAGGTGTACCGAAGATCGGTAGCGCCATCACTGCCGCTCGTGACGATGCCGAGCGGGATCTGTTGGCTCTTGTGCCCGATCTTCGGATAGAACTCCGCCATGAAGCGGCGCCACTGATTCGGAATGTGCGCAGTCTCACCAAAGTCGAACGGCTCACCGAGTCCGATGAATTTCAGCTCGCCGGCGCGCTCGAAGCTCGGCGCCCCAATCTTCGCCCGCGGTGCCTCAATGAACCGGATCGCATCGAGGAGCGCGAGATCCGCCACCGATTCGGCCCGCCGGGTCTCCTCCGGAGTCCTGCCGAAATAAGCCTTGAAGGCACGCGTAAAGCCTTCGTGCGAGTCATAGCCGTAATCGAGCGCTACCTCCATGATGCCGGTCGCTCCGGAGGCCAGTGCGTACGCCGATTCGGTGAGCCGGCGCCTGCGGACGTATTCCATGACGGCAACGCCCGTGGCCTCGCCGAATGCATGGGCAAGATGAAAGCGCGACACGCCGCAGGCCTCCGCTATACCGCCAAGCGAGAGATCGCGGTGCAGATTGCGCTCGATCAGAAACAGCGCGCGGTTGACCAGTGACATGGTGCTCCTCCTCCGTTCTGCGGCCAATGTAATGGGATTCGCCGCTGCGCGCTTGACGGGGGTTGCGGTGCGCCTCCCCGCAATCCCGCCACAGTTGTAACTCCCTTCGTTTCGGCATGGACCCCTAGACTCTCTTCCACGAAGCGAGCGCATCCCATCGGGAGAAACGCCATGGCCACGACCAAGAGAGCAACCGCGAGCAAGGCGCCTGGAGCGCCCAGGATAGTTGACCGGAGCCTCTTCCAGAGGGAGCTCGACGCGCTGCGCGTCCGGGAAAAGGCTCACACGAGGGAGGGGGACGCCATTGCTGCCGCTCGCCGCAGGCTCCCCATGGTGGAGGTGGATGGCGCCAGTGCCCTCATCGGCGAACGCGGCCCGATGACGCTATTGGATGCCTTCGAGGGTCGCCGCATGCTCATTGGCTACTATTTCATGTGGCACGACGGTCAGCCTGCGGCAGAGCAGTGCGAGGGATGCAGTCTGTATACGTCGCAGGTGCGGGAGCTCTCCTTCATTCACTCGCGCGATGTGACCTACGCCGTGTTGTGTCAGGGCCCTTATGAAGAGAGCCTGCGCTACCGCGCCTTCATGGGCTGGGAAATGCCCTGGTATTCTGCCCGCGGCTCTCTCGAGACCCTGCTCGTGGGGCGGCGGATAGGCATGTTCCACCTCGTCTGCTACCTGCGGCAAGGGACGAAGGTTTTCGAGACCTACTGGACCACGGGACGAGGCGTCGAAGCGATGGACAACAGCAACGCCTTGCTCGACCTGACCGTTTACGGACGGCAGGAGAAGTGGGAAGACTCGCCGAGCGGCTGGCTACGGCAGCAATGGACGAATCCGTACCGTACCGGTGGACGCCCCATAGTCCAATGGCCGCGCGTGCAGGGCGGACATTCCGACGACTTGACGACTGGCGCTCGCTGACATCGGCTTCTCGAGAGAATCGGAGGACGCGCATGATCGAGGCAACGATCGCTCCGCAAACCCGCGAGCCGTTTGTCTCCCGCTCGTCCGGCCGCCGCACGCACTCCGAGTCGACATCCCACGCAGCATTCCTCTGCGCCTCTGCCGTGCTCTTCCTCATCAGCTCGACGATGACCATCATCTGGTGCGGCTCCATGTCGGCCATGGACGAGATGCCGATGCCCGGCGGCTGGGGAATGTCGATGACCTGGATGCGGATGCCGGAGCAGACCTGGCTCGGGATGGGCGCGTCTGCCGTCGGAATGTGGCTGGTGATGATGCTGGCGATGATGCTGCCGTGCCTGGTACCGATGCTGGTGCGCTATCGACGGACGATCGAGACCGGTGGACGGCCTTTGGGGCAACTGACCGCTCTGGTCGGCGCCGGGTACTTTTTCGTGTGGGCTCTATTCGGCGTGGCGGTCCTGCCGCTTGGCTTCGGTCTGGCAGCCCTCGAGATGCAGCAGCCCGCGCTTGCACGCGCCGTTCCGGTTGCGAGCGGCATCATCGTTCTCATCGCCGGGGCACTGCAGCTCAGCGCCTGGAAGGCACGTCAGCTCGCGTGCTGCAGGCGAGCGGCAATGTCCAAGCGCTCGTTGCCAGCGGACGGCGCTGTGGCCTGGCGGCACGGCGTGCGCCTGGGTCTGCATTGCGGCCGTTGCTGCATCAATCTCATGGCCATCCTCCTCGTCATGGGAATCATGGACCTGCGCACGATGGCGCTGGTGACAGTCGCTCTCACCCTCGAGCGGGTGGCACCATCCGGTGATCGCCTCGCACGAGCGATTGGTGTCGCGGTGATCGGTATCGGCCTCGTGCTGATCGTCCGCGCAGCCCACGTTGCGTGAGGCAGCAACTTTCCTCAGACGAGGCGATGGCCTCCATCGACATCGAGCACCGCACCGGTCGAGAACTGATTCTTCATCAGGAAGACGACGGCATCGGCAATTTCCTCCGGCCGCCCTATCCGCCCGGTCGGCAGCCGGGCCGCCATTGAGGCGAACACCTCGCGTTTGCGTTCGGCGGTCATGCCCGGCATGGCGCCCCAGATCGGGGTGTCGGTCCAGCCGGGAGAGACGGCGTTCACTCGGATCGGAGCCAATTCCATGGCCAACGCCCGCACCAGGCCCTCCAGGCCGCTGTTGAGCGCAGCCGCCGCAGACCCACCGCGCATCGGCCGCCGCGCCGCGATCCCGGTGGTGAACGTGATACTGCCGCCCGGACTCAAACGCCCGGCAGTCTCTTGTGCAACGAACAGCGGCCCGAGTAACTTCGAGCGGACGGCGCGCATCACATCAGCTTCCGTCAGATCCACGGCGGGCCCATAAGGAAGATCCGCCGCCGTAACCACCACGTGATCCAGCCGTCCCGCGCGCGCGAACAGTGCCGCGACTTGCGATCGCTCGCCAATGTCCGCAGTCACGGCCTCGACTCGGTCTACACCCAAGGTCGTGCGCGCGGTTTGCAGGCGCTCCTCGGACCGTCCCGCAATCACCACCTCCGCTCCAGCGGCCAACAGTTTCCTTGCGACTTCCAGACCCATACCGGAGCTGCCTCCGATCACTATGACACGCTCATGCGCCCTCATGGTCACCCTCCATTCCGATCAGCAGTTTCTGCAATAGCCCGGCCAAGTCCCTCTGCTCCTCCTTCGTGAGGTGAGCGGCCATCGCGGCCTCCCCTTCCATGTGCTCCTTCATCGCCCGGTCGACGAGCGCCATTCCCTCCCTCGTCAACTCGATCAAGGTACCGCGGCGATCGGCGGGATCGGGATGTCGCAGCACCAGCCCGGCCTGCTCGAGTACGTCGATCCGATTGGTCATCGCGCCGGATGTCAGCACCAGCTCTTTGTAGAGGCCCGTCGGCGTCATGCGATGAGGGCTGCCGGCGCGGCGCAGCGTCGCGAGGACGTCGAATCCGCCCGCATCGATCCCATGCCTCTGCAGTTGACGCCGGATCCTTGCGCCGGCGAGAAACTGAATGCGCAAGATCCTGCCGATCGTCTCCATCGGTCGAGTATCCAGATCCGGACGCTCGGCCTTCCATTGCGCCCGGACACGGGCGATCGCATCGGCAGTTCCGGTATATATCTTCACGTAAAGATACTCTACATGAAGATATTTGCAGCTACAAGCTGGCCGCGTGACACCGCCCCGGCCTCAGTGGAACAGCTTCAGCGCATTGCGTAGCGTCTGCAACACGCCCCACAGCAGTGGGATACCCACGAAGCACCAGGCCAGGATCAGCTGAGCGGTGCGTGTGCCGGTGGGATTCGGGCTCGACATGGGAACTCCGTGCTCACTGCACCGCGAGTGTGGCCCGGGACTGGGCGGCGGACATGTGGTGCCGCTCGTGCACTGGCCTGATGAAGAGGTTGCAGAAGAAGCCGATGGCCAGGAGCGCGGCCATGACGTACATGGTCACGTTGTAGGCATCGGCCTTCGGAACTCCGTGCGCGATCTCGTACGCGCGAATGTAATTGACCAGCACCGGCCCGAACACTCCAGCCGCGGACCACGCCGTGATCAGCAGGCCGTGAATGGCGCCCACATAGCGGGTGCCGAACATATCGCGGAGGTAGGCCGGAAGCGTCGAGAATCCGCCGCCGTACATGCTGATGATGACGAGAAAGCAGAGCACGAAGAGACCGACGCTGCCGATACGCCCCGTCGTCGGCACCAGCGCATAGAGTACGGTCCCGAGGACGAAGAAGCAGAAGTACGTGCTCTTGCGTCCCATCAAATCCGACGCCGAGGCCCAGATGAACCGCCCCGCCATGTTGAACAGGCTCATGAGGCCGACGAACCCTGCGGCGGCGACTGCGCTCACCTTGCCTGGAAACATCTCCTGACTCATGGCCGATGCCTGGCCGAGCACACCGATGCCCGCAGTCACATTGAGGCAGAGCACCCACCAGATGAGCCAGAACTGCGGTGTCCTGAGAGCCGTGTAGACGTACACATTGGCCGTGGTCACGAGCGGAGGCGGCTGTGCAGGTGGCGTCCAGCCGGCGGGCTTCCAATCCGACGGGGGAACCCGGACGATGGCGGCGCCCACCATCATGAAGATGAAGTACACGATGCCGAGCACGATGAAAGTCTCGGCAACACCCAGGTGGCTCGGCGTCGAGAACCGGCCCATGAGCCAGACCGAGAGCGGCGAGGCGATGAGCGCACCGCCGCCGAAGCCCATGATGGCCATGCCGGTCGCCATGCCCGGCCTGTCGGGAAACCACTTGATGAGCGTCGAGACCGGGGAGATGTACCCCAGGCCCAACCCGATGCCTCCGAGCACACCGTAGCCGATGTAGATCACCCAGATGGCGTGGGAGTAGACCCCGGCCGCCGAGATCAGAAATCCGCCGCCGAAGCACAACGCCGAGGCGAACATTGCACGGCGCGGGCCACCCTCCTCTACCCAGCGCCCGAAAATGCCCGCCGAGACGCCGAGAAAGAAGATGGCGAGCGTGAAGATCCAGCCGAGATCCGTGAGCTTCCAGTCACCCGGCGCCGAGTCGGTGATCCCGATCAGCCGCGTCATCGGCAGATTGAATACGCTGAAGGCGTACGCCTGCCCGATGCAGAGGTGAATGCAGAGCGCAGCCGGCGGCACCATCCAGCGGCTGAAGCCGGGAGCCGCCACCGTACGATCCCGGTCCAGGAGTGAGAGCGGGCGCATCGGACGAGTGTACCGCCATGGGCCAGGCGATGCCCCAGCGAGCGCCCCGTCTCACCGGCGCGGCGCAACCGTTCGCCAGGCGATACGCCCTGTTCCGGTTCCGGGGCGAGCCGGGCGCAGCTGGCCGATCAGTGGATGACGATCTGCTGTGGTGCGCTGAACGTTGCTCCCCCATTCGACGCCGCGCAGGTCCCGAGGCTCCCACCGGCACCCACGGTGCACTTGTAAATGTTGTCGTTGTCGTCCGTAACGTAGGCTTCATTGCCGAAGATCGCCACCCCGTTTGGCTCGAAGCCGACGGCCGAATTGGCGCAGCTCGCGAGCGTCCCGCCACTACCGACGGAGCAGACGGCCACCGACGAGCTCTGCTGATTGCCGATATAAGCATCGCCGCCCGAGAGCGTGATGAACTGCGGATCGCTGAAGCCGCTGCCGGTCGATGCACAACCGGTGAGGCTGCCGTCGCCGTTGACCGTACAGACATCCACTTGATAACCGGTCTGCGGCGGGTTCAGCGCCGACAGGTAGGCATAGCCGCCACCCACCGCGATGCCGTTGACCAGATTCGTGCCACTGGCGGTGCTCGCACAGCTCGACAGCGCCCCACCCGTGCCGATCCGGCAGTAAGTGGTGCTGCCCGTCGTGTTGTCGCTCGTAATGTAGAGGTAGCTACCATTGATCGCCAGCGCCCAGGGAGAGATGAGGCCACTGAGGGCAACTGCGCAGCTCGAAAAGCTGCCATCGGCGTTCACGGCGCACTGCTGGACCTCACCCGCGTAAAAGTCCGTGACATACACACTCGCACCGTCGAATGCGATACCGGACGGCGAGCCGGACCCACCGCTGGCTGGAGTCGCAGCGCAGGAGCTCAAGCTCCCGTCACTGGCGAGGGTACACTCATCCAGCACCGAGAACAGATTTGGGATGTAGAGATGAGGTGCGGTGGCGGCATAGGAGATGTTGACGGTGCCGCTCTTCGCGCTGCCTGAATCGCTGTCGTATTGATAACCCAGCGATAGCGTACCGCTGTCCATCGTCGTCGGCGCATAGCTGAGCGCCAGCCGGCATCCCGTACCGCTGCTGAGGGTCGCACACGAGAAGGAGCCGGGTCCGCTCCAGGCGCCCGGCAGCGAGCTCAGACCACTGCTAATCGATAAACCGGTCGCGGGCTGGCCGTCATCTGTCGTGAACGTCACGGTGACTGCGGTGCCGCCGTTTACCGTCGCGTTGACTTGGCCGCTGGGCGATTGCGTGTAGACGACATTGTCGTCGGTCGTTGCCGAGAAGGAGATATTGGCCGAGCCGGTCTTCGCCTCTCCGGCATCATCGGTGTAGCTGTAACCGAGCGTGAGAATACCGCCACCCGCGGCGGTGGGCGCGTAGGCTAGGGAAAGCTGACACGCGTTGCCGGTACTCACCGTTGCACAGCTGAAGGACTGGGCCGTACTGCTCCAGCCGGCAGGCAGGGCACCGAGGCTGCTCGTCAGGACGAGATTGCTCGCGCTCTGACCGTCATCGGTCGTGAAGGTCAGGGTCACCTGCTGCGTGCCATCGCTCGCTACTGCAGCGATCTGTCCGGTCGGTGATGCAGTAGCCATCACGTTGTCGCTGGTGGTGGCGCTGTAGGGAATGGTGACCTTTCCGGTGATCGCATCGCCCGCGCTGTTCATGAACCAATAATCGAGGTCGAGCGTGCCGCTCGCACCCGCAGTCGGCGCATAGGTCAGATTGAGCACGCAGCCGCTGCCCGTGGTTACGATGCCGCAGCCGAAGCTCGCCGGCCCGCTCCAGCCGGACGGCAGGCTGCCAAGATCACTGACTGTCAGGTCGCTGATCGGCCGGCCGTCACTGCTCACGAATGCGACGCTGACCGTTTCGCCTTTGGCGCCCACCACGGCCGCGGCAGCCTGCACCGAAGGAGTCGCATCGATGCCATTGGATGCAGGGGACGAAGATGCATGAGGATCATTGCAGGCGATGAGCTGCAGGATCAGTCCGGTTGCAAGGCCGAGCCGGACGAGGCGCAATGGCATGAGTGGTTTTCCTGTCGGGTGCGGTTGCCGCGGCGGCAGCTTGCGTCTCGTTGCCGGATCCGCAAGGTGCACCGTGATTCCAGCATGCGGTGCGCGCGCTCCCTGTGGCTTGGCGCACAGTCTCAGGAACATAAGTACAAATACTGACGGCCGTCTCAACAGGGAGGGACGAGCCCAGCGCCGCTCGTCCCGGCATACAATGGCGCATGCCCGAGCTTCCCGACGTGTCGGTCTATCGCGAGGCGCTGGAGCAGCGCATCGTCGGGCAGCGGCTCGAGAAGGCGCTGATCCAGTCGCCTTTTCTGCTGCGCACGGTGGACCCGCCCCTCAGCAGCGTGGAGGGTCGGCGCGCGACCGAGGTCCGCCGCATCGGCAAGCGCCTGGCCATCGGTCTCGAGGGCGAGCTCTGGCTGGTGTTTCATCTGATGATCGCGGGCCGACTGCATTGGTTCGATGCCGGGACGCCGCTCGGGAAGCGCGCGGCACTGGCACGCCTGCAATGGGGCAACGGCACCCTGACACTCACCGAGGCCGGCACGAAGCGGCGGGCATCGCTGCACCTCGTCCTTGGCGAAGAGGCACTGCAGCGCCAAGACCCGGGAGGCATGGAAGTCCTCACTTGCACGGCAGAAGAGTTTGCCCGGAGGCTGCGGGCCGAGAACCATACTCTCAAGCGCGCCCTGACCGATCCGAGACTGTTCAGCGGGATCGGCAACGCCTACTCGGATGAGATCCTGCACGCCGCCAGACTCTCACCGGTGATGCTGACCAGCCGCGCGACTGATGCCGAAGTGCTGCGGCTGTACGCTGCGACTCGCGGGCAGCTGGAGCTGTGGACGGAGCGCTTGCGCCGCGAGGCCGGGGGACGATTTCCGGAGAAAGTGACTGCGTTTCGCAAGGAGATGGCCGTGCACGGCCGCTTCCGCCTGCCCTGCCCGGTCTGTGGTACGCCCGTGCAACGGATCCGCTACGCGGACACCGAGACCAACTACTGCGCGACCTGCCAGACAGGCGGCCGCCTGCTCGCCGACCGCGCGTTGTCCCGCCTGTTGAAGAAGGACTGGCCGAGAACCGTCGACGGCTTCGATCGGGACGATTAGTCAGTCGCGGGAAAGGACGCCAGTCACCCGCTGCAGGATGGCGCGGACCTTGTCGGTTGCGCCGCGCAGGTCCCCGGCCCGGATCCTCGAGTTCAAAGCGCGGTGCAGATCGAGGAACGGCTTGAGCCCGCCGCCACCGGCCTGCGCGATGCGCCGCAGGACCACGCGCCCGCGCACGTTCCAGTGCAGGAAATCCCAGACGACGAGGAAGGTCTGATTGCCGCTCGCCTCGATGAGGCGCCGATGGTAGGCCAGCGCCTCATCGATGTAGCGCTCCGGATTACGCTCTTCGATGGCGCTCGCCATCGAGCGCGTTCGAGCGGTGAGCTCCTCGGCGAGCTCGCGGGAAAATGGCGCTGCGAGCTGCAGGGCGCGCTCCTCCATCAGCCCACGCAGCTCGTAGGACTCGCGGATCTCCTGGTAATCCGCGCCGCGCACGCGCGTACCGCGATAGCGCTCGCTCCTGACCAGGCCCGACCCTTCGAGCTCGCGCAGCGCCTCGCGGATGGGTGCCTGGCTCACGCCAAACTCTCGGGCGAGCGTGAGCTCCTTGAGCCTCATGCCGGCCGGATAGGTGCCATCGAGGATGCGCGTCACCAGTACATCGCGAATCCGAACACGCACGCAGGTGCGCTGGGATGCCGACTCCATCGTGTGTGCGACGGCGACCATGGCCGGATCAGGCCTCCGGCCCCCCACGCCTGACTACGCGCACCGGCGCACCCGCCACCAGCGAGTCGGGTGGACTCAGAATGACCTGATCGTCGGCCGAGAGCCCGGAGACGATCTCGATCTGCGAGCCGTAGTCGCGTCCGATGGTGACCGATTTCAGCACCACGCGATCGTGCGCATCGACCGTCGCGACGTGCAGGCCGTCCCCGCGAAAGAGCAGCACGTTCGCCGGCAGCAGGAACGCATGGGCCGCGCGGGTGGGCGGCAGACGAAAATGAACCTCGGCATAACCGCCCGGCAGCAGCTCGCCCTTGCTGTTATCGACCAGAAGCTCAACCATCAGCGTACGCGTTGCCGGGTCGATCGCGCGCGCAGTCGCTGCGACCGAGGCGTCGTAGGCGGTGGCAGGCCTGTCGGGCAAGCGCAGCTGCGCTTTCAATCCCGGCTGCATGCCTGCTGCATCCTCCTGGGGCACATTCACGTACAGGCGCAACCGCCTCATGTCCGCGATGCGAAAGAGCGCCGTGCCACTGCCGCTTCCGGCGTTGATCAGCTGTCCGATGTCGGTGTTGCGGGCGGTGATGATGCCGTCGAATGGCGCGACCACACGCTCGAATCCCGACAGTTCGCGCAACCGCAGCACCTCGGCGTGCGCCGCCTGAACCTGCGCGTCGCTCGCCTTCGCCGCGCTCACCTTCTCATCAGCGTCCTGTCTGGAGACCAACTCGCTCGAGAGCAAGCGGCGCCACCGCTCGGCGGTGACGTCCGCGATCTTCTGGTTCGCTTTCGCCATGGTGAGATTCGCCTCTGCCTGGCGCAGTTGCTGATCCACCTCGGGCGCCTGAATCTCACCGAGGAGCTGGCCCTGGTGAACCCTCGCGCCGATATCCACGTACCAGTGCCTGAGATAGCCGCTGGTGCGCGCGTAGATGGGCGCCTCGTAGTTGGCCTGAAGGTTGCCCGGGAGGACCAGCTCCGCGGCCGCGCCATCAGCGTGCGGCCGGGCGGTCGCCACCGCCAGAACCTGATCCGACTCGGTCTGCTGACTCAGCGCGGCATCGGCCCGGTGCCGCGCATGCACGACCCAGGCAACGGCGGCGAGCGCCACGAATGAAGCAATGCCTCCCGTGCGCAGCCAGACCCGCGAGGCACCGCGCGCGCTCGTCCGGACAACGCCAGGTGACTCATCTTGGGAGGGTTGGTCCATTTGCTGACTCATTTCGTGCGACGCTCATAGATCGCGGTGAACACTGCGGGGACGAACACGAGAGTGGCGATCGTAGCGAGCAGCAAGCCACCGATGACTGCGCGGCCGATTGGCGCGTTCTGCTCACCGCCCTCGCCGAGTCCGAGGGCCATCGGCAGCATGCCGATCATCATCGCGAGCGCGGTCATCAGCACCGGGCGGAAGCGGGTGAAACCGGCATCGAGCGCAGCCTGCGTCGGCGTGACTCCCGCAGCGAGCCGCTCGCGCGCGAAACTCACCACCAGAATGCTGTTCGCAGTGGCGACGCCGACCGCCATGATGGCTCCCGTCAGCGCCGGCACGCTCAGCGTCGTGCCCGTCGCCAGGAGCAGCCACGCAATCCCGGCAAGTGCAGCCGGGAGCGCCGCGATGATGATGAACGGGTCGGTCCACGACTGGAAGTTGACGACCATGAGGAGGTAGACCAGGAGCACCGCGCCGATGAGGCCGACGCCGAGGCCGGTGTACGACTGCAGCATGGTCTCGACCTGTCCGCGCATGATGATGTGAGTGCCGCGCGGCAGCTTGCTCTTCCAGTCTGCGATCCGCGCGCGGATGTCCTGCGCCACCGCGCCGAGATCCCTGCCCTGCACGGCCCCGTAGATATCGATGATCGGCTGCGCATCGTAATGCGAGATGACCGCCGGGCCGAAGCCGCGGCTGACGGTCGCAAGACCGCCGAGGATCTGCGTCCCGCCCGGCGCATCGACCGGCAGGTCCTCCAGATCCTGGAGCGAGGTCATCAGGTACTGCGGCGCTTGCGCGACGATCGGATAGGAGATGCCGTTCTGCGGGTTGAGCCAGAAGGTCGGCGCGACCTGTCCGCTGCCGGAGAGGGTCAGCAGCAGATTGTTGGCGACGTCCGACTGCGTGATGCCGAGCTGCTCGGCGCGCGTACGGTCGGTATGCACTTCGATTTCCGGCCGGTTGAAGAGCTGCCCGATGCGGACGTCGGCGAGACCGGGCACGTGGCGCAAGGAATCGAGCAGCCCGTCGGCGAGGTCCCGGTTTTTGGGGCTCGGACCCACCACCTGCACGTCGATGGGAGCCGGGGCCCCGAAGTTGAGGATCTGGCTCACGATGTCGGCGGGTAGGAAGGCGAAGCTCGTGCCCGGGAACTCCCGCGGCAGCACGCTGCGAAGCCGCGCCACGTAGCCGGCGGTCGGAGCGTGATCGGGCGTCAGGCCGATGAGGATGTCCGCATCACTGCTGCCGACCGTGCCCGAGTTGTTGTACGTCATGTTGATGCTGGAGACCGGCAAGCCGACGTTATCGACGACGCTTGCAATCTGACCGGCCGGAATGACCTGCCGCAGCGCCGCTTCCACCCGATCGACGAGCGCAGCCGTATCCTCGACCCGCATTCCGGTGGGTCCCCGGACGTGCAGCTTGATCCGTCCGGCATCCACATCGGGAAAGAAGTTGCGGCCGAGCTGCGGATAGATCAGCAATGACAGGGCCGCGCCCACGAGAAATACCGGGATGAACACCGCGCGGCGGCGCAGGACCGCCTCGAGCAGGGCCCGGTACCGTCCGCGGGTGCGCTCGAAGGCCGCTTCGAAGCGCCGTTGCGCGCGCTTGAGCGGACCGGCGTTGGCGGCGGCAGCGTGCTCCTGTGCCGCGGTCCGCAGCCAGTACTTGGCGAGGGTGAGCACCAGGGTGCGGGAGAGGATGAACGAGGTGGCCATGGCGAACACCACCGCCTCACCCATCGGCACGAAGAGGTAGCGCGCGACGCCGGAGAGCAGGAACATCGGCACGAACACGATACAGATCGACAGCATCGAGACGAACGCCGGCAGGATGATCTGCTGCGCCCCGGCGACGATCGCCGGCTCCACTTCACGCCCCTCCTCGAGAAAGCGATTGATGTTCTCGATCGTGACGGTGGCATCGTCGACGAGAATGCCGACCGCGAGCGCGAGGCCGCCCAAGGTCATCAGGTTGATCGTCTCCCCGAGCGCATCGAGCAGGATGATGGAGGAGATGATCGAGAGCGGGATGGAAATGGTGACGATGAGTGTGCTGCGCCAGGTCCCCAGGAACAGCAGGATCATGAGCGCCGTGAGGGCGGCGGCGATGACTGCCTCGATCACGACGCCGCGGACCGCGGCCCGCACGAAAACCGACTGATCGCCCGTCGGGGTGATGGAGGTCCCTTCAGGCAGCAGCTCGCGCACGTAGGGCAGCTTGGCCTTGATGGCATTGACGATGTTCAGGGTCGAGGCCGTGCCGGTCTTCTGGATCGTCATCAGCACGGCACGGCGCCCGTTCACGCGCACTATGTTGGTTTGCGGCGGATGGCCATCGTGCACGAACGCCACGTCGCGAAGATAGGTGACCGTCCCGCCGCGGCTGCGGATCGGCAGATCGTTCAGCCGATCGATCGTGACCGGGCTGGCGTTGAGCTTGACGTCGTACTCCGTGCCGCCGATCTTCTCCGTACCCGCAGGCACGATCAGATTCTGGGTCGCAATCGCATCGAGCACGTCCACCGGCGCGAGGCCCTGTGCCCGCAATGCCGACGGATTGAGATCGACCTGGATCTGGCGCGTGGCGCCGCCGTAGGGGTACGGTATCGATGCGCCCGCCACGGTCGCAATCTGCGAGCGGATCACCTGGTTGCCGAAGTCGAAGACCTGCGACTCGGTGAGGCGGTCGCTCGAGAGGGCGAGCTGGATGATCGGCACGCTCGAGGCGTTGTACTTGATGATGAGCGGCGGTTGCGTGCCCGGCGGCATCTGCTTCAGCGAGAGCTGAGAGAAGGCCACCACCTGCGCCATCGCGAGATTGATGTCGACGCCCGGCTGGAAGAAGAGCTTGATCACCGTCATTCCGGGATAGCTCTGCGACTCGACGTGCTGCACGTCGTTCACCAGAGTCGTCACGTACCGCTCGATCTGTCCGGTGATGCGTCCCGACATCTCATCGGGCGGCATGCCGCTATAGGTGAATGTCACCGCAATGATGGGAATGCGGATCTCAGGAAAGATGTCGGTCGGCATGCCCGGCCGCAGCGGGGTGCCGAGGATCACGAGCGCGCCGAGGATCGGCAGCAGCAGCGCGAGGACGATGAACGTGTAGGGGCGCCGCAGCGCCACCTTGATGATCCACATGGCTCGATCGAGCGCTCCGCGGGCCCGCCGGTCGGTGAGGGAAGAGAATTATCGATAATTCTTCGACCCGTGCCTCCCCCAAAAGAGTGAGGGCGTCGCGACATAATGTCGTCCCGCCGCAATTGGCCCGGCTCGGGCCGCGGCGTGCTACAGTCCTCGTCGAAGGGGCCGCCTGCCAAAGGCAGCGCGGTGAGCAGCACAAGAACAAAGTGCCGCCGGCTCGGCCGTGCGCGTGCTTGCCGATATAACACCAACATTGGGGATGAAGACCGATGATGATCAGAGCAACCACCATCGCCGCAGGAGTCCTGCTCTGCGCCGGCGCGCTTCCTGTTGCCCATGCCAGCTGCGGGCCCGTGCCGCAGCCGGAATTCGCGATACCGGACGGCGCCCATGCCAGCAGAGACGAGATGAGCGCCGCGCGAGACAATCTGAGCGACTACAGCGCGCAGGTTGCGGCATACGCGTCCTGCCTCGACACCGAGCAGGCGGATGCCACACGGGCGGCCTCCTCCGGCGCGCAACATCTGCGCGACAGATACCTTGACCTCAGCAGCACGGTGCTGATGCGGCTCGCCGCCGTGGTGAGCTGCTTCAGCCAGCAGGTCCAGGCGTTCAATGCCACCGGCGGCGGAGCCGACGCAGGTCCGGCGCAGTGCTCGCGTCCCGAAGCCCGGAGCGCTCCCGTCAGCTTTCGCCCTGCGGGACATCCCGCCCGCTGAGCCCACCGGCCACGGATGGCCCATCGGGTCCGACCGCAACCGCTGCCCAACGGGAGGCGGAACCGCCGCCGGCACGCACTCACCATTGTTTTGCTTTAAAGTGCGCTCGCCGAAAGGCCACCGTGGGCACACCGCCGAGGGAGCCCCGGGCCTCCGGCACGGCGGCCCGGTGACGGGTCCGGTCCATGGGAGCGCAGGTCTTGCCAACATCTCTCTTCGAGAGGATCACCCAGGCACACGCGGCTATCCGGCCGCGGGTGCCACGCACGCCGCTCGAACGCAGCGCCTCGCTCTCCGCTGCGCTCGGCTGCGAGGTCCTGCTCAAGGGTGAGCACCTGCAGCCGACCGGCTCATTCAAGCTGCGCGGAGCCACGAACAAGATCCGACTCCTCGACGAGACAGCGCGGCGGTGCGGCGTGATCACCGCCTCGACGGGCAATCATGGTCGGGCGGTGGCGCATGCGGGCGCGCTGGCCGGCGTTGCGGTCACCGTGTACGTGACAGCAGCTGCCTCGCGCTCGAAGACCGCTGCCATCCAACACCTGGGTGCCGAGCTCATCGTCGTGGAAGGACCGCCTCTCGAAGCGGAGCTGCAGGCGCGCAAGCGAGCATTGGAGGCGGGCAAGACATACGTGTCACCCTACAACGACATTGACGTGGTAGCCGGACAGGGGACCGTCGGCATGGAGCTGATCGAGCAGGCCCCCCACATGGATGCTGTCTTCATCGCCGTTGGCGGCGGCGGTCTCATTGCCGGGGTCGGCACCGCGCTCGAGCAGCTGCGTCCGCAAACGCATATCGTTGGAGTCTGGCCGGAGAGCTCGCCCTGCATGCTCCGCGCCCTCGAGGCAGGCCGCCTCCTGGACGTCGCCGAGTCGCCCACGCTGTCGGACGGCACCGCAGGTGCCATCGAGCCGGAGTCGGTCACCTTTCCGATCTGCCAGGCAGTCATCGATGCGACCGTGACCGTCAGCGAGCCGGAGATTGCCGGGGCGATGCGGCACATCGCGGCAGCCGAGCACTGGATCGTCGAGGGGGCCGCGGGAGTTGCGCTGGCCGGACTGATCAAGACTGCCTCGGCGTGGCGCAATCGCACCGTCGCCGTGGTGCTATGCGGCCGCAACATTGCGCTCGAGACCTTTCTCGCGGCAATCGGCCCGAACGGCGGGGCGACGCGCAGCTTAGGGACGCCAGGGAGCTGAGAGGATGAGGCTTTCCACGTCCCCCACCCTCCTGCGCGTAATCGACATGCATACGGCCGGCGAGCCGGTGCGGATCGTCGAGAGCGGCTACCCGCCGCTCAGTGGCGCAACGTTGCTCGAGAAGCGCCGTGATGCCCGTGACCGGCTCGACCATCTGCGCCGCAGGCTGATGCTCGAGCCGCGCGGACACGCCGGCATGTATGGAGTGATCCCGACGGCGCCCAGCCGTCCTGAGGCCACCCTGGCTGTGTTGTTCACGCACCAGGAAGGCTACAGCACCATGTGCGGCCACGCGACGATCGCGATCGGGCGTTGGCTGCTCGATGCCGGCAGACTGACCGTGACCGCCGGGCGCGCCGTATTCGGCCTCGAGACGCCGTGCGGATTGGTTCGCGTCGAGGTCGCTCAGAGCGACGCCGATGTGCCCCTCGTGACCTTCGAGAGCGTCCCGTCATATGCGAGCCATCTGGACCGAAGTCTCGCGGTGCCCGGCTACGGCACTGTCCTCTTCGATGTGGCTTATGGTGGCGCCTACTACGCGATCCTGCCGGCGTCGCGGCTCGGTCTTCCCCTCATGACCGCGCCCCTCTCAGAGCTGATCCAGGCGGGTGTCGCCGTCACCAACACGGTGCGCGCCACGCTACCGATATCTCATCCCGCCGCACCCGAGCTCGGTTTTCTCTACGGTACCATCCTGACCGATGACACCGAGCTCGGCTCGCCCACACGCGCGCCGAGCTACAACCTCTGCATTTTCGGCGACGGCCAGGTGGATCGCTCACCGACCGGGAGCGGCGTGACTGCGCGTTTCGCCCTGGCCGCGGCGCGCGAGCGGCTCGAGGTCGGGCAATCCCACGAGGTGAGAGGACTCTCCGGCCACGGGTTTGTAGGGACTCTCGCCGGTATCGAGCCGTCCCCCGCCGGCCCGATTACGCGCACCAGGGTTGCCGGCAGAGCCTACTATGCCTCGCGCAGCGAAATCATCGCCGAGGCGCACGATCCTTTCATGAATGGCTTCGATCTTCCCCGGCGCTTCGAAGAGTTGGATTGCGGCGAAAGATAGGTCGCTTGCCGGCGCGAGTGGGCTGGTACGCGTGCCGTGGCGGGCTGCACCTGCTGAGGTACACTAATATCCCTCGCCAGAGACTCAATCGCGGGGAACTGTCATGCAGATGGGCCGCAAACGCGGCGATGCGGTAAAAGCGAAGTCCGCTGCGGGTGAGGGACTCACCGCAAGCCGCCTGCAGAAAGACCTCGCCGGTCGCATCCTGCATCTTCTCAAGGCGCAGGGGGCGGGTCCCGGTCATCATCTCATCGAGCAGGACCTGTGTCGCCAGTTCGGCGTCTCACGCACGCCAATCCGCGGCGCGCTGCGACTCCTGGCCGCGCAGGGTGCCCTGCAGGCGCGTACCCACAGGGGCTATATCCTCCGGGGCCCGGTGAGAACGGCGCCCGAGGTGCAGAGCGTGAGCCTGCAGGACGAAGACGACAACGAGCTCTTCATCGCTATTGCCGAGGCGCGCAACACCGGTCGCCTGCCTGGCGACTGCACCCAACAGGAGTTGGTGCGACTGTTCGATGCAAAGCTCGCCGTCGTAGCGCGCGTAATGCGCTGCCTTGCCCAGCTCGGGCTCGTCGAACGCAAGCGCGGCCACGGGTGGTCATTCGTTGCCTCCATAAACTCCACCGGCGCGCAGGCGGAGAGCTACGCCTTCCGCCACATTCTCGAGCCTGCGGAGCTGTTGCAGCCGGGCTTCGAGCTCGACCGGGAGTGGGCGCGGGCGAGCCGTGCGCGCCATCTGGCGTTCAGGCGCAGACCCTGGCGCAAGACGCTGGCGGTGGAATTCTTCGAGATGAATGCCGACTTTCACGAGCAGCTCGCGCGCTGCTCGGGCAACCGCTATCTGCTGGATGCCGTACAGAGGCAGAACCGCGTGCGGAGCTTCCTCAACTACCAGTGGACGTACGGCGTCGAGCGCGTGCAGGCCTCGATCGACGAGCACCTGGGAATTCTCGATGCCCTGGAGGGCGGTGACAATCGCCGCGCTGCGGAGCTCATGCGGGCGCATATCGAGGCCGCGCGAATGGCCGGCACTCAGGACGGCGGCGATGACACATAACCGCCGCGCGCGCCAGTGCTCAGCCCGCGGGCAGGCACGGGTTTAAGAAGGTTTAAGGACGCTTAACGGCCCGCCCGGGCCGTGATGGTGATGCCTACCCCGAAAGGAGTACATCGGCGGCTCTCGCGCAGGGAGTTTCAGCCACTCAACAACATCCCTACACTGCATCCGCCCATTGAAAGGAGACAGCCATGCATATCGTGGTAGCGCAGATGATCGTGACGGGCGTGTTACTGCTCGCCTTCTCGGTCGAAGTCCTGCTCGGTCAGATCATCCCCTCGAAGTAACCTCTTCCCGCGGCGAGCGCCGCGGGAGGAGCCTTCCGGCAATCGAGCAGTCCGTTGCCGTACCGGGCCCTCTGAGACCCGCGATCGCTAAGGGAGGGATCCTGGGACGCTCTTCACGATCGAGGCGTCGAGCGCCTCATAATCCGCATAGGCGATCGTTTCGTACAGCTCCTGCCGGGTCTGCATCTGGCCGATGAGGCTGCGGGGTCCATCCTCGGTGCGGATCGTGGCATAGAGCTGCTCCTGGGCCTTTGCCGCCACGCGCAGCGCGCTCACCGGCCAGATCACCATCCGATAGCCCATCGCTTCGAACTCCGCCGCTGTGAAATACGGCGTGCGGCCGAACTCCGTCATGTTGGCGAGGAGCGGCGCGCTCACCCGGCGCGCGAACTCCCGGAACATGTCGGCGGTAGTGAGCGCCTCCGGGAAGATGGCATCCGCACCGGCATCGAGGTAGCGCTTCGCGCGGGCCACGGCGCCATCGAGCCCTTCGCTGGCGGCGGCATCCGTGCGGGCAATGATGTAGAGGTGCCGGCGTGCCCGTGCGGCGGCCGCGATCTTGGCCGCCATGTCCTCGGGGGCGGCGAGCTTCTTGTCATTCAGATGGCCACATTTCTTCGGCAGCAGCTGATCCTCGATGTGCACTGCCGCGGCACCGGCGTCCTCGAAGGCGCGCACCATGTGCATGACATTGAGGGCCTCACCGTAACCGGTATCACCGTCCACCAGCAGCGGCAGGCCCGAAGCGCGGCTCACCTGGCGGATGAAGAAACACATGTCCTCGACCGTGATGATGCCGAGGTCTGGCAGACCCATGGAAGCGCTGACCGCGGCACCGGAAAGATACAGCGCCTCAAAGCCCTGACGCTTGGCCTGCAGCGACGCGAGGCCGTTATAGGCGCCTGGCAACCGCAGGATTCCGCCGCGGCGGACGAGCTGCGCGAACCGCTCGCCCGCCGGCTGTGCCGGTGAGCCCTGCGCAACGAGATAGATACTCATGGCGAAGTCCGCGGTTCAGATGACGTAGCGATCGACGTATTCGTTGACGGGTGTCTGCTCGAGGCGCGCGCGATCGAGCGATAGCTCCGCGATCTCATGCTGTTGCTTCTCCGGGAATCGCCGCGCCAGGTTGCGCCGGAACTTTGCGACCAGGAGCGGTATGCCTTCCTGCCGCCGCCGCCGGTGTCCGACCGGATACTCCACCACCACTTCCTCGAGCGTACGGCCGTCCCTGAGTCTCACGGTGACGGCATTCGCAATGGAGCGCTTCTCCGGATCGAGGTAGTCGCGCGTGAACTGCGGGTCCTCGACACACTCGATCTTGGCGCGCAGCGCATCGATCCGCGGATCGCGGGCGACCTCGTCCTCGTAGTCAGCGGCGGTCAGCCGGCCGAAGAGCAGCGGCACCGCCATCATGTACTGGATGCAGTGGTCGCGATCGGCAGGGTTGGCGAGCGGTCCCTTCTTGTCGATGATGCGAATACAGGCCTCATGAGTGCGCACGCTGATGTGCTCGATGTCATCGGTGCTCACGCCCATCGACTGCAGCCGCCCGTGCAGTTGCATCGAGGCCTCGACCGCAGTCTGCGAATGAAACTCCGCCGGATAGGAGATCTTGAAGAGCACGTTCTCCATCACGTAGGAGGCGTAGCCGCGCTGGAACTTGAACGGCTGTCCCTTGAAGAGCACATCGTAGAAGCCCCACGTCTTGGCTGTCAGCACCGAGGGATACCCCATCTCGCCGGTCTTCGCGATGAGCGCGAGACGCACGGCGCGGCTGGTGGCATCGCCGGCGGCCCAGCTCTTGCGCGAGCCGGTGTTGGGGGTGTGTCGATAGGTGCGCAGGCTCTGCCCGTCCACCCAGGCGAGCGACAGCGCGTTGATGAGCTCCTCGCGCGAGAGGCCGAGGAGCCGGCCGATGACCGCCGTGGAGGCGACCTTCACCAGCACCACGTGATCCAGGCCGACGCGGTTGAAGCTGTTCTCGAGCGCGATCACGCCCTGGATCTCGTGCGCCCGGATCATCGCGGTCAGCACATCGCGCATGATGAGGGGCTGCCGGCCGGCAGCGACCGCCTGGCGCGAGAGGAAGTCCGCCGTCGCGAGAATGCCGCCCAGATTGTCCGAGGGATGGCCCCACTCGGCGGCGAGGAAAGTGTCGTTGAAATCGAGCCAACGGATCATGGCGCCGATGTTGAAAGCGGCCTGCACCGGATCGAGCTGGAACTGCGTTCCCGGCACCCTGGCCCCATTCGGCACCACCGTGCCCGGGACGATGGGGCCGAGGAGCTTGGCGCAGGCCGGATACTCCAGCGCCTCGAGGCCGCAGCCGAGCGTATCGAGCAGGCAGTAGCGCGCCGTCTCGTACGCGAGGTCGCTCTGGATGCCGGCGCCGAGCACGTAATCGGCGATATCGGTGAGGACCCGGTCCGGGGCGGGCCGGGCGGCGGTGGGGGATGAGGACATGGAGGCTCGCGTGAACTCTAAAGGGCTGAAGTCAGGAACGCCGTTCGATCGGCACGAAGCGCAGCGGCTCAGGACCGGTGTAATTGGCGGTCGGCCGGATGATCTTGCCATCGGCGCGCTGCTCCATGGCATGCGCCGCCCAGCCGGTCGTACGCGCGATAACGAAGAGCGGAGTGAACATCGCGGTCGGTACGCCCATCATGTGGTAGGAGACCGCGGAGAACCAGTCGAGATTGGGGAACATCTTCTTGGCGTCCATCATCACCGACTCGATGCGCTCGGCGATGGCGAACATCTTCATGTCACCCGCCTCTTTCGAGAGGCCGCGCGCGACTTCCTTGATCACCTGATTGCGCGGATCGGACACAGTGTAGACCGGGTGACCGAAGCCGATGATGACGTCTTTGTTGGCGACGCGCGAGCGGATGTCGCTCTCGGCGGCCTCCGGGCTGTCGTAGCGCTTCTGGATCTCGAACGCCACCTCGTTGGCGCCGCCATGCTTCGGGCCGCGCAGCGCGCCGATCGCTCCGGTGATGCAGGAGTACATGTCGGAGCCGGTGCCCGCAATGACGCGCGCGGTGAAGGTCGAGGCGTTGAATTCGTGCTCGGCGTAGAGGTTGAGCGAGGTATGCATGGCACGGACCCAGGATGCGGGCGGCGGCCTGCGGTGCAACAGATGAAGGAAGTGACCACCGATCGAGTCGTCCTCCGTCTCGAGGAGCGGCGCGTGACCGTTATGGCTCACGTGGTACCAGTACGCCAACATCGAGCCGAGGGAGGCGATCAGCCGGTCGGCGATGTCGCGCGCGCCGGCGGGGGCATGGTCATCCTTCTCCGGCAACGCGCAGCCCAGCGCCGAGACACCCGTGCGCAACACGTCCATCGGGTGTGCGGCAGCCGGCAGCTCGTCGAGGACCGCACGCACCGCCGCGGGCAGGCCGCGCAATGCCTTGAGCTTGCTCTTGTAGGCGGCAAGCTCGCTGCGGGTCGGGAGCTTGCCGTGGATCAGCAGGTGCGCGATCTCCTCGAACTCGCAGGTCGTTGCGATCTCGAGGATGTCGTATCCGCGATACTGCAGATCGTTGCCGGTGCGGCCCACGGTGCAGAGCGCCGTATTGCCGGCAACCACGCCGGAGAGCGCGACGGATTTCTTCGGCTTCGGCCCCGTCGTGGCCGGCTCGTCGGTGTGCGTCATGGCCTGCACTGTAGACGGCGCCAGATACCAAAGAAAATACCTTGAAGATGGCATCTCCATATGCGAAAAGTATCGTCATGGAGCTGCGCCACCTCAGGTACTTCCTCGCCGTCGCCGAGGAGCTCAATTTCACCCGCGCCGCCCAGCGGCTCGGCATCTCCCAGCCACCGCTCACCCAGCAGGTGAAAGCGCTGGAGGCAGAGCTCGGAGTCGCCCTCCTCGACCGCTCGGCCTATCGCATCGAGCTCACCGATGCCGGCCGCATCTTCGCGGCAGAGGCCGCCCGGATCCTGGGCGATGCGCGCAGCGCGATGCAGGCTGCGCGCCGCGCAGCGGCGGGTGCCACCGGACGGGTGCGGGTCGGATTCACGGAGTCCGCCTCCTTCAACTCGCTGGTCACATCCACCCTGCGCCACTACCGGTCCGAATATCCCGCGGTGGAAGTGTCACTCGAGGAGCATCCGTCGACGGAGCTCATCGTGGCGCTGCGGCAGGGGCGAATTGACGCGGCCTTCGTGCGACCGCCGCTCCCGGCAGAGCGGGGGCTGATACTCGATCTATTGGAAAAGGAGCCGCTGGTCGCGGCTGTCCCGAGTGGACATCCTCTCGCCAAGCGGCAGCAGGTCGAGCTCGGCACGCTCGCCGCCGAAACCTTCATCCTCTATCCGCGCGCGGTACGGCCGGGGCTCGCCGATACCGTGGTAGCGGCCTGCGAAGCGGCAGGATTCACGCCCAAGGTCGGGCAGTACGCGCCACAGCTTTCCTCGACCATCAACCTGGTTGCTGCATCGCTCGGCATCTCGATCGTTCCCGACAGCATGCGCTGTCTGCAGGCGGGTGCGGTGACCTATGTGCCGTTGTACGGGGAGCCTCTGCACGCCCTGCTCGGTATCGCTTATCGGGCGGATGAGGGCTCGGTGGTGGTCCACAACTTCATCGCTGCAGCGTGCCAGGGCAGGAGGCCGCAATCCGGGCATGACTCGGACGACCCGTCGCGCACCCGACTCCAGCGTTGACGAGGCCGTCCATGGGAACGGAGTTCCCCAAGCTGCCGTTATAGTCCAGGACACCGGGGCATCTGCCCGGCTCCGTTCGTATGACCATCGCCTGCACCGACTGCGGAACGCTCCAGGACATCCCGCCGCTCCCGTGGGGAGCCATTGCCGTCTGTCCGACCTGCGACAACCGCCTGGAGCGTACCAACGGACGCAGCATCAATGGTGCCCTCGCCTGCGCCTCGGCGACATTCGTGCTGCTCTTTCCGGCCAACCTCCTGCCGATCATGCACGTCTCGATGCTGGACATGACACGCGAGAGCAGACTGGGCAGCGGCATCGTCACGCTGTGGCAAAACCAGTGGGTGCTCGTGGCGCTGCTGGTTGCAGCGTTCGCCGTCATCCTGCCCTTCGTGAGATTCGGGCTGTTGTCCCTGGTGCTCACGCTGCTGCAGCTCGGGCGCCGGCCGCGCTGGCTCGGCCCCGCCTTTCGCTGGTCGCTGCATCTCGATCAATGGGCGATGCCGGATGTCTTTCTCATCGGCTGCGCGGTGGGCTACAGCCGCATCGCGGCGGTGATGCCTGTGAAGATCGGCTGGGGCGGCATCTGCCTCATCTTCGCCGCGTTTCTCTGCATGCTCTCACGCGCGGCTCTCGACACGCGTGCGGTGTGGCGCGTCCTCTCACCGGAGTGCGGCGCGCCGCCCGAGGAACAGCCCACCCTCGCCTGCCGCTTCTGTGATCTCGTACAGCCCGCCGACGCAGAGGGCCGCCGCTGCCCGCGCTGCGGCCTGACTCTGCGAGCCCGCAAGCCCGACTCGATCATCCGCACGGCGGCGCTGGTGATCGCGGGTTTCGCCCTGTTCTTCCCTGCCAACCTCTATCCGATGAGCCTCGACCGGCAGTTCGGCGTAACGGTCACGCATCGGATCGTCGATGGCATCCTCGAGCTCTTCCAGGCGCACCTCTGGCCGCTCGGCGTGCTCATCTTCTTCACCAGCATCGCCATCCCGCTGCTCAAGCTCGCCGGACTCAGCTGGTTCCTGATTTCCGTCTGGTACGGCTCGCGACGCAGCCTCGTGCTGAAGACCCGCCTCTGCCGCCTCATCGATGAGATCGGCCGCTGGTCCTGTGTCGACGTATTCACCATCGCCGTGTTCCTGCCGCTCATGCATTTCGACGGCATGGTGAGCACCAACGCGGCACAGGGCGCCACGGCCTTCCTGCTGGTGGTCGTGATCACGATGTTCGCCTCCCATGCGTTCGATCCGCGGCTCTTGTGGGATGCAGCGCTTGCTCCGCGGCCGCAGTCGCGCCGCCGATACTCATGAACGACGACGACCGCCCAGCAAGAGAGCCCAGGCGAACGATGGCCATCACCCGCCGCAGCTGGTGGCCCGGTTGGATCTGGGCCGTGCCCATCGCCGCAGTTGCCATCGTGCTCTGGCTGCTGCTGCGCTCCATCAGCGCGCGCGGAATCGACGTCACGGTCACCTACAACGATGCCGCCGGCATGCAGCCGGGCGATACCCGCGTCATGTACCACGGACTGGAGGTCGGTAGAGTAACCAGTGTCGCGCTGGCGAGCGATGATTGGCACGTGATCGTGCATCTCGGCATCGACGGGCAGCTCGCGCCGAAAATCAACACCGGCACGCGCTTCGTTCTGGAAGGCGCGCATCCGAGCTTCTCCGATGCCTCCTCGCTCCGGGCGCTCATCGCCGGTCCGACCATCGTGATGGTGCCCGGCCCCGGAAAGCCGGCGACGAGCTTCATCGGCACGGAAGGCGGCCCCCACCAGACGCTCACCGTTTCACTGCCCTATCTGGTCAGCTTCCGCGGCGCGGTGGGGCAGTTGAAACCGGACGCACCCGTGATGCTGCGAGGCTTCACGGTCGGGGAAGTCAGGAGCGTGGGGCTTGCCGTCGATCCGCAAACAGGACGGATCTCGACCCCGGTGGTGCTCGCGCTCGATCCGACTCGCTTCCACCTCACCGCGCCCGCGCCGGCCGACGGCAACTGGAAGCCTCTGATGGACGAGGCCCTCTCGAAGCTGATCGACGCGGGTTTGCGCGCCAGTCTGACACGCGCCGTGCCGCTCGTTGGGGGCGAGCAGGTGGAGCTCGAGATCGTCGCCGGCGCGCCGGCGGCGCGACTCGATACCTCCGGGCAGTATGCGCAGATCCCGGCGAGCGAGGGCCGCGGCCTCGAGCGCCTGCCGGCCGAGATCGGCTCGCTGCCGCTTGCGCAGATCGCCGACAACCTGCGGGTGGTCACCGGCCAGCTGCGCTCGCTCACCACCTCGCCGCGGGTGGATGTCGCCCTGGCCCACCTCGATGCGACCCTCACGGCGCTGGATCGCACCACACGCGAGGCGGGGCCGCAGATCGCCCCGACCCTGCGCGAGATGCGGGCAACGGTGGCCACCCTGCGCGACGCCGCACAACAGATGGACACGACGGCCGAGGCCGCCAGGTTGACGATGGGCTCGACGCCTGCCGCGCCGAGCGGCAACTTGCAACATGCGCTGGATGAGCTCGCCGGCGCCGCCCGCTCGGTGCGGTCGCTGGCGGATTATCTCGAGCGCCACCCCGAGGCGCTGCTGCGCGGACGCCCAGCCTCTCCTGACTAGCCGTCCGGGGCGCCGTCGGCCGGCTGCTCCTCCACCCAGCCGCGCCATATCGAGAGCAGCGCCGCCATGAGCGCCGGCCCGATGAAAATACCCACGAGGCCGAAGGATTCGACACCGCCCAGGATGGCGAGCAGCGCCCAGAGGAAGGGCAGCTTCGCGCCCTCACCGATGATGACCGGGCGCACGAAGTGATCGGCGATGAAAAGCACCAGGATGCCTGCCACCCCGACGACGATCGCCGCTGCGATCGAGCCGCGCAGCACCAACACCACGGCGACCGTTCCGAAGACGATCGGCGCTGCGAACGGGATGGTCGCAAATACACCCGTGACGACGCCTGACAGAATCGGATGCGGCGCGTGGGCCAGGGCGTAAACACCGCACATGATGGCGCCTTCGCCGACGGCCACGAATACTATGCCGTCCACCGCTGCACGGATCGCCTTCACGACACGCCGCAGCAACCGGTCCACCGACGATCCAAAGAGGCGCCGGCACATCTGCGGCACCTGCAGGCTCAGGCGATCGCGGTTGAGATAGACGAAGAAAAGGGTGAGCAGCGTGAATCCCAACGTGACGATGCGCCGCGCCACCTGCATGCCGACGACGCGAGTCCACTCGATGACCGCGGGGCTCGCGTGCACGTGTCCAGCGCCGGCTCCCAGAGGACCCACGTACTCCACCCAGAAATCGCGCACCCAGCGGCTCAGCCACGGGATCTGCACGAGCCATGACGGCAGCGGCGGCGGTCCGGTACCGGTGGAGGCCGCGACTTCCCGGGCGAGGGAGATCGCCTCGCGGCCGGCCACGATACCCCCATAGATGAGGGGCACCAACAACACCGCGCCGACGATCGCGGTGAAGGTGAGTGCCGCCCAGACATCGCGCCGCTTGCCCCGAAACTTCGCCCGCCAGCGGTCATAGATCGAGGCAGTCGCGATGGCCAGGACCACCGCCCAGCAGAGCGCGGGGATGAAGTGCCGCAGCATCCAGGCACCCGCGAGCACCAGCGCGCCGATGAGCACGTAACGCGCAGTTTTCTGGGCTATCGTCACATTCTCTGGCGGCACGCCGAAACTCCGGGTCAGGCCACCACCTATGGTACATGCGGTTTACCTGCCGCGGGCTTCAATCAGGCGGTTGGCCCCGCGCCGGGAGGGCCTCCACGACCAGGGGCCCGTGACGCACCTGCCAGCTAACGCCGACGTTGTCATCGGAGGCACGCAGGAAGGTGAGATCCACGACTGCCTGGCCCACACGCACCCGGCTGAGTGACAGCCGGTCCGTGCCCGCCGGCAGCCGTGGATCCACGATCCGCAGCCGGTGCTCGAGTGCATCGGGCTCGAGCCCGAGCAGGCTGACGAGCGCGTAAGGCATGGCGGCGGCCGCCCATGCCTGCGGGCTGCACGCCACCGGGTAGCGGACCGGATGCCGTTCGACCGGGTCACGCTCGAAACCCGCGTAGAGCTCCGGAAGCCGGTGCTCGCGCAGGCCGCCGGCGGCATCCTGGAGCGCCGTGAATACCTGCTGGGCCTCCGTGTCGCGGCCATAGTGTTTGAAGCCGGCCAGAATCAACGCATTATCGTGCGGCCAGACGCTCCCGAGCTGATAGCTGAGCGGGTTGTAGCGCCGCTCGCGACTGGAGAGCGTGCGGATACCCCAGCCGCTGAACATGTCGTTCTGCATCAGGCGCCGCGCCACAGCGCGCGCGTGCTCCGGGGAAGCGATGCCACTCCAGAGCACCTGGCCGGCGTTGGAGGCGACGACCTCCACCGGCCGTCCGCCCTGCTGCAGGCCGAGCACATAACATCCGAGGCGCTCCGACCAGAAGTCTCGCTCGAAGCGCGCGCGCAGCGCCGCCGCCCGGCTCGCGAGCGATCGTGCGCGGGGCGCATCGCCCAAGAGCTCGAGGAGCTTCGCGGCCGCGAGCCAGGCGCGATAGAGATCTCCCTGAACTTCACAGAGCGCGATCGGCGGGACCGCCAGCGATCCGTCGGCGTTGACTATGGCAACGCCGGAATCCTTCCATCCCTGATTGACGAGCCCGTTACCATAGGCGCCGCGGTAGTCGAGGTAACCGTCGCCATCGCCGTCGCCGAATCCATCGATCCAGCCGAGCGCCGCCTCGATGTTGCCGCGCAGCTCGCGAGCCAACCCGACATCTCCGGACCAGGAGACGTATTCCCCGAGGAGGACGAGGAAGAGCGGCGTCGCATCGACCGTACCGTAGTAGGCAGGGCTCTGCGGGATCTCGCCGAGCCGCGCGAGCGGGCCCTGCCTGAGCTCGTGAGCGATCTTCCCCGGCTCGGCATCGCGGTACTCATCGCACCGATCCGCTTGGTAGTGCGCGAGCACCCGTGCGGTATCGCCCGCGATGCTGCTGCGAAAGCCGCAGATCTCGAGCGCCGAGATCGCCGAATCGCGGCCGAAGAGCGTCGCGAACCAGGGGATGCCGCCGGCGATGTAGTGTTGGCTCCCGTGCAGCGGCGTGCGCAGCAGTTTCAGATCGAGGAGGCTTCGTCGGATGATCCGCTCGAGGACCGGATCGCCGCTCACGCCGATGCAGGACTGCAGCCACTCGCGGCCTTCGCGCTCGCGGTCGCGAAGGATGCCATGGGGGTCGCGATCGGGCAGCGCCGTGTTCACACTCGCCGCACCCAACCGGGGAGCGATCGCCACCGCGAGCTCGCGGCGCTCGCCGGAATCCAGATCCAGGTCGAACCGCGCCGCCTCTCGGGTGAGCCGCGCAGCCGGCAACGAGAACTCGAGGATCGTCGCCTGTTGCATTCCATCGCGCGCCACCGAGCGCAATGCAACCTGGCGCGGGTGCGTGACCTGGGCCCAATGGCGTGCCGGCGCAGGCGGCTCGGCGATGCCACGGAGGACGAAAACGTCGAGGAAGTCGGCAGCGAAGGTGAGCTCGAGCGACAGGTGCACCGGCGTCATGCCGAAGTTGGTGACGGCGATGATTTCGCGCACCGCGCCCTCGTCCACCAGCCGGTCGCGGCGGATCGCAAGGGTGTGTGGCGCAATGCAGCCATCGCCTGCGGTGGCGAGCGCCGGATTACCGAGGACGTGGAATGTCCATGCGCCGCCGCCGTCGTGGCTCGAGAGCGGCACGAGCGGAGAGCCGTTGAGCATCAGCTCGTAAACGCTGAGAAAGCGCGTATCGCTGTAGAAGAGTCCGAGCCCCTCGCTTCGCACGCGATCTCCCGGGACGTCACCGCGAGCATCGCTCAGCAGGATGATCCCGGAATCCGCCAGCACGACGGACTCGGCATCGTGATGCGCCTGCGAGGCATGGTGTGCCGTCAGCAGCCGCTCGCGGCAGCGGTGCTGCAACGGCGTCAATTCGCCGGGAAGAGGCTCACCTGAGGTCATGGGCCGCGGTCAACTGTTCCGCGCGCGCGACCTGACAGGTTCCAAGCGGCAACGCGGCGTCGGGTGCGCCGCAATCCCCGTTCCTGCGGCAGCGCCAAGTCTGCGGCTGCGTGCGCGTGGCGGAACCGGGGCTGCGTATACGCGTTCGCGAAGTGAGGCCGATGCAAATGCTCCCCGGACGTAGCACCAAAGTAGTCGTGGTCACCGGCGCCAGTGCCGGGGTCGGCAGGGCCGCGGCGCGCGAATTCGCGCGCAAGGGTGCAAACGTAGCCCTGCTCGCACGCAATGGCGACGCCTTGGACAACGCGCGTGCAGAGGTGGAGCGGTACGGCGGGCGGGCACTCCCCATTCCCCTGGATGTGTCGGATGCGGATGCGGTCGAGCGGGCCGCTCTCGCTATCGAGTCCGAGCTCGGACCGATCGATGTCTGGGTCAACAATGCGATGGTGACCGTATTCTCTCCCGTCGCACTGCTTCAGGCGGACGAGGTTCGCCGCGTGACGGAGGTGACGTATCTCGGCACGGTAAATGGCACGTTATCCGCGCTGCGGCGGATGCTTCCCCGCAACCGAGGAGCCATCGTGCAGGTAGGGTCGGCGCTCGCCTATCGCTCGATTCCACTGCAGGCGCCTTACTGCGGCGCAAAGTCCGCCATCCGCGGCTTCACCGACTCGCTGCGCACGGAGCTGTTGCACTCCGGCAGCCGGGTCAGGATCACGATGGTGCAGATGCCGGCGCTCAACACGCCCCAGTTCGATTGGTGCCGGACTCGCCTGCCGCGCAGGCCGCAGCCGGTACCGCCCATCTTCGAGCCGGAGGTCGCCGCGCGCGCCATCGTCTGGGCGTCCCGTCATCGGCGTCGCGAGGTTTTCGTCGGCGCGAGCACAGTCGCCGCCATTTGGGGCAATCGACTGCTGGCACCGCTCCTCGACCGCTATCTGGCCCGCACCGCGTACGATTCGCAGCTCGCCGAGGAGCCGGTCGAGCCGGGTCGGCCCGACAACCTGTGGCAGACGGTTCCGGGAGATCACGGCGCGCACGGCAGATTTCAGGACCGGGCGAGCAAGACGAGTCGCGAGCTCTGGCTGACCACGCACAGCCGCCTCCTGCTGTCGGCATGCGCAGTCGGCGCGGGACTGGCGTGGCTTGCGGCCTCCCGTATCGGCGCCGGCTCGCGTCACCCCTGAAGCGCTCGGCGCCCCTTGCGGCCGCGCGGCCGAACAGGGTACGCAAGTTGCCGGAGTGAGACTGCCCATGCCGTGGTTCCTCGAGCCGCTCCTGCCCTGGCAGTTCTCGCCGACCGTTCTCGTGGCGGTTGTCGTCGCGGCCATCGCCTATCGGTGCGGCGTGACGGCTTCTCACCCACGGCCAACAGCGGGCCGGCGGACCGCCTTCCATGTGGGTCTGCTCCTCATCTATACGACCCTGCAGACGAGCTGGGAGTACTACGCGGGGCACATGTTCTTCGTCCTGCGGCTGCAGCATTTCGTGCTGCATGACCTCGCGCCAGCGTTGCTCGCCGGAGCGATGCCGGGTGCGGTATTAGCGCGAGGCGTACCGCGGCAGATGCAGACGCCAATACGCATAATGAAGCGAGCGCTTCGGGGACCCACCCGCCTGCTGCAGAATCCCGGCGCGGCAGTGACGCTCTACGTCGCGGGCCTTCTCATATGGCTCTGGCCACCGCTCACCGATTACGTCATGGTGAGCAACTGGCTGTTCAAATCGATGAGCTGGAGCGTGCCGGCGACGGCGCTGCCGTTCTGGTCGCTGGTCCTCGACCCACGCCCCTATCCGCTCGCCCGCGCCAGGCCCGGCCCTCGTCTCGTGATGTTGTATATCGCCATGCTCAGCATGGTGCTCACCAGCGTATCTCTGACCCTCGCGCAGCGCGATTGGTATCCGGTGTACGCGGTCTGTGGCCGCTTTCTTCCCATCGCGCCGGTGGCCGATCAACAGCTCGGGGGGGTCATCATGTGGCTCTTCGGCAGCGCGCTCTATGGCGTCGTGTTTTTCATGGTCCTCGGACGCAATCTCGCCCAGGAAGAGGCTTCGGCGGCCGCGCAACACGGAACGTAATTTGCAGGCCGCAATACCGCGATGCCGTGGAGCTCAACAATAACGTTCCAAGCTTCACCGGCGGCTGGAGGCGAACGCGCAGCGACCGCAGCTGCCGTTCTCTGAGCGCATGCAGGTTTTCTCGCCGGGCACGGTTCTCGCCCTGAAGCTTGGCGCGCTCGGCGCGCTCGTCATCCTCATCGCAAGCGTGTTCCTCTGGCGCCGATATATCGAGCTCGCGCCGGCGATCGGCGCTCCGGTGGCGCAGGTGGTGCCCTTCAGCCACAAGCATCACGTCGGTGACGACGGGATCGACTGCCGCTATTGCCACAGCTCCGTCGGGCGCGCCGCCTTCGCCGGCATTCCGCCGCTTTCGACCTGCATGACCTGCCACTCGCAGTTGTTCAAAACCGCTCCCGTCCTCGCCCCGGTGCGTACGGCGTTCGCAGGCGGGCGGGCCCTCGAGTGGAACCGGGTGAACGCGCTGCCGGACTTCGTCTACTTCGATCACTCCATTCACATCGCCAAGGGGATCGGCTGCAGCAGCTGTCACGGTGAAGTCGACCGGATGCCGCTCACCGAGCGCCAGGCCCCGTTGAGCATGCAGTGGTGTCTCGCGTGTCACCGGGACCCGGAGGCCCACCTGCGCCCGCAGTCACAGATATTCAACATGCGCTGGAAGCCGCCGGCCGACCAGCGCGAGCTCGGGCGGCGCCTGCGGCTCTTCTATCACCTGCATTCCACCGACGTGCTCACCTCATGCTCGACCTGCCACCGTTGATGGATCGACGCGAGTTCATGAAGCTCATGAGCGCAGCGCTCGCGCTCGCGGCGGGCGGCTGCGCTCATCCCCCTCTCGATCAGATCGTGCCGTATGTGAACGGCCAGGACGAGACGGGCGAGGGAGAGCCACTCTACTTCGCGACGGCGCTCACCCAGGGCGGCTACGCACAGGGAGTCCTCGCCAGAAGCGACCGGGGTCGGCCGACCAAGATCGAGGGCAACCCGCACCACCCGGCGAGCCTCGGAGCGAGCTCGCCCATCGAGCAGGGAAGAATCCTCGAGCTCTGGGACCCGGAGCGCTCACGCGCGGTACTGCATGACGGGGAGATCGCCTCCTGGGACGAGCTCATGAGCATGTTGAGCCTGCGTCTCGCGCGCCTGCATACGGCAGGCGGCGCGGGACTGCGCCTGCTCACCCGCTCTTCGAGCTCCGTCACGGAAGAATCGGCGATCGATGCGGCGCTGGCGCGCTACCCGCGAGCGAAGCGACATCGGTACGAGCCGATCAATCGCGACAACGTGCACGAGGGCGCCCGGCTCGCTTTCGGGCGGCGGCTCGAGCCGATATATCACTTCGACCGCGCGCTCGTGGTGCTGTCGCTCGAGGCCGATTTTCTCGGATGCATGCCCGGAAAGGTCCGCTACGCGCGCGACTACATCCAGCGCCGCCGTCCGGATGATACCCGCTCGCCGATGAGCCGCCTGTATGCGGTCGAATGCATGCCGAGCCTCACCGGAGTTGCCGCCGACTATCGTCTGGCGCTGGCGTCCAGCCGCATCGGCGCTCTCGCCGCCGAGCTCGCCAATCGGCTCAACGGCGGCAAGGCGGGCTCCGCATGGCTCGAATCCGCGGCCGCGGACCTGCAATCGCACCGCGGCCGCTCTCTCGTGCTGGCAGGTGAAGGGCAGCCCCCCGAGGTGCACGCGCTCGCGCATCGCATGAACGGCCTGCTGGGCAACATCGGCACCACGGTCGATTTCATACAGCCGCCGGTCGCGGCGCGCGAGCTCGCCGGAGAATCGCTCGCTGCTCTCGCCGCCGACATGCACGCGGGACGCGTCGACTCGCTCCTCATCCTTGGCGGCAACCCTGTTTACGACGCTCCGGCGGACCTCGAGTTCGCCCGCGCGCTCGAGCGAGTGCCTGCCGCCATCCATTTCGGTTTGTTGGTGGATGAGACGGCGCGCAGCTGCGCGTGGCACGTCCCGGCCGCCCATGAGCTCGAGGCCTGGGGCGATGCCAGAGCCTTCGACGGTACTCTCACGATCCAACAGCCGCTCATCGCGCCGCTCTACGGCGGCAAAGCTTCCGTGGAGCTGCTCGGCCTGCTCACCGGTCAGCTCGGCTTCACGAGCCACGATCTGGTTCGCGCCACCTGGCTCGAGCGCTTCGGCCAGGCGCAATTCGAGGAGCGGTGGCGCGAAGCGCTGCGCAGCGGTGTCGTCGCGGGTACCGCGACCGCTTTCGAAGCCGTCAAGCTCCTCGAGGAGGCAGACGCGCCCGCGGGTGAGACTCGGGCGGAGGGAGCGTCAACGGCGGCACTCCCCGCCTCGAGCAGCGATACCGATGCCCTGGAGATCGTCTTCCGGCCGGACCCCTTTCTCTGGGACGGCCGCTATGCGCAGGTGGCCTGGCTCCAGGAGCTGCCGCGGCCGCTCACCGACCTGACTTGGGACAACGCTGCCATGATGAGCCCCGCCCTGGCCGCGAGGCTCGGAGTGCGCAACGAGGAGATAGTAGAGCTCGAGTTGGACGGGCGCACGATGGAAGCACCGGTGTGGATCGTCGCCGGCCATGCAGACGGCGCCGTCACGCTGCCCCTCGGATGGGGGCGCACGGCAGCAGGCGACGTCGGCTCCGGCCACGGGAGGAGTGCGTATTCCCTTCGCACCTCCAAAGCGCCGTGGTTCTCCCGGGGACTTCGGGTCACGCGGACCGATCGCCGGCATGCGCTCGCGAGCGTTCAGGACCATCATAGAATGCTCGGCCGCGACATCATCCGCGGCGCCCCCCTGGCGGCTTATCGGGCGAGACCCGACTTCGCCAGGAAGCAGGCCGATCTCGAGCCGCCGCCGACGCTCTACCCCAACTACTCCTATCCGGGTCACGCCTGGGGCATGAGCATCGACCTCACCTCCTGCATCGGCTGCGGCGCCTGCACGATCGCCTGTCAGGCGGAGAACAACATTCCGACGGTGGGCAAGGAGCAGGTGCTCATGGGACGGGAGATGCATTGGATCCGGGTGGATCGCTACGACGAGGGTCCGGTAACCGCCCCGCGCAGCGCCTTCCAGCCGGTGCCCTGCATGCAGTGCGAGCACGCTCCTTGCGAGACGGTCTGCCCGGTGGAAGCTTCCGTCCACGACACCGAAGGCATCAACGTACAGGTATACAACCGCTGCGTGGGCACGCGCTTCTGCGCGAACAATTGTCCCTACAAGGTGCGGCGCTTCAATTTCCTGCGCTACGCAGAGGATACGCCGAGCCTCGATGCGATGAGAAATCCCGACGTGACCGTGCGCATGCGCGGCGTCATGGAGAAGTGCAACTACTGCCTGCAGCGCATCGTGCGCGCGCGGATCGTCGCCGATCGCGAGAATCGTGACCTCCACGATGGCGAGATCCTGACGGCCTGCCAGGCAGTCTGCCCCACTCAGGCCATCGCCTTCGGCGACCTCAACGATCCGCACAGCCAGGTGCGCATCGCCAAATCCTCGCCGCGCAATTATGCGCTCCTCGGTGAGCTCGATACCCGCCCGCGCACGACCTATCTCGCCCGCATCGTCAACACTGCCGGGGAAGAGCCCGGGTGAGCAGCGCACCGGAAGTTCTGCGCGAGTACGGCCGGCCGGGCGCCGCTCCGGTCATCCAGGGACGGCACACCTACGGATCGATCACCGACAAGATCGCGGACCTCGTGCTCGAGCGGCGCAGCGGCCGCAGTTTCTGGCTCGCACTCGGCATCACGAGCGCGCTCGCGGTGGTGTTCGCCGTCTCGCTCATCTATCTGCTCGTGGTCGGCACGGGCATCTGGGGCCTCAACAACACGGTCGACTGGGGCTTCATGATCACGAGCTACGTGTGGTGGATCGCGATCGGCAACTCCGGGACCTTCATTTCCGCCTTCCTCGTGCTGCTGCGGCAACGCTGGCGCAGCTCCATCAACCGGTTCGCCGAAGCCATGACCATTTTCGCGGTCGCCATGGCCGGCCTCCTGCCCATCATGCATCTGGGGCGCCCCTGGTTCGCTTATTGGCTCGCACCCTACCCCGACAAGATGAACGTGTGGCCGCAATGGCGCAGCCCCCTGGAATGGGACTTTTTCGCCAACACCGTCTATCTCATCCTCTCGATCCTCTTCTGGTACCTGGGCCTGTTGCCCGACCTCGCGACCCTGCGCGATCGGGCGCGCCATCGCTGGCAGCAGGTGGCTTACGGCCTGCTCGCTCTCGGCTGGCGCGGCGACGCCCGCCACTGGCATCACTACGAGAGCGCCTATCGCCTGCTCGCCGGGCTCGGCGCGCCGCTCGTGATCTCGGTGCACAGCGTGGTCTCGATCGACTTCGCCTTCGCCAACCTGCCGGGATGGCACTCGACGATCTTTCCGCCCTACTTCATCGGCGGGGCCCTGTACTCGGGCCTCGCCATGGCGCTCACCATCACGATCCCGATCCGCGCCATCTTCAAACTGCACGATTTCATCACGCCGCGGCACCTGGCCAACCTCGCGAAACTCATGCTGGCCTGCAGCTTCGTGCTCACCTACACCTACATGGCGGAGATGTTCACGGCCTTCTACAGCGCGGACAAGTATGAGATGGCCACCGCCCTCGACCGGCTCACCGGTCCCTACGCCTGGACCTACTGGCTCACGATCTTCTGCAACGTCGTCCTGCCGCAATCGATCTGGTTCCGTCGGGTGCGCGCGAGTCCTCTGGCGCTCCTCATCGTTACCGTGATCATCAACGTCGGCATGTGGACAGAGCGCTTCATGCTGATCGTGACGACGCTGCACCGGACGTTCCTGCCTTCGAGCTGGCACTCGTTCGTCCCGACCTTCTGGGACTGGTCCACGCTCATCGGCTCGCTCGGCTCGTTCGTGCTGCTGTTCCTCATTTTTGCGCGCTTCTTTCCCGTGATCTCCATGGCGGAGATGCGCCGCCTCAACGTGCGGGTGACGGGGGTCGATCGATGAGCTCCGGTGGCCGGCAGCCGGGCTGTTACGGGCTGATGGCGGAATTCGGCAGCGCGCAGGAGATTCTGACGGCGGTGCGCGCCAGCCGCGGCGCCGGTTACCGGCGGATCGAGGCGTACACGCCTTTCCCCGTTGACGGGCTGGCCGAAGCGCTGCAGCTGCGCAGGAGTCCGGTGCCGCTCCTGACTCTCATCGGTGGCGTAATCGGCGTGGCGATAGGCTGGTTCATCCAGTGGTACTCCGCCGTCGTCGATTATCCCATCAACTCGGGCGGCAGGCCGCTCTACAGCTGGCCGGCTTTCGTCCCGACCACCATCGAGCTCGGCATTCTCGGCGCGTGCCTCTGCGCATTCGGCGGCGCGCTGCTGCTGAGCGGACTGCCGCGCCTGCGGCATCCTGCATTCGATACGCCGGGCTTCGAGCAGGTCTCGCGCGACCGGTTCTTTCTCTGTATCCGCAGTGACGATCCCCTGTTCGATCGCGAGCGCACGCATGCCTGGCTCGCGGCGCTCTCGCCCCTTCGCGTGGCGAGCACCCCGATGACTCCCGGGGAGCCGGCGTGAGACTCGGGTTGCTCAAAGTGGCGCTGGTGCTCATCGCCGCAACGGCGCTCGCCGGCTGTGAGAACGGTGTCAGGAACATGTACACCCAGGCAAGGGATGATCCACTCACATACAGCCCCCTCTGGCCGGATGGACGCTCCTCGCGGCCACTCGAAGCCGACACGGTCGCCTTCAGTGCTGGCCCCCTCGCGGAGACCTCGAGCGGCCGACAGGGAATCATCCCGTTACCTGCCAGCGGACCCGTGTATACGGCGGCAGCCCTGGCGCGGGGCCGCCAGCAGTTCGAAATCTACTGCGCGCCTTGCCACGGACCAGCGGGAGACGGCGACGGGTACATCACCCATCGGGGCTTCCCCCATCCCCCGAGCTATTACTCCGAGACCCTTCGCGACGCGCCCGACAGTCTCTTTTACGAGGTCATCACGCACGGGTACGGAATCATGTATCCCTACGGCGATCGGGTCGCAGCCGCTGATCGATGGGATATCGTCGCCTACATCCGCGCGCTCCAGCTGGCGGGACACGCACCGCTCTCGGACGTCCCTCCGGCGGCGCGGCAGCGCCTCGAGTCGGAGCCAGCCGTCAAGGATGCGCATGCCGGATCCGGAGACCCGCCGTGAGCGCGCCGCGACCCCTGCACGACGACCTCCCTCTTCTGACACGCCTGGGCAGGCGTCGCTGGATCGCACTGGTGATCGGCGTTGCGGGCCTTGTCGCCTGTGGCTTGGATGCGCCCGCGCACCCATCGGAAGTGATCCAGTCGTACTTCATCGCCTGGCTCTATTTTCTCGGTCTCACGATCGGCTCCATGACCACCCTCATGATCCATCACCTGACGGGTGGTGATTGGGGACAGCCGGTGCGCCGCTGGCTCGAGGCCGCGCTCGCCCCCATGCTGCTGCTTGCGGTGCTCTTCGTACCCGTTGGACTCGGCCTGCCTCACCTTTTCACGTGGGCGATTGCCGGCACGGAGCTGACGCGACTCGACGGTAGCTCGCAGCAGTGGTTCCTCGATCCGACGTTCTTTCTGCTGCGCGCAGGTCTGTACCTCGCCGTGTGGCTCTTGCTGAGCCGGCTCGTCGTGCGCGGGATGCGCCACGGACGGCCGCTCACGGCGGTCTGTGCCGCCGGTCTCCTCGCCTACGCGGTGACTGCCATGTTCGCGAGCGTAGACTGGATCGACTCGCTCATGCCGCTCTGGTACTCGACCGCCGCCGGGCTCATCTTCATGACGAGTCAGAACCTCGGAGCGTTCGCGCTCGCCGTCCTCTGCGCCACTGCGAGCCACCTCTCTCACACGCGCAGTCCCGCTGGCCTCGCTACGGAGAGCCCGCAGGCGCCGCCGGATCTCACCCCGGACCGCTGCATCGACCTGGGCACATTGCTCTTCGTGTACGTGCTCACCTGGGCTTATGTGGCCTTCTCGCAGTGGATCATCGTCTGGGGAGGCGACCTGCCGCATGAGACCGCCTGGTACCTGCCGCGCTGGCACTCGAGCTGGCGGTGGGTGACTTACACCATCGAATGCGCGCAGTTCGGCCTGCCTTTCATCCTGCTGTTGTTCAGAGCGTTGAAACGGGATGCTCGCGCGATGCTCCTGATCGCGGCGCTCGTGCTCTGCGTTCACTGGCTGTACGTCGCATGGCTCGTAAAGCCCTCGCTCGCTTCCGCCGGCGTTTCGCTCGCTTGGCCGGATTGCGCAGCCACCTTCGGCGTCGGCGGACTATGGGTCTGGCTCTTCCTGAGAGATCTCGCCGCATCCCCCTCCTTCGCTCACGGCGGCGCCGAAGTGTCGGTGGCCGCCCAGCCTGAGGAGCACCCGGGTCATGCCGAGGAGAGACGCGAGCCACAGGAGCCGAGCGCACGCGGCCTCGCTGTCGCGGGTCTGGTCCTGCTCGCCGCCATCATTGTTGCCGTCGCCGTATCTCTCGGCCTCATGAGCCTCTTCGGCGGCTTCTCCGGTCCGCTCGCCCGGGCAGAGCACGGCACCCTGCCCGAGCCGCACCTGCAGCCGCATCCACTCACCGACCGCGCACGATACGAGGCGCGACAGCGCGGCATGCTCACTCACTACGCATGGGTGGACCGCGGCGCGGGGATCGTACGCATTCCGATCGACAGGGCCATGCAGATCCTCGCCGAGCGCGGCGGACCCGCCGGTCGCACGACCGGTGCCGCTGCGCCGGCGCAAAAGGAGCGCAGAGCGCCGTGAGTTATCCGCTCGTAGCGCTGCCGGTCGCCGCGACGCCCTACGCAGACAAGGTGGACGGCCTCTTCTGGGCGGTGACGGGTGTCTGCGCCTTCGTGACATTGGGGATCGCGTTCGCGATCACCTATTTCTGCTTTCGCTACCGCAGCGGAGCGGCAGCCGATCGCACGCTCCCCGACCTCGCCGCCGGCAAGAGTCGCAGCCGCCGGATCGAGGCGACCTGGATCGCCGTGCCTTTCGCGTTTTTCCTGATCTTCTTCGCCTGGGGCGCGCAGCTCTATTACGTCTATGACGACCCGCCCGGCAACGCGCTCCAGGTCTTCGTGACGGCCAAGCAATGGATGTGGAAGGTCGAGCATTCCGACGGGAGGCGCGAGATCAACGAGCTGCACGTGCCGGTCGGCGAGCCCGTCAGGCTCGTGATGACCTCGCAGGATGTCATCCACGACTTCTACGTGCCGGCGTTTCGCGAGAAGCGCGACGTACTGCCCGGCCGGTACACGGTGCTCTGGTTCAAGCCCACCCTCACCGGCGTCTACCCCCTGCGCTGCGATGAGTTCTGCGGCACCGGGCACTCGATGATGACCGGACGCGTGTATGTCATGAGCCGCGATGCCTATAGCCGCTGGCTCGCGAGCGGGAGCGAGGAGCCGAGTCTCGCCCGGCTCGGCTTCGCCAGGTTCCGCGAGCTCGGCTGCAGCGGCTGCCACGGGCCGGGCTCCAGCATACATGCGCCGAGCCTCGCCGGCCTCTACGGGCAGATGGTGCCACTGGCCGACGGAAGCTTCGTACGTTTCGACGATGCCTACATCCGCGACTCGATCCTGCAACCGGCGAGGCAGATCGCCGCCGGGTACTCCAACGACATGCCGCCGTTTGCAGGGCGCATCAGCGAGCAGGATCTGCTCGAGCTCACCGCCTACCTTCGCTCCCTCGCCAACACCCCGCCCGATGTGCCTCAGGGAAATCACCTGCAATGAGCACCGTGACCGCCGAGCCGGCGCTGCCCGAGACGGAAAGCAACTATCTGGCCAACGGGTACAGCCTCTGGTCGTGGCTCACGACCACCGATCACAAGCGCATCGCGATCCTCTACGCCGTGACGATCACGGCCTTTTTCTTCATCGGCGGCGCCGCGGCGACGCTCATGCGCCTCGAGCTGATCTCCCCCACTCCGCTCATCATGGGCGCCGAGACCTACAACAAGCTCTTCACGGCGCATGGCGTGATCATGGTGTGGTTCTTCCTCATCCCCTCCATTCCCGCGACGCTCGGCAACTTCCTGATCCCGATGATGGTCGGCGCCAAGGACGTCGCGTTGCCGCGGGTGAACCTGCTGAGCTGGTACACCTTCATACTGGGGGGCGCCTTCGTCATCGTGGCGCTCATCTCGGGCGGCATCGACACCGGCTGGACGTTCTACATCCCCTTGTCGACCCGCTATTCCGAGACTCAGGTGGTGTACGGAGTGATCGGTGTGTTCGTCACCGGGTTCTCTTCGATCCTGACGGGCCTCAACTTCATCGTCACCGTGCATCGGCTGCGTGCCCCCGGACTCACGTGGTTCAAGCTGCCGCTGTTCGTCTGGGCCATTTACGCGACCAGCATCATCCTCGTGCTCGCGACACCGGTGCTTGCGATGACGCTGGTGCTGCTCGCCGTGCAGCGCGTCTTCGGGCTCGGCATCTTCGATGCGGCGCTCGGTGGCGATCCGGTCCTCTTCCAGCACATGTTCTGGTTCTATTCGCACCCCGCGGTCTACATCATGGTATTGCCGGCGATGGGGGTGGCGAGCGAGGTGATCACCTGCTTCGCGCGCAAGCCGGTGTTCGGCTATCGCACCATGGCCTATGCGATTGCCGCCATCGCGGCATTCGGCTTCATGGTCTGGGGCCACCACATGTTCGTCGCGGGGCAGTCGCTCTATGCGAGCCTCGTCTTCTCGTTCCTCAGCTACGTCGTCGCGATTCCCTCGGCGATCAAGGTGTTCAACTGGACGGCAACGCTCTACAAGGGATCGATCACATTCGAGGCGCCGATGCTCTATGCCCTCGGCTTCGTGGGCCTGTTCCTGATCGGCGGCCTCACGGGGCTCTATCTCGCCTCGCTCGCGCTCGATGCCAATCTGTCTGACACGTACTTCGTGGTCGCCCACTTCCATTACATCATGGTCGGCGGCTCGGTCATGGCCTACTTTGCCGGCATCCATTTCTGGTGGCCGAAGATCACCGGGCGGATGTACCCGGAGAGCTGGTCGCGCCTCGCCGCCATCGTGATCTTCATCGGCTTCAATCTCACCTTCTTCCCGCAGTTCATCCTCGGCCTCGAGGGCATGCCGCGCCGCTACTTCGAGTATGCGCCGCAGTTCCAGTTCCTCAACATCCTCTCCTCCGCCGGTGCCTCCATCCTGGCCGCAGGATACGTGCTGCCGGTGCTCTATCTCACCTGGTCCATACGCCACGGCTCGCGCGCCGGCGGCAATCCCTGGGGCGCCAAAGGTCTCGAGTGGCAGACCCGATCGCCGCCACCGGTCGAGAACTTCGACGTGCCACCGAAGATCCCGCAACGCCCGTACGACTACGATCCACAAGCCGAGGAGGCGCAGCGGCAATGAGCGCGAATGCCGAGTTGGCCGGCCGCCGGGCGAACGACAGCGAGTCGGAAGTCGGGCTGTGGGTGTTCCTCGCATCCGAGGTGATGTTCTTCGGTCTGCTCTTCTACGGTTACACCATCACCCGGATGGCTCATCCGCAGGCATTCGCGATCGCGAGCGCGCACACCGATGTCCTCCTCGGAAGCATCAACGCGCTGGTGATCTTCACGAGCAGCCTCACCGTGGCCCTCGCCGCGCGCAGCCTCCGAATCGGAGCACAGCGCGCGAGCGTTTGGCTCCTCGCCGCGACGCTCGCACTCGGAGTACTGTTCCTCGCGATCAAATGCTACGAATACTACAGCGACATCGACAAGCATCTCGTGCCGTGGGGCGACTTCGCTCTGCACGGGCCGCTCGCCGGCGGCGAGCGCATGTTCTTCTTCATGTACTTCGTCATGACGGGCGCTCATGCGATCCACCTCACGGTCGGCCTGGGGCTCCTCGCCTTCATGCTGGCCGGCGTGGCGCGCGGCGTTTATACGCAGAAGAACTCCGAGGCCGTGGAGCTCACCGCGCTCTACTGGGCCGTGGTCGATACGGTGTGGATCTTTCTCTATCCGGTTCTCTACCTGGTGCATCGATCATGACATCCGGTGCGCTGCGGCTGATCGGTATATGGCTGGCGGTCATCGTGCTGCTCGGGGTGTCGCTCGGCACCTCGTACATTCCGCTGGGCCCATTCAACTCGGTGATCTCGGTGACCATCGCCTTCGTCCAGGCCTTGCTGGTGTGGACGTTTTTCATGCGTCTGCGCTGGAGCGGACTCCTGGTACGCCTGATCGCGGCGGCCGGGCTGATCTGGTTCCTGCTTCTGCTGGGGCTCAGCCTCACCGACTACCTCACTCGCCACACCGTAGGATCCTGACCATGCGAGACTCCGCAGCACCCATCGAGCGCATCTGGGCACGTGCCTACCGGATCCCGACCGATGAGCCCGAGTCGGACGGGACTCTCGAGTGGGATTCAACCACCCTCGTAGTCGTGCATGCGCGCGCCGCCGGCTGCAACGGAATGGGCTTCACCTACTCGGGCACCGCCGCTGCAAGCCTCATCGAGGAAAAGCTCGCGCCCCATCTCGCCGGGCGGGACGCCTTCGCCACCGCTGGCTGTTGGGACGAGATGGTGCACGTCGTACGCAATCTGGGTGCGCCGGGTTTGTGCTCGATGGCGATTTCCGCTGTGGACAGCGCACTCTGGGACCTCAAGGCGAAGCTGCTGGATGTGCCGCTGGTGAGCCTCCTCGGACAGGCGCGCCGTCGCGTACCGGTGTATGGCAGCGGCGGCTTTACGTCCTATTCGGTCTCGCAGCTCGAGAAGCAGCTCGGCGATTGGGTCGCCGGCGGCCTCCGTTGGGTCAAGATGAAGATCGGCCGGCGGCCCGAAGAGGATGTGCCGCGGGTTCGCGCGGTACGCGCTGCGATCGGCAAAGGGCCGGAGATCTTCGTCGATGCCAACGGCGCCTACTCGCGCAAGTTCGCCCTGCGCCAGGCCGAGGCACTCGCGGAGCTCGGAGTGACGTGGTACGAAGAGCCGGTGTCGAGCGAGGATCTCGAGGGCCTTGCCCTCCTGCGCGATCGCGCGCCGCCGGGAATGGAATTGACCGCGGGCGAGTACGGCTACGACAGTGTGTATTTTCGCAGGATGTGCGCGGCGGGAGCCGTGGACGTACTGCAGGCGGACGCTACCCGGTGCAGGGGCGTCACAGGCTTCCTGCGTGCAGCATCAGTTGCCGATTGCTTCCTCCTGCCGCTCTCGAGTCATTGCGCGCCATCGCTCCACCTGCACCCCTGCTGCGCCGCGCCTCGCGTACGCCACATGGAATATTTTCACGACCATGTGCGCATCGAGCAGATGCTGTTCGATGGCGCACCCTCTCCGGTCAATGGCGAGATCGAGCCGGACCTCGGCCGGCCCGGCTTGGGGCTCGAGCTCAAGGAGGCGGACGCTCAGCGATTCGCCGTCCGCGCGTAGATCAGCTCCGTTCAGTGCTGCCGCGCTGCATGCTTGCCAGTGCGGCATCCAGCGCCTCGTCCAGGGAGGAGATGACACCTTCCTTGGCGACCGCACGAACGACCTGCTCGTTGATGCCACCTCGGGTCTGATGCTCGTTGGCCAACTCCTCGAAGGTGCGGTCCGGCCCGGCAGTAGCAAGTCCCTCGAGCATCTGGCGGACGAAAGCGCGCGCGGTCTCGTGCGCTACACCATGTCGCTCCATCCAGCCGCTGATCGTGCCAGCGAACGCGAAATAGCTGGCCATTACCGCGGTAGCCGTGCCGAACACGTTGAATACGGCTTCCTGCTCCACCGGAATGGCCGTGCCCAGGGGATCGAAGAGAGCCACTACGTCATCGGCCGGTGGGAAGATGGCGGTGGGCCCCTGTCTTCGGGCGACCGATGGCAGCGGCACCGCACGTGTGACACGCGAGGCCGGGTGGGTCGCACGCTGCAGATATTGCAGCGACACCCTGGCGACGAGACTCACGACCCGATGATCCGGTCGAAAGCGCAGCTGCTGCAGCACCTCCTCGACGATCTGGGGGCGCACCGCGATCACGACGACTTCGCTGTCATCGAGCACCGTCTGGTTGCACTCCGCCACGCGCACATTGGAGTATCGGGCTGCCAGCGCACCCGCTACGGCGGCGTTGCGCGGCGACAGCACGATAGAGACGTCAGCCTTGGCGGCACTGAGGCCCTCAACGATTGCCGCGGTGATCGTGCCGGAGCCGACAAACCCCAACCTCATGCCTCGCGCCCGCTCAAGATCGCCACCCCGTATCCGCTGCCGTCATGCGGCACGATACCGTTTGAGCTGCTCCATCGCCAGCGCGACCATCCGCATCGCGAAGGCACGCTTGGCGCGCGCGACCACCCAGCCGGCGAACCCCGAGTGCCATGCTCTCGACGCTGTGTGAGCGCGACCTCCCTGGTATAAACTCCCGGATTACGCCCCCCTGGAGTCATTGATGGCCATCACCCGAGACAGCGTCGTCACCATCCATTACATCCTGAAGGATGATGCGGGTACGGTCATCGACAGGTCCGCCTCCGGCGAGCCCCTTGCGTATCTGCACGGCCACGGCAACATCGTGCCGGGCCTGGAGCGCGAGCTCACCGGACACAGTGCCGGTGAGAAACTGAGCGTGCGGGTCACCCCCGCTGAAGGCTATGGCGAGTACGACAAAGGCCTCGTTCAAAGCGTTCCGCGCCGTGCGCTGCGCGGCATCAAGGACGTGCAGCCCGGGATGCATCTGCACGCGCAGACCGAGGCAGGCACACGCACAGTCACCGTCACGCGCGTGCAGGGTGACATGGTCACCCTCGATGCCAATCATCCGCTCGCGGGCAAGAACCTCAATTTCGACATTCAGATCGAAGATGTGAGGCAGGCGACGGAAGAGGAGCTGTCACATGGACACGTCCATGGACCGGGCGGGCAGCACGAGCATTGACAGCGCTTTCATCGACGACCAACGCAACTCGCTGAGCCGCGACGCGCGCTGGAATGACGCCACTGCGCCGCGCTGAGCACGCAAGAGGCTATACTTGACCGATGCCAGCGCGGACCCCGAAAGGCTCGAGCAGCTCCGTGCAACACCGGGCGCTGCGGTTGCACGGTACGATCGCCCGCGACATCGGCGTGCGGATCGTCTCCGGCCGCATCCCGCCCGGCCGCATCCTCAACGGTGAGATCGAAGCCAGCGAGCGCCTGAAAGTCTCCCGGACGGCGTACCGCGAGGCCGTGCGCATTCTTGCGGCCAAGGGGCTCATCGAGTCGCGACCCAAACTCGGCACGCGCGTGAGCGAGCCGCGACACTGGCACCTGCTCGATCCCGACGTGATTTCCTGGATCTTCAGCGGTACGCCCGACGAGCGACTGCTGCGCGGCCTGTTCGAGCTGCGCACCGTGGTGGAGCCGGCCGCGGCGGCGCTGGCGGCACAGCGGCGCACTGCCGAGCAGCTCGAGATCATGCGCCGTTCGCTCGATCGGATGGCCGCAAGCTCGCTGGCGGTCGATGAGGGCCGGCAGGCTGACCGCGAATTTCACACGGCACTGCTCGAAGCGTCCGGCAACCCTTTTCTCGCCTCTCTCACGAGCGGTGTAGCCGCCGCCGTCACCTGGACGACCATCTTCAAGCAGCGCAAGCGCCCCCTGCCCCGTGATCCCATGCCCGATCACGAGCGGGTGTATGAGGCGGTGGCATCAGGCAACTCAACGGCGGCGCGCGCGAGCATGACCGAGCTCGTGCATCTGGCGCTGCTGGACACCACCGGAGCACAGTCCGTCAGCCCACGAGCCGCTCGTCGTCCAGAGCGCCGGTCGGGCGGGAGCCCCAGACCGCGTAGAAGAGGATGAAGAGGTAGCACGCCCAGGGCAGGACGTACGAGAGCTGCAGACCGATGTGATCGGCGAGCTTGCCCTGCAGCTCGGCGAGCGCACCCCCGGCGATCGCCATGATGAGCAGCCCCGAGCCCTCCTCGGTGAGCGGACCCAGCCCGCGGATGCCCAGTGTGAAGATGGTGGGGAACATGATGGAATGGCAGAGTCCCACGGCGATGAGGCACCACATGGCCAGGTGTCCCGTCGAGACGATGGCAACACCGGCGAGTGCAAGTGCACCGACGCTCACGGCGGCAAGCAGGCGGCCCGGTGCGATCCAACGCAGCAGCCACGCGCCGACGAATCGGCCCGCCATGGCGCCGCCCCAGTAGAGCACCACGTAGTTCGCAGCCTGCTCGTGAGTCATGCCGCCGATTTCCGGCCGCGAGATGAAGTTGACCAGCGTCGAGCCGATGCCGATCTCGCAGATCATGTAGAGCACGATGGCCGGCACGCCGCAGATGAGATTGCGGTGCCGCCAGAGACTGTGCCGGGCGCGCTCCGCACGGGCGGCGCGCCGCGTCTCCCGGCCGAGATCGGGCAGCCGCACCCGCCACACGAGCAGCGCCAGCGCGAGGAGCACGACGGCGATGAGGACATAGGGCAGCTCCACCGTGTGGATGTCGGCCGCACGCTGCGACGCCGACAGGGTCACCGTCCCGTGCGCGGTGCCCGAGACGCTGCGGCCGAGGATCAGGAAGCCCCCGAAGAGCGGCGCGAGCGCGGTCCCGAGAGAGTTGAACGCCTGTACCAGGTTCAGCCGGCTGGAGGCTGTCTGCGGCGAGCCGATCACCGCCACGTACGGGTTGGCCGCGACCTGCAGCAGCGTGATGGAGGAGGCGAGCAGGAACAGCGCCACCAGGAACATGTCGTAGGACTCGAGCATCGCGGCCGGAACGAAGGCCATGGCGCTCAGCACCATGCCGAGGAGCCCGAGCACCACCGCGAGCTTGTAGCCGGTGCGCTCGAGCACTTTGGCCGCCGGCACGGCCATGATGAGATAACCGAGATAGAAGGCGAGCTGCACGAGCAGCGACTGCGCGTAGTCCAGGCTGAACGCCGATTTGAAATGCGGCACGAGGATGTCGTTGAGGACCGTCGTGAACCCCCACATGAAGAACACGATCGCGAGCACCACGAGCGCCGCGGTATAGCTCTGTTTCGGCGAGGCCTGCTCGGCCACCACCCCGGAGCCTCCTGGAAGGTTGACTGCCATTACGGTTACCTCAATGACCCGGGCAAACCAATATCGGCCGTGCGCGCGCCTGTCAAGCCCGTCCGCGCATTTACTCAGACAAGAGAGTGGCCTTGGTCTATGATCCGGACAGGCGGCCCAGCCGCTCATATCGTGAGGTTGCATGTCGGTGCGGCTGGTACAGGTGGAGCTTGCGGGCGGCGCGCGCTGCGTGGCGGCACTCGAGCCCGGGCGCCCGGGCAGATCAGGAGGGATCGAGGCCGTCCGGCTCGAGGGCATCCGCTCGGTCTACGAGCTTGCGGGCGCCGCCATCGCCGAGGGCCGCTCGCTCGGGGAGACGGCGCGCCAGCGGCTCGGGAGCGAGATTCTCGAGGTCGGCGGCGGGGATACCACCCACCGTCTGCTCGCACCCATCGACCATCCCGATCCTGCGCATCTCTATCTCACCGGCACGGGACTCACCCATCTCGGCTCCGCCGAGAGCCGCGACCGGATGCACGCGCTCGCCGCGCAGGATGGCGCGCAAACCGACTCGATGCGCATGTTTCTCGACGGGCTCGAGGGCGGCAAGCCCGCTGCCGGTCTCGTCGGCTCCCAGCCGGAATGGTTCTACAAGGGTGATGGCTCCAGCATCGTAGGCACGGGGGCACCCCTCGAGATGCCGCCATTCGCGCGCGATGGCGGCGAGGAGCCCGAGATCGCGGGAATCTACCTGATCGATCCCGCGGGCGAGGCACGGCGCCTCGGATTCTGTCTCGCGAATGAGTTCTCCGATCATCTCACGGAGCGGGAGAACTACCTCTGGCTCGCTCATTCCAAGCTCCGCCCGGCCGCTCTCGGGCCGGAGCTTCTCTCAGGCCCGCTGCCGGCGGACGTGCGCGGCACCAGCCGGGTGCGCCGCGGCAGTCAGGTCATCTGGGAGAAGCCCTTTCTCACCGGCGAAACCAACATGTCGCACTCCATCGCCAACCTGGAGCATCACCACTTCAAATACGACAACTTCCGCCGGCCCGGCGACGTGCACGTGCACTTCTTCGGTACCGCGACGCTGTCGTTCTCCGACCAGGTGCGCCTCGAGCCCGGTGATCTTTTCGATATCAGTGCGGACGCGTTTCTCCTGCCGCTGCGCAACGAGCTCGCGCGCTCCTCATCCCGCTCATTCACCGTGCGCCCGCTGTAGGCGAGAGGGCTGCGTGAGACCGGCGCCTCGACGTTGTCTCGCCGCCACGCTCGTTGCAGCAAGCGTGAGCCTCGCCCCCATGGGTCGACGGTGTACCGGCTGCTGCCACATTAGCCTCAGGAGCGCCATCACGATGTCTCTGCTCAGAACGGTCCTTGTCACGGCTGCCACCCTGGCCGCACTCGCTCCCATGCCGGATGCCGGCGCGGCGCAGGCGAAGCGCGCGACCTTTGGCGCACTCGCAGACGGCACTCGCATCGAGGCCGTAGACCTCACCAGCCGGACGGGCATCAGGACGCGGATCATCACGCTCGGCGCGCGCATCCAATCGCTCTACACCCCTGATCGCACCGGCAAGCTCGACGACATCGTCCTCGGATTTGCGAGCCCGCAGCAGTACTTCGACGATGGCAACTACTTCGGCGCCACCGTCGGCCGCTTCGCCAACCGCATCGGCAAGGGCCGTTTCACACTCGAGGGGCGCGCTCATCAGCTCTCGACCAACGATCATGGCAACAGCCTCCATGGCGGCACACGCGGGCTCGACAAGCGTGTCTGGAAGATAGACTCGATCACGAGCGGCCGGAGCGCCTCGGTCGTGATGTCGTACGTGAGCCCCGACGGCGAGGAGGGCTATCCGGGCACGATGCACGTAACCGCCACGTACACCCTCTCGGACAGCGGCGAGCTGCGCATCGACTATCGCGCCACCACGGATAAGCCTACCATCGTCAATCTCAGCGGCCACTCCTACTTCAATCTCGCCTCGAGTCCGGCCGACTTCTCGACGATGCGCGACCTGCTGCAGATCGATGGCTCGCGCTACACGCCGGTGAACGAAGTGCTCATTCCCACGGGAGAGATCGCGCCGGTCGCGGGGACGCCGCTCGACTTTCGCAAGCCCACTGCGATCGGGCTGCACATCCGCGACGGCCAGGATGCGCAGATTCGTTACTGTCACGGTTACGACATGAATTTCGTGCTGGACGGCCGGCCCGGAACCCTACGGCGGGCGGCGCGCGTCGAGGATCCGCGCTCCGGCAGGGTGCTCGAGGTCTATACCACCGCACCCGGGGTGCAGTTCTACTCCGGCAACTTCCTGAGCGGCACCGTCATCGGCAAGTACGGCATCGCCTACCGCCAGGGGGATGCCGTCGTGCTGGAGCCGCAGGACTTCCCTGATGCGCCCAACCACGCCAACTTCCCCTCGGCGAGGCTCGATCCCGGCGCGACCTATCACAACGTGATCGTCTACCGATTCTCGGTGCGACGCTAGCCGCTCGAGCCGTCAGCGTGCTGCCCGTACCAGGGCATCCGCGGCATTGGCTTCCAGCACCCACGTCGCCGCAGCGTCGACCGTGTACTCATCCTCGAACCAGAGAAACCCGAAGTCGTCGATGCACTCCGGGAAATCGGGCTTGATGATCACATAGCCCGGAATCATGCCGCCGGGAACGAACGTGTCGTCAGCGCGATTGTTGCCGTAGGCGACCAGCTTCGAGCGCGTGCCAATCGCCGAGACGTACGACTCACTGGAGGCCGGATGCGTGCCCAACAGGTAATTGGCGGCCCGGAGCGTATATTCCGGACCGACGATGTCGGGAAAGGCCTGGTGGAGGAAATACATCTCCACGCCAAATTCGGCCACCTGAGTCGAGTCGCCCCAGGCGCCGACCGAGGGAGGCACGCCGAAGGGGGTGGCGGCAAGCCGGTGATCGAGCTGCGGCATGAAGGCCTTCACTGCCGTCTCGAGCCGGGTCCTGTAATCAGCGCTCAGGTAAGGCAGTACGCGTACGGCCGACCAACCGCCGAACGGAATGCGCTGCAGCATCGAGGGAAACATGCCTTCGACCTGTTTCTTGTAGGGTTGAGCGCCGTTGGTGGCGATCATGAGCTCCACTGCGGCCGCCCACTCCGGCGGACCGAAGCCGAAGGATCGGTAGCCGCCACCCTCGAGATCGCCGGCGAGATGATCATGGCCAGGATGAGCCTGCGCATCCCTCCAGAGCTGGATGGCTGCATCGAGGCACTGCCTCGCCAAAGGATCGTTCCAGCCCGCGAGCGTTCTGGCTGCAGCAGCCAGCGATGCGGCGGCGCCATACTCGATCGCCGGTGTGGTCGCAGTGAAGGCCCAGCGATCATCCGGCGTACCGGAATACTCGCCCTTCAGCTCGAAGGGAGCGAGCCTGGGATCATAGAGACGCCCATCCGTCTGAGAGGCGCCATCGCCGATGAAGGTGTAGCCCCTCAGATAGGGTGACTGGGTGCCGATGAACGGGTGCCCGACGGCGCGGACCTGGGCGAGGGTTTGCAGCACACCATGCTCCACCTGCTCGACGGCATCCGGGATCCCGTCGGGCCGGTGCATTTCGACGGTCCTGGTCTTCTCGTTCACCGAGAGCTCATCCCAGCTCATGTGGAAGGTGTTATAGGCCAGAGCGAGGTTCTGGATGGTCCCATACTGGCCGAAGGCATCGTTGTCGAAGTCACCCGCATCGAACCATCCGCCGACGTTGAGGCCCGGTATGTGCTGTCCGGCCTTGTAGGGAGACTCGGTGCTCGGCCCCATCCAGTAGCCATCGAAATGGGTCGTGTTGGGGGGCGCCTGCAAAGCATCGTCCATGTGCGCAAGGCCATGCCACATGCGATACGCATCCCGCACGGACACGTGATCCATCTGCACCGCAAGGAAGCCGTCGAGCGTCGTTTGCCAGCTCTTTCCGTAAACATCCCTGGCAATGGGAAAGACAGCGGTGCGCTCGCCCGCGTATTCGATCGCGTAGAGACCCGGCTCCCTGACGGACGAGAAGTCGAATCTGGCATAGCGGTACCGTAGCCATGGCGTCGGATTCGAGATGGGCCCCTCGAAGGCCTTGCGAAAGGTCCCGTCCTGCGACAGCCGCAGAAGCCTCGCGGTCGCGGGAGCCTCGAATCGCGGGTCCAGCTCGATGATTGCGACCTTGGAAAAATCCGCCGCGTATCCGACCTGACTGTGAGCGATCATCGGCGGCCGGGTCCAGCCGGGGATGTAGCTCGGACGGATGTGCCAGACCACTGCATCTTTCGTCTTGCCCGCAGGAATGAGCGTGCGCGCCACATACCAGCCGTTCTGCGCCTCGTTGCGCCCGTCATAGAGGCTAACGGGGCCGGTATCCGAGGTGATGCTGATGCGATCCAGCGGGTCATCCACCGCCATGGTGATGCTCTTCCCCGTGGCGAAGGGAAGCGGCTCTGTGTAGCCCTTTGCCTGGTGCCACTGCTGCACGTACCACGGCGCCTGCGGGTCGCCGGGCCTCGGCGCTGCGGTGCGCATCCGGGCCTCCGGGCTGCGGGGGAACACCCCGAATTCCCTACCGTCGACGGCATAAGCCTTGTCCACGTAGATGGAGGGCAGAAGCTCGAGATTGAAGCCGGCCCGCCCCACCAGCATCTGCGGCAGCGGCTTGTCCAGGTTCACGCTCACCCGCACCCCGCCCGGCTCGGCAGCCGCCACGACCTCATAGGTCAGGTGGTATGAGGGGTAGGCAATACGCGCGCTCAGCCGGCCGTGCTCCTTGTCGGCCTCTCGTCCCAGCAGGCGCGGCACGACATCCCATTGCTCCGGTGTCGGCAGCAGGCGCACGCTGCCGTCCGTGGCGATGCGATGGCCGTGCAGAATGATCTGCATGGCCGAATCCTTCTGATCGAAGAAGACCGGGCTGTAAGTGTCGCTTTCCAACATCACGCTGACGCCGGGCCCATCGAGATAGCCGCTGTCCGTGACCTTCATGGTGAGGCCGGCGTCCGCCGCGAGGGCGGGCAATGACGTCTGAGCGGAAAGGACGAGAATCGTCGCCAGGAGCTGAGTCACCGGTCTTTTCATGGGTATCATTCCGCGGAACGGTAGCGCTACCAATTTTGCTATCATAGCGTAGTGAGCCGATAACTGAAGGGGAGCTGCGCATGACGATCCCGTCCCGCATTTCGCATCCGGCAGCGCTGATCGCGGTCATGGCGCTCCTCACCGGGGCGGTCCATGCCCAGGGCACCGCGACTGCGGCCTACCTGAATCCCAAGCTGCCGGCCGCCGTGCGCGCCACCGACCTGGTACACCACATGACGCTGCGCGAGAAAGTCTCGCAGCTCGTCAATGGTGCGCGCGCCATCCCGCGCCTCGGAGTGCCCTCCTACAACTGGTGGAACGAGGCTCTGCATGGCGTGGCCGTGAACGGCACCACGGAATTCCCGGAGCCGATCGGGCTCGCTGCGACATTCGATGTCCCGGGCATTCACGAGATGGCCCATGACATCGGCATCGAGGGAAGGGTGGTGAACGCGCAGGCGGTACGGGCCGGGGGCTCGACCATCTTTCACGGGCTCGATTTCTGGTCGCCCAACATCAATATCTTCCGTGACCCGCGCTGGGGGCGCGGACAGGAGACCTACGGTGAGGATCCCTTTCTCACCGCCCGCTTTGCCGTGGCGTTCGTCACCGGGCTGCAGGGATCGAACCCCCGTTACTACCTTGCCATCTCGACGCCGAAGCATTTCGACGTGCACAGCGGTCCGGAGCCGACGCGGCATTTCACGGACGTGGACGTCAGCAAACACGACATGGAGGACACCTATCTGCCGGCATTCCGGGCCGCAGTCGTGGAGGGCCACGCCGGTTCGGTGATGTGTGCCTACAACGGCATCAATGGCCAGCCGGCCTGCGCCAACGAGTTCACGCTGCAGCACACCCTGCGCGGCGCCTGGCAGTTCCAGGGTTACGTCGTGTCCGACTGCGATGCGGTGCGCGACATCTTCACCGGCCACCACTACCGGCCGAGCCAGCCACAGGCCTCCGCGATCTCTCTCGAGCGCGGCATGGACAATGAGTGCGCGGATTTCGGCGAGCCGAGCGGCGACAGTGATTACATGCCCTTCCTCAGGGCCGTACAGCAGGGCTATCTGCCGGAAGATGCGCTCGATGCGGCACTCGTTCGTCTCTTCACCGCGCGCATTCGGCTCGGCATGTTCGATCCGCCGTCGATGGTGCCCTACAGCAGGATTCCGCAGAGCGAGCTCAACAGCCCGGCTCATCGCGAGCTTGCGCTGCACCTGGCGGAGGAATCCATGGTGCTGCTCAAGAACGATGGGGTGCTGCCCCTCAAATCGGTCAAGCACATCGCGGTCGTCGGTCCGCTCGCCGATCAAACTGCGGTTCTGCTCGGCAACTACAACGGCTACCCGACGCACACGGTGACCCTGCTCGAGGGAATGAAAGCGGCATTCCCCAACGCTACGATCACTTATGTCCCGGGAACACAGTTCCTTTCCAACCAGGGCACCCCCGTGCCCCCCTCCGCGCTCACGACGCCGGACGGCAAGCCAGGCCTCGAGGCCGAGTACCGGGCCGGTGTGAGAATGGGGATGGCAATGCCCACGGCTTCTGCGCCCCTCGCCTCACGTGTCGAGCCCGCGGTGAACCTGAGCGCAGCCGACCTGCCTGCCGGGGTACCGAAGGATTCCGCATTCACGGCGGAGTGGACCGGATTCATCGATCCGCCGCAGACCGGCGACTATCTCCTCGGCGTCAAGGCCGATGGCTTCGCACAGGTCACTGTCGGTGATGTGCAGGTGGTGCGCATGTACATCGAGGCCTCCAACATGAGCCCGGTGCACCTCGAGAAGGGGCATCCGCTGAAGCTCGACGTCGTGTATGGGCACCGCGGCGACGAGCCCGAGGTGCAACTGATCTGGGCTCCAGTGAACGACACACCCGATCCGGCCGCCCTGGCTGCTGCCAGGAATGCGGACGTCGTCGTCGCAGCCGTCGGGATCACCAGCCGCCTGGAAGGTGAGGAGATGCCGGTCCATGTGCCGGGATTCCTCGGGGGCGACCGAACCGACCTCAAGATCCCGGACCCCGAGGAGGCGCTGTTGCGTGAGGTGGCCACCGCCGGTAAGCCTCTGGTGGTCGTGCTGATGAACGGCAGCGCCCTGGCAGCCACCTGGGAGAAGGCGCACGCCAACGCCATCCTCGAGTCGTGGTATTCCGGCGAGGAGGGTGGAGCCGCCATTGCCGCTACGTTGAGTGGCAAGAGCGATCCGGCAGGACGTCTGCCCGTGACGTTCTACGAAGACGTCAATCAGCTGCCCAACTTCGAGGATTATTCGATGAAGGGCCGCACGTACCGGTACTTCAAAGGAGAGCCGCTCTGGCCATTCGGGTACGGCTTGAGTTACACGACGTTCAGCTATGGCGGCCTGGCGCTGCCCAAGAAGCCGGTAGACGCAGGCGATCCGTTGAACGCGTCGGTGCAGGTCACCAACACCGGCAAGGTGGCGGGCGATGAGGTCGTCCAGTTGTATCTGAGCTTCCCGGATGTCCCCGGTGCACCGCTGCGCGCGCTACGCGGCTTTCAGCGCATCCGTCTCGCTCCGGGCGCGAGCCGGGTGGTCAGGTTTCATCTGAGTCGGCGTGACCTCAGCATGGTCACCGAGGCCGGCGACAGAATAGTCCCCCAAGGCACCTATACGGTCTCGATAGGCGGCGGCCAGCCCGGTACGGGCGCTCCCTCGGTGAGCGGAGCGTTCGAGGTGAGCGGGAAGGTCCAGCTCCCCGAGTGATCGCACTCGGGGCGGCTCCATCCGCCTCGGTGAGGCACGCCGGACCGCCGCGCCACTAATCCGTCTACCCGCGGATGGCCTTGCGCGGGGGAGCGGCGGTCCGGCAGCCTGCTACCGGTTGCGACTCTCCGGTGGTTTGTGCGGCCGCTCACCGCCACCGCGCTCGTGCTGCTGCGGCGGACGATCAGCCGGGGCCCGCGGAGCCGGAGTGCGCATCTGCTGCGGCATGGGGGCACGCTCACGAGGGGCGAAGCCCTGCCGAGGTTGAGGTTGAGGTGGCGCCGACGGCCGTTCCATGGGGTGCGATTGCGGGCGTGGTGCGAAGTTCGGCCGTGGCGCGAAGCTCGGCTGCGATTGCGGCCGTGGCTCGGCATGCGGCTGCTCTTGGGGCCGCGACTCGAAGTGCGGCCGCTGTTCGGGTCGCGACTCGACGCGTGGCTCCTGCTGCGGCCTCGACTCGAAGTGCCCCTGTTGCGGCCGATCGTCCCGCGGCGCGCGCATCGGCGCATCGCGCTCTACAGTGCGTCCGTTGTGGCTCTGGCCGCCGGCCCAAGCGGGGCGGTCAGATCGCATGGGCGCTGCCTCTCGCGCGGGCGCTGCAGTATGCGTGGGTCCTCCACTGCGCGCCGGCGTGAAGTGCACAGGGCCGCCGGCGGCACGGGCGGCAAAAGCCCCACTCCCGTGGAATACCGCGGGTCGCTCGGTCGCCGCGACCGGCGGCCTCCCATGGTTGTAGTCGGCGCGCAGCGAGTGATCGGCGAACGCCATCCGCTGCTGCCGCTGTTGTAGCGAGGTGAAGGCGACATGGTGGTCGTGTTGCGCCTCGATCTGTTCCCGGCTCGGCCGAGCTCTCACTCCGCCCGGTCCGCCGTTGAAGCTCACATGCTGATAAGTCGTGTGATAGACGACCTGACGGTAGTACACGTTGCGCACGAACGTGGGTCCGACATGCACCACGGCGCGGTTGTAGAAGAACACTCCGCCCCGCCAGTAGCCGCCCACGAAGCCGTCGCCGTCATACCCGAAGCCGTAGGGCACCCCGCCGTAGAACCCCACGTGGGGGCCCCAATAGCCGGCATGCCAATAGTAGGCGCCGTCGTCCCAACCCCAATAGCCGGGGGTCCACAGGAGCCCCACCTGCGGTGGCAGCACCCAGGTTCCGGGCACCCAGTAGTAGGCGCCGTCGTTCCAGGCCCAATAGCCCGGCGTCCAGATGTAGCCCGCCTCCGGGCAAGGCGGCTGCTCATACACGGGAAGCGGCGGCGGCGCGATGTCCACGGATACGCCGACAAAGACGCCGGCCGGGGAGACGGCTGGCAGCGCCGCGAGCACGAGTGCCGGAACGAGACCGCGAAGGAATCGATTGCTCATGTGGACTCTCCGTTGGCATTCAGACTGAATCGCCGGCGCTGAACCGCCGCTGAACCTGGGGCTGCAGTGCTTCGTGCGTAGACTACAGTTGCATGACCCAACGGCCCCTTAACCGATCCGTTGACCGAAGCGGACTTGACGGGAGCGCGGGACCCATGTAGGGCGCGAAGCGTCTGGTATCGCTACCAGAAAATGAGCTGCCTAGAACCAGTTGTAATTGAAGCTGACGCTGATCCGCTCGCTGGCGACCGTGTTGGCGGCCACTTCGTGGCGCAACCAGCTCTCGAAAAGCAACACCCTGCCCGCCTCCGCGGGCATCACGACCCAAGGCCGGTTCTCCCTGCCCGCCTTTGGCAACCGGGGCGGCGCCGCCATCATCCGCTCCAGCCTCGGATCCTCCAGCTTCAGTCCGGGACAGCCCCGGGGTGTCCTGACATAGTAAGTGCCACTGATCGTGGCGAGCGGATGCAGGTGCAGCCCGTGCGCCGCACCGTGCGGCATCACGTTGACCCAACAGTCCGTCATCGCAAGCTTGCGCCCCGCCAGATCGAGCTCCAGCGAGCGGACGAACCTCGCGACGTGTCGATCGATTGCGCGCTCCAGCGCCTCGAACGTGGGCGACATGCGGTGCATCCGGTGCGCCGAGCCGTAGGAGGTGTACCCGCGGGGATAGCGCGTCGCCGACCAGCGCCGACCAGCAGCATCATCATGCCGCAGCTGCAGACACTCGCGCAGGAGGCGAGCGTTGAGCTTGCTACCCGGCGCGCCCGTCAGGCGCGCGGAGTACACCAACGTGGGAAAGAGCCTGTGCACCGCCATCGCGGCAGTATAGAGACCCTGCGGATCCGGCGCTCAGCGCCGCTGGCGGCGCCCGCCCCAAAGCAGGCGGTCAATTCAGCCGGCCCGACTCAGGCGGGCCGATTCAGACGGGCGGGCGCATTCGCGGGAAGGGTGCGCGTCCGGCCGGCGCACCAGGTGCTACGACGCGCGCTCGAACTGCTGTACCTCAGTGCTGCCTGTCAGTGCTGTGAGAGATGAAGTGCCACCCGAGACCGCCTGAGTGACCTCATCGAAGTACCCCGCGCCGACTTCCCGCTGATGCTTGGTCGCCGTGTAACCGTGCTGCTCGGCGGCGAACTCGGCTTGCTGCAGCGCGACATAGGCCGACATCTGATGCGTCTTGTAGCCGCGGGCCAGCTCGAACATCGAGAAGTTGAGCGCGTGGAAGCCCGCCAGGGTGATGAACTGGAAGCGGTAGCCCATCGCGCCGAGCTCCCGCTGGAATTTCGCGATAGTGTCGTCATCTAGCTTGCGCCGCCAGTTGAACGACGGCGAGCAGTTGTAGGCGAGCAGCTTTCCGGGAAAGCGTGCATGCACCCCTTCAGCAAAATGCCGGGCCTCCTCCAGATCGGGTTTCGCTGTCTCGCACCACACCAGGTCAGCAAATGGCGCATAGGCGCAAGCCCGGGCGATCGCCTGTTCGAGGCCGGCCTTGACGTAGAAGAAGCCTTCAGGAGTCCGTTTCTTGGCGGGATCGATGAAGGAACGATCGCGCTCATCGACGTCGGCAGTCAGCAGATTCGCGCCCTCCGCGTCCGTACGTGCCACGATGATCGTGGGCACGTTGCAGACATCCGCGGCCAGACGCGCGGCGACGAGTTTGTTGATCGCCTCCTGGGTCGGCACGAGCACTTTGCCGCCCATGTGGCCGCACTTCTTGGCCGAGGAGAGCTGGTCCTCGAAATGTACGCCGGCCGCGCCGGCATCGATCATCTGCTTCATCAGCTCGAAGGCATTGAGCACGCCGCCGAATCCCGCCTCGGCGTCCGCCACGATGGGCTTCAGCCAGTCGATGCCGCCATTACCTTCCGCGTGATGAATCTCGTCCGCGCGGCGCAACGCCGAGTTGATCCGCCGGATGACGGCAGGCACCGAGTCCGCCGGATAGAGCGACTGATCGGGGTACATCTGCCCGGAGAGATTGGCATCGGCCGCCACCTGCCAGCCGGAAAGATAGATTGCATCCAGGCCGGCCTTGACCTGCTGCATCGCCTGGTTGCCCGTGAGCGCGCCGAGCGCATTGACGAAGGGCTTCTCATTGAGATAACGCCACAGCTTCTCGGATGTGAGCCGCGCAATCGAGTACTCCACCGGAATCGTGCCGCGCAGGCGCACCACGTCCTCCGGGCGATAGCCACGCTCGATGCCGCGCCAGCGCGGACTCTCGCGCCAGGTGCGTCGCAGCTCATCAGCCGTCGGCAGGGGTCGGGTCGCTGTCATGGTGTGGGTCTCCGTCGCCTGTCAGTCGAGCAGGTCGTAGGCCGGAAGGGTGAGGAACTCGTCGAACTCGTCTTGCTTGGTCATTTGCTCGAAGAGGCGGACTGCGGTCGGAAATACCCCGTTGAGGAGCCTCCCGGGTCCCACCTCATCGTGGATGCGGTCGATCTCTTCCGTCAGAAGGAGGTCGAAGCGCTCCGGCGTCACCTGCCTGCCATCGCTGGTGCGCGCGCCGTGATGCAGCCATTGCCAGAGCTGCGCGCGGCAGATTTCCGCAGTCGCAGCGTCCTCCATGAGGTTGTAGAGGGGCACGCAGCCCGAGCCTCGCAGCCAGGCCTCGATGTATTGCACGCCCACGCGAATGCAGTTGCGGATGCCGCCTTCCGTAATCTCCCCCTGCGGAACCCGCAGCAGGTCCTGCGGCGAGACATTGACCTCGCTTCGGAGGCGGTCCAGCTGGTTCGGACCCTTCATCACGGCATCGAATGCATCCCGCGCAATGGTCGCGAGCCCGGGGTGTGCAATCCAGGTGCCGTCGTGGCCGGCATTCGCCTCGCGCAGCTTGTCGGCCCGCACGCGTGCCATGGCCGCCTCATTGGCCTTCGGGTCGTCGCGGATCGGAATCTGCGCGGCCATGCCGCCCATCGCGTGAGCCCCTCGCCGATGACAGGTCTTGATCAGCAGGTCGACGTACGACTTGAGGAAGTGCCGGTCCATCGTGACGCTCGCCCGATCGGGCAGCAGACACTCCGGCCGGTTGCGGAACTTCTTGATGAAACTGAAGATGTAATCCCAGCGTCCGCAGTTGAGTCCCGCCGAGTGCTCGCGCAGCTCGTAGAGGATCTCGTCCATCTCGAAGGCGGCCAGGATGGTCTCGATGAGCACCGTCGCCTTGATGGTGCCGTGGGGGATGCCGAGTGCATCCTGCGCGGCGAGAAAAACGTCATTCCACAGGCGCGCCTCGAGATGGCTCTCCATCTTCGGCAGGTAGAAGTAAGGCCCCGTACCGGCGCGCGCCAGCGCCTCGTGGTTGTTGGCGAGGTACACCGCGAAATCGAACAGCGCGCCGGAGACAGGCTCCCCATTGACGAGGACGTGCTTTTCGGGGAGATGCCAGCCCCGCGGGCGCACGATCAGCGTGGCCGTCCGATCGGCGAGGCGATACACCTTGCCGGTCGTTGCATCCGAGTAGCTGATGGTCCGGCGGATGGCGTCGGCCAGGTTGACCTGACCACGGACGATGTTCTCCCACGTCGGTGCGCAGGAGTCCTCGAAATCCGCCATGAAGCAGCGCACCGGCGCATTGAGCGCATTGATGACCATCTTGCGGTCCACCGGGCCGGTGATCTCGACACGCCGGTCCTGCAGGTCCGCCGGCACCGGAGCGATGCGCCAATCTCCCGCACGAACATCCGCGGTCTCGCGCAGGAAGTCGGGCATTTCCCCCGCATCCAGCTCCCCCTGCCGGCGATCCCTCGCCGCCAACAGCTCGAGGCGGCGTGAGTTGAATCGCCTGTGCAGGCTCGCCAGGAGCTGCAAGGCGAGCGGGGTCAGCGCCTCAGCGGAGCGCTCGACCCGCGGCCCGATGATTTCCACCGGCGAGCCGGCCGGCTCGCGGGAATAAACGAGCTCTTCTGGACTGGCGTTGGCGTTCATAAGTCGAGGAGCATACCGCCATTTTTCGCTCAATTTGACTAAAGAAACTTCACAGTGTTAATTTCACAGCTTCCCTGCGCAAAGAGCGTTCCACCGCCATGACACCACTGCTTCGCAAGGGGCACTTCCTCGGTGCCAAGCTGCGCTCGATCCGCAAGCGCAACGGCCTCACGCTCGAAGAGCTCTCCTCACGCTGCATTCAGCGCGACGCCGGCAACGCCCCGTCGGTTTCCTATCTGAGCATGATCGAGAGCGGCAAACGTGCGCCATCCGCCGAGATGCTCGAGCTCCTGGCCACGGTGTTTCAGCGCGACCCGGAATGGTTCCTCGACGAGAGCGCCGACCTCGAGCTGCCCACCCCCGCAACCCCGTCCGGCGGTGCAGCGAAGATACCGCTCGAGCCTGCATTTCTCTTCTCCAAGGACGTCTTGCAAGCAGCGATCCCGGAGCTCCTCGCCCAAACAGGCACGAGCGGCCGGCAATTCGCGCATCTGCTCATCCGCTCCCATCAGGAGATGTCGCGCAACGACTTTCCCGACCTCGAGCGCGCGGCGGATGGTGTCGGTGAGCGCAAGTTCCCCCTGTCGGTCGATGACCTGCAGCGCCTCTGCAGACGCCACGGCCTCGAGATCCGCTGGTTCGAGAGAAAGCCCATCCTCGCGCGCGACAAGGATCGCGAGGTGCGCAGCATGGTGCGGTCATTCTTCGAGGCACCGGGCGTCATCTTCGCCAACCGCGCGCTGCAATCAGACCCGGCGCGACTGAAATTCGATCTCGCCGCCCACATCGCACACAAGGTGCTGCACGGCGGAGATGGGCTCAAATCGGCGCATGCCACCGGCGGCGAGATGGGTGGCAGCCCCGAGGGCGGGTCCGACACCGCCGGCATGAATGCCCAGGACGTGCTGCACGCCTGGCGCGACTTCGAATGCAGCTTTTTCGCCGGCGCCCTGCTCGCCCCGCGTGTGCCGTTTCGGCGGTTTCTAACCCGCGAGCGCTATCGCGTCGAGGCCGGCACCCGGCTCGAGCTGACACCGGCGGTCATCATGCGGCGCATGACCAAGGTCTCTCCTTATCCCTACTGGCACTTCTTCGACGCCTACCCGCCCGGGTATCTGCGCGCAGTCTATCGTGGCAACGGCATTCCACTCCCATGGGGCAACCTTGCGCAGGTGAGCGACCCCTGCCCCAACTGGGCGGTCTTTCGCATGATCGAAGGCCCGCGCCGTGAGACAGGGTCGCAGATCTCAGTTCTGCGCGATGGCGATCGCTCCCTGCTCTACTGCTGCCACTCCTGGCGCGTGAAGGATATGGCGGGCAACCCTCACGTCCTCTCCGTCGGCGTGGACCTCGCGCCTGCGTTGGATGCCAACGGCGTTGCGAGCCACGGCGTGATCGACAGCATTTTCAGGGAATGCCTGCACCGGCGCGGCGAGGGCCGCATCCCAAAGGCCGCAACGGAGGCGCTGGAAGCCGTAGCCAACGTGCTCAACATCGCATGGATCGAAGACGCCTTGGAGAATCCCGCCCGTATCATCTGCCCGCGCAGCAGCCGCTGTCCGCGGCCTGAGCGATGCGAGGGCGCACGGGCGCGCCCGTCACGCGCAAGGGAGATTGATGAGGTGAAGGACGAGATTCTTCGGCGGGAACCTTCGGCTGGAGACTGACCGATTACGATGCCGTGTCAGAAGATGACATGAGCTTTCAACCTACTCTACGAGACCGCTCGAATAAATACCCGAGGCACCGTCTCATCGCCGGCTCGCGATACTCCTGCAGTCTGCCTGGAAGACACCTCTGCAACCGCGATGTTCGCGAGGATCATGCATTCCTCGATCAGACGGTGCGCATCACATGTCCCATCACCACTCAAGGCAGTCTCATTGCAGGTCCATATATTCGATATGGCAGAACCCCTGAGTATCCGGATCAACGTGCAGGGTCACAGCACCGCCAGAAGCTTTCGCACTAAGTGTCGCTGCCACTAGCGTGTTGTAGTTTGCCTCGGTGCCATTGATGTAAGTCCAGGTCTGGCCCGCACAGATCACCGGATTCCCTATCAGGAAGATGCGGAAATCGAAATTGCCGGGCGCACCGGCACCACCGCCTACGAACTCGAGGAGTCCAATCTGCCCCTGAACCGCCGCTGCCGCAAGCGCAACGTTCGCAGAAAAAGCAAACACCGATGCGAAGACGAGCATACGAATACAATTGAAGCGCGCCATTCACATATCTCCTGGACGAGAGCTGAGACTGAATTCGCTACTCTAGAGCTACTATAGAAGACGAGTTCATCGATTCATGTCACGCAGTTCACCTGCTTAAGGACGCACGATCCAAATCGAGCGATGGCGGATCGATTGCAATGTCTCGCGCCCACACAGCTCCCTGGGCAACCTGGCTCCGACGGAGGTCGCCTTCAGAAGCCAGGAAAACCCTGACCTCAGAAGCGCGCAAAATCTAACCGCGACTGTTCGCAAAAGGGACCAAGGACAGTACGTGAGGGAGTCTACTATTTCGCTGTATCCGCGGCGGGGAAGCTTACGATGCGGCATCGGCCGCTATTGAGGCTGCACGAAATACGGAGACGGTATAACCCAATTCCCGTAGGAGCCGCATGCAGTCGAGCTATAGAAGTAAAGTGTCGCACTGGTCCCAGCCTTCTGCGTCGCAAGAAGTCCCGCGTACCACGCCTTGCACGAATCGGTTGTCACGGTAACACCGTTGGCAGTGAACGGCTGACTGAGATTGCATACCTCCCAGATCCCGTAGCTAAGGTCCACATAGACGTTGCCCGCATTGTCGGCACCGAGAAAAACGATCGATCCCGAACACGACGTGTTCGCCCATGCACTCGCCGGAAAGCTACTGAAAAGTACAGCCCCCACCATTGCGACGATGACTTTACGCGCCCGATACGCTTTCGCCACTTCTCGCAGTGAGGCGTTCATCGCCCTTCTCCTTCAAATTAGTTGATGGTCTTCACGTGAGCGGGGAAAACTCCCACACGCCGCAATGCTTGGTTGACCGCATGGTAGGAAGTCGTATCTGGACCGCCGCGGCAGTGCCCGCCTCGATGGCCTGAGACGCTGAAGGCGGCGTCGCTCCATCGCGGCCCGCCCGTCACATGGCCAGAGTCACGACGACCAGCGTATGGCCGGCCGCACGCCCTCCCCAGACGCCTCCCGCCAGTGCCAGTTAGAATTCTGCAGCAGCATCTGCGTTACGCACGGTACTGTACACAAGCTTGGCAACGCTGTGCAACAATTTCTGTTAGAGATAGCAGAGTCGCCGCTGGGACGGTCCTCAAACTTCGATGCTGCCCACCCGGCAGTCATGCCGAAATCAATATCGTGTGGCTACAGCATCCGCCCGCATACATTGAAGTCATGTCCGCCCTTGACTAATGTTGCAATTGTGGTAGTAATGCGCGAATAGTTAGCAGAACTATCAGCAAGCAACGTCGAATTGTCTGCAACTTGTTGACTGCGGGCTTAACCGATGTAGTTGTCGTAATGGAAGTGAGTCACCGCCTAATAGAGCCAGCGAGGAGGTAGCCCATGAGAATTCTGCTTCGCACGTTGATGCTTTTGTGCTTGAGTTGGTGCCTACCCCATGCGATGCGGGTGGCGCGCGCCCAGAACATCTCGACCGGAGCGGTAACTATTACCAGCATGGGGTGCAATACGTCAGGACCTGCTGGAACCGCGGGAACCGCCTGCTTTTTGTACGTCAGCGGCCCCGCAGTTGGTCCCGCAGGGTGCAGCTCGACCTCAATCCGGTGGGACCCAACGCAAAGCCCGAACGGTCAGGTAACCCTCGCTCAACTGACCGCAGCATTTTTAGCAGGACAGCAGGTGGTCTTCGTTCTCAATAATAGCTGCTGGGCCGAGTGGCCTGCCTATCCGACCATCTTCTACTACCAGATCACTGGGCCGCCGTCGTAACAATGGCTGCTCCGGGACTGGCGTACGCGCGTGGCTCCGCCCGTCCCCGCGACCGAAGCGGGCCATCCCGAGGGCGTCGAGGTGTCGCTCGACACCAGACACCTTGACGGCACGTCGAGAGCGATCCCTGGGTCGAGAAAATTGAAATTTTCTGCTGGACGGAGCTCCCAAGCACGTTGGTATAGCCCAATCTCTCATCGTCACCTACCGCCTTCCGCCGTCGCCGTGTACAGCCATCTCGTCGACGTTCTGCAGCACATCAGCATTCCGCCGCCGTATTGCCCAGGCTGGCCGCTCAACCTGCTAGGTCCAAAGGGCGCTGTCCCATGGTTTCATCCCGCAGCGCGCGTACGCATCCGTCGAGCACTTCACCGGCTCGCGCGGGTCCTCGAGCCACCTGCCGGACTGAACCACATCTGGGCACTTGACTTCATGGCGGACTCGCTTCACAGCGGCAGAACAATTGGCTCAAGCTCACCTCTGCCGCCATTCACGGAATGGTACGAGACCCACGGCGATGAGGCCCGGTTCATCCAACCTGAGAAACAGCATCAGAACGCCTTCATCGAACACTCTCGGCGAGTACCAAGGCATCCCCATCCGCACCGTCTCGGACGCCTTGGGTCAGCTCACCGCACCCGCACCGCCGCAGAAGTGACCGCGGCCGCCCAACGCGCTCTGAGCCACCGTTGTCTCACAACCGTTAACAAAACTCGCTCCGCGGCTATCCTGCATCCACCCAAACACACTCACCAGGGACCGCGGCACGCGGGGGGAGCCTACGGAGAGATCATTCAATCTGGTACTGCCGCCATTCATTGATACGATCTGAGGCGATTTCCCGTACGGAGAGCGATCTGAACCGCGTCGCAGGCGCACCGCGCTATACCCCCTCTGCTCACGCCAGACTAGTCCCGCCGACCCACCAGCCGTGTATGTAACGGCGACTGCAGAGCAAAGCATTTCTCGAAAGTTGATTCGATGTCGGGACCTTGAACGATAACCGAGAAATCCGTCTGCTTCGCAGTCCACGTCTGAGCGTAGTAGTCAACTATTAATATCCCGGAGGCGGCTAGCGGAGCCACCACCACCCGGTCCTCAAGCTTCATTGCCAGATCAGCGAGTTGCGGAAGCACCAGTCGGCGACAAGCGAATGGGCCCATGTAGTTCTTTTCGTCCAACCAAAGCGTTGCAGAGATTTGCCCGCCGAGAACTGCTTGACAGCAGGACAGAATCTGCCTTGCTCTCGCGTAGCCGACGTAAGGAGCAACCAAGCCTGGACTCTGTTCAATACGCTCTGCCACAGACGCCTTTGGACAGCTATCCATATCGTAAACTGCCACGCCCTGACTGCATTCCGGCCCGAGGATCTCCGCCACAGCATTCACGATCGCTGCGCCGTTTTTATCGCGCAGCCGCGCGCGCTCGCGTTCCTGCGCCTGGGCCATCCTGCGCTGCTTCAGCTTCTCCATTCGATCATCGGCCATATTACTTCTAACACTGCGGTTTGTGGGGACAGAAATCCACTCTTACCTTACCTTCACTTTGAAGGCGCGGGCGACCAGCAGCATCTGTTTGGCCGCCCGGTTTGACGGTCCCAGCCTCGATTTGCGGTTGATTCGCATGAGCCCCTTGGACATCCCTCGAAACCTGAACTGATTTTTGCTCGGTGCCGCCGCCTGGCTTAGCCTCGGTATCATCCGCCCCGACTCCGGCAGTCTGAAGTTCCTCGTCAAACCTGCCAAGGACGCCGACGCTGAAGATCGCCAGATCGCAGACCAGGTCCTCCAGATGCAGCAAAGCTCGTTTCTCGAAGACCCCCTCACGCCGCTTGAGAAGCCGGAGTTCGCCTTCGTCTATCGCTACACCTCAGCCCAACACCCGCATAACCATCAGATCCATGACTGGGAGGTGCAGGAGGCCTACAGGCAGTACAAGCGCAGCTACGGCGATGCCGCCCTCGATCACCTCAAGCGCATGTACGGCGAGACGCTCCCCGCGGGCAACCTGCATTTGATCATGGGCACCATGGCCGCCCACCCGCGCACCTTCATCATCATTGGCCTCCTGCGCTCGACCCTCGACCCGGACGAGCTCTCCCGGCAGGGCACCCTAGAGTTTTAGCTGCAAGAGGCAGAGCCTATCATGGCACGCTCGATCATCCCGACCACCGAGCACATCGCACGCTCGATCCTCGTCCTGCGCGGTCAGCGCGTCTTGCTCGATACCGAGCTCGCAGACCTCTACGGCGTCACGACCAAGCGCTTCAACGAGCAGGTCCGCCGCAACCGCGAGCGCTTCCCGGCGGATTTCATGTTCCAGCTCACCGCCGAAGAGGCCGAGGCTTTGAGGTCGCAAATTGCGACCTCAAAAATCTCCGGCCGCGGCGGTCGCCGCTATCTTCCCTACGCTTTCACCGAGCACGGCGCCATCATGGCCGCCACCGTGCTCAACAGCCCCCGCGCCGTCGAGATGAGCGTCTATGTCGTGCGCGCCTTCGTGAAGCTGCGAGAGCTCCTGGTCTCGAACAAGGAGCTCGCCCGTCGTCTCGATGAGCTCGAGGCACGCATCGAGAAGAAGCTCGCCACTCATGACCAGGCCATCGCCGCCATCCTCTCGGCGATCCGTCAGCTCATGAACCCGCCGCCGCCCAAGCGCCGCCCGATCGGATTCACCGCCGACCTCAGCAAGAAGAGCTGAGATCTCAGCCAGCGGCCCTTGTGACCCAATGGGCCACAAAACTCCCTCCGCGGCTATCCTGCGTGCCCAGATTGCAACCTACTTGATTGGTCTAACCACGATGTTAGACACCTCATCCACCAAGATAAGTCTCTTCGGCCACTTTTCCCGATTGCCGACGAATCGACCGACTAGCGTCACCGTGATGACCTTGTCCTGAGTTCCCGGTTTTCCTGTAAAAAAGATTGCCTTGCGGAGTCGTTGCGCCGCCACGCTATGTGAGGCCCTAGCTGTATATTTAAATCCTATCCCGACCGCAGGGCATGCAGGATCACTTATCAGAGTGTATTCCTGGCCATCACTCTCGACCCTGCCCGAGACACTCACCACTTTTCCGTTGAACGCCTGCGAGTGATGCGCAATCTCGCAGATCGTCTGCTGCGGAGGAGGATCGGCTCGTGCAATACCGCCGTGGCCCATTACCAAGGCCGCCATCGTCCCGGCAAGAACACCGCTCCATCGCGGCCACGCTATAGCCACGGTCACTCTCCGCCTTCCCAATACTTCACATCCTCATCCGTCCGCTGGTTAACGGCCTGTTCTCGCAATCTGTCGGCAGCCGACGCGGGCCAGCTAGGATTCCATAGCCCCCGGACCGATTTGTCGTTCAGACCCTTGGAGACGTAAGACTGCACTTCCCATCCGTTGTGCTCCGCGGCTCGGTCTTCTTGGGGGTTAATCGGATCTCGCCCCCTAGCGCGCGCATCAATCCCATGCTGCCCCTCATGCGCCAACATACCAGCTTGTTCGCCCCTCGCATCCGCGCCTGGATACCCGGTTGTGTAGTACTTGGAAAAATCGCTGCCAAATGTAACCGTTACAGCCCCCGTCTTACTATCCATGGATGTTTGACCCAAGGCGGAAATGGTATCGCTGAAGTTAATCGTTACGCCGTTCTTCTCTCCTGCCTTCCCATAGAAGGCCAGCGCCTTTGAGACCGCAGCCGCTTGTGTCTTTGTTAATTTTCCACTCTTGACTGCAGCCTGCGCCGTGGAGATCGCAGTCCCCACCGCGTTGCAGTTGTCCTTACTACCAGAACACACGTAGAGGCCGGTCGGATCCCTTCCGTCAATGGGATCATTTCCGACATAGGCGTAAACATCGAGACCCGACGCGTGCTCGCCGTAAGCTGAGGGGATTTCCCCAGCGCGATCCGAGGGTTAACTGTCAAAGAGCCCGGCTGCGCGTGGCAGCCGTGAGGGCCAAAAGCCCAGAGGCGAGTTTCCGGCTAACTGTGCCGGTCGGTCAAGATGCTGTTCTGCGGCGGGGCCGGCTGCCGAGGAGGAGCATGCCACTGCCGGCCGGCTGTTAAACAAGAGCCGCCGCGAGGCTATCCTGCACGGACTCCCCAGCAGCACAGGACGTTATACCGCGACCGACGAGCCCACCAAGGGGCGGGGGCACCTAGGAGCGCTCCGGCGGCTCTCAGCTGCTTTCAGAAGAAGGGACCGGCGGACGCCGGCCCCAGGCGGCTAAAGGGAAGGATCGGCCGGAGCGACGCTCTACCGAGGCGCATAGCCAGCATCCGCCAGCGCCTCGCGGATACGCTCGCCGGCCTCGACCATGCGATACGCCTCGGCCTCCGAGGTGGCGTGCTGGCGGTAGTCGCTGTAGCAGACGCGCTTGAGGAACTGGGCAAATTCCCACGCCTGAGCGTCGGTGAGCGTGACTTGGATCTCGACGGTTTGCATCTTCGTTCTCCGGTGGATGGGGGGCTCGCCCGCTCCCGCCCCCCATCCACCGGAGAACCCGAGGCGCATCAGTCCGCGGTTGGGCACTCGGGATTGCAACGCACGTGACCGGCGCCGTCCTCGGCGACGGGCGCGGGCGTTGCTCTTCTGGCCGACACGCGCACGGAGCGCGAGCCCATGGGGCGGTGCGAGAGGATCGGCAGACGAGCGGTCAGAGGATGCTGCATCAGCCGCACCTTTCAGCGTGCCAGGCCAACTATCGATCGGCCCGGCTCAGTCAACTTCGAGTCAACAGTCAGCGCATGGCGAGCGCGCCCGCACGCTGCGGCGGGCACTTGAACATAGCGCAGATTATGCGGGGCGAAGCCCGGACAGCGCCGTCTGCGGCGCTGCGCATAATCTCTGCGTTATGTTTGGGTGACCGCCCAAAGCCCCCTTCCAGGGGGATGGGGGGCCGACAACAGGACTTCGATATCGCCATCATCAGCGATCTCGCTCCGGATGTACCGCACCCGGAGTCTCCCCGTCCCCTTCCTCGGTAGCCTCGGCGGCTAAAACGGCGAGGAGCGCGTCCGCCTCCGCATCAGGCGGTTGGGAGGATGACCGCTTGCCCTCACGATTGAGGCGCGCCGGATGCGTGGCATCGTGGATCTCGCGCAGCTTCTCGATCGAGACACGGGTGTAGATCTGCGTGGTGGCAAGGCTCGCATGCCCGAGGAGCGCCTGGATGAAGCGAGTGTCGGCACCATTCTCGAGCATGTGCGTCGCGCAGGCATGGCGGAAGAGATGGCAGGCACCGGGCTTGTCGATCCCCGCAAAGGCCATGTAGCGGCGCACCCGCTCGGCGACATACTCCGGGGTGACCGGCTCTCCGTAGTCGGTGAGGAAGAGCGCCTCGTTCGCTGCGATCATGAGCTGCGGACGGGCCTCGAGGAGGTACTTCTCGACCCAGGCCGCGGCTCGTTGTCCGATCGGGATCACTCGGTCGCGCCTACCCTTGCCCTCGCGCACCACGACGAGACGGCGCCTGAGATCGACGTCGTAGAGCGCGAGGTTCGGCAGCTCCATCCGGCGCAGCCCGCACGAGTAGAGGGTCTCCAGCATCGCTCGATCGCGCAGCCCCGGCGCGCTTGTCGGCTCCGCCTCCCGCAGGATCGCCTCGACCTCCTCGACCGAGAGGATCACCCGGGGCAAGTGCTTCGGTGCCTGCGGCAACGTCAGCTCCGAGGCCGGGTTGTAGGGGATGTGGTTTTCCTTGGCGAGCCACTTGAAGAAGGTCTTCAGCGGCGCCAGGCACGCGTGCTGCGAGCCTAACGTCGTCGGCCGCCCATCGCTCTTTCGATGGTAGTAGAGATGCCGCTGGTAGCGCTCGAGGATGGGCTTGTTGATCTCACCCGGGGCACTCAAGGCGCGCTCGGCGCACCAGGCGATGAAGCGGCGGATCGCCACGCGCCGCGTGCGCACCGTGTCCTCGGAGTACCCGGTCACTCGCATCCATTCCAGGTGCTCGTTGAGGTAGCGGGTCAGGGGTAGAGCCTCAAGAGGATCGGGCATGCGCGGTGCGCAGCACCCGCGGGGCTTGGGCCACGCGGTCTTGTGGTGTTTGACGCGCTGACCTTTGCGAGGCATGGGTCAGACCCGACCGGCGGCTAAAGGGTGCGGGTACGATGCGACGAGGCTCGCTTCCTCAAGAGGTGCGCTTCGGCCGTTTTTCTTCGGCAGTGAGCCGGGAGTGCGGGTATTTACAGCATTTGGTGAGAGATCCGAGTCGCAACTGCCGGGCTCCTTCCCATCACCTTGGGGGCCCCTTGGACCCTCCAACCGGCCGTTTTCATGCTCTTTCTTGCCATCGTAGGCATGGAGCGCCGCTACATCGATGAGCCCGACAAGGTGCGGCTTGCCGTCTTTCCCTCCACCGTCGTAGAGGAGCTCGTAGACAAAGCTCTGGCCGCGACCACCGCGGTGCACAAGGACGTACTCCAGTTCCTCGAGCTTTCTCATGTGCATCTTCACCTGGAAGTCGGACCACCCGCTGTGCTCACGAACATCGCGTCGGGAGAAGCGGTGCTCGACACGGCTGATCTCTTGCTCCCCGCACGCCCCCTCCACCATCGCGCTCACCAGGTCCAGGAGTCGCCGCGTCTGCGGCGAGAGCTCATCGAGCGAGCGCCCCAGCGCCTCGTGCGCCAGGCGGTTGGCGACCTCGATGTCATCCAAGGTGACCTCAACGTACTCGATGCGCTCGTCATCCCGTTCTGCCGTCCGCAGGACCCGCTGATGCTGGTGCAGCAGGGCGATCGTGTCGATGAGGGTCAGGTACTTCTCGTGATCGCGCCTCAGGCGCGTGCGCTCATCCGGGAAGGTGAGCCGATCGGCGTAGGGGTTGCGGACCGCCAGCGGCCGAAGCAGCCGCTGGGCGTTGCGGTGCTGGCGGAGGATCCGCTCGCGCGAGCGGCGGGCGAAGAGCCCCTCGAGCGTGCGCTTCTCGCGCTGTAGCCGATGGATCGCGCGCGTCTGCTCGCGCGACTCATCCACCGCGAGCGTAAGGCAGCGGTTCAGGAGCTCCTCGTCATGATCGATCGCCGTGGTGGTCGAGAAGATCATCACCGGACCTTCGACCCGATACTCCTGGGTCACGAGCTTGCCGCTCTCGGGGTCTTTGCCGGTGGAAGCGATCGAGAGCGTCCCTTCGCTCTGCAGGAGTTTCAGTGCATAGCTTGCCCGCGCGGCGCCTTCCTCCTCGGCGAGCGCGAGGATCTTGTGCTTGAGATCCATCGCTCCCATGTAAAACAGGCTCTGCCCCGTCATCGCCGAGTACTGCACCTTGTCCTCCTCCGGCATGAAGGCGAGCACCGCATCCATGAGCGAGGATTTGCCGGCCGCCGAGCTCGACTGCACCATTACCGCAAGGGGAGATTCGAGCTTGCGGGAGGTGGCCGCTAAATAGCCGATCAGCTTGTTGGTCTCCTCGCCCACCACGCCGCAGCGGGCGAAGTCGGCTAGGATGTGCTCGAGGAGCTTGGGGTCCTTCAGCAGCGCCAGCGCCTCCTCGCTCTCCTCGGGGGCGATCGTGATGCCGGCCTTCGGAGTCAGTGTCTCGGCGACCGCACGCTCCTGCAGCGCCTCGAGCTCGCGCAGCAGGCTTCCTAAATCATGGCGGATGATGTCCTCGTGGATCGCGAGCTCGCTCGATGCCTGCGTGATGAAGCTGCCGCGCGCTCGCACGCTGTAAAGATCAAGCGTATCGACATGGAAGGCCTCCGCTTTCGAGACCATCACGTTGACCTTGAGCATCACATCGAAGGCAAGGTTCTTCTTCAGACCCCGCACCCGGTAGCGCCGATCCCCGAGCACCATCACGACATCCTCCCCCTGTATCTCGGCCCGCGGCCCGGATACCGGCAGCGGCGGCACCGGCGAGGCCGGGACTACCTCCGGCAGGGCCGCATCCGGCAACACGGTGTCGGCCGGCGGCGCGGACTCGATGGCCGCCGATGACAACGATGCAGCGGCCGCGTCAGACGCGGGCTCCGGCGCCAAGTCTGTGCTCATCCGCTCATCGGAGGCCTTCGGCATCGCCGCCACGGTCGCCGGCTCTGTTGGCGGCGGGGCGGGATTCTGCGGATCTGTCGACATCTTCGTGGTGACCGGCTTGGCAGCCCCCTTGCCAAGCCACTGCGCCTTGCGGATCACGAGGCCGAGCGATTTGCCCGCCGGCGTCACCTTGAGCGCATACTCGTTCGCATCCATCCCATGCGGGAAGAGGATGCGGTAACAGTCGAAGCCTTCCGCAAGGAGCCGCTGTGTCAGTTTCTCCGCCGCCCGATCGCCGGCCTCGTCGCGATCGTAGGCGATCAACACCCGCTCGGTGCCGTAGCGCTTGAAGGCCAAGAGGTGATCGGCGGTAAAGCCCTCGATGCCGTAGGCAGCCGTGACATTGTGGAAGCCCGCGCACCAGAAGGTCAGCGCATCGATCAGGGCCTCGCACAGGATCACTTCCTTGTGCGCCTCGAGCGCGAGCTCGTTCCACACCCCGCGGTGGGGGCCTGGCAGATACAGGTGATAGGGCGTGCCTTCGCGCAGGTTGTCGTTGATTTTGCGTCCGTAGACCTCCCTGATCTCGCCGCTCGGACTCACGATCGGGATCACGATCGAGCCGGTAAAGTGCTCGTGCCCAGAGGCGCGCCAGAGTCCTAGCCTTTGCAGCCGGCCACGGATCTCAGCACCCGCCTTGCGGTTCTTCTCCGGCAGCCGCAGGCCCAGCGTCCGATCGGCAGAGCCGAGCTTGAAGCGCTCGATCGCCGCCGCATCCTTCAGTCCCCGCCGCTCGAGATAGGCCAGCGCCTCGGGGCTCGCCTTCAGCCGCTCGTGGTAGTAATCGATGGCCTGCGCCAGGAGCGCCTGGTCGTCGGCATCGAGCCTCACCGGCGGGGCGAGCTTCGGCACGGTTGAGCGCTTGATCGGCACCGACAGTGCCTCGCCCACCGCTCCCTCGCGCAAGAGCTCCACCGCATGGCGGAACGAGACCCCGTTGGATTTCATCACCCAGTCGATCGGCCCGCCGCCGATCTGACAGGCAAAGCAGTGCCAGAGGTTCTTCGCCGGCGTCACGACGAGGGATGCTTCCCGATCCTCGTGGAACGGACAGCGGCCGAGGAGATCCTTGCCCGCGCTCTTCAAGGCGATCCCGGAGGCCTCGACCAACCGCTCGACGCTGATCTCTGCCTTTAGCCGCTCGAGCTCGACTTGCGGGATGCGCGCCATGTGAACCCCGTCAGTCACCCGCTGCGCTGCGATACCGCCGCCTCCGGGGCCGCTCGGGCGATGCCTCGGGCTCGATTACCTCGAGCACGAGGCGCTTGCGGCTCACGTGCACCCGCACCGCCGTGCCGATCCCAAAACCCATCCGCTCGAGCCAGCGGCCCGAGAGGCGCACGAACGGCATCCGCGTCGGTGAGCGCAGTGGCCTCGGGGCCTGCGAGTGCGAGTCGACCGGCCGGTAGCCGACGGTGAGGTGGCGAAGGTCCATAGAGGCGGCTCCCTTGCAAAAACCTGTCAAGAGGGTCGATACAGTTTTTGTGCATCGATTTTCTTGACGCGAGACTATACACTCTTTGTATCGACGCGCAAGCGCAGAGACCCGGCCATGTCTGAACCTGCTTTTACACTCCCCTCCGTGCCAATCGGATTGCACGGAGTCTCGAGGATGCCCAAGCACCGTACCGCCGCCGCCGAGGCCTTCGGCACGCGGCTCGCCAGCCTGCGCAAGAACGCCGGCTTCACCCAACTGGAGCTCGCCGCCGAGCTCGGCATCAGCCAGCGCATGGTTGCCTATTACGAGGGGCCCGATGCCCACCCGCCAGCGAACCTGCTGCCCACGATCGCTCAAGTGCTCAACGTCAGCCTCGATCAGCTCTTGGGCGTCGCCCCCGTCAAGAAGACCGCCGCGGTCGGCAGCACGCGCCTGGCGCGCCGCCTGCAGGAGCTCGAGAAGCTCGATCCGAAGGACAAGCGCCAGGTGCTACAGCTGCTCGATGCTTTCCTCGAGCGCGAGCGGCTGAAGCGTAAAATGCAGACTCGGCCGGCGAGCTGAACGCGGCCAGCGGAGATTTCCCATGAGTGCACAGGCTGATGAGCTCCTGCTCGAGAAGCTGCGAGCCCTCCCGCCGGAGCGGCGCGCGGAGGTCGAGGACTTCATTGATTTCCTGAGCGATCAGGACAAAAAGCGCGCCGCCTGGGACCGCCTGCTCGCCATCGCACCCGCACTCGAGGCCGCCGGCATCCCACCGATGTCGACGGAGGAGATCGATGCAGAGATAAGGGCCGCTCGCGCCGAACGACGTGCCCGGCTGCAACAGGCCGCCACAAAGGACCCCTCAGCAGACAAACGCTGAGACTGCCGTGCGGCTCGTCCTCGACACCAACGTCACGATTTCCGGCTTGCTATGGCGCGGCTCGCCCCATCGGCTCCTGCAGGCGATCCGCAACCAGCAGTCCCAGCAGCAGATCTATACCAGCCGTGCGCTACTCGAAGAGCTCACCGAGGTCATCACCCGTCCCACCTTCTCGGCGCAGCTGCAGCGGATCGGCACCACCGCCGCCGCGGTGCTCGCTGATTACATCAAGATCGTGGAACTTGCCGAACCGACCGAGGTTCCGCGCATCTCCCCCGACCCCGACGACGATCACGTCCTCGCCTGCGCGCTCGCCGCCAAAGCCGACCTCATCGTCTCCGGCGACAAGCGGCACCTGCTCGTCTTGGGCGAGTACCAGGGCATCCCCATCCGCACCGTCTCGGACGCCTTGGGTCAGCTCACCACACCCGCACCGCCGCAGAAGTGACCCGCTCCCGGCACCCTGAGCCGCAGTTGTCTCACAACCGTAAACAAAACTCGCTCCACACCTATCCTGCCTGCCTGCCCAGTCTCACTGGAACTCTGCCCAGCTTACCTTGAAGACCAATGCACGCTTATCGAATGACCCCGGCCCCTTGCTGCACTCGTAGAGCCGTACGTTAGGCCCAAGGTCCGTGACGACCATGCCAGCATTGCCAGTAAATGACTCCTCTGTCGCCAGACCTGACGGATGCTGCACACGATATTTGTTATAGACTTGCAGGCACCCATCAGGAGCAATTACCTCGTGGTTGACCACACGAGGTAAATCAGACTGATCCCAGATTGCAACCGCAGTGGCGTATGTTCCGTCGGACAGTTTAATCTTTCCTTTCCTTGACACGCCTAGCACCGCCGCACAATCAGAATAGACCTTCTCTCCAACGAAAGTTACTTCAATAGTGGAGTGAACTGGGATCATTACACGATCCATCTGAATCACCGTCAGCTCACCAAGCGTGACCGGTGCCCCGTGACTCTCAAGAAACTGCTGCTGAAGAGACTTATTCATCCCGGTTACTCAGCAGGCTGAGGAGTACCCGGTACGGCGGCATGGATCAACCTGCTCGTGCTCCTCAGGCCACCTTGGCGTCGTTTGCGTCCCGCCTTCACGCTTGGGCACCGGTTCATGGGAGCGTTCCATTGATTCGACACCCCCATTTCGCGGATTCCTCGGATTGAACCTCTGCGGCGGCTGTCCCTTCTCCATTCTCGCCACATCCTCCTTCGTAAAATCGGACCGCGTTGGGTTCTGCGCCTCATTTTTCCACTCTCGCCGCGTGATTGTCCGGTCAGAGGGGGTGTTGCCTTGCCTGGTAGGCGCACGAACGTCATCACCAGTCTTCCATCCTTGACTTGGCTTGGCTGCCTCTGTAGCGGTCCGTGCCTCGGTCGCGCTGGCGGTCTCGGTACCGCTCGCCGCCTCCGTCGCCTCCGTAGCGCCCTCCGCTGCGGTGGCTACGCCTTCAGCGGCCTCATATGTCTCAACAACTGCCTCAACTCCCTCCACCGCGAGGATCGTCTCGCCGATACAAAGGTCTTCGAGGCATTTACCACTTGGATCCGTATGGTCTATCGGATCATTTCCGACATAGGCGTAGAGGTCAAGGTCATCTTTGTACCCTACGGGGTCGGTCTGCAGAAAGCGCCCGAGGCGCGGGTCATACATGCGCGCCTTGTAGTAATAGATCCCGAGCTCTGCCAGCCAGACTTGGCCGGTATACTGGAACGTGCCGATGTTACCGGACCCCGGCTTGCCGTACTCGTCGTAGGTGTTGATGCCAATCAGGTTTCCGAAGCCATCAGCCACCGAGTCGACGGAGCCCTGATAATTGGTCTGAATGCTCCGGCGGTTAGCTGACGAAACGGCGGCGCCCTCATACCAGAGCAGCGGCTCATCCTCACCGGGTCCATCTACGTAGCGCCGCAGAAGCGCGCCCGAGCTGCCGTTGTATTCCGCAACCAATTGATCGCCGTCGTAGAGGAATTCCCTGGTGGTGCTGCCGCTTATCACCTGGAATAGCCTCCCCAGCGGATCATAGGTCAGCGTCGCGCTATGGGCGCCAGAAACGGAGATGAGCCTGTTCTCGACGTCATACGTGTAGGTGGTATTGGCAGTGCCGTCGGTAGTCAGATTACCGTTCGGATCGTAAGCGAAGCCCCTGCCCGCGACGCTCGAGTATTGATTGAGGCCGTTCGCCGAGTAGCTGGTGCTACCGTCCACGTAGCCTGTGTAAACGTAAGAGTCGTTACTGGTTGTCCGGATGATGATCCGGTTCGCCGGGTTGTAGGCGAAAGTCGCCGTTACATCCGGGCTTGTGCTGGGAAAGTTGTCAACCCAGCTCTGCGGCCTCTGGACAGGATCGTAAGCATAGGTGCTTACCACCCCGCCGCGCGTCTGACCCGAGAGCATCCCCAAAGGGTAATAGCTCGCGCTCACGACCGTCGTGCCAGCATTCTCGCGAACATCCGACAGTCGGTCGAGGCCGTCATAATCGTAGTCGAAATAGTTGTTGTCCGGGTCGGTGACACTTGTGCGATCACCGTCCGCGTCGAAGCCCTGATAAACGGTACGGCTCACCCCACCCATGGTGTTGGTGCTCGAGGTCATCCGGCCAAAGCCGTCGTAGACGTTGGTTATCCCGGAACCTGAGCTGGAGCCGAACCGCGCGTAGGTCATCAGCCCGCGAAGATCGTAGCCGTAGTACACGTCCTGAGAGGCGTTCGGCACCTGCTTTACAATCATGCGATTCAGGGCATCGTACTGGTAAGCGATCGTCTGCCCGTCGCGTTTTCTCAGGCTGTTGCGATTCCCGTTATTATCATAGCCGTAGGCCTCGTAATCCGAGGTATTGACCGTGCCTGCGCTCGTCGACGAGGGGAAGTACCAATCGGCCAGACGGTCGAACCCGTCATAGCTTCGCATCATCTTGTTGCCGTTGGCATCGGTGATGTATTGCGGCAGGCCATCCGACGTGTACGTATAGGTAGCGTAGGTCTCCTGATTGGGCGTCCCAAGTGCCTTCTGCACTTTTGTCACGCGATTCAGGGAGTCATAGGAGTCTTGCGTAATTCGGTCGGCGCCGTCGTTGCCCTGGGCGCCAAGGCTGCACGCGCTAGCGGGTAGTGAACCGAAAGCGGATGGATTCATCCGGACCGCGGTACATGTTAGGCGATCAAAACTATCGTGAGAGAATTGCGTAACGTTGCTGATGGCACCATCGGACCCGATGATCGTCTCGAGCACCTTATTGCCGTTGGCGTCGTAGCTATACGTGATCGTCTTGCCAACTGTGAAACCGCTCCAGTTGCACGTACGCTCCGAGCTCGAGGACGACCCGTTGCCGGGCCACGAGCTCAGATAGCCCGTTTGGACCGTCTGGAGCCGTCCATTGGCGTCGTAGGCGTAGCGGCTGGCGGGAAAATTACTCGTCCCGCTCGGCGCGGGACTGATCGTCCCGCCCAGCACGCCGCCATCCAGGTAGCAATACGCGGTGAGATAGGGGGCCGGGGAAGCCTGCGCCTGAGCTGCCCCCGTGTGACCGAAAATACCAGCTAGACAGGCCAATATGCAAACCGCAACCGCGGGCGCTCTGCGCACTTTCGCCCTTTCGAGCCGCGCGAGGCGAGTCGCTTCGATGTTTCGCATATCAGTACGCCGGGCAGCTCGCCGGATTGGCATTCGGCGAGGTCTGCCAGATCTTATTGCCCTGCTCATCGTGTCCATAGCAGGTCCTCAGCGTCTGCCCGTTCGCGGTGACTGTTTTCCCGCGCATGAGCAGGTTGTTCGGCCCCGATTCAGGGCCGTAATCATAGGTAGTCAACACCTGATCATTAGGGAGGGCACACCCCGAGCCCGAGGCAGCACCGGTCATGCAATAGCTCTCGGTCGTCAAAAGCCAGATCGGATTCGGATCCTCGGTCATCACCCCAGAGCTCGAGAGGTACCAGGCGTAATACGGGGCGTAGGTATAGCGGGTCTGAGGTTGCACTCCGTTTACTGCAGGTCCCGTTATCGTGAGCACTTCTCCACGGGAGTCGTATGTGAAGGTGCTGGTGTTGGTATTCGCGTCGGTAACGGTGAGCGGCTTATTGCAGCTCGTCACGTTGGTGCACGAAGTCGGATACGTGGCCTTTTTTGTGATCGCGCTCCCCGAGACCGTCCCCGTGCACGTGGCACTTCCACCGGGAACGGTCGTGATCTCCTCCCACGGGTTTCCCCTGAGGGTTGAGCCGTTCATATCGTAGCAATACAGGGTAGTCACGCCGCCGGGTGAGGTTACCGTGGAAAGATCGTTCTGCCGGTTGCGCTCAAAGTGAAAGACCGTTCCATCATAAGGCGTGATGGAATCGGTAGGACCGTAGAAGTTCTCTGTCCCCGGCGTCCCGTTGCCCAGAGCCGACATCCCCGCGCCGCCCAGCGGGTTGTTCACCGAATGCTCCCAAACCGCCCATCCGGGGGGAGAGTTCAGCGTGAAGTTGAAGGTATAATTCCATGTCGGACCATTCGGCCCGCTCGGCTGATTCGGATCGTGTCGCGTCACGCTATAGACCCAGTCAAATACCATGGGCTCTACGGCTTCATCATACGGATCCACTTGCGGGGGCCAGTTCGTGAAGTCCCAGCAATTCCTGAGTGTGTTATTGGCGAGCTGCGAGCAGAGCGAATAGTAAAAGACGGGACTCGTTGCTTCCGGAGGCTGATAGGAGACGACCCGCGTGTAGCCGTCGAGCTCGAAAACATAGTTCCTTTGCGCCTGATCCTGGATCGTCAAAATGTAGTGCTTACACGGATCGTAGCCGGGAGCATTGCTGAAATCGTCGCAGTTTGAGGTAAGCTCCCTGGTCGTATGCGAGAGGGTCGAGGTGGGCCAGGAATGTGCTAGCGTGCAGGAAAGGGCCGACGGGTCGCAGGTCTCGAAGGCCCGGTTGATTGCAGTAACGCTCGTCTCGCCGCCTGCGGTCGGTGTACCCGAATAGTTGTACTTCAGCATGTAGCCGCTGTTGGTCACGATCGAGAGGATCGGGCTTTGAGTGGCATAGCCGGTGGAAAAGGCGCCGTAATAGTAATAGGTGAAAATTCTTCCGTCCGGTTGAATCACCTTCAGGATATTGTTGCTCTGACAGATCGGATTTCCGGAATTATGATAGGCGGCGTACACGACCTGCATACCGTCGCGCCGGGTCCACGTGCAGGTGGTGCCGTTATCGACGAATGTGGCGCCGTCCTCGGCATCAGCCGTGTACTGGTTGCTGCTCGCTTCGTAATCGAATGTATCGCGCTGCTCGCCATAGACGGCTTGAATACCCTGCTGCTGCGATGTGCACTCGACGTAGCTGCTGTAGGAGTTTCCATTCACGCTGGTACAGTCGGCAAGGCGCCCGTAGTTGTCATCCATGATTGCGCCAATTCCGAAATACGACCCGTTCACCGAATAGGGCGTGAAGGACACATCACCCATCTTGAGCGCCGGAACCGAAAACTGCGTCTTGCCGGTGATCATGCTGACGTGATTGGCATCCGTCCGGTCGACGATCGGCGGCGCCAGCACTAGGGGAGCGTAGGTCTGGGACTCAGCCCGCAGGGGCAGGACGCTTGCCACCGCCAGCAATGCTGCTAGCCATCGAAACGCTTTCCGCGCCGATGTTCTTCCCTTGATATCCAAGACTGTCGCTCGATGGCCGCGGTTACCGATAGTCACTATTGTTGTCCCCTGACTCCGGTTTCTCGTATCCCGGGGCCGTCGTTCTCACTGCAACAGAAGATCCAGTACGGCAGGCAGCCAGCTGAGGTCTTGCACCTTGACCGTAAAGCTCGTCGTTTGTGGAGCATGCGCTCCATCCCCCGAATAGCTCGCCGTGATCGTATGGAGACCTTTCGCGAAGCCTTGCAGGATGAGGCTCGCTTGCCCGCCGGCGACCGATGCAGAGCCGAGAAATGTGCCGTTCTCTGTAAATGTGACCGTCCCAGTCGCGGACGCGTCACTGACACTGACAGTCAGATTTGCGCCCGCCGAGGTCAGATTAACCACGCCGCTTCTCATACCCAGGGTGACCTGCATCAGCACCTGATATTGGCTGCGGTTACCGGCCGCGTCGAAACTGAAGATCTGGGTGGTGCCGCCTCCGGAGCTGTTCTGAGTCTGAACCCCGGTAAGACGGCCTAGCGCATCGTAGGTGTAGCTCGCTGTCTGCCCGGCATGCGCGAGTCCCCACGTGCATACCCAGCCCGCCACCATGACGATGGAGTTACAAGGCTTCATCTACCCCCCCTTGGGCCGAAATTGGGCGGCAAGGCGCTCATGGGGAATTTCCGACCTGAACGCCAAGAAAATCCCGAATTCCCGCGATGCACTGGTCCATGCCCGGCACCGTAAACGAAGGTGCGATCTTGCAGCTTAACCCCATGGGTCCCCGCCCTTTTCCGAGTCCCCGTCCACTTGGCCCCTTACACGTATAACGCCATTGCAGGCTGCTATCAGGCTACCCGATGCCTATTGAAGCGGTGCGCGTGTAACCTTCGTTTGAGCTCTTGACTCCTCTGCAGCACGACGCGCGGCGGTCGCCCGCGCCTCCACCGCGACCTGTCTCTTCCCGATACCCTCCAGAAGCGCGCTGTTCAGCCTCGTTCTTGCCGATGCCACAAGTCAGGACGCCAGAACAGCAGCTTGGTTATGTTGAGCACTGTACACAACACTAGCAACTCTATGCAACATTTTCGATTGCAATTGGTGACGGAGACGGCACCGGACTAACGTACGCCCCCCGCCGCAGGATATCAGCGTTTCATCTGCCGCGTCGTCGTGGTATTGGGCGAGAACTCTTACTTGCGCACTTCAACGTCTGTCAGTATGATCCGGGCCCGACAGCGCATGAAAGTCAAGGGTGTTACTACAACCATAATCAGTAGCGTCTGTTTTTTCTCGGGGAGGTGGGCCATGAACCGTGTATGGGCAGCCTTGCTGCTGACGATTGTCGGGGCAACACCAGTGATAGCAGGAACGCTGGCGACCGGGTGGACGATTCCTGCAACGGTTGCGGTACGCACAGGCAACATCGCTTTTATCTATTTCCCCCTGACCTCCCGCGCTGGCACCCCGCCGGCTTGTGCCGCGAATATCGGCGGCACCAACTTCAGATACGCTCTCGATATCTCAACAGCTGGCGGACGGAGTCAGCTCGCGCTTCTCGTGACTTCCATTGCATCCGGGACCGGAGTTTTTTTCCAGGGTGCGGGTACGTGCACGTTCGACGCCAGCACTGAGGACCTGGCAGTTACGGAACTGCCGGGACCCGGGCAATAGCATTTTAAGTGACGAGTCGAGCAAGCGGCGGCTGCCGCAAGCGCCGAGATCCTCTTCATCGTACAACTCCGGTTAATGTGAACTCGCTCGTCAATCCGTTCTACGGCATGCTCCCCAAGACAACCTGCTCGGCATAGCAATCCCCACCCGCGTCCGCGTACGTGTCGTCCGCGAAGACTGTGACAGTCGTGCCCGCTGTGAACGCGGTCAGAAGAGTTGCGTACATCTGCTGTCCATGCGTGTCGTCTTTCAAGCGGAAAATGAGCCCCTGACCCCAGCCCTTGCAGTTACCCATGGAGGAGACGCCTGTGAGCTCGAACCAGTCCGTGTTGGCGCCGAACACGCTGAGATCCGGGATATTCAGTACGTTTACCGTCCCGGATGCACTGTACGTTGTTGCCCACGTAGACCCGGAGAACCCCCACATGAGCAACAGCAAGCCCGCAACGATGGGACGCTGATCAGTTCTCATAAGGTCGAGCCTCCAATGGCTAGACAATTAATACCGGCGGCTCCAAGGCGGATGGCAAAGCGTAGGAATAGCAGTGGGCCGCGAGTAAGGCGCTTGCGCCGGGGACGACGACGGCCCCTCGCCGAGCGCATTTTTCTTGGGCATTGCTCGCGCAGAGACCAACCTTGTGCCGACTCCCCGATTCTTCTTGGCGGCTGATGTCATCTCATCAGCACCGTCTGATGCTTTGAGTCTAGTCAAGCTTCCAACTTATTGTCAATAGCTTCTCTTGAGATCTCTTACTGTTGGAGCTGAAGCACTGGCATCGGGTGTGGGCTGACTTGTTACCTGTACGGACGGCGATCGCTCACGGGGTTGTCGAGTTCACAGCGGTCGCTCCCCGTGGCGATCGCCTCCGTCACCGCACGCGCAATTAGTGCGGGCAGAGATGTTGCCATCGTCTTTGCATGAGTTGACCTTGCTCCAGCTCCTTGGCCGCTGAGCTCGCAAGGGCGCGGCGGGCGCCGGTAGAGCGCCCCGCTCCCGCTCGCCCTTGCATAGCCGCGGCAATCCTGCGCTTGATGGGTCGCGGTCCCGCGAACGCTTCCGGAGCAACCACCATTTCCACGGCCCAGAAGCAAATGGACGCCCTCTCCACCTACCTTGGACAGCGGCGGGAGCATTTGCTGCACCTCTGGCGGGAAGCGGTTCGGCGTGATGCGGAGCTGACGACGAGCGCGGGGCTCTCGCGCAGCGCGCTCGACGATCACATTCCCAGCATTCTCGACGATTTTGCGCAACGCCTCCGGGTAGGGCGCGCGCACCGTGCATGGGCGGAGCTGCAGCAGCGCCGCGATGCCGCCGAGCACGGCCTGCACCGGTGGCAGCAGGGATACGACATCCGTGAGGCCCTGCGGGAATGGGGTCATCTCGAATCCGTGATATTGCACGAGCTCGACCAGTATGCGCAGGCGCATCCGCAGTTCGAGCCTGGAGTGCTGTCGGCCGCCCGCCAGGCGCTGGTGATGCTCTGCATGGAAGGCACGTGCGAGAGCGCCACACGGTATGTGCGGCTTCAGCAGGCTGAGGCCGCGAGTCGGGTGCGCGACCTCGAATCCTCGTTGCGGGGCTTGCAGGCACTGGAAGATGAGCGCTCGAAGCTCCTGCGGGAGACCGCCCACGATCTGCGCGGCAGTGTTGGTGTGCTGGCGAGCACGACCGCCCTGCTCGCAAAGCCCCAGGTCGCCGGAGCTGCGCGTAACCGCTTCCATAACCTGCTGCAGCATCGCATCCAGTCGATGGGAGCGCTGCTCACTGATCTCGTCGAGCTGGCGCGTCTCGAGGCTGGGCAGACCCCGTTGAAGATCGAGCCATTCGACGCGGCTGAGCGGCTCCGCGGCTACTGCGAGATGCTGCGCCCGGCGGCAGCCGAGCGGAACCTCTTTCTGAAGTGGAGAGGACCGACCTCGCTGCGGGTGGAAGGCGATCCCGTCAAATTGCAGCGGATCGTACAGAATCTGCTGCTGAATGCCTTGAAGGCCACGCAGCGCGGCGGCGTGGTGGTCCGCTGGTCGGCCGGCAAGGGTAACGTGCCCCGCCAGTGGTTGCTATCCATCGGGGACACCGGGCCCGGGTTTGCTCTGCAGTCCGCCGGCCCGCTACGACAGGCGCTCAAGCATGCGACTGATGTAGCGCAGCACATCGAAGTCCGCGGGCGGGCTCGCAGGGATGAGGCCGGAGAGAAGAAATGTGACGATGTGTTGGCCGCCCGGTCGGGACCGGGATCTGCCACGCTGCCCTCGGGCGAAGGAATCGGGCTGTCGATCGTCAAGCGACTGTGCGAGGTACTCGGGGCAACCCTGGCGTTGGAGACGGCTCCGGGCCACGGAACGACCATACGTATCGCGTTTCCGATGCGATACTCGCATGGCGACTCCAGTACGACGCCCGACTGAAACTCACTCAGAGAACGGTAGCGCGTCACCTCCGCCGTCGAGAATGGACGCAACAATCTCCAGCGCATCAGATAGAGCGTCGATAGGGGGAGCGGAGAGGGCCACGCGCACTGCATTGGGCACATGACCCGGCGCAACGGCGAAAGCGGATGCCGGGGTGACGGCGATGTTACGTCGCGCGGCAGCCGCAACGAACGCATCAGCCCGCCACGAATGTGGCAGAGGCAGCCAGCAATGGTATGACTTGCGGTTGCCGATCAGGCCGAAGCGGCCTAGCCAGCGCCGCGCGACCTCCTGTCGAGCGGCCGCATCGAGCCGCTTTGCATCCACGATCTTGGCGGCTGTACCGTCCGCCATGACACGCGCGCAGGCCGTCTGTGCCAGCGATGAGGCCACCCACGCGCCGGTGTGCAACGAGCGCTCGATCCCGTCTCGCAAGTCCCGCGGGACCACCATGAGACCCAGCGTGAACCCCGGCGCAAGACGCTTGGAGAGGCTATCAACGAGAATGACCTGCTCGGGCGCGAGCGACCGTAGTGACGACAGATCCGCGTCGAGAAATGCGTATATCGCATCCTCGATGGCTACTATGCGCTCCGTCGAGAGAATCTCAGCGATCTCCAACCTGCGGATCTCGGACATGGAGATGCCCAGCGGGTTGTGCAAATTCGGCTGCAGATACACCGCATTCAGGCCGGCGTCACCATGTGCCTCGATGAGTGCGGCTGGGACGATACCTTCCTCATCGAGCGGTAGTGGCAACAGACGGATGCCGAGTTGCTGCGCGATGGATTTGACGAACGGGTAGGTCAGCGCCTCCACACCGAGAGTCTCGCCGGGCCGGACAGTCGCTGCCAGTGCGGCGGCAATCGCCTGTTTTCCGTTGCCGGCAAAATACATGCAGTCGGTCGGAAGCTGCCATCCGCGACCGGTCGAGAAGAAACCGGACGCAATGCTGCAGAGGGACCGGGTGCCACGGGCCGAGGCGGGTGCAAATGCGCGGCCACACTCGTCCGGGCGCCGCATCAGCTCGGCGAGACTCGCGGAGAGCAGTGCCTGTTGGTCCGGGACGGTCGGGAAGTTGAGGTCGAGATCGACCCACAGCGAAGTCGGCTCGGTGAGGGCCGGCCGGGCGGCGCGCGCGGCGAGACGAACAAAGGTCCCTCGGCCGACCTCTCCCGATACCACCCCGCGCTTAGTCAGCTCTGCATAGACCCTCTGGGCGGTCGAGGCCGCAATACCCCGCGCATGAGCAAACTCCCTCTGCGGCGGCAGTCTGTCGCCCGGTCGGAGCCTGCCTGCGCGGATCTCTCCCACGATCTCATCGGCAAGCTCGATGTAATTGGCCAATTGCACCGAGTGCAATATATCGATTGCACTGAGCTTCGGTCAATGCTCAACTCAGGCCCCCACATACCTCCTCGTCCGGGAGTCAGAATGAAGAAAGCCTCGCTGAACGGCATCGAGCTCGCTTTTGAAGAGATCGGCAGCGGCTCGCACGCGCTGCTCCTGGTACACGGGCACCCCTTTGACCATTCGATGTGGCAGCCGCAGCTCGGGCCGATCGCCGAATTGGGCTGGCGCGTCATCGCGCCGGACCTGCGCGGTTACGGCGCCTCGGGCATCGCCGGCGAGAAAACGACGCTGGACCTCTTCGCGCGCGACCAGATCGCGCTGCTCGATCATCTCGGCATCGAGAAAGCCGTCATCGCTGGCCTCTCGATGGGTGGTCAGATCGTGATGGAGATCTGCCGGTTGGCGCCAACGCGCGTGAGGGGCATCGTGCTGGCCGCGACCTTCCCGCAGGCCGAGACAGCGCTCGGCAAGCAGCAGCGACTCGCCACGGCGGAGCGCCTCGCAAGAGAAGGTATGGCCGTCTATGCCGGCGAAACGCTAAGCAGGATGCTGGCCGCTCGCTCCATCGAAAGTCTTCCTGATGTCGCCGAGCACGTGCTACGTATGATGCGAAGCGCGCCCCCTGCAGGCGCAGCAGCGGCGCTTCGAGGCCGCGCCGAGCGCCCCGACTATGCCGACACGCTCGAGCACCTGGACCGTCCCGCTCTGATCGTGGTTGGCGATGACGACGCTTTCACCACACGACAGGATGCCGAACGTATGCAGACACTGCTGAAAGGCTCACGACTGCTGTGGCTGCCAGGCGTCGGACACATGCCCAACCTGGAGCAGCCCCAAGCGTTCAACACAGCACTCGCCGAATTCCTAACGCAAATATGACGGCGGTCTGCAGACCGGGCGGGCGGCCGTTCGCCCCATGCGTGCCGGTCAATCCATTTCGATCGCCACTATGCCGCAGGTCGTTGGATCACCCCAGGGCGAGGTGACTGTAGGATCGTAGTAAACGGTGACCGGCAAACCCGCCAACTTGGCCGATACGGCAACGACCAGTGCGTTCTTGTCGTTCGCGCCTATGAAAACCCATGCGCAGCCCGAAGTAAACGGAGTCGATACCTGCAATATGGATACGCCCTGGAGGGTCGGAGTGCCGTAGAGCAATGTGTGATTTCTGAGCGTGACGATGGTGCCGCTCGTCGACACTTGAGCTGCGCTCGCAACCCTTACGAACCCCAGCACCAGGATCAGAAGGATGATCTTCTTCATTGATTAACCCCCTACCCCAGTCCACGATCGATCCGCCGCAATATAGTTCGCGGCTACTTCGACAGTCAACTCATCGCATGGTGGAGGCGCACTCGCCTCGCGGGATCAGCCGACGAAGATCGTCGCCGGATGCTCGATGCGCTCCTTCAGCGCCTGGATCATTGCGGCGGCGTCGTAGCCATCGACGAACCGATGATCGAAGGATGAGGAGAGATTCATCATGCGCCGCACCGCGATGGCGCCGCTCACGACCATCGGTCGCTCCACCGCACGGTTGATCCCGATGATGGCAACCTCGGGTGCGTTGATGATGGGCGTGCTCGCGATGCCGCCCAACTTCCCGAGACTCGTGAGCGTTATGGTCGAGCCACCGAGCTCCTCGCGGGTCGCCTTGTTCGTGCGGGCGGCCTCCGTCACACGCCGCATCTCCGCCGCGACATCCCATAGTGAGCGTCGCTGGGCGTCGCGCACGACCGGCACCTTCAGCCCATCCGGTGTCTGTGTGGCGACTCCGAGATGCACGGCGCGATGGCGCACGATGACGCCCCGCTCCGCATCGTAGTGAGCGTTGCACTGCGGAAAGTCTGCCAGCACACGCACGAGAGCGACTGCCAGGAAAGGCAGATACGTGAGCGCCGGCGTCCCCGGCTCGAGCTTAGTGTTGAGATGGCGGCGCAAAGACTCCAGCTCCGTGATATCCACCTCCTCGACGTAGGCGAAGTGGGGAATGTTGCGCTTGGCCTCGCTCATGCGCTGCGCGATCACGCGCCGCAGGCCGATGACCTTGATCTCTTCCGTGCCGCCTGTAGGTCGCTGTGCAGACAGGCTATGCACCGCGGCCACGGATGCGCCACGCGGCGCCGATCGCGCGGCGGCGGCGTACGCCTCGAAGTCCTGGCGCACGATGCGACCTTGCGGCCCCGATCCCGCCACCTGCCTGAGATCGATCCCCGCCTCTTTCGCCTTGCGGCGGATCGCCGGTGAGGTCAACACCCGGCGGTGGGGATCGGACTCGACCACTTGGGGAGCCGCCCCTCCATTGGCAGAACCCGCGGACCCCTGCCGCGCGGCGCCGTTGCCGATTGCCGCGATCGCGCCCTTTTCCGGCCCCGATTGCGTCCGGGCCGCCCCGCCGTTGCCGCCGGCAACTCGGATCGGCTCCGAGACGCGCGCGGACTCGCCAGGGCTCGCTGCCTCCACCCGACGACCTGCAGGCTCCGTGCGGCCTGCTGACTCCGAACGCCCTGCTGACTCCGCGCGGCCTGCCGACTCCGAACGCCCTGCCGACGCCGCGCGCGTTGCTGACTCCCCGCGGCCTGCTGGTTCTGCAGGACCGGCTGACTCAGCACGGCCCGTCGGCTCCGCAGCTGCGCCTGCCGCCGCACCCGAGGCCGTCTCCAGCACGACCAGCTCCGCTCCCACAGCCACCATGTCCCCGGGCTGCCCTGTCGTCGAGACGATCTTCCCCGTGACCGGCGCCGGTAACTCCACCGCCGCCTTCTCGGTCATGACCTCGACGATGACATCGTCCTCGGCAACCTCATCTCCCGGCTTGACGCGCCACGTGACAATCTCCGCCTCGACGGTTCCCTCACCGAGGTCCGGCAACTTGAAGACGTACCGGGCCACGTTATTTCTCCTCCATGACACGCGTGAGGGCCGCGGCGATGCGCGCCGGCCCCGGGAAGTACTCCCACTCGAACGCATGCGGGTAAGGAGTGTCCCAACCCGTTACGCGAGCGATCGGCGCCTCCAGATGCCAGAAGCATTCCTCCTGCACGGTCGCCGCGAGCTCCGCGCCGAAGCCGCTGTAGCGGGTTGCCTCGTGTACGATGACACAGCGGCCGGTCTTGCATACGGAGCTGCAAAGCGTATCGGTGTCGAGAGGCGCCAGCGCCCGCACGTCGATGATCTCGGCATCGACTTTCGCCAACCTGACTGCCGCCTCCGCGACGTGCACCATCGTGCCATAGGCCAGCACGGTCACATCCTTCCCCGGGCGGACGATCTCCGCCTTCGAGAGTGAGACCTTGTAGTAGCCATCGGGCACCGCACCTTTGGCATGGGTACTCCACGGCACCGCCGGCTTGTGCGGATCGCCGTCGAACGGTCCGTTGTAGAGCCGCTTCGGCTCGAAAAACACCACCGGATCCTCGTCCTCGATGGAGGCGATGAGCAGCCCCTTCGCATCGTAGGGATTCGAGGGCATCACGACCCTGATCCCGCAAACGTGCGTGAACACGCCCTCCGGGCTCTGGGAGTGAGTCTGCCCGCCCCGGATGCCGCCGCCGCACGGCGTGCGAATGGTCACCGGCGCGGAGAACTCGCCCGCGGTCCGGTACCGCAGGCGCGCGAGCTCGCTCACGATCTGATCGAAGGCCGGATAGATGTAGTCGGCAAACTGGATCTCAGCGACCGGCTTGAGGCCATTCACACCCATGCCGATGGCCGCCGCGACGATGCCGCCCTCGGCGATCGGCGTGTCGAGCACCCGCTGCTCGCCGTACTTGCGCTGCAGACCATCGGTGCACCGGAACACACCGCCGAAGTAGCCCACGTCCTCGCCCAGCACCACGACGCGCGGATCACGCTCCAGCATGATGTCCATCGCGGAGTTGAGCGCCTGCACCATGTTCATGTGTGCCATGGCTCAGCCCTCCTTGGCAACGGCGGTGGCATGAGCTTCGAGGCTCTTCGCCTCCCCCGCCCCCCTGGCCGGCTGCGCGTCCGCCAGGCTCTTGAGCTCCGCCCGCTGCCGCGCGAGATGCGGCGGCATCTCGTGGAAGACATCCTCGAACATCGTGGCCGGGTCGAGCGTCGGCCCCTCAGTCAAGGTGCCGAAGCTCGCGGCTTCTTTCCAACAGGCGACCACATGAGCCTCGAGCTGCTTCTCGAGCGCATTGTGCCGATCCTCCGACCATTCGCCGAGCCCGATCAGATGTTTCTTCAGGCGCGCGATCGGGTCGCCGAGCGGCCAGGCAGCCGCTTCTTCCTTGGGCCGATACCGCGAGGGATCATCGCTCGTCGAGTGCGCCCCCGCCCGATAGGTGACGTGCTCGATGAGCGTCGCACCGCCGCTCTGGCGCGCGCGCTCCGCCGCCCACTGCGTTACTCCATATACCGCAAGGAAATCGTTGCCGTCGACACGCACGCCGGGGATGCCGTACCCCGGACCGTACTCCGCAAACGTGCGCTGCTCACCGCCCGCGAAACCCTGGAAGGTGGAGATTGCCCATTGATTGTTGACGATGTTGAGAATCACGGGCGCCTGGTAGACGGACGCGAAGGTCATGCCGTGATGGAAGTCGGCCTCCGCGCTCGCGCCCTCGCCGATCCAGGCCGCTGCGATCCGATCCTCGCCCTTGATGGCCGCGGCCATGGCCCAGCCCACCGCCTGCGGAAATTGCGTGGCGAGATTGCCCGAGATCGAGAAGATGTTGCCCGCGCCCCAGTGATACATGATCGGCATCTGCCGGCCGCGGCACATGTCCCGCGTATTCGACAGGCACTGACACATCAGATCGACGAGGCTGAGCCCGCGGACGATGAACAGCCCCTGATTGCGATACGAGGGGAAGAGCATGTCCCCCGGCTGCAGCGCCATCGCCTGCGCGACCGACACTGCCTCCTCACCGGTAGATTTCATGTAGAAGGAGATGCGCCCCTGACGCTGCATTCGCTGCATGCGATCGTCGAGAAGGCGCGTGAGCATCATGTAGCGCAGCGCCACCTGCAGGTCTTCGGGCTCGAGGTGCGGATTCCACGGCCCCACCGCGCGGGCCTCGTCATCGAGCACACGCACCAGCTCCCGGCCGAGGCTCTCTCCCTCCCGGGCAGCGACTTTGGTATCCGGACGGGAAACGGCGCCGGCCGGCGTGAGCTTCACATAGCTGAAATCCGGCTTTTCACCTGGACGGGCCGGTGGGCGGGGAACGTGCAGACGCGACCGTTGGGCCATCGGGAACCAGCCTCTTTTCCACTGCCAGGGTCTGGCGCGGTGCGAATTTTAACGCCCCGAAGGCGCAATGCGCGTTCCAATCGGTTCGCAATTGGCCAGGATGGCGCAATAAAAGTGGCAGGCAGCATCATGCCCCTGGCCGCCCCGGGCCGGCGGCCAGGGCCGTGACCTCGCCGGGGGACATTGAGGCCATACCCCCGAGGGGCCACCCCAGGGAAACATCCCGGGGCTACCCCTCAGCGGGATATCCCTCTCCCGGCCTGCGGATCCGGCCTGCCTCTACCCTACCTCTCGGTGTCTCCGTGGCCCTTCTTCATCCAATACTGGTCCGCCTTCATCCGCCAGCTATGATCGGAGCTGTTCTGCAGGTCCTCCTGCGTCACCTTTGGGGCGTGCTCGAGCCGCGACTGGCTGAGGATCAGCTTGCCATCGCGCACCATGGAGCTCGCGGTCCGGTAGGGCACCGGCACGCTCATCCCATTCGAGCCGGACACGAGCACATAGCCCGCGCTCTGCTGGCCATTCAGACCCGGGACCACGTTCGAGACCGACCCGAGGGACTGCCCCGATGAGCTCTCGACCGGCATGTCCGCCCAGGAGTGGCCGCCAGCACCTGCCTCGGCCGTGCGTACGGTTGCGTTCTGAGTCTGGGTCTGCCCGGTGTTGAGCGCCGAGCCGGGAGCGCTCCTGGCGCCTGGAGGAGTCGCCTTCTCGTTCTGGTGACCCTCCACGGTGGTCATCTGGCGCTGATGCGGCTTGGACGTGTTGTACCCCGGGGCCGCGCCCGGCTGGTTGGAAGGAGCGGGCTGAGTCTGCGCGTAAGCAATGCCGGCCAGGCTCGAGGCCGCGAGGACAGCAATCAATCGTGCACTGATCATGGGACACCTTGAACTGATGTTTGGCTGATAAGCGAGCACCCAGTACCTACGCAATCGCTATGCCAACACATTTGCCGAGGCGTTGATCGCGCCCGAGCGCCATCGCGAGCGAAACACTCGCAGACGATCAGGAATGCGCCGCCTTGCGATGGGCGCGCTGGGTGCGGCCCGGGGCTCGTTGAGCCGCGCGCTTCGGCGGCCGCCGGGCCGTGGTGCGCTCGCGCGCCCGGTCCTGGCCGGAACCGGCCGTCCCCCGCTCCAGGCTGGCCTTGAGCGCCGACATGAGGTCGACGACGTTGCCACCGGGCGCCTCGCGCGGCTCGGCGACGGTAACCTCCTTGCCTTCCACCTTGCGTTGGATCGCTTCCTCGACGCGCGCTTTGACTTCGTCCGGATACGCCGCCGGATCGAAGGTGTCGGCGCTCTGCTGCTCGATGAGCTGCCGGGCGAGCTTCAACTCCGCATCGCGGACCTTCGCGCTCTCGACCCCGAGCGCCTCGACGGACTGCACTTCCGGCGCGAAGTGGAGCTGGTGCAGCGCGAGGGCATCGCCGATGGGTCGGAGGATGACGACGTGATCGCGTCCGTGATTCGCCCAACGGGCGACCGCACAGCGTCCGCTTTCACGCAGCGCAGTGACGAACAGCGTGAAGGGCTTGGCGCCACCCTGGTCCGGTGCGAGATAGTAGGTCCTCTCGAAATACACCGGGTCGACTGCGGCGAGGGGCACGAACTGCGCGACATCCACGCTGTGACTGCCCGCCTCCTCCAACGCCTTCAACTCGTCGGGCGTGAACATCACATACTGGTCCTTGGCGAACTCGTAGCCCTTGACGATCTCGTCCCGCGCGACCACCTCCTGCTCCTCCTGGCAAACATACTGCTGCTTGAGGCGGGAGCCATCTTTCGCATGCAGCAGGTGAAAGCGCAGCCGCTCCGAGCTGATGGTCGCCGAGTACAGCTTCACCGGGATCGCCACCAGGCCGAAGGCGATCGTCAGGGATGCGATGGATCGAGCCGGCATATCGGGTGTTCCTCACCCGGTACAGAGCAAGTTCTGCGCCACCGCAAAGCACAAGGTTTAAAGTAGGCCCATGAGCTCCGATAAGAACACCCGGCCGGTCTCTTCCGCCCGCGTGCGCGTCGGCCGCGAGGTGGCCGGCCGCAGCGGCAAGGGCGTTTCCGTGATCTCGGGCCTGCCGCTTGCCGCCGCGGACCTCGAGGCGCTCGCCAGCCGCTTGAAGAGACTCTGTGGCGCGGGAGGCGGCGTTCGGAACGGGGTCATCGAGATCCAGGGCGAGCACCGCGACCGGCTGGTCGCAGAGCTGCGCCAGCTCGGCTACGACGCCAAACGGTCGGGCGGCTGAGATCACGGTGACGGAAAGCCGGAACCTGCGCATAATGTAGGAGTTTGCAATGAGCATCACCCAGGCAGAGCACAACGTGTCGAAGAACCAGCCAATACCAAGCCGGACACGAACCCGGGACGCCCTGCTGTTCGCCCGCAATTTCTTCCGCCACCCGCGCATGCTCGGCTCGATCGTTCCGAGCTCGAGATTCCTCATCAAGGAGCTGCTGCAGCCGATCGACTGGAATCAGGCGCGCGTCATCGTGGAGTACGGGCCCGGGGTCGGCGTCATCACCGAGGAAATCCTGCGGCGCATGCGCTCCGATGCGATTCTGATCGCCATCGAGATGAACCCCGACTTCGTCACCCACCTGCGCTCGACGTTGCCCGATGAGCGGCTGCAGGTCGTGGAGGGCTCGGCGGAATTGGTGTGCGAGGTGCTCGAGCGCTTCGGCCGCGGCAAAGCCAACTACATCATTTCTGGAATTCCGTTCAGCACCATACCGGCGGCAGTGCGGGAGCGGATCCTGCGCAACACGTCCGAGGCCCTCGCACCCGGTGGCGCCTTCCTCGTCTTCCAGTTCTCAACGCGCGTGCTCGAGGATCTGCAGCGGGTCTTCCATTACGTGCGGCGCAAATTCGAGCCGCTCAACGTTCTGCCGGCACACCTGTTCTTCTGTCAACTCGGGGCAGCGTAGAGCCGGGCAGCCGTTCGGACCGCGCTCGGCGCGGCCTCACTGCCGCGCGACGATCCCCTCGAGCGGCGCCGCGGCGGATTCGCGCACGATGAGCTCGTGCGGCACCAGGTGATCCACGGCCGCGCCGGGCAGACCGTCGCGCCGCTTGCGGATCTCGCGGATGAGGAGGTCGAGCGCCACTTCCGCCATGGTTGCGGTCGGCTGGCGGATGGTCGTCAGCTCCGGCCAGACGGTAGTCGCGATCGCGGTGTCATCGAAACCCACGACCGAGAGATCTCGCGGCACATCGAGCCCGCGGCGATGCGCCACCGATACGGCCGCAGCCGCCATGTCGTCGTTGCTCGCGAAGATCGCCGTCGGCCGCGGATTGCTCGCCAGGAGCTTCTCGGCCGCCTCGAGCCCGGAGCGATAGCTGAAGAAACCCTGCTCGATGACCGGTGTCTGGGGTTTGCATTCCGCCTCGCGCAGCGCCGTCTCGAAACCGAGCCAGCGCTCGCCGCTCGCCGTCTGGTTGGGATGGCCCTTGATGAAGCCGAGCCGCCGGTGTCCGAGCGACAGCAGATAGCGGGTCATCTCGTAAGCGGCCTTGAAGTCATCGATCCGCACACACGACGCGTCGGAGCGGAACCGGCCCGTCGCCACTGCCACAGTGGGAATGGCAGCCTTCTTGAGCTCCGCGAGGATGACGTGCGACTCGCAGACCGGCGGGGGCAGTATGACGCCCGCGACCGAGCCGTCGATGAGCCTGCGCACCGCCGCCCGCTCCGCCGACGGCGAGCTGACCTCGCATTTCTCCAACAGCAGCTGCGCGCTCTTGCGGCTGCTCTCATCGAGAGCGCCAAGAAGGAACTCGCTCAGGTATGCGGCACTGGGATTGGCGTAGAGCAGCCCGACGCGCAGGCTCTGTGCGCCGGCGAGACTGCGAGCGGCCGGATTGGGGGCGTAGCGCAGCTCCTTCACGGCAGCCAGCACCGCCGCACGGGTGGCTTCGCGCACGTTGCGCTCTCCATTGACGACACGCGAGACGGTCATCGGGGAGACGCCCGCTCTGCGGGCCACATCGTGGATGGTCGTGCCGCGCCGGCTGCGGCGGCTGGTCTTGCGTGCGGGTGCGCGCCCGGAACCCATCATTTCGTGTTCTCATGCGGCCCGCTGCCCGGGCCGTCAGGCGGCATTCTACCGAAAGTCGCGGTAGCGCTAGCGGGCTTTTGCGCGGTTCAGGCCACTTCAGCCGCCCGGCGCCGCCCCCCGGTTTTGCCTGCGGGGAGCTCGATGCCGCACCGGTGGAGGTGGCCTGCGACCGTCTCGCGCAGCCGCTCCAGCCCTGCTTCATCGGCTGCCTCGCAGCGGATGGTGAGCTTTGGCTCGGTACCGGAGGCACGCAGCAACCACCATCCGTCGGTCTCGGCGACCCGCAGCCCGTCGGTGGTATCCACCTTTGCGCCGGCGGCGGCGAGTCGCTCGGCAACCTGCTGGAGCACCTCGGACCTGCGCCCGTCCGGACAGGGGATGCGAAGCTCCGGTGTCGCCGAGGTCGGCGGCAGACTCTGCCGGAACTCCCCGAGCGTGCGGCCGGCACGGCCCAGGCAATCGAGGAGCCGTACGGCGGCAAACAGCGCATCATCCGTCCCCTGCCAACAGTCGGCGAAGAAGATGTGACCGCTCATCTCGCCGGCGAGCGGCGCCTGCTCGCGCACCATGGCATCCCGCACGCGAACGTATCCTGACGGCGCCATTACCGCCCGGCCTCCGAGGCGAGCAATGCCTTCGAAAAGCACTCGGCTGGATTTGACGTCAGCAACGACGGAAGCCCCAGGCGCCGCAGCCAACACGTCAGCGGCGAGCAATAACAGCACCTGGTCGGGCCAGACTATCGCACCGGACCCGTCGACCACGCCCAGACGGTCGCCATCGCCATCGAAGGCAATACCGAGATCCGCTTCGTGCGCGCGCACCATCGAGCGCAGCTCCCGCAGATTCTCTCCGATCGACGGATCGGGGTGATGCGCGGGGAATCGCCCGTCGACCCTGGAATTGAGCAGGAAATGCCGACCCGGCAGCCCCTGAGTCAGGCGTTTGATGAGCGCGCCCACGGCCCCATTGCCGCAGTCCCAAACCACGGTGGGACGCCCGGCGCGCATCAGGGCTTGCAAGCGAGTTACATACGCCTGCGACACGGGGAAATCGATCGCCGTACCGCCCGGCGACGGCGTTCCGGATGTCGCAACCAACGCGCGCAGCATGTCGCCGTGCACCGGCTCCGTGCCGATCATGAGCTTGAAGCCATTCTCATCGCCGGGATTGTGCGATGCCGTCACCATGATGCCGCCATCGAGAGCGTACGCATGCACGGCGAAATGCAGCTGCGGTGTCGGACCGAGTCCAATGCGGTGCACGAGCATGCCGCCCGCGACGAGTCCTTCGATGAGAGTCCGCTCCAGCTCCGGAGAGGAGAGCCTGCCGTCTCTGCCGATGGCGATACGCCGCAGCCCACGCGCACGCATCCAGCCTGCATAGGCAAGCCCGAGCTGGCGCGCATCGCCGAGATGGAGCTGTCGTCCCACGACACCGCGAAGGTCGTATGACCGGATGACGGCCGGATCGATGCGTGTCGTTGTTGATTCCACGGCATTTCCAACGGCTCGCACTGCGCCGCAGTTCCGCAGCAGGCTGGACGCGCAGGACCGTGCTTTGCTTCGATCACGGGGAAGACCGGGCTGCACTCATGAAGCTTGTCATTTTCGGACTGACGCTGAGCTCTTCCTGGGGCAACGGGCATGCCACGCTGTGGCGTGGCTTGATCCGCGCACTGACGCGACTCAACCACGATGTTGTATTCTTCGAGCGCGACGTCCCTTACTACGCCGAGCACCGCGATCTGGCCGAGCTTCCAGGCGCGCAACTCGTGCTCTACCCGCAGTGGCCGCAGATTGCCGCAAGGGCACGGACCGAGGTGCGGCAGGCCGACGTCGCGATCCTCACCTCCTACTGTCCCGACGCCAAGGCGGCGGCCGCGCTCCTGCGCGAGGAGAGTCCGCGGGCCCTGTCCGTGTTCTACGACCTCGACACTCCGGTGACCCTGGCGCGCCTCGAGGCCGGCGACACGGTGGAGTATCTGCCGCAGGAGGGACTCGGCGGCTTCGATCTGGTGTTGAGTTATACCGGCGGCGCCGCCCTGCAGGCACTGCGCGATCGGCTCGGCGCGCGGCAGGTCGCGGCGCTCTATGGGCACGTCGACCCGCAGGCGCACCGCCCCGCGCAGCGGGATGGGCGCTTCAGCGCCGACCTCTCGTATCTCGGCACCTATGCGGCGGACCGCCAGCCTGCCCTGGAGAGGTTGTTCATCGAGCCGGCACGCCGCCGACCCGCGCGCCGCTTCGTGCTCGGCGGCTCCGGGTATCCGAGCAATTTCCCCTGGGCCGGCAACATCTGGTTCGTCAGACACGTCGCACCGCCCGAGCATCCTCCGTTCTACTCCTCCTCGAGCCTGACGTTGAACATCACCCGGCGGGACATGGCCGTGATGGGCTTTTGCCCCTCCGGCAGGCTCTTCGAAGCCGCCGCGTGCGCCACTCCGGTTCTGAGTGATGCGTGGGAAGGCATCGAGCGCTTCTTCACCCCCGGGGAAGAGATCCTCCTCGCAGGCAGCGCCGAGGAGGCGACCGCGGCGCTCGATCTGCCGCCGCAGCAGCTCGCGCGGATCGGCCGGGCGGCACGCGCGCGGGCGCTCGATGAGCATACCTCCGACTGCCGCGCGGCTCAGATGCTGTCGCTCTTCGATGGCGCCGCATCCGGGCACGGCGCTGCACCGCGGATGGCCTGACCATGTGGGGAATCATTCCGGCGGCCGGCAATGGCACCCGTATCCAACCGCTCGCCTTCTCGAAGGAGCTGCTGCCCGTCGGCAGCCGCAGGGATGCGGCCGGGGAGCATCCGAAGGCCGTTAGCGAATACCTCATCGAGCGCATGACCCTCGCGGGCGCCGCCAAGATCTGCTTCGTGATATCACCGGGTAAGTCCGACATCCTCCAGTACTACGGCTCACGGGTGGGGCGCGCGGATCTCGCCTACGTGGTACAGCCGAAGGCCGCGGGTCTCTGTGATGCGATCTTCCGTGCCCGACCGTTGATTCACCCCGAAGAGGCAGTGGTCGTCGGTCTGCCGGACACCATCTGGTTCCCGGCCGATGCGCTGCGCACGCTGCCGGGCGACCGGCTGTCGTTCCTCCTCTTTCCGGTCGAGCATCCTGAGTTCTTCGACGCCGTCGTGGCGGACGAGCGCGGGCGCGTGCTGCGCGTCGAGGTCAAGTCGCGCGCTGCGCACACACGTTGGGTCTGGGGAGCTTTTCGAGTGCCGGGGCGCATTTATCATGACCTTCATGACTTCTGGCGCGCGCGAGGCGCCGCTGACGAGTATGTCGGCACTCTGGTCAACGCATGGCTTGCGCAGGGAGGCGAGGCCGCGGGGATCAGGGGCGGGGAAGCCTACGTCGATGTGGGAACCCTGCACGGCTACCGTGAGGCGGTCCGCCTCCTCGCCAGCAGCGCGGACCATACTGATCGCCGCGCATCCGGACGATGAGATCCTCGGGCTCGGCGGCCAGCTCGCCGACATCCCCGACCTCACGCTGGTTCAGGTAACCGACGGGGCGCCGCGAGACCTGTCCGATGCACGACGCGCAGGTTTCTTCAGCCGCAGCGCGTACGCCGCTGCCCGCGCACTCGAGCTCGATCGGGCGCTGCGGGCGGCGCAAGTGATCCCGGCGCACCGGCGCGCACTCGGGATGACCGACCAGGAAGCGGTCGAGCACCTTGCGGAGTTGCTCGCGCTGGTGGAGGAGGAGATCCGGGGCGCCGCCGCGGTGATCACGCACCCCTATGAGGGTGGCCATCCCGATCACGACGCCTGTGCCCTTGTCGTGCAATGCGCCTGCGAACGGCTGCGTCGCTCCGCCGGCACCGCACCCGTACGGCTCGAGTTTGCCTGCTATCACGCCCGGGATGGCAGGCAGGCAACAGGGGTCTTCTGGCCGACGACAGGCTGCTCCGAGAGGGTGCTCACGCTGGATGCCGGCCAGCTGGCGCGCAAGAGGGCGGCGCTCGCCGAATTCGTCACCCAGAAGGAGGTCATTGCCGCATTCCCCGTGAGTCCCGAGCGGCTGCGCGCCGCACCCTGGTACGACTTCACGCGGCCGCCTCCGCCCGGGGAGGTGCTCTACGATCGGTTCGTGTGGCGTGTGACGGGCGAGTCCTGGCGAGACCAGGCCCGAATGATGTTGGAACGCAGGCGATGACGCCATCGAAGCCGCTGTCCATACTCAGCGTCGCTTATCCCCTTGCTCCGGTCCGAATGGACCCGGTTGGCGGAGCGGAGCACATCCTCGCGTGTCTGGATCGCGCTCTGACCGATGCCGGTCACCGCTCCACCGTGATCGCTTCGGCGGACTCGCGTGTGGCCGGCCGCCTCCGCGCCATACCAACCGCGCGCGGCGTGATCGATCCGACGCAGCGTGCCCGCGCCCACGCAGCAGTGCGCACGGCAATGAGGGAGATTCTCACGCAAGAATCCGTCGACCTGATCCACCTGCACGGCCTGGACTTCTCCGAATACCTGCCGCCGCCCGGCATCCCTGTGCTGGTCAGCCTGCACCTGCCGCTCGATCTGTATCCCGAGCGGGCACTGCGGCCCGAGCGGGCCGGCACCTGGCTCCTGCCGGTATCGGCCGACCAGGCCCGCCGCGGTCCGGGGCTAAGACTCCTGCCGCCCATCGAGAATGGCGTCGCGCTGCCAGCTCGCAAGCCTCACGCCCGCCGCGCGTATGCGCTCGCGCTCGGCCGGATGTGTCCGGAGAAGAACTTCGCCGATGCGCTGGAGGCGGCCCACCGTGCCGCCTGCCCTCTGCTGCTCGCCGGACACGTGTACGGGTATCCCGAGCACCGGCACTACTTCGAGTCCGAGATCACTCCGCGCCTCGGCCCTTCCGATCGCTGGATCGGCCGGATCACGGGCGCCCGCAAGCGCCGGCTGCTCGCCGGTGCCCGCTGCGTCCTCATCCCCAGCCGGATTGCCGAGACCTCATCCCTGGTCGCGATGGAAGCCCTCGCCGCCGGCGTCCCGGTGATCGCATACGCCGCGGGCGCCCTCCGGGACATCGTCGAACACGGCCGCACCGGCTTCCTCGTCGAGGATGTTGCCTCGATGGCGCGCGCCCTGTGCGCCGCCGATCAGATCGATCCCGAGGAATGCCGCCGCGCCGCGCGCGAGCGGTTCTGCGCTGAGCGGATGATCGATGAGTATCTTTGCCTCTACCGGCGTCTCACCCAGGCTCCTGCCATTCGTCCTAGCCTGAGTCCATGTGCGTCACGAGCTCCTCCCCCTTGAGGTGGCGCAGGGTATTCTCGAGCTTCTTCAGTTGGATCGAGAGGTCGTGCTCCGGATAGAGGTCGGGCGCGTGCATCGGGCTCTTGAAGTAGAAGGCCAACCACTCCTGGATGCCGCCGCGCCCGGCGCGCTGCGCGAGGTCGAGGAAGAGCGCCAGGTCGAGCACCAGCGGCGCGGCGAGAATGCTGTCACGGCAGAGAAAGTTGATCTTGAGCTGCATCGGGTAGCCGAGCCAGCCGAACAGATCGATGTTGTCCCAGCCCTCCTTGTTGTCGCCGCGTGGCGGGTAGTAGTTGATCTGTACCTGATGACAGATCTGCCCGTAGAGCGCCGGGTAGAGATCGGGCTGCAGCAGATAGTCGAGCACGCCTTTCTTGCTCACCTCCTTGGTGTGGAAACAGGCCGGATCGTCCAATACCTCGCCATCCCGGTTGCCCAGGATGTTGGTGGAGTACCAGCCGCGGACTCCCAGCATGCGTGACTTAAGACCGGGCGCAATGATGGTCTTGAGCAGCGTCTGGCCGGTCTTCAGGTCTTTGCCCGCGACGGGCACGTGCCGCTCGTCGGCCAACTCGGTGAGAGCGGCGACATCCACTCCGAGGTTGGGAGCAGCGTTGGCGAACGGAATTCCCTCCATGATCGCAGCGTACGCGTAGAGCATGCTCGGCGTTATGGTGGGATCATCGGCATCGAGCGCCGCTTCGAATGCCGCGCAGGTCGCGTGAGCCGGCCCCTGCTCGCAATAGGCCTCCGTGCTCGCGCACCAGATCACGACTGCCCGGTCGAGCTGTCGCGTGCAGATGAAGCTGCGCATGTCCGCGCGCAGCTCCGCGACGAGCTGCCGCTTGCCCGCTGCTTGCTTCACATTCGGGCCATCGATACGGCTGACGAGGCGGCGCTCGAACACCGCCGGCCAGGGCTTGATCGCCTCGAGATCCGCTCGCAGACGCTCGAGCGTCGAGGCATCGAGCACACCCGCGTGCGCCGCCGCCTGATACGCATCCTCCGGGAAGATATCCCAGGCGCCGAACTCCAGGTCCTCGAGCGCCGCGAGCGGGACGAGCTCGCGAATCAGCGGCGAGCGGTGCTCGGAACGCTTGCCGAGCCGGACGGTGCCCATCTGGGTGAGTGAGCCGTAGGGCTGCGCCAGGCCTTTGCGGATCGCCAGCACGCCCGCGACGAAGGTAGTACTCACCGCGCCGAGCCCGACGAGCATCACTCCCAACCGCCCTCGCGGCGGCGCGATATGAATGACAGGGTGTTTGCCCGGCCCCGTCCCTGCGCCGAGCCCTTCGGGCCGCCGCTTCGCGGCGTCCAAAATCGTTCCAGACGATTTTGTCACGGATGGCGTCCTCCAAAGATGGTGGCGAGCTCCGCCCGCCGCAGCTCGGCATTGAGGGGCGGCTCGCGCGACTCCGGCTCGCAGAGATAGATCTCGTGCCCCGGGCGCGAGATCACGCGAAAGCCCGCCGCGCGCACCAGCGCTTCGACGCAGGCGTGGTTGGGCGCCCACCAGTTCGTCGGGTCCTCTTCGAGCTGACCCTCGATGAAGGCCATGAGCGGCCAGCCGGTCTCGCGCATCAGCTCGCGCTCGCCGAGCTCGATCGACTCCGGGGGAGTCCGCACCGCCTCGCCCGGCATGGTGAGCGTCTGCAGGATCATCCTGCCGGCCGTCAGCCCTCGCACCACGTCCAACGCGAGCAGCGGGTGGCGCAGGTGATACAACACGCCGAGGAAGCAGACGAGGTCGAACTGCTCCCTACCGGCGGCGAGCTCGTAGACGGAGGCCTGTCGGAACGTGAGGTGGGACTGGAGGCCGAACTGGCGCGCCGCCCAGCGGGCCTGCTCGAGATAGCGCGGCTCGATGTCGATCGCGGTGACCTCAGCTCCGCGCCGCGCGAGCTCGAAGCTGTAGAACCCCGCGTTGCAGCCGATGTCGAGCGCGCGCCAGCCCTTGAGGTCGGCCGGCAGCCAGGGGGCGACCTGCCGCCACTTCACCGCCGGGAAGTCCCCGAGCAAGTGCTGCGGTGCGGTCTGGGTGCCATCCGGCAGGTGAAGGTTGTGGAACCACGGCCCCAGACGGACGACCTCGGCCGCAGTCGCAGAGCCCGCGGGCGCGCGCAGCGAAGCGCTCTCCAGGCGGCCGTGGTTGCGCCGTGACGTCCCGACTTCGCTCATGTGACTCCCTCGAGCGCCGCTTCGTCGACGTAGCGCTCCAACTCCGCCGCACGGACGGCCGCGGTATGGGACTTAAGTACCCTTTCCCGTGCCCGTCGGGCGATGCGGCCAGCCTCGTCCGCATCGACTCCCTCGAGAAAGCGCAGCGCATCGGCGCTCGAGCGCGCAACCAGGATCTCGCGGCCCGGGACGAACAACGCCTCGAGTCCGGGCCACTCATCGGTGATGATGGGCACCTCACAGGCCGCGGCCTCGAAGAGCCGCACGCTGGGCGCGTGCCCGCTGGCGATCATCCGGGCACGGGTGAGGTTGAGCGTGAAGCGCTGGCTGTTGTAGAAGTCGCGGTGCGCCGCCGGCGACAGATGCTCCACGCGCACCACGTTCCCGGGCCACTCGATGTCACCGGGATACTGTGCGCCCGCCACGCAGAAGCGCTCCTGCGGCAGGCATCTCGCCGGCTCGAGCAGGAACCGTTCGAGCGCCGTCTGACGGTCGGGGCTGTAGGTGCCGAGGTAACCCAGGCGGTAGCGCTCGGGCGCTTCGGCCGGAAAGTAATCCCGCGGATCCACGCTGCAGTAGAGCGGCCGTGGCCGCCTGGCGCCGAAGTGCACTCGCAGGCGCTCGAGAATCGGCCCGCCGGCGAAGGACAGATAAAGATCGAATCGGGGCACGAGATCGGCCGCCAGATACTCGCAGTCGCCCCGCTCGAGCCGCGCCACCGTGACCGGAGTGTCGATGTCGTAGAAGGCGGTCAGGCCGGCAGCGCGGGGCAACACCCACTCGGCCAGGCGTACCGCCTCGGGCACGTAGGAGCCGATCATGACGAGGTCGGCGCGGATCTCATCGCCGAGTCGCTCCTCGAGCTCGTGCAGGCTGCAATACAGCACCGTGCGCGCATAGGAGGGATTCGGCAGATCACGGTGCTCGGCGTACCAGGGCATGTCGCGCTCGAAGAAGCGCACGCGGTGGCCTCGCTCCGCCAGGGCGCGCAGCAGCGCACGATAGGTCGTGGCGTGTCCATTGCCCCAGGCCGAGGTGATCGACAACCCGAAGACCACGATATCGAGCGCCCGTCTCGCCTCGTTGCGAGGCCCCGTCACGCTGCCACCTCCGCGCTCGCCCCGGCGAGCAGGATCCTCTCGACCTCGACAGCACGGTGCGCATACGTATGCTCTGCCAGCACCCGCTCGAGCGCGGCGTGCCCGATCTGCGCCGCACGGGGCGCAGTCAACCCATCCGCGATCGCCGCCACCTCGGCGCCGTCTCGCGCAACCAACACTTCCCGGCCCGGCTCCAGAAACGACTCGATGCCCTGCCACTCATCGGTGATGAGGCAGGCACCGGCACCGGCCGCCTCGAACACCCGCGTGGGCGGCGAGAATCCGAATCGCGCCATGCTGTCGCGATTGATGTTGAGGACCGCGCGCGGCGTGCAGTTGAAGGCATTGTGATCGCGGCTGTAGACGTGACCGAGCAGGCGCACATTGTCCGGGGCGCCGCAGGCGGCATCCCAACCGTTGCCGCCGAGGAGGAACATCCTGCCTGGCAGCTTCGCTGCCGCGGAGAAGAAGAACTCGCGTACGCGCTGCTCGCGATCGGGAAGACGATTGCCCAGGAAACCGAGCAGGCCCTCGAACCGGGCCTGCGGCGCGACAGGATGGTGGGTAAGCGGATCCAGAGCGTTGTAGATCGGCACACACTCGCGTGCACCGAGTGACCGATAGGCGGTGACGACCGGCTCGCCGCCGCCGTAGGTGAGTATCAGGTCGTAGCGTGGGATCAACGGCCGGAACGCATCCTCCGGTTGGCGGGCGAGGCGCTCCAGGGTCGCAGGCGCATCCACATCCCAGAAGACGACGATATTTCCGGCACGGCGCAGGCTCAGCACCTCCCGCTCGAGGAAGGCGTCATGTACCCCGACTCCGCTCGCCTTGACGATCACGTCCGCGCCACGGGCCGCTTCCAACGCGGCGAGGACGGCCGACTCGCCGCTCGCCGGGTACACCACCACTTGAGCCCAGTCCGGATTGTCCAGATCCCGATGAGCCTGGCGATCGAGGGCATCGGGCTCGTAGAAGGTCACGCGGTGCCCGCGGTCGTGCAATGCACGGATCATGCCGCGGTAATACGTCGCAGCGCCGTTCCAGTAGGAGGAGACGAGGCTCGATCCGAAGAAACCGATGCGCAGCGCGCGGCCCCCGTCACGCGACATGCGGCAACTCTCCAACGCCGAGCTCTGCGCAAATACCGAGCAGCTCCTGCGCGCGATGAGCACAGGTGTGTCGGCTCAGCACCGCGCGGTAGCCGCTGTCCGCAACTTCCTCAGCGAAGGCCGGATCGTCCAGCAGGCGCTTGATGTGGCTGCGCATTTCTGCGCCGTCCTGCGCGATCAGGTAGTCCCGGCCGGGAGCGAACAGTCCCTCGCTGTCTTCCCATGGGGCGGTGATGAGAGGCATGCGGCACGCGAGCGCCTCGAAGACCCTGATCGTCGGGATGCCAGGAAGCTGCTCACGGTAGAACCGGCGGGGTACGTGGACCGTCAGGTGCGCGCACGCGAACAGGACGGGTACCCTGAAGTTGGCCACCCAGCCGCCATACTCGATTCCGGCCTCCGCGAGCGTGCGGATGACCTCGGCGGGATAGCGCACCCCATAGATGCGCGCCCGCAGCCCGAGGTCCCGCACCGGGTCGATCAGATACTCCATGAGCTCGCGGCTGCGCTCACCATCACCCCAGTTGCCTACCCAGACGAGGTCGAGCGGTTTCTCGAGACCCGGCATCGGCCGAAAGACGCGGGTGTCCGCGGCCTCGTGCCACGTCCATGCGCGCGGCGCGCGGGCGAGGCGCGCGTAGCGATTGCGTAATGTGTCACCGAACGCCAACACCCCGTCGTAGTCGGAAAGATCGAGGGTTCCCATCTCCTGCGGTGCACTCACGATGCGATGATGCGTGTCATGGAAGAGCAGCCTGAAGCCGTGCACTCGGGCGCGATGCCGGCCGAGCTGCGCAATCAACTCGGGAGGATTCCACTCGTGCACGATGACGACATCGGCACCCTCCAGCAGGCGATCGAGATCGAGGCTCGCCGGGTCATAGAAGGTGCTGCGCAATCGCGGAAAAGCGGCGTTGAAGGCGTCGACCGCTGCATCGCCCTGCTCCTGGCGCAGGTTCCGCAGGCTCCAGCCCGACAGCGGCTCGAGTACGCGGACCTCGTGTCCACGCGACATCAGCTCGCCTGCCACTCCGCGCAAGAAGTGCGCATTGCCGTGATTCCAGTCGGAGATCAGCGAGTGGCTGAAGAAAACGAACCTAAGGCCGTGCGGCATGCGCCACCTCACTGCGGACAGGATGCTCGATGAGCGCGCGATACAGGCGCAGATACCCTTGCGCCGTGCTCTCGGGCGACAGCCGCGCAGCGACCGCCGCGGCACGTGCCGCAAGCTCCGTGCGCGCCGCTTCGTTCCAGATGAGGTCGGACAGCCGCTCGCGCAGGCGCGAATGGTCATCGGGTGGTACGTAGTACGCAGCATCACCCCAGATTTCCCGCAGGGAAGGCACATCGCCGAGGATGAGCGCGCAGCCCGACAATGCTGCCTCGAGTGCGGACAGGCCGAATGGCTCATAACGCGCCGGCAGGGCATAGATCGCGGCGCGGCCGTACCAGGATGCGAGCTCCTCCGGCGCCAATGTCCCGAGAAAGTGCAGATTTCCGCCGATGAGCCCGGCCCGCTGGCCGCTCGGGGACACGGCCTCCCCGGCGATGCAGACCGGCCATTCGATGAGCGGCGCCACGGTTGCGAGCGCCTGCGCGTTCTTTGCGGCATCCCACAAGCGCCCTGCACATAACACCAGATGCTCCTTGTGCGGGGCCGGGGAGAATCGCGCCGGGTCACGGCCGTTTGCCACGACGTCCGTCAGCGAGAGCGGCCCATAATGACGTTGGATCTCCGACAGCATGGCGCGCGTAGGCGATACCACGCAATCTGCGGCCCGCAGGCTGCGAGTGACGCTGACCTTGTAAGTAGACCATTCCGGAGGGAGCGCAGTCCCCTGCACCGCCTCCCACCAGGACGCCACGCAAGAGTGCCCGGTCACGAGTACGGGCGCGTCCCAGGGCAAATCGGCATGCACCAGATGGTTGAGGTGCACGACGTCAGGCTGACGCTCCCACGCAAGGCGAAGCAGCCAGTGTCCGGCACGCTCGACATCCGCCCACGGCTCGGGCATCCATTCGAGCTTGAACGCGCTCTCTGCGAGCTCGACGCTCGGAATTCGGGCAACCGCCGCACGCTGAGCCGCCGTCAGCGGCGCACCCAGGGTCGCCAGCGTGACATCCACTGCATATCGGCCGAGGTGCGCGCAAAGCTCGAGCGAGAAGGTCCAGACGCCCCCCACCGGGTCGGCTGTCATGAGGACTCTCATCGCCCGTAGATCCGATCGATGATGGCGGAGACTGCCACCAACCGCTCGCTGGCGGAATCGAACGTGGCACTGCCGGCGAGGCGCTGCGCCCACGAGCAAACGGCGCGGCCGCCCCAGTCATCCGGGGGTGCCGCAATGATGCGCCGGCGGGTGCCTTCGCAGTGCTCGACCGTGAACTCGTAGAACGATCCATTGACGTTGCGCAGGATCATCGCTCCGCGCGTGCCATAGAACGCCGCCTCGATGACGGCGTCCTGCCCCGCTGGCAGCCGCCAGGAGCAGGCAAGACGTGCGACCGTGCCCGAGCTCAGGCGCAGCTCGACAGCCGCGTAGTCCTCGAGCGCAGGCTCTGACTGCGCCAACGGCCGGCCTTCTGCATAGAGGTGACTGCGCACCTCGAGGACCTCAGGGAACTCCAGGGTCCACAGCAGGAGGTCGATCAGATGAATGCCGAGATCCATGACACAACCGCCGCCCGACTGCTGCCGATCGTAGAACCAGGCCTTGTCCGGACCATAAGCGTTGTGGAAAGTCAGATCCACGGCGAACACCTCGCCGAGCTCACCACTTCTCACCCGGCGCGCGAGCTCCGGAACACCGGCCACCGTGCGGTAGCAGAAGTCGACGGCGAGCAGCTTGTCGAGTGCGCGCGCGACGGCGACGACGTGCGCCGCCTCTGCTGCGGTCGTGGCAAGTGGCTTCTGACAAAACACTGCCATCCCGCGGGTCAGCGCCTCGATGGCCTGCCGCGAGTGCTGGCCGCTGGGAGTCGCGATGACGATGCCGTCCAGCTCCTCCTCGAGGAGCTGCTCGAGGCTCGCCACCGTGCGCGGCGGCGATTGCGTGGCGGTCAGCGCCGCCTGGGCGGCACGTCCCGCCGACTCCGGGACGGCGTCGGCGATGCACGCCACCTCCGCTGCCCCCGCCTGCACGACCGCGCGCATCCGGCTGAGCCCGATCCAGCCGACACCGAGAAATCCCAGGCGAGGAGGCCGGGTCGAGGGCTGCAATCGGGTCGCGGTGGTGCTCACGTCGCAGCCCTCATGCACACTCGATCAGCGCCTTCATGAATCCCGCCGGGCGCCGCGCCAGCGCTTCGAACGCCGCACCCGCCTCCTCGAGGGGAAAGCGGTGGGTCCACAGCGGCTCGGGATCGAAATCACCGCGCGCCACCAGCTCCACCGCCTCCTCCATGCCGCGGCGATACACCGCCGGCTCGCGCTCGTGGGCGTTGATGACGTCCAAGCCGCGCCAGTTCCACTGCTGCAGGTTGACTTGTCGCGGACCGTCCTGGTGATAGCCGGCGAGAACCAAGCGCGCACGTACACCAGTGAGCTCGGTGGCGATGTCCAAGGTCTGCTGAACCCCGGCCGCCTCGATGACGCAATGGCAGCCGCTGCCGCCGGTAATCGCTCTGGCCTGTGCGATCGCGCGCGAGCCGTCCGCGAGCGATACGAGATGCGCCGCGCCCATCCGCTCTGCCATCTCGAGGGCGAACGGCCGCCGCGAGAGCGCAATCACCCGCGCACCGACGTGCGCCGCGAGAGCCGCGAGCGCTGCCCCGATGAATCCCACGCCGACGATTGCCACCGTCTGGCCCGGCTCGATCGCGCTGCGCCGGAAGATATTCATCACGCAGGCCAGCGCCTCGCCGGGAAATGCGCGCCCCTGCAGGGCGGCGGGCAATCGGACCACAGCCGAGGCCGGCGCGGTGTCGTATTGCGCATAGGCGTTGTAGGAGAGCAATGCCACACGATCGCCGACTGCTACGTCCTCCACCCCATCGCCCACGGCATCGACCGTTCCCCAGCCCTCATGACCCGGAGCGCCGGGGCTCAGCGGATAGCTGAACCACGGTCGCCCTTCCCACACCGGCAGGTTGGAGCCACAGACGCCGCAACCCTCGAGTCTGACGCGGACCTCGCCCGCAACGGGCGCCGGCACCCCGGCATGCTCGATGGCGAGCATGCGCGGCTCGCGGAACCGGACGGCGCGGCACTCGACTGCGGCGTCCCTCACGACAGTGCCGCCCCGGAGGTCAGGCCTGGCCTCGTTGGTGCCGGGGGCTGGCCCCGGGCGAGCCACTCCTGCAGCCGGCCCACGCCATCGACGACGGCAACGGCGGGCGACCACCCCGTCGCCGCGGAGAACTTGGCACTGTTGGTGACGTAGTAACGCTGATCGCCGCTGCGCCACCCCGCGTGATCCACGTGCACCCTGAGCCCCAGGCACTCCGCCATGACGTCCAACAGCTCGAGCAGGCTCATCGAGTTGCGTGGGCCACCGCCGATGTTGAAGGCCTGGCCGCGAAGCCGATCGATGGCGCGCATGGCCAGGAGCAGCGCCTCCACCAGGTCTTCGACGAAGAGTACGTCCCGGACCTGATAGCCATCGCCGTAGATCGTGAGCCTCGCCTGCTCGCGCGCCCGCATGAGGAAGTGCGCGACCCATCCCTGGTCCTCGGTGCCACACTGGTGCGGCCCGTAGATGCAGCTCATCCGGAAGACGGCCGCAGGCAGTCCGAAGCAACGCGCATAGTCGAGAACGTACTGATCGGCAGCGCCCTTGGAGCAGCCGTAGGGACTGTGAAAGTCGAGCGGCCGCCGCTCATCCACGCCCGCCGCCGCGAGCTGCGCATCGGCCGGTACGTAGCGCCGGCCCTGCCGCTCGAGCTCTACGTCCGGCAGCGCTCCGTAGACCTTGTTGGTGGAGGTGAAGAGGAGCGGTGGCGGCCGTGGCCGCGCCCGCGCGGCCTCGAGCACATTGAGCGTTCCGCGTACGTTGATCTCGAAGTCGCGCACCGGATCGGTGAGGCTGGTCGTCACGGCCACCTGGGCGGCGAGGTGAAAGATCCGGTCCGCCCGGTCGACCGTGCGGCGTACGGCCGAAGTGTCGCGAATGTCCGCGAGCTCGACCTGCAGCCGCCCGGCGTGCCGGGCACGCAGCCAGGCGAGATTGCGCTCGACTCCGGGACGGGAAAGGTCATCCAACACCAGAACCTGCGCACCCTGCGACAGCAGCCGGTCGGCCAGGTTGGTCCCGATGAATCCGGCGCCGCCCGTGATGAGCGTGAGCGGCTCCTCGTCGGGGCTCGTGCGCCGGGTCATGCGACGAGGCCCCGGCGCCGCAGCTCGTCATCGGCAGCTTCGGTCCGATCCTCGGTCCGCTGTCCCTCGAGCCAGGCACCGAGCTCGGCGAGACCGGTCTCGAGCGGCACCTGCGGCCGATACCCGAGTAGCGCCGTGGCGCGGGCGATGTCGGCAAAGCAGTGGCGGATGTCGCCGGCGCGATAGCGGCCGCGCACCTCCGGCTGCAGATGCGCTCGCCCGAGCACCGCCCCCAGGCGCTGCGCGATCTCGAGGATGCTGCGCGCCTCGCCGCTTCCCAGGTTGAAGACCGTGTCGCGCGCCTCGGCGGTCTCGAGGGCGAGCACACAGCCGCGCGCGAGGTCGCGCACGTGTACGAAATCACGCTGCTGTCGGCCGTCCTCGAAAATCACGGGCGGGCGGCCGTTGAGATAGCGTGCGGCGAAAATGGCGAGCACTCCCGTGTAGGGATTCGACAGGGCCTGGCGCTCGCCGTAGACGTTGAAGAAACGCAGCGCCACCACCGGGAGGTTGTAGCAGCGCCCGAACATCAGGCACATCATCTCCTGGTCGTATTTCGACAGCGCGTAGATCGACTCCGGCGCTGCGGGCTTGCTCTCCGGTGTTGGAACCGGCTCGAGCGGCTGGCCATGCTCGTCAGTGGGGTCCCAGCGGGCCGCCTTGAGCTGCTCGACGCTGCGCGGCCTCGGGCTCGAGAAATGTCCGTCGGCTGCCCGATAGAGGCCTTCGCCGTAGATGCTCATGCTGGAGGCGACCACCAGCTTGCCGACCGGCCGGCGGAGCAGCGCTTCGAGCAGCACGGCCGTGCCGCGATTGTTGATATCGGTGTAGGACTCGATCTCGTACATGCTCTGCCCGACCCCGACAGCGGCGGCAAAATGGAATACCGCCTCGATGTCCTCCAGTGCCCGCAGCACATCCTCCCGCCGCCGCACATCGCCGCGGACAGCCTCGACCTCGCGGGACAGGTATCCCGGGAAGGCCGGCGAGCGGCCGTGGACCTGCTCCGTCAAGGCATCGAGCACCCGCACACGATAGCCGCGCTGCAGCAGCGCATCGGCCAGGTGCGAACCGATGAATCCGGCCCCGCCGGTGATCAGTACCCTAGCGTTCGCGCGCATGACTCACCTGCCCGTTGGCCATCCGTACACGCGTACCCTGTGGATCGGCCGGACCCGCACCCGGGCGCCGCGCCTGGCGCGGCGCCCGGGTTGCCTTCGCCGGGAGGTCGCCACGCGATATCACGCTCTCCAAATAGGCGATCGAGCGCTTCAGCCCCTCGCGCAATGGAATCCGTGGCTGCCATTGGATCTCACGGCGTGCGAGCTCGATGTCAGGACAGCGCTGCGTCGGGTCATCGCCCGGCAGCGGCTGGAAGGTCATGCGCGATCGCGATCCGGTGAGCTCGATGACGAGCTCGGCGAGCTCGAGGATGGTGAATTCCTCCGGATTACCGAGGTTCATCGGTGTCTTCACCGTGCGCGGCGCGCTCATGAGCAGCACCAGCGCCTCGATGAGATCATCGACGTAGCAGAACGAGCGCGTCTGACTGCCGTTGCCGTAGATGGTGAGCGGCTGGTTGCGCAGCGCCTGGACGATGAAGTTGGTGACCACGCGGCCATCGCCCGCCGCCATGCGGGGACCATAGGTGTTGAAAATGCGCGCGACGCGCACATCGACGCCGTTCGTGCGCCGGTAGTCGAAGCACAGGCTCTCCGCGCAGCGCTTGCCCTCGTCATAGCAGGAGCGCACACCCGCCGGATTGACGTAGCCCCAGTAGCGCTCCGATTGCGGATGAATGGCAGGATCACCGTAGACCTCGCTGGTCGATGCCTGCAGCATCGGCACGCCGCAGCGGCGGGCGACCTCCAGCAGATTGTAGGTGCCGCTCACGCTCGTCATGGTGGTGCGGACCGGATTCGCCTGATAGTGCACCGGTGAGGCGGGGCAGGCGAGATTGAATAAGCCGATCGGCTCCTCGAGCTCGAGCGGCTCGGCGATGTCGTGCAGCGTCAGTCTGAAGCGCGGCTCGTCCACCAGCTCATCCAGATTGGCGAGGGCGCCCGTCGTGAGGTTGTCGACGCACAGCACCGAATGCCCGAGTCGCAGCAACCGCTCGCAGAGATGCGAGCCGAGAAATCCCGCGCCCCCTGCCACCACCATCGGCGATGCCCGCGTCGGGTTGCTCGCCATCGCACCGTTCCCGCAGCTGCTCACGTCTCGAGTCCCCCGGTAGCTACCTTCATGCGCAGTACCCCGGCGCGGGGAACATAACGGCGCGTCATGCGCGCACAGAACTCGGCGAATTGTGCGATGTCGCGCGGCGGACTCGTGTGATGCGGCCGCAGGCCGCAGCTCTCGGGCGTGAAGCAGAAGGTCACCGTCACGGCGAACTCTTCGAGGGCAGCCATCTGCCGGTCGAACCACTCGAGCGCGCCCGGCCGCAGGCTGTCGGCCCAACTCAAGCCGGTGCGCAGGTACCGCACGCCGAGCCGTCGGAGCCACTGCACCGCCTCATCCAGCCGATGATCCTGGAAATGAAACCACTGGCAGATGCCGAGCTCCGGTGTGTAGGCCGCAAAGCGGTGGGCGGCCGGCTTGGGTACGCCGTCCTCGCGCAGCAGGCCCATGTAGAAGTGCCGGTAGTAAGAGGAGCCTTCCGCTTCACGGTGGCGCGTAGTCGCGGGCCATGCGCGCGGCAGGTCGTAGAGACTGTACCAGTGGATACGCTCGGCGCGGCCGCGCAGCAGCTGCGCGGTGCGCTCGAGGCCGAACTCCTGCACCTCGTCTGCGCCGAACGTCGAGACTCCCACCTCGGACACCCACACCGGGAGCGCCGTGACGGCCTGGATCGCGGCGAGCTTCGCCGGCCACTCGTTGATGTTCCAGTGATTCCAGTCGAGCGGGAATCCGTGCACCGCGATCGCCTCGACGTGCCCGAGCACGCCCTGCGCCGTCATGCGGCGGATGAAGTCCGGATCGATCGGCGAGATGCCACCCAGCACGCGTGTGAGGCCAGGCTGCTCACCCGCCACCGCTTCGGCGGCGAGCGCCACCATGTCGGAGTAGATGCGCCATTCAGGATCGAGCTCGACGAAGTCCCAGTGTGACTTGTTGTTGGGCTCGTTCCAGAACATCACCGCTTCGATCACGCTGGCTGCTCGTCATCCATCAACATTATTGTTGGAGCAATAACGTCTCCTGGTCCCGCTTTGGTCCTCGCAGTGCGGGCTGTTGCAGCGTAAGGAGTGGCGTTGCGCGAGCCGCTACGCGAGATCGACGGGCCCGGAGCAGGCTGCGGCAAGAGACGGGTAGCGCATTTGCGGCTGCGCGGCCAGAAGTCCGAGGTAGAGCCGCTCGAGCCGCGCCGCGCTGTGGATCCACGTGAGCATCCGTTCCGCCCGCGCCCGCGCCGCTCGTCCCATCTCCTGCAGCCGCGCCGGATCGGCCGCCAGGTCGCGCAGCGCGCGCGCCAACGCCTCGGTATCGAGGCGCGGCACGAGCTTGCCGCTCACACCTTCCTCGATCAACTCGGGCACACCGCCGCTCGCGCTCGCGAGCACGGGCACGCCGCAAGCCATCGCCTCTGCCACCGGCAGTCCGTAGGACTCCTGCCAGATGGAAGGCAACACCAGCAGATCGGCTGCGCGGTAGGCGCGAATGAGCTCGGGCTGAGGCACGGTGCCGCGAAACCGTACGCGCCGCGCCGCTGCCGGCGAGAGGCGCGCTCGCAGCGCACGCCCGTAGCTGCGCCGATGCCCGAGGATCTCCTTCGCGATCCATGACCGAAAGGAACGGCCGTAGAACTCACGCACGGCCTCGAGCGCTGCGCGGTCGCCGCCGAGCAGCCGGCTCAGCAGGTCATAGGGCAACAGGCCCGGCTTGCCGATGAGCGTCAGCTCCAGGCTGACACCCTCGAGAGTCAACCGGTCGAAGGCCTCCATGAGCAGGTGCACGCCCTTGTCAGGCGCGATCCTGCCGACGTAGAGCAGCCGCAATGGTCGTGCGTCCGAATCCTCTCCGTACAGCTTCCGGCCGCGCGCCTGGGGCCTGAATCTCAGCACGTCAACACCGTTGCCGACAGTGTGGATTCGCGCGGCCATCTCTGGCAGGCGGGCACGCGCACCGGATGTCACGAACTCGGAAACGGTCGCGACTGCATCGACGCCGGCGAGATCGCGCCGCAGCAGCTCGCGATCGAGCTTTGCGAGCTCATCCTGGTGAATGTGGACCACCACCTTGACGCCCGGGACGGCGCGCTTGAAGAGTGGAGCGAACTGCATCTGTTGCGGCAGATGGACGATGTCCGGCTGGCAGACGGCGAGGTCCCGCGCAACCCGTGAGAAGTACTCGCGGTAGTACCAGCGGGAGGTGAAATAGGGCGGCCCCCAGCCGAGGCGGCCCGCGAGGAGCTGCACCGCCTTGTGTAGACGCCGGGCAACGAAGCGTATCCGCCGTATCTCGAGCCCGCCCCAACGCTGTACCGAAGGCTGGCCGCGGGCGCGAGGCGCGTAGATGATCACCTCGTGGCGTCGGGCGAGGCAGCGCGCGAGCTCCCAGTTGACGATGGCCACCGAGCCGCGCTGCTCCGGGCCGGCCGCCATGGGGTCCTGGGGCTGATTGAGAATGACGATCTTCATGGTTCCCCGGCAGCCGCCGAGGAAACGATGAAGCAAGATCGGGGCCGGCGGAGCCCGCCGGCGTCGGCAGGCTCGCCCGGGCTAGCGGGACCGGGCCTGAGGCGCGGTCGGAAAATGCAGGAAAATCTGGCGAACCGCCTCGTCGATGGATTCCGCGGGGTGGTCGAGCATCCGGCGCGTGAGCTCGGAGAACGCCGTTCCGCTCCACACAGCCGAATTGGTCGCCCGATCGATCAGATCGATGCTCAGCGAGGCGGTGGTGACCGTCTGAACGTCACCGTAGTAGCCGCCACCCCAGCCCCAGGGGCCGCCCCATCCCCAGGGTCCCCAGGGACCCCAGCCGAAACGCGGGTTACCCCAGCCGACACCGAACGCGGGGCCCATCATCGTGCCTTCCACGCGATCGTGCGTGCCGACGTTGAAGTTCACCAGGAGGTCCGGCGTCTGCCCTGCAGCAGCTGGCACGTAGCCGCGGGACTGGAGCTCCGCGCCCACATCCTTCTCGAGCTGCTGGGTGGTAAGGGACCGGTAGGCGCCAGTGTCTGTGCCAGGCTTCGGCACGAACGCGTAGGTATGGAAGCTTGCCAAGTCGACCTGTTGCGCCACCCGCGTCCGCACCACGGGTCCTGTGGCACAAGCCGCGAGCAGTGCCATCGCGGCGCAGAGGGCAATGACCTTGAGCCGATTCATCTCCACCTCTCGCGTATCAGACTCGTGTAACGGCGCGGAGTTCTGAGGGTTGACCGGAGCCAGGGCGGGGCTCCGTGCCACTCTAGTACACTCCGCCCCGCCATGACCATCACGGTAGTGCCCGCCCGCCGCCGCGCCGGTTTCATCCAGCGATGCGCCGGCCTTTTCTGCCTCCTCCCGGCCGTTCTGGCCCCCCTCGCGGGTGCCTCGGCAGGACCCGCGGTAGGCATACCGCCCATTGACTCGCACACTTCACTCCTGGTCGTCTCACCGCATCCTGACGATGAGACTCTCTGTTGCGCAGGCGTAATCCGGCGCGTGGTAGCGGCCGGCGGCCACGCCAGCGTCGTTTGGCTGACGAGCGGCGATGGGTCCGAGCTCGACATGCTCGTCATCGAGAGGGCCCTGCGAATCCATCCGCAGAAGATGCGTGACCTGGCCGATAAGCGCATGCGCGAGGCACGGGCGGCGGCGGGAGTCCTCGGCGTGCCGACCCGCGGGCAGTACTTTCTCGGGTATCCGGACGGTGGGCTCCTGACGCTCGTCACGGACCATTTCACAACGCCCTATTACTCCAAATTTACCGGCGCCGTGAGCGTGCCCTACGCGGACACGGTCGCCCCGGGCCATCTCTATACCGGTGAAAGCCTGGAGCGGGACTTCGGGCGCGTGCTCGATCTCGTCCGGCCGACGCTGGTGCTCGCGCCGAGCCCGCAGGACGCGCATCCCGATCACCGTGCTGCCGGCATCGTCACATTACAGGTGCTCAGCCGCCGCCACGAGCTTGCCCGCGCGCGCTTCTGGATCGTGCACGGCGGCCACCCATGGCCGAGCCCGCGAGGGTTGAGAATGAGACTGCCACTCGCCGTGCCGCCACGGGGCAAAGGCCTCGAGCTCGCCGCCTTCGATCTCGACCCGCTCGAGGAAGAGGACAAGCTCGAGGCCGTGCGCGCGTACCACACACAGATGCGCGTGATGTCATCCTTCCTGCTCTCCTTCGTGCGCACCAATGAGTTGTATTCTTCGCTGCCGGTGGCGCCGGGCGGCGCATCTGACACCGCCAGCCGGCCCTGACGTGTCAGCCACCACGCGGCCGGCGCCAGCGGTCGAGAATCCGATCGAGCGCTCCGGCGATGCTCTCGCGCAAGCGGTCGAGCATGGCCCGGCGGCGCCAGTGGTGGCGGCTGAGCTCGAGCGACTCCCCGCAGTCGGCTGCGAATATCGCGGCCGCCTCCCCGGCGAGCGCGGCACTGAGGATCTCCTGGTTGGCTTCCAGGTTCCAGCGAAAGCTCCACCGGTCGAGATTGCTCGAGCCGAGGCTCACCCAATCGTCGCAGAGCGCCATCTTGCCGTGCAGCACCCGCGGCTGGTACTCGAAGATCCGTACGCCGGCGCGCAACATCTTGCCGTAAAAGCGCCGCGCCGCATGACGCACCCAGGGATGGTCGGTCTTCGGCCCCGGCACCAGCAACCTGACATCGACGCCGCGGCGCGCGGCGCGCCGCAACGCTTTGCGGAAGCGCCGCGACGGTACGAAGTAGGCACTCATGATCCAGGCGCGCCGCTGCGCGCTACTGATCCGCCTCACGACGTCATTGGCCAGAACGGAGCGATGCCCGGCCTCGCTCAGCGCGAGCCGCCCGATCGCTCCGGCCGCAATGGCGGCCTCATCCGGCGGCTCCGGCGCCGCCTCTGCAACCGCAGGGGAGCCGCCACTGCGACTCCAGTTGCGCGCGAAGGCGGTCTGCCAATCGCTCACCACCGGCCCGGAAATCTCCAGCATGAGGTCGCGCCAGGCGAGGCGGCCGCGCTTGCCGTCGATGAACTCGTCGGCGAGCCCAACGCCACCGACGAAGGCGAATGCGCCGTCGATCACGAGGAGCTTGCGATGATCCCGCAGGAAGTTCTGCAGGCGCCTGCGCAGGGCGAGCGGATTGAAGAAAGTCAGGTGCGCCCCCGAATCGCTGAGCCTGCGTCGGTCTGCCGCACGCAGACCGAGGGAGCCGAAGCCGTCGAAGAGCACGTGGACCCGCACGCCGCGCTGTGCGCACAGGGCAAGCGCCTCGATGAATCGCCGCGCGACCGTGCCCGACTCGACGAGGTACATCTCGAGCAGAACCGACTCGCGCGCCGCTGCGATGGCCTCGAGCATCCGCCGGAAGATGCGGTCGCTCTCGGAAAGAAGACGGAAGCGGTTACCCTGCCGCCAGGGCCACCCGACGGCGACTCCCGCCGCCGCGTACGGCTTCGCCGCCAGCCCGACAGTACTCTCGGTGCTCGACATGAGCGGCTATTCTATGCCCTGCGGGTGACAATCATTCTCGCAGCATTCCTGCCGCACCCCGCGCTCGCGAACGTAGTCGGCGCGGTCAACCGCACGCGGGTCGCTTACTGCGACCTGCCACGCTCCTCGCATCAGTCACTCGCCGAGAGCCGTCTGCTCGATGAGGTCGCGCGCGCGGTTGCGCGCGGTGAGTCGCTCGAGCAGGCGGAGCTTCACGTCGGCTATCGAGCCGCACGCTCGCTGTGGATCGAGATATCCGGCGCTGCAGACGATGCCGCGCTCGAGCGGATGCTGAGCCAGCGGTTCTGCACCCAGCTGACGGACCCGCGACTGAGCAACATCGGCGTCTTCGGCCGCGGCGCAGATGGGCTCTGGATCGTGCTCGCCCAGCCCTTCACCACACCTGCGATCGAAGACTCTGCCGCCGTCAGCCGGCTCGTGCTGGCGCTCACCAACCAGGCGCGCTCCCTCGGGCAGACCTGCGGCGCGCAATTCTTTCCGCCCGCACCGCCACTATCGCTCGCAACCGCTCTCGCGAAGGCAGCCCGCGCCCATTCCGAGGACATGGCTGCGCACGACTTCTTCAGTCATACGGGAAGCGATGGCAGCACTCCCGGACAACGAGTGACGCGCGCCGGCTATCGCTGGAGTATGGTGGGCGAGAATGTCGCAAGCGGCGTCAGGACGCCGCAGGAGGCGGTCGCGGGCTGGCTCGCGAGTCCGCATCACTGCGCCAACATCATGACTGCGGGATTCCGCCAGATGGGCGTCGCATTCGCGGTCAACCGGCGTAGCGGCGAGGTGATCTATTGGACGGAGGACTTCGGCAAGCCGCGTTAGTACGCGCAGCCGATGCGGGACACCTCAGGCCGAAGCCGCAAGGTCGGGGCCGGCATCCGTTGCCGCTGCCGCTGCCCCGCTGCCGGGGAAATCCAGGGTGCGGCCGGCGCTCGCGAGCATGCACTTCGAACCCCCTTTGGACTTCGCAAGGCTCTTCATCTGCCGCAGACTCTCGAGAACCTGTTCGGCAGTGATCGCCTGCGCACCATCCACCTCGACGGCACCTATGGAAACGCCGAGCAGCGGGAAATGGCGCTGGCGGCCGTCGCGGTCGAGCCCATCGAACCCGGCCGCGGCGCGATGCTCCGGGGCATGAAAGCTCATCAGTGAGACCGTGAGCTCCTCCAGCATCGCGCCGAGACGCAGTGTCCAGTCGAGGCTGCGCAGCAGGAGCACGAAATCATCGCCGCCGACGTGACCGACGAAATCGACGGGCCGGCGCACCGCGCGAGTGATGACTTGGGCGACGTGCAACAGGACCTGATCACCGCGCGCGTAGCCGTACTCGTCGTTGTACGGCTTGAAATGATTGAGGTCGAGATGACAGGCGACGAAATGCCGCCGTCGCGCCGCCCACTGCGAGAGCTGTGTCTGGATCTCGCGGTTGCCGGGCAATCCGGTGAGCGGATTGGAATGCATGGCCGCCTGGATCTGCTGGGTGGTGATTTGCCGCAGCAGATCCACGGTCCTGCCGAGTCCCAGGTAGCGGCCGTTGCGGTTGATGACGAAGACCTCGTGCTGCTGCGGCGCGGCCCGCGCCGTGACGATGCGGCTGACCTGATCGAGGCGGGCGCGTGCCTCGACCTCCATCGGCCGGACCATGACGCTCGTGACCGGCTTGCGATTGTAGATTTCGGGATGTAATGGACGGCTGAGCAGTATGAGGAGCTGATCGCGATAGACGATTCCGACCGGCCGTGACGAGCCGTGCGCCTCGAGCACCGCGAGAGCGGTCCACTCAGGATGCTGGCGAAAGGATTCGACCACGCTCGCGACCGTGGCGTCGGCCGGCACTCCGGGTACCTCGAGCACCAGATCTTCGGCACAGTTGGCGGCGGGCGCGGGGCTCGCCGCCTCCAATCCACCCAGGGCTGCCGGATCGAGGCGCGGTATGCGGTTGGGACGGCCGAGGAAGTATCCCTGCAGGTATTCGACCCCGAGCTCGAGCACGAGCGCACACTGCTCGCGGTTCTCGATTCCCTCGGCGACGATCCGGCAGCCGGTGATCCGGCCCATGTCGATGAGCGAGCGGAGGATCTCGGCGCGCACGGGATCCCGCTCGACACCTGCGACGAAGTAGCGGTCCACTTTCACATAATCCGGGCGGATCTCGGCCCAGCTCTTGAGGCCCGAGGAGCCGGCCCCGAGATCATCGATGGCGATATCGCAGCCGAGTGCGCGCAGCGGGCGCACCGCGGCGGCGAGCCGATTCTCGTCCTCGATCAGCCCATGCTCGGTGATCTCGAGCACCACCTCGTGAGGGTCGATGCGGTGGACATCGAGCTGGCCACCCAGCCAGTCGGCGAGCGAGGTCCACTCGAGCAAGGTCTGCGGCAGCAGATTGAGGAACAGACGCCCCTCGAGCCTGAGGGCGTGAAAAGCGCTGAGCGCGGTCTCGAGGCACGCCTCTTCGAGCGCGAGGATCAGTCCGTGACGTCCCGCGCACTCGATGAGAGTCAGCGGCGACTCCAGGCCTGCATGCAGTCCCCGCGTCAGCGCCTCGTGGCCGATCACCGCGCGCGCCGCGCCATCGACGATGGGCTGGAACAGCGTACGCAGGGCCCGCTCACTGATGAGCTTGTGGATCGCTTCTTCTTGCATCAGGAGTCACAGTTAAGCGTGCGCGCGGCCGCTCTGCTGTGACCGGCTCAACAGCCCCGGAGCCCCGATCGGCGATTTCGCGTTACATTTCCGTTACGAGCCTGCCGCGCCGGCGGCCGCAGACGATGACGACCCCGGCCAGCACGTAGAGCAGCGCGAACCAAGCCGTGGTCCGGGTGAGCAACAGATAGAAGAGACGATATCTCGCCGGGGTGTGCCGGACGATGTGCTCGACCGTCTCGACGCCACCTGCGGCGGCCGCGAGCGCGAGCAGCGCCACCAGCAGCAGGATGCCGCCTGCGGAGCGGACCTCATTTCCAGCCTCCAGCGTCGGCGCGGGTAACCGAACGAGCCAGATCGCGAGCACGGCGAGTCCGAACACCGAGCTTGCATACTGCAGTACGTGGCAGAGCTCGCCCGTGTACGAGAACAAGGTCACCGGAGCGCTCAACGCCGAGATGCGCGACACCATCCAGCCGTCGGCGTGCGTGAAGGAGTCCCAAACGAGGTGAGTCCAGGCGCCGATGAGAAGCGACAGCGGCGCGAGCGCCCAGTTGCTCAGCCGGCCGCCGAAGCGCTCGAGTGCAGCCAGGCACTTGGCCTCCAGGCGAGGACCTGGCGGCGCCGCGAGTGGCGCTCGCAGCAGCCAGATGAGCAGCAGCATCGCGAGCCCCATCGGCAAGTCCAGGGTGAGCGTGCCGAGGAAGGTGTGCGTTTCCGTTGGTATGTGCTTCGCAATCCGCCAGGGAAAGTAATACGGCACATCCGGCGTCATGGCGCCGATGACGAGCGGTATGGTCTGCAACAACGGCACGCGTCGCAGCGGCAGAACGGCTGCCGGATGCGCCAAAGTGAAAGGCATGCGGGGAGCCTCTCAGGCTTGCCCTTCGACCGCAAGTGGCGTCTTTGCGCCGTCGGCAGCGGGCACCACGGCGATCCGGAAATCCCGGCCGATCCACTGTTCGCCCGGCTCGAGGCGGTACGTCAGATCGATCGAGCGGCCCCTCTTCAGCCTCAGGGTATCGATTTCCACGGTATGCAGGCCGAGAGTCGTTGCGGTCGTGCGCTGCTCGCGGATGTCCTGCCAGCCATCGAAGCCCCAGCGGAACGTTGCGGGCGCAGTCGCGGCGACGGTCAGCGCGGCACCCTCGGGGAGCTCGGAAGCCGGCGCGTGCTCGCACCAGACGACACGCTGCAGCCGCTGTCTGCGGCCCCCGTAGCGTTGCCACACACGCTCCGGCCGATCGAAAGGCCTGCCGAGCGAGCGGGAGACCACGAGCTTGATGTACTCTGCGTGCGCCCATGCGAGCGGCATGGCGCTGCCCGTCGGACGTCCCGGCTCCAGGCCGCGAGAGGGCACGGGCGGAGCATCCCAGATCTGCTCCGGCAGCATGCCTCCGGGCGAAGCCATACGGACCATTGCGAGCAGGAGCGGCAACGGATCGCGCCCAGCGGCGACCTCATAGTGTCCTCGCTCGCCCGTGAGCAGCGGCCACGCTCGGCCCCTGCCCGTGCCGTCGAACGCCGACCCGTCATCGTGCTCGCCGTAACCGTCGTCGTTGTACCGGTGCCAGGAGGGACCGGTTGGTGTGTCGACTTTGAGGAGCATGTCCGCGAGGCGCACGGTCCCCGCGATCAGCGGGTCATCGGGGCGGCGCAGTCCGAAGCGCACGAGCTGTAGGAAGTCTACCCCGATCTGCGCAAAGGCCGGCAGTCCCGGGTCCACCGCCTGGTTCTTGATAGGCAGCACGCGCTGCAGCGCGCCGCGGTCGCGCACGGCCTCTCGCGGTGCCACGCGCACGTAGTAGCCGGGCAGCGCCTGGCGCCCGCAGAGCGGTGTGTCGGTGACTGCAGTCCAGGCCTCGAGACTCGCGTTCCAGTAATCGGCCACTGCGAGCGCCAGCTCACGTGCCGTGGGGTCCAGGTGCGGCGCGCCGCAAACGAGCGCCGCGATGCATGCCGCCAGCGTGAAGGTGTTGATGCCGGCATCTTCCTCCCAGCGGTCCTGATCGCTCGCCGGGCCGTTGCAAACGATGAACGAGAGGGCACGGCGGATCATGTCTCCGACCTCGATGCCATCCAACGCGTCATGCTCCTCGAGCTGCGCGGCGAGCAGCACGGGGAAGGCGGTCTCGTCGAGCTGCACGCCGGTCCAGTATGGACGGCCGCCGAGCCATTGGTTCTGATTCCAATGGCCGTCGGCGAGCTGCGTCGCGCGCAGGTAGCGCAACGTGTCGAGAGACTCACGAATCGCCCCAACGGCGAGAAAGGCACCTGCGCATTCGCAGAGGTCACGCGGCCAGACGAGGTGATATCCCTCCCGCTCCTCCTTGGTGTTGCCCCAGGGGACGCTGAGGCTCGCCACCATCGCCCCCGGGTAGGTCTTGTCGAGATGTGCGCGCAGCGCCATGGTCGACAGCCTGAACTGCGTCACGCATTCGGGCGGCAGTCCCTCGGACAGCTTCGGACGCAGGGCGCAGTCCCGGTGCCAGGCGGACCAGTCCTCGATCTGACGCTGCCAGACGGCCTCGAACGGCTCGAAGAGCGCGCTCAGCGCGAGCGTCGCGGCCGACTCCGTGCTGCTGCCGAAACCGAGCGCGAGCACCGCTTCGCGGGGCAGCTCTCCGAGCAGCGCCACGTTGCCCGGGCCCGCATCGGCATGCTCCCAGGTCATCGCACCGTTGCGCGCGAAGTCCTGCCAGCCATCGCTCGTGCCGACGAAGCCGCAGCTCGCGCGCCCCCAGGCATCCTGCTGATCGGGGGTCACCGCCGCGAGCGCGAGCGCAAACGGCCCCTGCTCCGCCCAGAGCACGCGGTGGCCGCGATGACCGGCGATCGCCGCCGAGTTGTTGTTACCCGTGCCGCCGAGATGTGGAGCGAGCAACACGTACGGGCGCAGCGACTCGTCCCCGGTCAGCTCGATCTCCACGAGGAGCACATCGCGCTCTCGCGACGGCGCGATGCGCAGTGCCAGCTCGAAGCGCTCATGCTCGTGCACGATGCGCACCGCCGGCACGCCCGGCGCGGCGAGTGTCAGGGAGTGGCGGTACATCCGCTTCACCTCCACCCAGAACCCGCGCCCGTCCGCGACGATGATGCCCAGATCCCGGATCTGGGGAAGGTCGACACGCGGGTAGTAGACCTCGTTGAGGATCCCGCCGCCCAGCGTGAACCACAGGCGCGACGGACCGAGCGAGCAGCCGACCATTTCCTTCGCGCTGCTCGACCAGGTGGGCGGCAGACCGGGCGCACCCGGCGCGTTACCGGCGCTCATCGCCGCGAGCCCGGCGGCGGGGCTGTACGTTGACGGCGTGAGATGCTGACGGCGAGTGGATCGTCGCCGCCCCAGAGATGCAGGCCGCCCTTGAAGGCGTTCAGGTTGTCACCGAGGCGCACGCCCTCGGGCAGCTCCTTCAGGCGAGCTGCATTGCCGCCTCCCAACACGACGTAGTCGGCTTCCAACACCTCCTTCAGCCGCGTCACCACCTCGGCCACGGCCTTGCGCCACTTCTTGTTGCCGAGCCGCTTGCGGCCGCGCTCGCCGACATAGTCCTCGAAGGTCTTTTTGCGCTTGTACGGCATGTGACCGATCTCCATCGGCTCCACGGTGCCGTCGAGAATCAGCGTCGCGCCGAGACCTGTGCCGAGCCCGAGGAAGAGCATGCGGCCGCCCTCATAGCTGCCGAGCGCCTGCATGGTCGCATCGTTGACCACCCGCACCGGCCTGCCGAGCGTCTTCTCGAAGTCATACCCCACCCATCCCGGACCGAGGTTGTAGGGCTCCGCGGCGATCCGCCCGCGCAACACCAGGCCGGGATAACCGATCGCGACCGCCTGATAGGGGAGATCGTGGGCGAGCTTGCGGACCTGGCGGGCCATGTCGGCCGCGGTCATGTCGGGGCCGGAGACGAACCGGCGGATCGGGCCGCGGGCTCCCATACGGAATTTGACATGGGAGCCGCCGACGTCGATGACGAGTATATGGGCGGCATCCGGCGCCTTGCGCTCGCCCGGCCGCTTGGAGCGGGCCGGTCGCTCGGAGTGGGAACGGGTAGGCATTGGCGAATTGTCACCGGAATCGGTGCCTTCGGCCAAGCCGACCCGTTCCACGCCGCTAGGTTCCCGTGTTCGGTTAACATGCGCAATGCTCTGGCTCAAAGCATTCCATATCGTCTTCGTCATCACCTGGTTCGCCGGCCTTTTTTATCTGCCGCGTCTGTTCGTGTATCACTGCGCCGCGACCGACACGATCGGTCGCGAGCGATTCGTAGTCATGGAACGGCGGCTCTTCTCTCTGATGACCCTGGGCGGCACGCTCGCTGTCGTATTCGGCATCTCGATGGTAGCCACCACGCCGGCCTATCTCGATTCACTCTGGCTGCGCGTGAAGCTCGTACTCGTGGCCGGCCTCATCGGCTATCACTTCTGGTGTCGCAGCCTGATGCACGGCCTGCGCGACGGCCGCAACCGCCACTCGGAGCGCTGGTATCGGCTGTTCAACGAGGTGCCGATGCTCTTCCTCATCGCGATCGTGATACTGGCGGTGATCAAGCCCTGAGGCCGCCTCACTCTCCCCAGTAGCTCACCCTGTCCCGCCACTGCCCGCGCGCGGGCGGCGGTACCGCATCGGCCGGCGCCGTGCCGAGGTAAAGAAATCCCACGATGGCGGCACCGGCGTCGAGCCCGAGCGCCGCCTTCACCGTATCGTCATAAGCGGCATCGCCGGTCTTCCACATGGCGGCGAATCCCAGCGCGGTTGCGGCGAGCAGGATGTTCTGCGCCGCGGCACCCGCAGCGAGGATCTGCTCGATTGGCGGAATCTTGGCCGCGGCGTTCAAGACCGCCGCCACCACGACGATGAGCGGCGCTCGCAGCGCTTTCTGCCGCTCACGCTGCAATGACTCCGCACTGGCGGCCGGCTGTCTGCGCCGCAGCTGATCCGCCATGAGCTCTCCCAGGCGCTCGCGCGCGGCGCCACGGATCACGATGAAGCGCCACGGACGCAATCGTCCGTGATCAGGCGCACGGGCGGCGCTCTCCAGCAGCAGCTCGAGAGCGCCCGCATCCGGTGCGGGGTCGGTGAGGGCCTTGGCGGAGCGCCGCTTGAGGAGCACATCGATCGCTTGCATGGACGGGACGGGCCTTCTGCGCGGTGTGTGATCCGCCGATTCTCCCAGATTCCGACGCGGGCAGCCCGGCCGTGCCCCGGCAGGTATGGATTCTGCTCACGGGAATGACCGCTGTCGCGAGGAGGCCGACCGATGCAATCGAGCGCTTTTCAGGGAGACGCCGCCCCCTCCGAGACGGGGAAACACTATCTGGAAGTGCGCGCCGCGACCGTGGAGCTCTGCGCACCACTCGCCGCCGAGGACTTCGTCGTGCAGTCGATGCCGGATGCGAGCCCCGCGAAATGGCATCTCGCGCATACGAGTTGGTTCTTCGAGGAGTTCGTGCTGGCGCGCGCAGTGGCCGATTACCGCCCATACGCCGAGCCGTACCGCTACCTCTTCAACTCTTACTACAACGCCGTGGGTCCGATGCACTGCCGCGCCGCCCGCGGCATGCTGTCGCGTCCGACGGTCACGCAGATCATGGGGTACCGCGCAGCCATAGACGAGCAGATGGTCGCGCTTCTCGATGCCGGCGCCCTCGCGGACGGCCTTCAGGCGGTGCTGACACTCGGTCTCGAGCACGAGCGCCAGCACCAGGAGTTGCTGCTCACCGACATCAAGCACCTCTTCTCTCTCAATCCGTTGCTACCCGCCTATCGGCAGCGTCCGCGCCAACAGCCAACGCGCGCTCTGCCGCTACGATACGTGAGCTTCGAAGGCGGCCTCACGGAAATCGGCCACGCCGGTGCCGGCTTCTGCTTCGACAACGAGCTGCCGCGACATCGGGCGCTGGTCTTGCCCTTCAGGCTCGCCAACCGCCCCGTGACCAATGGCGAGTATCTGGAGTTCGTGCGCGCCGGCGGCTATGAGGACGCCCGGCTGTGGCTGTCCGACGGCTGGGCTCTCGCACGCCGCGAGGGCTGGTGCCGGCCCATCTACTGGTCCGCCTCGCTCGCCGAGGAATTCACTCTGACGGGAGTGCGGGAGCTCGATCCTGAAGCGCCGCTCTGCCACGTGAGCTGTTACGAGGCGGACGCTTTCGCGCGCTGGGCGGGCGGCCGCCTGCCTACCGAGTTCGAGTGGGAGCTGGCCGCGGGCACTACGCCGGTGAGCGGCAACTTCGTCGAGCGGAGCCAGTGGCATCCGCAAGCCGTTGCCATGTCCGCCGTGGGTTCCGACGCTCCTGACATGCTGCAGCAGATGTTCGGTGACGTGTGGGAGTGGACGCAGTCCGCTTATGCCCCCTATCCAGGTTACTCCCCCGCTGCCGGTGCACTCGGCGAATACAACGGGAAATTCATGATCAACCAACTCGTGCTGCGTGGCGGGTCCTGTGCCACGGCGCAGGCGCATATCCGCGCCTCCTATCGCAACTTCTTTCCCGCCGCCGCCCGCTGGCAGTTCAGCGGGGTGCGGCTCGCCGGGGATGCCACGTGATCCGGCGCAATGCACGGCCCGCAGCGGCCGGGGCGCGGCCTGGAGCGGCGGACTGGCTGCTGGTCGAAGAAGTCCTCGCCGGACTGCGGGCCACCCCGAAACGCCTGTCGCCGGCATATCTTTACGACCGCCGCGGCTCGCAGCTCTTCGATGCGATCTGTGAGCTTCCCGAGTACTACCTGACTCGCACCGAGACCGGGATCCTGGCGCGCTTCGCGGACGAGATGGCAGCTTGCATCGGCGAGCGGGCACTGCTGCTCGAGCCGGGAAGCGGCTCCAGCCGCAAGACACGCCTGCTGCTCGATGCGCTGCCGGACCTCGCCGCATACGTGCCGGTGGACATCTCGCGCAGCCATTTGCTCGCGGCGGCGCGTGCGGTCCAGGCCGCCTATCCGCGGCTGGAGGTGCTCCCGCTCTGCGCCGACTTCACGCAGCGATACAACCTGCCCGCCCCTCGGTCCCGACCGGCCCGCGTGGTGGTGTTCTTCCCGGGCTCCACCCTCGGGAATTTCGACCCGCCGGAGGCTGTCCGCCTGCTCGCGCGCATGCGCGAGAATGCAGGCACGGGTGGCGGGCTGCTCATCGGCATCGACCTCGCCAAGGACCGGGCCATCCTCGAGCGCGCCTATAACGATGCCGCCGGAGTCACCGCCGCATTCAACATGAATCTGCTCACCCGGCTCAACCGCGAGCTCGCCGCGAACTTCGACCTGGCGTGCTTCCGCCACGAGGCGGTCTGGGTGGCGGCGCAAAGCCGGATCGAGATGCATCTGTTGAGTCTGCGGGAGCAGACGGTTCATCTTGCTGGGCAGCGCGTGCAGTTTGCCGCCGGTGAGCGGTTGGTTACCGAGCACTGTCACAAATACACCCCGCAGTCGTTCGCGAGTCAGGCCCGCGCGGCCGGCTGGGTGCCCCGACGCGGCTGGACCGATACCGACGGCTACTTCAGCGTGCAATACCTGGAAACGGTGTAGAGTCCGGGTCATGGACCCGAACGCACTCAAAGAGCTCAAGGCCTCCATCCGCACCATCCCTGACTACCCCCGAGCCGGGATCCAGTTCCGGGACATCACCACCCTGCTCGGCAACGCGCAGATGTTTCGCCGTACCGTCGATGAGCTGGTGCGGCCGTGGACTGGCGCCAAAGTCGACCGCGTGGCCGGCATCGAGGCGCGCGGCTTCATTCTCGGCGGCGCAATCGCGCATCAGCTTGCCGCCGGCTTCGTGCCGATCCGCAAGAAGGGCAAACTGCCGCACGAGACGGTGCGCGTGGCGTACTCGCTCGAGTACGGGTTGGATGAGATCGAGATGCATCGCGACGGAGTCGCCCGCGGGGAGCGGATCATCCTGGTCGATGACCTCATTGCCACCGGTGGCACCGCCGAGGCAGCCGTGAAGCTGCTGCGCTCCCTGGGCGCCGAGATCCTGGCCGCCTGTTTCGTCATCGACCTGCCGGAGCTCGGGGGTACGCGCAGGCTCGAGGCACTGGAAGTGCCCGTACGGACGCTTGTCGCTTTTCACGGACATTGAGCGCCGAACATTACTTTCCGGTCATCCAGGCTCGTGGCGGCCGCCTTCCGGAGATAATGCCCCCCGTTCCGGTGCCTCGTCGGCCGGGCGATTACTGACTGCTCTCAATCCTCGCTATCGTTTGGAGATGTCGATGCTCAAGAAGCTCGTTCCCGCCGCTCTCGGCGCGCTGCTGGTTGCCAGCCCGGTCATCGGGGTCACCACCGCGGTGGCTGCTCCCCAGGCTGCTTCCGCCTCGTCGACCGACAGCATGAAGTCTGACAGCATGAAGTCCTCTCACAAGGCCGCCAAGCACAAGAAGTCTGCCCATCATTCGATGAAGAAGCACTCGAAGTCGAAGAAGGCCCCGGGCTGATCCAGCCCCGGCGAAAAAGCCCCGCTCCGGCGGGGCTTTTTTTTTGCTTGTGGGCCAATATACCCACATGCAACCGCAACTACCCGCCCGGGCCGTCGATGCGGCGGCGCACACCGATGTGCTGCGTGCGCGTGTGCCGATGACATGGTCGGCGCTGCGGCTGCTGCCTGTGAGGGCATGGCTCGCGCTGCTCGGGGTGTTGTTTGCGGCGCTGGCCTCGGCAGCGATCGCCGAGTGGCTGGCAGAAGCCCCGGAGACGCAGGCCGCGGTCATTTTCCTGGCGTTACTCGCCGTGGGACTCCTCATCGCGCTCAGCCGCCTGCTCGCCGCCGAGGCCGTCAGGCGCGAGGCTCTGCGCGCGGCATCCGAGCGCCACGCGAAGGATCTGGAAACGCTGATCGAGGCGCGCACCCGCGAGCTCTCCGCCCTCTCCACCCATCTGCAGGAGCTCTCCGAGAAGGAGAGATCAGAGCTCGCCCGCAATCTCCACGATGAGCTCGGAGGATTGCTGACGGCCGCGAAGATGGACCTCTCTTGGCTGCAATCGCGCGTTCACGAGCCTGCGTTGCAGGAGCGCCTGACGCAGCTCGGGGCAGTGCTCGATGAGGCGATGGACCTCAAGCGGCGGGTGGTCGAGGACCTTCGGCCCTCGCTCCTCGATCATTTCGGGCTGCCCACGGCGCTGCGCGCCCATGTCGACTCCGCCTGCGCCAAGGCCGGGCTGCATGCGGACCTGACACTGCCCGAAGATGGCGCACAGATGGCGAAGCAGACTGCGATAGCGCTCTTCCGGATCGTCCAGGAGGGGGTCACCAATATCATCCGCCACGCCGGCGCGCAGTCGGTCATCCTGCGGTTCATCGTGGAAAGCGACACCTGCCGTTTCACGCTGAGTGATGACGGCCGCGGCTTCGATGCGGCGGATCCGAGGTTCCGCTGGTCGCACGGCATCATGGGCATGCGCCAGCGCGTGCGCGCGCTCGGCGGCCACTTCGAGATCGAGTCAACTCCGGGTGCCGGCACCACGCTTCGCGTCAGCGTCCCGCTGCGCGACTGAGTCGATCAATTGGGCGGCGACCACTTGGAGTGGCCGTCGGCGACGACCGCTTTCAGCAGTGCGATGTCCCGCATCTTGTCGAGGAAATAATCGGCACCTGCCGCGAAGCAGTGGTCGCGTACGAAATCGGACGCGTAATTCGTCAACACCACGACGAGCGGCTGTGCGTCGGGCGGATAGAGCTGACGGACCTGGCGGATGACCGCCACACCGTTGCCCTCGGCCAGCTCGATGTCGACCACGAGCACGTCGTAGGTCGCCTCCTGCAGGCGCAGCAGCGCTTCGCTTTGCGTCGCCGCCTGTGCCGTGACCGAGACCCGTCCCGGCTCCGACAGCAGGTCGATCAGGCGCCGCGACAGCACGGCCGAATCCTCGATCAGCAGGATGCGCCGCTCGGCGTTGGAGGAGCCGTTGCCGCCCTGGGATCGCGCTTCAGCGCTCACCACACGCCTCACTGCAGCAGGTTGTTCTTGATGGCGTAGTAGGTGATGTCGGCGTTCGTCTTCATTCCCATCTTCTCCAGTATCCGTGTGCGGTAGGTGCTGACGGTCTTGACGCTGAGGAAGAGGCCGGCGGCAATCTCGGAAACGCTGCGTCCCTCGGCGAGCTTGCAGAAGATCTGAAATTCGCGCTCCGACAGCACGCTGTGCCGCGGCTCGCCCGGGGCACCCTGCATCCCGCTCACCAGCATCTCGGCGAGCTCCGGGCTCACGTAGCGGCCACCGCGCACCGCGGCGCGGATCGCGCGGCAGAGCTCACCGTCATCGGCGCTTTTGCTGACGAAGCCGCTGGCACCGGCCCGCAGCACATTGAGTCCATACTGACTTTCCGGGTAGGCGCTCAGTACCAATGTGGCCACCGACTCATGATGCGACTTGATCTGTCGGAGCACGTCGAGTCCGGACATGTCCGGAAGCGAGAGATCCAGCAGCAGCACATCGCATGGAGTGGTGCGTAACAGCGTCAGAACCTCGCGTCCTGTACTAGCCTCGCCGGCCCATGTGAAGTCCGCTTGAGCTTCGATGATCTGTCTCAGCCCGATCCGCACGAGCTGATGATCGTCTACGGCTGCAACTCGAATCGCCGGCATGGTCCGTCAGCGTGTGTGTGCCGCAGTCACCTGCGGCGCTGCCACGCACATGAGCGTTTCATGCCCCGGGCAGCGTATCCGTCCCGCCGCGAGCGCGCCTATGGGGGTTGCGGAAGGCGCAACCGGAGCTGCAACGCAAGGGAGTGTAGGAATCGTCCGACGCGGGCAGTGCCGCCCCTCGCGCACGATGCCGGCGCTGCCGGCCCTCAACGCAGCGATTCCCGGCTGCTGTCGGACTCCTCTTCCTTGCCCGTGGAGGGGGGGCGGCTGCCCGAATCCCTGCCGTTATAGGTCTCGAGACGGTTGTAGAGCGTCTTCAGGCTGACCCCCAGGATCTCCGCCGCCTTGCGCTTGACGTGGCCGCAATACGCCAGCGTGGCCATGGTCACCCGGCGCTCCACCTCTTCCAGGGGCGTGCCGACACGGATGGTGATGGTCGTGCCGTCATCGGGCTTGGCCGGAGCATCGGTCAGCGTTATGTCGCATTCGATGATGTCGTCGGCCATGATGAAGGCGCGCTGCACATAATTGCGCAGCTCGCGGACGTTGCCCGGCCAGCCATACTGATAGAGGCGCACCAGCGCATCGCGCGAGAACGTCTTGTGCGTTCCCTCGGCGCGGTTGAGCTCGTCGAGAAAGAACTGGGCGAGCTGCTCGATGTCGGTTTCCCGGTCGCGCAGCGGCGGCAGGCGGATGGGAAAGACGTTCAGCCGGTGATAGAGGTCCTCCCGCAGCTTGCCATCGCTGACGGCTCTCTCCGGCTCGCGGTTGGTCGCGCATATCACGCGCACGTCGCTCGCGATGGGCTGCGTGCCGCCGACACGGTTGACAGCGCCGGTCTCGAGCACGCGCAGGAGCTTCACCTGCAGCTCCATCGGCATCTCGGTGATCTCATCGAGAAAGATCGTGCCGCCATTGGCGCGCTCGAAGAATCCCTTGTGTTGCCTGTCGGCGCCGGTGAAGCTGCCGCGCTCGTGGCCGAAAAGCTCGCTCTCGATGAGCTGCGGCGCGACGGCACCACAATTGAGGGGCAGGAAGGCGCTGGTGCGGCGTCTGGAGAGCTCGTGAATGGTCTGGGCCGCCAGCTCCTTGCCGGTGCCGCTCTCCCCGATCAGCATGACCGTGGCCGACGTCGGGGCCACACGAGTGAGCTGATCGTAAAGCACTTGCATGCGCTGCGAGCTGCCGAGGATGCGCCCGAAACGGCCCAGGCGGCGCAGCTCATCGCGCAGCTCCCCGATCTCATGCTGCAGCGCCGAGGTCTTCTTGGCGTGCCGCAGCACCGCCTGCACCCGCTCGAGGTCGGCGGGCTTGACCAGGTAGTCGCTGGCCCCGGCCCGCAGCGCGGCGACGGCGCTATCGACGGTGGCGTGACCTGTGATGACGATGACCTCGGTGACCTCCGGCTTCTCGAGCTCGCGCAGCAGTTCGATTCCCTCCCCATCCGGGAGGGCCAGATCGGTCAGGAGGACATCGGGGCGTTGTCGGCCGAGCTCGATGCGCGCATCACGCAGGCTCTGGGCGCGCGCGACGGTGAAGCCTTCCATGCGGGCGACTTCCTGCAGCCACTCCACCACATCTGCGTCGTCGTCGATTATCAAAGCGTGTGCCATGTGCTCGCCTTCAGCCCATAAAGGGCGGTCAACTGTATGCCCTCCGGGGCGTGCCGCCAAGCACCAGCGGAGCGGTGGGGGCGCCGCCCATAACGCACCGGTCCAGCCGGTGTTCCCTGCCTCAGAGCGCGGCGCCCGGACTGGGTTTTCTGGCGGTCAGCGCCGATACCGCCCCCGAGATGACCGATACGACGATGACAACGAGGGCGGCGTTCTCGAGTTGCCTGCCGAATGCGGCCGGCAGCTCGTGGCTGGCCGCCAGCGCCAGACAGTAGAGCGCCGCGGGTCCCCGTGCCGCGAAGAGCTCCAGCGACCGGCGCTGCGCCGGTGTCACCACGGGCGGTCCGAGCCCGAGACGCACGGCGAGCGGCCGCGCCAGAATCAACAGCACCGCCGCGTAAAGGGCGTTGCGCGGAGTGAAGTCCGCCGCGCCGAGCAGCGCACCCAGCAGCACCATCACCAGCACCGTCGCGGCGCGCTCCGCCCGCCCGGCAAACCTGAGCACTCGCGCTCCGAGCGCCTGCTTGTGCCGCACGCGCAGCCGCCCGCCGTGCGACAGCGCCAGCCCCGCTGCCAGAGCGCCGAGAAGCGCATCGGTGCGCAGTGCGAGCGCACAGACATAGGCGAGCGCCCCGGTGGCAAATACGATCATCTCCTCGAGCAGGTCTCCCTGACGATCGCGGTCGATCAGCGCCAGCCAGCGCGATGCCGCGGCACCGATGAGCCAGCCGACCACCACCCCGCCGGCGAGCGACCAGAGCACGGTAAGAGTCAGAGAGCCGAGCATGGCGGAGCCCGCACCCGTCACCCCCATCCGGGTGAGCACCAACACCGCCACCGGCGCGACGGCCGCGCTGGTCATGGCCCCCTCCGCCGCGAGCGCAAACGGTACGAGATCCTGCTCACCGTCCGTCGGAGCGTGCACGTCGGATGCGAGTACCGCATCCGTCGGCGCCAGGATGACTGCCAAGAGCAGGGCCTGCAGCAGGCTCATACCGAAGATGGTGTAAGCCGCCGCGGCCGACAGCAGCACCGCGCAAACGGTGGTAAGGGAGGCCAGCTGCAGTGGCGCCCGCCACGGCGCCCACTCGAACGGGGTGCGCAGGCGCAGGCCGGCGCAGAACAGGCAGATCAGCAGGACTGCTTCACTGACCGATTGGATGAGCGAGCCGTCCTCGGTGAGCTGTGGCTCGATGAGCTTCAGACCCAACGGGCCCGCGAGCAGCCCGACACCGATCCCGACGATGACCGGACTGGCGGACCAGCGTGTCAGGGGAAAGTCGGCCCTAGTGTTGACCTGCTTGCGCACCGGAGACCGCTGCCGCATCGCCGCGGGCAGCTCGCTGTAGGCGACAGCCGCGGATCGCTTCGTGAGTGCTCATCAGGACCTCGAACTGGCGCAGCACGGTCTCGCGCACCGGTTCCGGCAGGTGATCGTCCAGGGCATTGCGATACGCCTGCAGAATCCAGCTCTCCCCGCGCTCGCATGCATCGAGAATAGCTCCCTCCTCGGCCCGCGCAAGGGCAGTGCGCAGACCGGCCCAGCCGCTGCGCCAGAAACCGGCCACCGCGCCACGCGCCTGGCGCTTGCCTCCCAGACTCTCGACCAACCCTTCGAGCTCGCGTGCCGCATCGGCGCACTCCGCGGCTGCCTGGATGCAGAGCTCTCTGAGTGGACCCGTGATGATCGACGCCGCGCACAGCCTCAATGCCTGCTCGCTGTCGCTGCGTACGGAAATCAGCTCCCTCAGCGCTTCGATGATGTACTTATAGTTCATGCGCATCTCCTCGTCGTCCCCGATGTCGGGGGCGGCGGGACAAGGGAAGTGATGACAGGGGCGAGTGCTCAAGCAGGAGATGTGCCATGCCTGCCATGCCTGCAGCACGCCCGATCCCTACCCGCGGCGCCAGCTCGGCGGCAGGGCACGCGGACTTCGCTGCACATCCGCTGCACAATTTTCACCTCCTGTGCCTTTTTACAGACGCATGCGTTCCAACCGGGACGCCTCGCGCCGCCGGAAGCCTCTGGAAACCAGGGGAGACGCCTGGCACGCCGGTTGCAGGGAGACTGTAGACCCCCCGTTTGGCGGGCTGTGGTGCGACCAGCCCGCTCTTTTTTTATGGCGCGAAGTGCGGCATCCCGCGCTTCGCGCGAGCGCAGGGCACGGCAGGGCCTGCGGTTGAATGGGCGGCTTGCTTTCGGCCAGCGGCGGGTTCAAATTCTTCCTCATGATGAACGGGGAGCAGCAAGCCGCCATACACCAGGCGCTGCTCTCCGTGCAGAGCACCGTGACGGGGATGACGTTTCCGCGGTGCGATCAGGAAGATCTGATAGAGCTCATCGATCGGGTGGAGGAGCAGCTCCATTGCTCGCACCCCAACACCGGCCTCATGTGCACCTTCCTCAACTCGATTGCGCGCAGTCTGCGTGCGCAGCCGGAGGCTCGCGAGGCGTGTCTGACGATCGAGCAGGCGATCGAAGCCGCCGGCATGCCGAGCACCTGGCAGTCCGGTATCTGACTCAACAGTCGGAGCGGCGCCAGATGGCGAGACGCCGGACCAGCGGCACGAAAGTGTCGAAGTCCACCGGCTTCGGCACGTGCAGATCGAATCCCGCATCCATGGCCGCAGCGACATCGTTGCGCGAAGCGTAACCGGTCACGGCAATGGCGAGCATCCGTTTGCCCGCCTTGCTCGAGCGCAACTTGCGCATCAGCGAGTAGCCATCCTCCAGCGGCATGCCGATATCGGTGACGATGATGTCGAAGTGCGAGCCCTGCGCCTCGAGCTTGTGCAGCGCCGAGGGCGCGGAGTCGGTGACCGTGACGGCGGCGCCTTCCAACCGCAGCATCTCCGCGACCACCGTGCGGGCTTCGAGCTCATCGTCCACGACGAGAATCGACAGTCCCTGGAGCGTTTGCCGCCGCTCCGGCGGCTCGCGCTCCGTGCCCAGTGCCTGTCCGCCAGGCCCGGGTAGCGGCCGCATCGTCGGCAATCGAACGCAGAACGTTGCGCCGGTGCCCGACCCTGCGCTCCGCGCGGAAATGGCGCCCCCGTGCAGGCTGACGATCTCGTGGGCCAGGGTGAGACCGAGCCCGAGGCCGGACGCCTGCCGCGTGCTCGAGTTATCGCCTTGCCGGAAGCGGTCGAAAATGTGCGGCAGCAACTCGGGCGCGATCCCCTGACCGGTGTCTGCGACCGTGAGCTCCGTGAATCCACCCTCCTCGCGCAGGCCGACAGTGATGCGGCCGCCGGTGCCGGTGAACTTCACCGCGTTGGAGAGCAGGTTGCCGATCACTTGCTGCAGCCGATCCGGATCACCGCGCAACTCGCCCGTGGCGGCATCGAGCTGGGGCACGATCTCGATGCCCTTGGCGGCCGCCGCAGGCCGCGCGGCATCGATCGCGAGCCGCGCCACCCGCGCGAGGTGCATGGGACGGGTCTCCACCTTGAGCTTTCCGGTGCTCACGCGCCCGAGGTCGAGCAAATCGTTGACCATTTTCAACTGCGCCTTCGCGCTCTGCTCGATGCGCGGTGTGATCGCGCCGACCTCGGGATCACCGTGGCACTTCAGTGCCAGGATGCGATTCCAACCCAGGATGGCATTGAGCGGCGAGCGCAGCTCATGCGAGATCACCGACAGGAATTCGTCCTTGGAGCGGTTGGCGGTTTCCGCCGCCTGACGTGATTGCCGCTCGTGCTCGAGGAGCTGCGCGCGCGCATCGAGGACACCCTCGGAGGCGCGGTGCTCGCTCGTCACGTTGCGTGAGGTGATGACGAGGTCTGCGGACTCGGCGTCGCTGCCGTCCCTTACCACGCAGCCCCGCAGCGCCACCCACTGCATCTCGCCCGCCGTCGGCCGCACCCGAATGGTGAGGTCCAGAGGCGCGGCGGTGGCGAGCGTCTGACGTACCGCATCCGAGAAGCGCGCGCGATCGCCGATCTCGATGCGCGATTCCACCGCCTCCCAGCGCAGTGCCTCATCCGGAGGCCAGCCCCATTCGGCCTTGAATTGCGAGTTGGCGGTCAATGCGCGATCGGCTCCCCGCAGGCGGCAGTAGCCGATGTGCCCCGCCGCGAGCACCGTCTCGAGCTCATCTTTGCGGCGCGCGAGCCGCTCCCATTCGGGCGCCAGCGTGCGCGCGGGCGCGGCCTGCGCGAGTGCCGCATCTGGGCGGGAACCGGGGTCGTCGTCGTGAATTGATGTCATGTCGCTCGTACGGGAGTTTGAGCCACGGCTCGGCGCGCATGGCGTTCTTACACGCCCTTGCAAGTTCTCCCCCGGCGGCACGCTGCGCTGCCGAGGCTGGGGCGCTGCTGGCTTGTAAGAGAGGGCTCCTCGAATGTCCAACGCCGTATTGGGACTGCGCCTGAAGCAGCAGCTCACGCTGACACCTCGACTGCAGCAGTCGGTGAAGCTGCTTCAACTTTCCGCCTTGGAGTGCGTGCAAGAACTGCACCAGGCGATTGCGCAGAATCCCTTCCTCGAAGAGAGCGCGGAATCGACGGAATCATCGGACCCCCGCTCCGAGCGCGAAGAGTCGAGCGACGACAGCTCGCGCGCGGATCTCGATTTCTCGTCCACGGGTAGCGGCAGCGGTGGAGGCGGAGAGGAGACGCCCGATTGGACGGAGTGGACCGCTTCGCCCTCGACCCTGCACGACTCACTGCGCGAGCAGTTGCTGCTTCTCGGGCTGACGGAGCGCGATCACGTGCTCGCGAACCTCATCATCGACGCTTTGGATGACGACGGATTTCTGCGCCTGCCGCTCGAAGATGTGGCGGCCCTCGCGCCCGGTGCGGCGCCAGGCGAGGTCGAGACTGCGCTGCGTATCGTGCAGACGCTCGAGCCGAGCGGCATCGCCGCGCGCAGCCTCGGCGAATGTCTCGCCCTGCAGCTCGAGGCGATGGATCGGGAGACACCGGGTCGCAACATCGCCCTCGATGTAGTGCAGAACCGGCTCTCCATGATGGCGGCGCGAGACAACACACGCCTGCTCGATGCGCTCGGCTGCTCCGCGGAGGAGCTGCGTCTCGCCATGGATCTCATCCGCAGCCTCGATCCGCGCCCGGGCTCGAAGATCGGCACTTTCGAGCCGCGCGCGATCGTTCCTGATGTGATCGTCCGCAAGGACAAGAAGCGCTGGGTGGTCACGGTCAACTCCGCCATCTATCCGCGCATCCGCGTCAACCAACAGTACGCCGACTATTTCCGTCAGGCACGCGACGGGGAGACGGCGCTGCTCGCGCAACATCTGCAGGAGGCGCGCTGGCTGGTACGCAATCTCGAGCAGCGCTTCCTCACCATCCAGCGGGTGGCGGAGGCGGTGGTCGCCCGCCAGCGCAACTTCTTCGAGTACGGTGATCTCGCCATGCGGCCGCTCACACTGCGCGAGATCGCCGATGAGCTCGGCCTGCACGAATCGACCGTGTCACGCGCCACCAGCCACAAATTCATGGCCACACCGCGCGGCGTCGTCGCCTTCAAGCGCTTCTTCTCGCGGCAGCTCGCCACGACGAGCGGTGGATCGTGCTCCGCGACCGCCATTCGCGCGCTGCTGCGCGAGTTCATCGCCGCCGAGGATCGCCGTAATCCGCTGTCCGACGTGCAGCTCACCGAGCTCCTGGCCGACCGCGGCGTGAAAGTCGCGCGGCGCACCGTAACCAAGTACCGCCGGTCGATGCAGCTGCCCGCCGTCGACTTTCGACGAGCGTAGAAAGCGAGACGGCCGGCCGGTTGTCCACCGGCCGGCCGCCCGGTCGCTTCCTCGGCCCTCGTGCCGTTTATCGCTTCACACGAATCCTGTTGTCGATGTCCTGCACTCCCGGGCAGGCATCGACGAGATCCTCGATCGCATGCTTCATCCGCCGCTCCGGCACCGTGCCGTCCAGTACGACCTTCGCGCCTGAGACCTCAACCGACACATCGCTCGAATCGATGTAGCCAGCCTGCATGAGCCGCTCCGAGATATCCTCCCGCAGCCGCTCGTCGGACCGCTGGTAACCCTTCGGGCCGGGTGGATAGCGGCGCTGCTGCGTGCGCCAGTCGGAGCGGCCCTCCTCGTCTTCACCGAGCGGGTGGCGGCGCCCGGAGCGCCAGTCGGGCTGCAGGCTTCCGGCGCCGAAACCGTAGTAACCGCCGGTGAACCCGGGCCCGCCGCGCCCGGGGAAACCAGTGCCCAGGTAACGCGGCGACGGACCGGTGCCGAACGGGCGCCCCTCCTCGCGGGGATGACCGGGCTCGAAGGGCTCATAGCCCTCGGAAGGCTCGTACGGCTCCACATCCTCGGACCGGCGCTCGGCTCGGCGGCCGTATTCGGCGCCGTCGCCGTGTCGCCCGCGCAATTCCCGGTCACGGCCGCGGCCGGGTGGATCGCGGCGCCAGTCGGAGTGCCAGGGGTCCTTCTCGTACTGCCCTTCGTAAGAATCACTGCCGAAACGCTGATCGTCGTCCTGCGGGGAGCGCTGCTGCCAGCCGCCCGCCGTCATGCGCCTGTCTTGCTCGGATCTCATGTGCTGTCACCGCCTGATTGCGTTCTGGCGCGAAAGCGCCGCTTCGGAGAACTGCCCGGACGCGTTGGAGAACACGATGTCCACACGGCGGTTCTGCTGCCGCCCTGCCACGTTGTCGTTCGAGGCAACCGGGTATGCCTCGCCCAGCCCGATCGTCTGATACTGAGTCGGCGGCACCCCGCGCAGCTGCAGTGCCTGCGCCACCGCCTGCGCGCGCGCGGCCGAGAGCTCCTGGTTCTTCTCGGCGGAGCCGGTGCTGTCGGTGTTGCCTTCGATCAGCACGCGCTCCTTGGGATGAGCCTTGAGGTACTGCGCCAGGCGCTCGAGCTGCAGGTGCGCTCCCGCCTGCAGGGTCGACTTGCCGGTGCTGAAGAGAACGTTGCTCAAGGTGACCACCATGCCCTGGTCGGTCTGCTTCGCGCCGAGCTGCTCGGTCTGCATCTGTTTGAGCTGCTGGCGTTCGTTGGCGAGCTGCTGCTGCGCCATCTGCGCCTGATTGCGCGCCTGCTGCGCCTCGCTCTGCGCCGCCTGCACCTGCTGCTGCGCGCTCTGCGCCTGTTGCTGGGCGTTCTGCGCCTGCTGCTGTGCCGTCATGGCCTGGTGCTTCTGTGCCTCGAGCAGTAGTTGCTGGCGCTCCTGATTCGCCTGCACGACCTGCGCCTGCGCACGCGCGGCATCGACCCGCGCCTCCCCTGCCTGGGCGTGCCGCAGCGAGAGGTACGCGAGATGATCGACCTCATCCATGGGCTTGCCGTTGCGCAGGGCGACATCGGCGCGGTGCAGCTCGGCACGCGCCGCTTTCAGATCGGGCCCGGCGGCCTCCATGGCGCGCGGCCGGCCCGACAGCGTCTCGACCGCATCGCGGGCTTCCGCGAGCTGCGGACTCTGCCGGGGGGTCGAAGCGCAGCCCGCAAGCACCGCAGCGGCGGAGGCGATGAGCATCAGAGCTCTCGTGTGATGATGTCTCATGGCGGCCTCCTACGGGCGATCCTGGCCGGGCCCGGTGTTGCCGGAGGGCGCCGGACTCTGCTGCAACTGTTGTCTCAAGGTATCGAGGCTGCGACGAACCTCGTTCGCCGACTGACGTGCCCGGCCGCTCGCGGTGCGGGCGCTCGCCAGGTCCGCATCGGCGGCCGCTTTCTCTGCCAGGCTGCGGGCCTCGTCGTATTTGCGATCGGAGTCGGCGGTCTGGGCCTGGCTCAACTCGTCGCGCGCACGCTGCAGGTCGGCGGCGGCATAGCGTTGTGCCTCATTCTTCTCCGCCTCGCTGACCAGGGTGCTCGCACGCACGAGCTCTGCACTGGGCTTCGGCCCGCTCGCACACCCGCTCAAGGCCAACGCGGACGTCGCCAGTGCGGCACAGACTCCGGCGGTGCGCAGCCCGCAGGCCGCGCGCTTCGTCGATCCGATGAATCTCTCGATGAGTATCGCTGCTTCTGACATTGCCCGCTCCGTTGCCCAGCGTTTGGCAGGTTGCGAATGCTCACTCCTCGCCCGCGAGATGCGCCATCGGTCGGCCGGTGGCGACAGCCCATTCGCTTCCGATGCGGGCGTAGGAGCTCTCCGACTGTCTGTCAGCGGCAACGGCGGCCGGGCGTGGTAGGAATCGTCCGACACGAGCTTGGGAGACCACCCCCGTCCGTTCCGCGCCCTTGCCGACTTCAGCGGCGCCCCGCAGCAATTAACTTGCCCACATGAGCAATGAAAATCGAATCGAGCCCTCATGTGGGCCCGGGGAAGAGGTGCAAATGGTGACCGATGACATGGTGGCTCTGGTGCCGCAGCTTCACACCTTTGCCCGCTCGCTGTGCCGGGATGGCGTGCGGGCGGACGATCTGGTGCAGGAGGCACTCATGCGCGCGATCAACAACATCCAGCGCTTCAAGCCGGGGACCAATCTCAAGGCGTGGCTGTTCACCATCGTGCGCAATGAGCATTACTCGCAGCTTCGACGCAGCAAGTTCGAAGCGCACGGCATGGACATCGAGCTGTTGCCGGAGCCGAGCGTACCGCCCGACCACGACGGCAAGCTCGAGCTGCGCGACCTGAATCGTGCGCTCGCCTCGCTCTCGCCGGGCCAGCGCACTGCGCTCATCCTGGTGAGCGTCAGCGGCTTCTCTTACGAGGAGGCGGCGGAGATCTGCGGGTGTGCGGTAGGAACCATCAAGAGCCGTGTGGCCCGCGCACGCGAGACCCTGCTCGAGATGCTGGAAGGCCGCCAGCCGATACCTCCGGTCGCGGACGAGGAGCTGCAGGTGGAGGACTCGCTGCTCGCCCCCGCCCCGGCGCGGACCCTGTCCCAGCGCCGGCCCGCCAACGCGCACATTTCCATCTAGACAGTCTCCTCTGACGATGCCCTGGGCTCGCGCACCGCGAGCCCAGGGCGTATGCGTGGGCGTCCAACAGTTAGACTACGCCCATGCAGCCCCTCACCCAGGTCCTGATCCTCCTCGCCGCCGCGGTGCTGCTCGTCACCGTCGCGCGGCGGCTCGGGCTGCCGACGACCATCCCCTACCTGCTCGTCGGGCTCGCCCTTGGCCCGCATGCGCTGGCGGTCGTGGCCAGCACCGACACGACGCGGATTCTCGCCGAGCTCGGTGTCGTCTTCCTCCTCTTCACCCTCGGCCTGGAGTTCGCCCTGCCGCGCCTGATCGCGATGCGGCGCGAGGTGTTCGGCCTGGGCTCGGCGCAGGTCGCGGCCTCTGCCGCGCTGTTCGCCGTGCTCGCCCGGCTGGGCGGCATCCCCTGGCCCGCTGCGGTGGTCATCGGCGGCGCGCTCTCCATGAGCTCGACGGCCATCCTCCTGCACCAGCTCACCGAGCGTGCCGAGCTCAACCGCACCCACGGACGGCTCGCCTTCAGCATGCTCCTCTTCCAGGATCTCGCGTTCGTGCCCTTCCTCGCGCTGGCATCCGCCCTCACCACCGGCAGCGGCCGCTTCGATCTGCGGGCCACGATCGAGGCAGTGGGCGGCGGCGTGCTCGCGATCGCGGCGGTGCTGGCCGCCGGCCGGTGGCTGCTGCGGCCGCTGTTCCGCGAGATGGCCCACAGCAGACTGCGGGAGCTGTTCACCCTCGCAGTGCTGCTCGTGGTGTTGGCGGCTGCTTGGGTCTCGAGCCTCGCCGGGTTGTCCCCCGGACTGGGGGCCTTTCTCGCCGGGATGATGCTGGCCGAGACCGAGTACCGTCACCAGATCGAGTCGGTGATCCGCCCCTTCCGCGACATCCTGCTCGGACTCTTCTTCATATCGGTCGGCATGCTTCTCGACGTGCGGCTCCTCGCCGGAGAGCTCGGCGAGGTCCTCTACTGGCTCGCGGCCATCGTCATCCTGAAGACCGCCGTCGCCGCGCTCGTGAGCCGCCCCTTCACCGCCTCGCGCTTCAAGGCGCTGCGCACCGGCATCGTCATCTCGATCGGCGGCGAGTTCGGCGTTGCCCTCTGCACGATCGCGCTCGCGACCGGTCTCATCCCGGGCAGCTTCGGCCAGCCGCTGCTCGTGGCCATCGTGCTCTCGATGGTTTTGAGCCCGCTCATCCTCAATAACAACAAGCGCATCGCACGTCTCCTGTTGCGCGAGTCCGGGCCGCCGCGGACGGCTTTCGAGCGCGAGACCAGTGCGACAGGCGACATCGGACGGCGAGATCACGTGATTCTCTGTGGCTTCGGCCGCGTCGGACAAAACGTGGCGCGCGTGCTCGAGTCGCAGGGCTTCGAGTACATCGCGCTCGACCTCGATCCGGCGCGAATCGCCGCGGCGCGCCAGGCGGGCGACCCGGTCATCTTCGGCGACTCGGCCGACGAGGCCATCCTCGCCAAAGTCGGCCTCGACACGGCCACTGCCGTCGTGATCAGCTTCTCGGACCCGGCGACCTCGGTCGGGATCCTGCACAGCATCCGGCGGCTGCGGCCCGATGTGCCCGTGCTGGTACGCACCCAGGATGACGCCCGGATCAAGGAGCTGCAGGATGCCGGCGCGACCGATGTCGTGCCCGAGACCTTCGAGGCGAGCCTCATGCTCGTCTCGCACGTGCTGATACTGCTGCACGTTCCGGTATCGCGGGTGGTCCGCACGATGGGCGATATCCGCAGCCACCGCTATTCCGTTCTCAGAAACATCATCCGCCGGGGCGATGCGCGGCCTCTCGATGAGAGCCATGAATACCGCGAGGAGATCAAGTCCGTGGTCGTGCCGCCCGGGGCCTGGGCGGTGGGCCGGACATTGCGTGACGTTCGCGGCCGCGGCGTGGGGGTGACTTTCACCGGCATCCGCCGCCAGGGAATTCTCGGGCGCGAGCCGGCCAGCGAGACCGTGCTGCGCGATGGGGATGTCGTGGTGCTGTACGGCCAGCCGGAAGAGCTGGAGCGGGCTGAATCCGTCCTGCTGGCCGGGTAGCCCGAGCGCTCCCCTGGCGGCGGGCACCTCCCTGTGCCTGGTCCAGCTGCTACCATCCGCGGCTCTGTGAGCCGCAGCGACATCCATTTCCCGCCGAAGCACGAAGCCCTCCGCGAGGATGTGCATGCGCTCGGCATGCTGGTCGGAGAAATCCTGCGCGAGCAGGGAGGGCGGCAGCTCTTCGAGCTGGTGGAGCTCGACCGCCAGGCCGCCATCCGGCGCCGCGACGGTGATGAGCAGGCGCACCTCGAGCTCGCGGCCTCGGTCCGGGACCGGCCGCCGGCGCTCGCCAGCGACCTCGTGCGCGCCTTCTCCATGTGGTTCCAGGCCGTGAACCTGGCGGAAAAAGTGCACCGCATCCGCCGCCGCCGCGAATACTTCCGCCGCGACAGCGGCCGCCCGCAACCCGCCGGCGTGGATGATGCGGTCGCCACCCTGAAAAACCGCGGTCTGCCGTTCGAAGAAGTCCTGACGCTGCTCGCGAGCCTGCGCATCGAGCCGGTATTCGCCGCGCATTCCATGGAGTCGACCCGCCGCACGCTGCTGCGCAAGCAGCAGCGGGTGGCGCAGCACCTGCTCGACCGCCTCGATCCGATGTTGACGCCGCAGGACTCGCGCAATCTCTGGAGCAGCATCCGGGTCGAGCTCACCACCGCCTGGCAGACCGAAGAGCTGCCGCGGGAGCGCCTGACGGTGGGCGATGAGCGCGAGCAGGTCCTCTTCTATCTGATCGAGATCCTCTATCGCGTGGTGCCCGCCTTCCACGAGGAGATCGCGCAGGCGCTCGAGAAGCACTATGGCGTGCCCGCCGATTCGATCGAGCTGCCGCCCATCCTGCGCTTCGGCTCCTGGGTAGGCGGCGACATGGACGGCAACCCGGACGTGCACGCCAAGACGATTCGCGAGACCCTCGCCCGGCAACAGCAGGTGATCCTCAACGGCTATTTCGAGGACTGCCGCACGCTCTCCCAACGCCTCTCGCAGAGCGCCGGGCGCATTGCGGTCTCCCCGGAGCTGAGCCAGCGGGTCGAGGACTACATGACCCTGGCGCCGAGCGCGCGCAGCGTGACGCCGGCCCGACACGACCGTATGCCGTACCGCGTGTTTCTGGCGCAGATCGGTGAGCGGCTGCGCCTCACCTACGAAGGCCGCGCCAACGGCTACGAGAGCGCACGCCAGTTCCGCGACGACGTGCGGCTCATCGCGGCGAGCCTGGCCGCCAACAAAGGCTCCAACGCCGGCCTCTTCTACATCCGCAGGCTCCTGCGCCGCATCGACACGTTTGGCTTCCACGTGGCGAGCCTGGATGTCCGCCAGCACGCCAGTGTGCTTCACGAGATCATCGGGCGCGGCACTGACGATCCTGCGTGGATCTCGCGTCCCGGCGCTGAGCGGCGCCGCCGGCTGGCGCAGATCCTGGAGAAGGATGCAGGACCGCGTGTCGAGCTCGATGCGCTCGGCAAGCGCAATCTCGCCGTCTTCGAGGCATTTGCACAGGCGCGGCATCGCTACGGGCCGGATGCAGTCGGCTACTTCATAGTGAGCGGAGCGCGCGGCGCGGATGACGTTCTCGCGGCGCTGACTCTCGCACGCTGGGCGTCCATCTACGACAAGCGCACCGGGCAGGTTGCGCTCGACATTGCGCCGCAATTCGAGTCGCTGGAGGCGCTCGAGCGATGCGGTGAGATTCTGCGGGAGCTGCTCGCGGAGCCGGTCTACCGCCGGCACCTGGAAGCTCACGCGCAGCGCCAGTGCGTGCTGCTCGGGTACTCCGACAGCAACAAGGAGGGAGGGCTGTGCGCGTCGCGTTATGCCGTCCATCAGGCGCAGCGCGCGCTTGCCGGGATGCCGGCTGATGACGGCGAGAAATACATTGTGTTCCATGCGCGCGGCGGGAGCATCGCCCGTGGCGGCGGACGGATCGATGCGTTGGTGAGATCGGCTCCGGCGGGCGCCCTGAGTGGGATCCTGAGGGTGCGCGAGCAGGGCGAGACGGTCAAACAGGGCTATGGCCTGCGGCCGATCGCGATGCGGACGCTGGAGCGCGCCTTCAACGCGCTCAGTCTGGCAACCGCAGACGACGACCGGCCGACGCCGGACACTGCGCACCTCGAGTGCGCCGTCACACTGGCTGGGGCCAGCCGCGAGGCTTATCGGCTGCTCGTCTATGGCGACGGCGAATTCCACGACTACTTCCGCGCCGTGACTCCCATCGATGTCATCGAGAGAATGCAGGTTGGTTCGCGGCCGGTGCACCGCGAGGATGGGCGCAGCATCGAAGGTCTGCTGCCGGTTCCCTGGGTGTTTGCCTGGACGCAGACGCGTCACATGCTGCCGGGCTGGTATGGCGCCGGCGCCGGCCTCGCCGCGACCATCGAGCGGCACGGTGCGGAGCAAGTGCGGGCGGCTTGTGCGCAGTGGCCCTTCCTGCGTAACCTCATCGACGATGTCGAGACGATGCTGGCGCGTGCTGATCTCGAGATCGCCGCCGCCTACGATGCGCTCGTGCCACAACCGCTACGGCGATTCTCCGAGAAGATCCGCGCCGAGTACGCCCGCGCGCGCGAGTGTGTGCTCACGCTGAAAGGCAGTACGGACCTGCTCGATACCGAGCCGACGCTGCAGCGCTCCATCCGGCTGCGCAATCCCTACATCGATCCGATGAACCTCATGCAGGTGGACCTGCTCCAACGTTGGCGTGCCGGCGGCCGCGCCGACCGCGAGCTCTTCGATGCGCTGCTCACGAGCGCCGGCGGCATTGCGCAGGGACTGCAGAGCATCGCCTGACAGAAAGGCTTACATGAAAGAACTCATCTCGATCCGGCCCGCGACCGCTCACGATGTTCCCCTGGTGCTCGAGTTCATCCGCGAGCTGGCGCGCTACGAGCGGCTGGAGCACGAGGTTGCCGCCACCGAGGCCGACCTCGGCGAGGCGCTCTTCGGCGAGCGCCGCTATGCCGAAGTGGTGTTCGCCTGCGGCGCCGGAAAGGCACTCGGCTTCGCGCTCTTCTTCCACAACTTCTCCACCTTCAAAGGACGGCCGGGAATCTACCTGGAGGATCTCTACGTGCGTCCGGAGGCACGAGGTCAGGGGGTCGGCAGGAAGTTGCTCGCGCATCTCGCGCGTACTGCGATTGAGCGGCGCTGCTCGCGTCTCGAGTGGGCGGTGCTCAACTGGAACGAGCCCTCCATCGGCTTCTACCGCAGCCTGGGCGCGGTATCGATGGATGAGTGGAGCACCTTCCGGCTGACCGGCGAGCCGCTCACGCTACTGGCTGGAAGCGCTGCGGTGCAGCGCTAACGGGGACTCCGGCGCGGGCGCCGGCGCCGGCGCCCCCGGCGGCGGTGCTATGCCCTTGGAATAGACGACGCGGCCGTCCGGACAGATGAAGACGGCATCGTACTGCGGCAGGCTGTCGATGATCGCCAGGGTTTTCTCCGGACCCAGGACGAACGCGGTCTTCGACATGCCATCGGTCTGCGTCGCCGTGGGAGCGATGACCGAGGCGCTGCGCACCAGTTGCGCAGAGTGCCCGGTGAACGGGCTGAGGATGTGATCGTAGAGCACGCCGTGCTGCACGAAGCCGCGGTAGTAGTCGCCCGAGGTCGAAATGGCTTCGTTGGAGAGCGGCATCAGCGTCACGATCTTGCTCAGGTCCCAAGGATCTCTGATGGCGACCATCCACGGCCGGCCTCGACGGTCACCCAGGATCCGGGTGTCCCCCCCGGCCGTGACCAGCGCGTGCTCGATGCCCCTCGCCTTCAGGATGTCGATGCTTCGATCGACCGCATAGCCCTTGCCGATGCCGCCGAGGCCGATCGCCATGCCGGGCCGGGCGAAACGGACGCTGTGATGGCGATCATCGAGGAGGAGCTGTCGCCAGCCGACGGTGGGCAGCAGCGCCTCGATCTGGGCGTCCGTAGGGTGGATGTGTTGCCGGAAGTGATACAGCCGCCAGACGGACTCCACGGTGATGTCGAACGCGCCGTCGGTCATCCTCGAGTAATGCGTCGAGAGCTTGATCAGATCGTAGAGCTCGGGGCTCACCGCCACCGGATGCTGCGCCGCGTGCTCGTTGATCTGTGACAGCTCGCTATTGGGCTTGAAGTCGCTCATCACGTCATCGACGTGATGCATTTCGGCCATCACCGCATCGATGGCGGCATTGGCGTGTTTCGGGTCCGTGTCCCAGAGCTCGACGTAGATCCGCGTGTCCATGATCGCTGCCTCGCGCGAATACCAGGCCGCGTGAGCCGGCGTTGGCGCGATCGCGAGTGCGAGAATGCAACCGAGGAGGGCCGCAAGCCGGCGCAAGGCAGCGACGGCGCGCCGCCGGAGTCCATTACTGCTCGTCATCGATCCCCCGGGTCAGGCCGGGAAGAAGTCGATCGGCTTGGTCGCGGTCGTGGGATCGACCTTCTCCGGCTCAAAGCGGAACAGCATCACGCGCGCGACGATCTCGTGCTCGAGCGCCGGATCGTGCAACTCGCTCGAGACGACCCGGCACCGCGTCACCACGCCGCTCGGAGCGATGGTGAACTGTAGCACGAGCTTGCCCTGCAGAGTTGGGTTCATGCGCAGCGCCCGCTCGTAGAGCGCATAGATCGCGCCCTTGTTACGGTCGAACACCGTGGCGATCTCCTCCTCCGAGCGGCCCGCGGCCCCGCTCCGCCCCGCCGATGGCGAGCGTGCATCGAGTCCTGACTGCAGGATCGAAGAGGTGACTCTGGCGGCATCGGGACCGTGGAGCGAGCCCGCGCCACCGCCGAAGCCGCGGCTCATTGGCGCGGAGGTGATCCCCGCGCTCCCCTCGCCTGCGCGCGCCGTGATCAATGAGCGCTCGGCGTGGGACTGGGCACCTACCACGCCGGTGAGATTCCTCGTCTCGACCGGTGCATCGGCCATCTGCTGCCGAAGCTCGGCAAGTTGGTCCTTGAACTTGTCGATCGAGCGTTGGGCGTGCTCCCGGGCTAGATCGGTGCGCTCGGGGGCGGGCCTGACAGCCTCCTTCACGGCCGGCTTGGCTGTCACCTTGGGCTTTGCGATCGGTTTGGGCGGTGCCGGCGGCTTGAGTTTCTCGATCATGATCCGCGCGAGCTGCGGCGGAATCTCGGTCTCCACCTCGGTCGGCGCGGGTGTCGGCAACAGCGGGAACAACACTCCGAGAATCGCGGCGATGACGAGCAGCGTCCGCAGGATGCGGCGAAAGCGCCGGCTGGAGTCGGGATCCCCGTCCCAGGCGAGCTCGTACAGACGATGATAGGTGGCAAGGGCCATGGGCGCTTCGTATCAGGACCGTCGCAGCTCGCCGGCGGCGACCGGCTTTTCCTTCTCGAGGACGGCGAGCGCGATGTGGCTGTAGTCCGCGCCCGTGCAGGTCGACATGACCTTCTTCAGCACCTCGTAGGGCAATGTCTTGTCGGCCATGATGGTCAGCTCGCGATGCGCGGAATCCCCGGAGGAGGTCGTGGCCCCGACCACCTGCGGGCTCATGAGGGCCGCCCTCAGGACGGCGATGTCATTGCCCGTCTGCGCGAGCACCTGCGGGACGGTGATGACGCGCTCACCCTGCACGTAGATGTCCGTCCTCGTGACGGTCACGACGACGGTCGGATGCGGCGCCTGTCTCGCGATCGACTCCGGCAGCGGGATGGACTTGGCGTTGTGAATCACCTCGACCTGGGTCGCGTACACCAGGAGGAAGGCGACCATCACGGTCAGAATGTCGATGAACGGCACCAGGTTGAGCTCGGCATCGGCCCGGTGTCGCAGATGATGCTGCGCCATGCGGCGTGCGCGGCTGGACATGCTCATCGGGTCACCTGCGCGAGCGGCGGCGCATCACCGACGGAGATGTCCGGAAAGAGCTCCGCCTGCACCGTGTTGAGGCCCGCGCTCGTCTCGAAGACGCGGACGTGATCCATCACCTGCACCAGGGTGTCGTAGGGCGTATCGGGCTCGAGCAGGATGCTGGCGGCGGTCATGGTCGGGAAGCGGGCCTTGACCTGCTCGAGATACTGCGTGAGGCCGCCATAGTCATACCCCTGCGTGGTGTTGGGGAAGGTCGCGAGCGGCCCGCTGTTGCGGTCGGCCACCTGCAGCAGGTCCTTGCGCACCATCACCTCCAGGACCAGGCCCGGCGGCGGCTCGCGGAACTGCGACTGGGGAGCCGGCAGGTGCAGCTGCAGGATCACCGTATGGGAGAACACCGCGGTCATGAGAAGGAACGTGACCAGCACCGTGAAGATGTCGATCATCGATACGAGCATGAGCTCGCCTGGCTTGCGCTGGTGTCGCAGGAGCTTGCGCGCCTGATAGGAGCGGCGCATCGGGTGGTCCTCGTCGGTTGCGCTGCGAGGCGAATCGGCCCTGATCAGGCCGCGGCAGCCGGCGCCGGCGCCTGTCGCTCGGTGATGGCGTTCAGGAACTTGACGGATGCCATTTCCAGGCTGTCGATCAGCTCCGTAGTCTTGGTCTGCAGCACCGCGTGGATGAGGAGCAGAGGCACCGCCGTCATCAGGCCGAAGGCGGTGCAGTTCATCGCGACCGAGATGCTCGCCGAGAGAAGGTTCGCCTTCTGGGCCGGATCGATGGTCGCGACGGCCGCGAAGGCGCGGATGAGGCCCATCACGGTGCCGAGGAGCCCGAGGAGGGTCGCGAGGTTGGCAAACGTGGCGATGTAGTGCGTGCGCTTCTCGAGCCGCGGCACGACCTCCATCATGCTCTCCTCCATGGCCTTCTCGATGTCATCCCGCCGGCGGGCGGACTGGATGCGGGCGAGACCGTAGTCGAGGATGTGCCCGATGAGCGTGTCGGACTTGGAGGTGAGCTGCACGACCTGGCGGAAGTTGCCCTGCGCGAGCAGCGGCACGATCTCATTCCACGTCCTGCGGTTGCGTGCCGCCGTGATAGTCAGGTAGACATAGCGCTCGAGCGCGATCGCCGCGCCGAGCACGAGCACTATGGCGATCGGGTACATGAAGTCCCCGCCGCCCTGAAAGAATCTGACGATCAAGCTCCAGAGACCCATGGTTGACACTCCGCCTTCAGACCCAGCCAAACTACCGACAACCATCGAAAAAGCTGCGATGGCCCTCCCAAATTACTCCGAGCAGCCCGCCCCGGCTCACTGCCTGTCGCCAACTGGCGCCACCTGGCCGGCCACCGGCTGCCGGCCGGCCGCGTTGAGCTGTCCGTAGTATCGGATCTGGCGCTGGAATACCCCACGGTCTACCGGCCCCAGCACCTCATCCAGCAGGCTGTCCGTGGGCGGGACTATCCCGCCGGCGCCCGGGGAGCGCTTCCAGGGCACGATGACCATCACCTTGGGCAGTTCCTTGTTGCCCGTGATGTCGGTCGCACCGAGGTTGACGACGCCATCGGCCCTGGCGGCCGGAGCGCCCCGCTTTGCGGTGGCGGATCCAGCTCGCGCGTGCGCCCGCGAATGCCGGGAGGTTGGCCGGCCGGAAGGGCGCGCCGCCGCCCCCGATTGCGCCGCAGGCGCTCCGCTCACCGCCTGTTGAGTCACGGCCGTCTGCGCCCCGGCGAGCGGCGCGGCCGCGAGCAGCAGCAGGGTGAGCAGCTGAAGTGAAGCGCGCATGTCAGTTTCTCGCTTGCGGCGGCGCCGGCGGGGCCGGACTGTGGGAACTGGCGGCAGGCGGTGCAGCCGCTCCGGCGCTCGCCGTGGCGTGCCCGCCCCCGGGTGGCGCGCTCACACCCGTCCGGTGCCGCAGCTCCGCGATCCAGAATTCAACCGGCTTCTTCTCTCCGGTGAGCCTGTGATACTGCTCGAAATCGGCTAGAGCTGAAGCGGGCTGATCCAGATAGAGGTCACGCAGCACCCCGCGGTCGCGATAGGCAGGTGCGTACGCAGGATCCGCCGCGATGGCGTGCGCATATGACTCATCCGCCTCGTGAAAGTGGCCGCCGAGCCGTTGCGTGACGCCGAGCTCTGTCCAGGCGAGCGCGCTCTTCGGATCTCTTGCCAGCGCCTGCTGCAAGGCCTGCGCGGCCGCATCGAGATTGCCGCTCTTGCGACAGAGAATCCCGAGATCCACGAGCGGCGTGGAGAGCTGCGGGTACTTCTGCGCGAGACTCGCGAGCTGTGCTCGTGCCGCCGTCTCTTTGCCGGCGCGGGCGAGCGCCAGCGCCTGGTCGAATTCGTCTTTCGCCTCAGCGGGTAGGGGCGCCGGAGCAGGCTGTGCTCCCGGGGCAGCCTGCGCCGTTTGACCGGCAGCGCCCGGCTTGGCGGCCGCAGGGTGCGCAGCGCCAGCGGCGCTCCGCGCCGGCTCGACGACGCGCTTCGGAGTAACCGAGCACGCCGCCACGGTCGCGAGCAGCGAAACGGCTATGAGTACATCAATTGAGCGTCGTGACCACATCTGACATCAGCTCTGTCTTGGCATAGCGCGCCGGATCCAGCTGCGCGAGCGCATCGAAGCTCTTGCGCACCCACTCGTCATAGAGGCCCTGGCTGGCCCGGGCCGCATTCGCACCGTAGATCTTGATGGCCTGCTCCTCGAAGGGAAACACCTGATCCTCGAGCAGCGAGTTATATTCGTCGAGCTCCTGCGCGCTCAGCTTCGGCGGCCGCTCGGAGGCCATGACGTCGTGCGCCAGGGTCTGATAAAGGCCGGCCATCTCGTAAGTCGCGGCGGTGGTGACCTCCGCAACTTCATATGCGGCAGCCAGCCGGTAAGCAGCCATTGCACGCTCCATCGCTTTGCGCTTCGCTTTGAGCGTCCGCGCCAGCGGCAGAGTCAGGCGGATAGCGCGAAACTCATCCCGCGGCTCCGCGGCGAGGGCGAGTTGGGCCTTGGCAGCGAGATAATGCGTTCGCGGGGTGCGTTGTGCACCGGCTTCCGAATCCACCTTCACGATCTCACGGTACCAGCGATCGCGCGTGAGTTGGTCGCTCCTGGCCGCGGCATAGTCGGCCAGGCGCTGACGTATCTCCTGCGCGTCCGTCAGAGGAGTTGGGTACTGCGCCACGAGCTTCTGGAGCACCGTCATGGCACGCGGAACATCGTGCGCTTGGGCATAGAGCTCCGCCGAGCGCTGCAGCGCCTCCTTCCTGACTGCCGCCGTCTGCGCCGCCTCACCTGCGATCGTCTCGAACTGCTGCGCCGCCTGCATGGGCTGGTTGGCGCCCGCGTAAGCCACGGCGAGCTTCTCGTCGATGTCCGCCGAGCGGGCGTGGTGTGGGAAGCGGACGCGAAACTCCTGAAGTACCTGAATGGCGTGAGTCCAGTCCCGCAACTGGATGAGCTGAGCGGAGGCGTCGTAGAGCGCCGTCGCGCAGATGGTGGAGCCCGGGGCGACCTGCTCGACCCGGAGGAAGTCCCGGACGGCGCCCTCGCCATCACCCGCCTGCCGCTTCGCGGCGCCCTGTCGGTACACGGTGGCCGCTATGCGCTCGGTGAGATCGGCACTCATCTTCGGGTCCGAGGCGAGCTCGCGCGCCTGGATGAAGGCGGGCTCGGCCTCGGCGAACCTGCCCTGGTTGTAGTCCGCCTGGCCGATGATGGTCCAGGCAATCCGCCGCTTCGCCTGATCGGCGGGTGGCTTGCGTGCCAGGAGTATCCCGGAGATCTTGACCGCTCGCGGCAGATCGCCGGCGGCGAATACCGCCTCATCGGCCCGTGTCAGCACGCCGGCGCTGTCAGGGTGATCCGGAAAGGCCTGCGCGAACTCGACGCCGGAATCGATTGCCCGCCGCCGCAGGTCGGCGAGCGCGCTGCCGCTCAGTCCGGACTCCGCCTTCTGATATGCCGTCAACGCGGCGTAGCCCGCGCTCTCCGACTGCGCGTTACGAGGATAGTTGTACGCCGTATGCTCGTATTCCGTTGCGGCATCCGCGTAGTGCTGGGCAGCGAAGAGCGCGTCGGCCAACTGGTGATTCAACTGCCCTGCATCCGCCGCAGTCGGGAATGAGTCCAGGTACTGCCGGTACCATCGCGCCGCCTCCGCGTAATCGTGGACAGCGTGCGTGCGCTGTGCCACCGCATGATCGTAGGTCGCCACGTCCCTGAGATCGGTCTCGAGCTCCGCGGTCACCTCCGGGTGATCGGCCCGCGTGTGCGTGCGCCAATAGAGGGAGCCGAAACCATAATGCTCGACGTAGTCCTGCTTCGCCTGGAACACGAGCTGGCTGAAGCCTCCCTTGGAATAGGCCCGGATGGCTCGGGCCGCGAGGTCGGGTGCCGCATCCGATTGCGGATTGGCGTCGACGTAGGCAAGGTAGGTCGAGGCGGCATCCTGATAACGCTGCTTCGCGACATACAGATCGCCCAGCCGCGAATAGAGAAGCGAGTCATACGGCCGGGCGCCGTATTGGCCCACGAACCGGTCGATCGACTGTGCGCCGGAATCCTGCGAGAAAGTGACACTCATGACGCGCAGCGAGTCCTCGACCAGCTCGCGATCCGCACGCTTGAGGTCGAGGAGCGGCCGCACCCGCCCTTCGGGAGCCAGCAGCTCGCTGTCGAGAAGCCGCGCGAAGAGCGGCAGGCTGTCATCGGGCAGCGACTCCTTATAGAGCGACCAGCCGCTCTTGTACAGGCTCTGGACGTAGAACGGCGTGGCGGCGCCGCGGGCGATCACCGCGGCGTATGCCTGTTGCGCTTCCCGGTAGCGGCGCGCAGAGAAGAGGAGCTCGCCGCGCCGGAACTGCACCTCATCCATGTCCCTGGCATCGGGGTAGCGCTGCACGATGAGATCCAGAGTGTGCAGCGCCTGGTCCGGCTGGCCCGTGGTGTCATATGCACGTGCGAGCTCGTAGAGCACCTCGTCGTTGTGCTCGTAATTGGGATAGACGGAGAGGAGCCCCGTATAGAGCTTGATGGCCTCGGCGCCGTGCACGTCGACCGAGGAAAGCTCGCTCGCCATGCGCTGCACCTCGCCGGCATCGAGGTTGAGGTCGCCCAGCCGGCGCAATGCCTCGGCCCGCAGCTTCGGGTCAGTCTGCTCGAGGGCGAGAAACTGCTGATAGCTCGCCATCGCGGCCGCCTCGCTGGCGCTGACCGTGTCTCCCGCCACCGCGCGGGCCGGGTGGGATTCGAGGTCCTGGATGGTCGGTGCCTGAGGCGGGTCGGACCCCCGCGGCTCGGCAACCTGACACAACGCCAGGCAGGCCGTCAGGACGCCCAGCAGTGCGGCCATTTGCCGGGCGCATCTCACGGCCGTGATGCTCCGGGACTCGGCGGCGATGGCGCGATGGCCGGACCGCCGCCGCTGTCGGCAGCGGGATGGGCAGCCTGGTCGTAGATCGTGGCGAGCGCGAATTGCGCCTGGATCCGGTATCCCTGCAACCGCTTCTTCTGCTGCTCGAGGTCGTGCACGGCGAGCGCGGCGAGCGCCTGGCTCTGAGCCGTCTCGGCAGCGGCGAGCCTCACCTGCAGGGCACCGATGCGCTGCTGCAACACGGTCACTCGCGCGGCGAAATCACCTGTTTGGACCGGCAGGGTCCTGCGGCCGCTCGCGAGCAGCGCCCAGCGCTCCTGTGCCTGGCCCAGCGCGGCATCGAGGCCTTGCAACTGCCGCCGCTCCAGCCAGAGTCGCGCCGCGAACTCCCGGTCCATCTTATAGAGGAGGACTCCGCGGACCAGAGCCAGGCGCTCCCGCAGCTTCGCGTACGTCGGCGTGTCAGGATCGTGGGCGAGCTTCGCCTGCACCCGCTGCACTCGCGCCCACAACGCGCTTTCGTCGGGCGCCGCCAGCGCCGTGACCTCGTGCGCACGCTCCACCTGCTCCAGGCGGGCTGCGAGCGCAGCGCGACGCTGTCCGAGCGCCGCGAGCTTGTCGGAAGTCAACAGCCCATCGACCTTCGGCACGCGCTGCGCATAGGCGGTATGGCGGGCTGCGATCATCTCCTGGAACGCATCCGCGCCGGTCAACCATTGGCCTAGCATGCTCTGCATGAGCTTCAGGTCGCGGTAGTTGCGCAGTCCCTCCTGGAAGTCCGGACCGGCAAACACCGCATAGAGGTAATGGGATTCCGGGTCGTCGGGGACCTTGCCGAGCTGCCAGAACCAGCCGTAGCTCAGCCGATCGGGCAGCGCATCGTCATCGAGGGGATCGTTGCCCACCGTTGCCGCCGCGGGCGCGTCGGCCTCACGCGCCAGAAGCCGTGTCAGCAGGCCACCCTTCTGTATGCGAGCAATCGCGCCATCGATCCGCGCCGACTCGTCATCGTAGGAGCGGAGCGCCGTCCGATAAAACTGCGAGGCCTGCCCCGGCGCGCGCAGCTCGAAGAATGCATACGGCACCGTGAGATAGGCCTCCTGCACGGCCGGATCGAGCGGGCTGCGGCCGTGCAGCGCCATCCAGGGGACGAGCGCTGCGCGATAATTGCCGTCAGCGGCCTGTGCCCACCCGGCAGCGAGCAGCGCCTCGCCGGAGAAAGGTCCCTCGAGACGCACTCGATCGAGCGCCACTCGCGCCTTGGCGGCATCTTTGGCCTTGAGGTAGGCGAGACCGAGCGCCAGGTTGGCGCGGTCCTTGAGCGCCACCATCTCCGGTGCCAGGGCATACATGGTGCCGACGGAGGTGAGGACCGGTGCCGCTTCCGCCAACCTGCCCTGCCGGACCAGCGCCACTCCGAGGTTGAGTCGGGCGTAGGCGGTCCAGCCCTGCTGGGAGCCGCGCCACTTCTCGAGCAACTGCGCGGCCCGGTCGAATCGGCCTTCGCGCATCCACACGTTGGCGAGCAGCAGCTCCTTCTGTGACTCGAGGTCCGGCGACATCCTGCCGCTGATGCGGATGAGGTCGCGCTCCGACTCGGCATACTGCCCGCGCGCATAGAGTGCCTGGCCGAGGAAGAGCCATGCGCGGTTGCGCACCCCCGTCGGCACATCGCTCGTCAACAGCGCTTCGAATGACTGGTGCGCCCGGTCGTACATGCCGAGCGAGAGATAGAGGCTGCCGAGGAGCAGCCGGGCGTCAGGTCCATGGTGGGAGAGCGCCTGCCAGTGCTCGTAGGCCGAGAGACGCGTGGCGGCCTCGAAGTCCTTGCCCTGATAGTAGTAGAAGAGGACGTCGCCGTACGGCAGGTCCTGGACACGTATCTCCGGAAGCGCCTCCGGGTCGTGCAGCCGCGCCGCGGCGGGCGCTGCTCCGGCGAGCAGCGTCAGGGCCGCAAGAACGCACAGGCACGCCGAGCGGGCCAAGGCTTATTCCCAGTCCTTGATGCGGAACTGCGGCTGGAGCTTGCTTTGATCGTCGGTGATCGTGAGCTCGAGATACTTGGCGCCGATGTCTTTCCGGAACTCGAGGGTGGCGCCGCGGGTGTAATCGCGATCGTGCGGCCCCTTGCCGGTGAGGAAAGCCGTGAGCTCGTGCTTGCCCACCTTGAGATTGCCGACGAACAGCCGCTGCACCCCGCCCTGTACCAGCGCGTTGACCTCTCTCGGAGTGTAGAGGTAGTTGGCAACCTCCTTGCCGTCGATCTTCAGCTGCACCGAGTCGAGCGCGAAGAAGGTGCCGGCATCGATCGAGACGAACACGGCAACCTGGGTGTTGGCCGGGTAGAGCAGCTCCTGCTCGAGCACGAAGAGATCACGGTTCAGGTCGAGCACGTCGCTCTTGAGCGACTGCACCTGCGCGTCCACGCCGTCTCCGCCGGCGCTCTGCATGGCAGGCGCGGCGGCTGCCGCGGCGGGCGCCGGGGTCTGGGCGAACGCCACCGGCACGGCCGCCAGGGCGGCAAGCGCGGCGAGCATGGCCACTTTGACGGTCAAACACCTGCCTGCCGGCCGGCGTGCGAGGGGCAACGGGACTTCGAGCATGATGGCGGTCCGTTCATTCGGCAAGGAGCCTGCGCAGCTCATCCTCGCAGTCGCGCCGGCTCGTTTCGTTGAAGTCGCGCACTACCTGGCGAATTTTTCCATCGCGGTCGATCAACACGGTCATCGGCAGGTTGTCGACGTCATAAGCCCGAGCGACGGACTTGGCCGGGTCGAGCAGCAGCGGAAATGTGACAGGCGTCCCGCGGGCAAAGTGCAGCGCGGCGGCCTGGTCATCCGCTACCTCAACCCCATAGACGCGAAGCCCCTGCCCCTGGTAGCGGCTGAAATCCTGATTGAGGGCTTCGAGCTGCGCGCGGCAGGCATCACAGCCGCTGCCCCAGAACGAAATGACGACCACCTGTCCTATGTGCTCCGAGAGCCGCACGTTGGGCCCGGCCACGGCCCGCAGGGCAAAATCGGGAGCCGGCAGGCCGGCAGCGGCGTGGGATCGGCCCGCCAGCGCCGGCAGACTCCAGAAGATCACCAGCAGGGCGGGCAGCGCACGCGAGCGGCGCACACAGGCAGCCGCCCCGGCCCGGATCATGAGCCACGACGTCGACCGACTGCGGCAGGCGGGCTGCTGTGACCGGTCCCCCATCTCAGACGATCGGCTCGAATGCGATGAGCGATGCCTGATTGCCCGGCGAGCCGAGCCCCTGCGAGGGGAAGAGCGTACCGAACTGCCCCTCGAGACCGTTGTGCAGGCCCATGTAGTTGAGGACTACGGTCTCGACGAGCTGCACGACCGAGTTGGCCGCCGGGCTCGAGGTGCTCACCACCGAGCCGTCGGCGCTGAAGTAGCCGATCTGCTGGCTGGCGGCGCCGTTGCGGGGCATCGGGCGTCCGCCCGGGTTGTAGACGAGGAAGAAGGTCGCTGCGGCCGCGGATGAGTCCCCCTGCCAGGCGAGCTTGCCGCGGCCTTCGGCGCTCGAGTCGATCATGCTGCTCGAGGTGAGGGAGCCATCGCTGAACACGTAGATCATCACCGGCTTGCCGATGCGCTGAGCATACTCCAGCACTGCGCCGATCATCTGCCCCGCCTTGAAATTTCGGGTCTCGCCCGTCGCCCGGGTGCTGTCGTGATAGTCGTAACCGCCGAGCGTAATGGTGCCGGCGCCGGCGAAGCCGTTCAACACCAGCTTCATGACGGTCGCGGTCTTGGCGATGTCGGAGTCGTTGAAGTCCGAGGCGGTGAAGATCGGCGTGCCGCCGATGATGGCCGGATCCTTGGTCGCATCGAGGGCGGTCGGGTCGCCGAACACGGCCGCCGTGTTGGCGGACTTCACGTAGTTGCAGCGCACTTGGTTCTTGAGCGCGGCATCATCGGCGGCCTGCTGCGGGTCGGAGCTCGCGTAGAGCTGCACGCCCGGCGTCCCGCCATTGGGCTCGGTGAGCGCGCCGGTGAAGGCGGCGCCCGGATCGGAGCTCCCGGATGTATAGGTGCTGGCGCCGCCGCTGATGCGCACCTGGGATTCGAGCACGGCGACCGACAGCGGATCGGCGCTCGCCCCGCCGGTGCTCACCAGACCCGTGGCGTCACTCGGCCGATCGAAGGTGCTCGGCTGCACCGCCGGATCGATCATGACGCCGCCGAGGTTGGGGGGCGCGGCGGAGTTGCCGCCGGAAATGGTCGGCTGAGTGCCGGCGAGCGTCAGCAGCGACCCCTTGGCACCTACCGTCGCGATGCCGTACATCGGGTTGTGCGGATTGATGCCGGTGTCGTTCTCCGACAGGGCCGGGATCACCGCGCCATTGGTGCCGGCGGCGGTGGCGGCGCTCACCTTCGAGAGGATGCCGCGCAGGATGGCTCCGTCCGAATGCCACAGGAGCCCCAACGCGCTGCTCACGAAGGCGCTCGAGGTCGGCACCATGTTGCCCGGAAGCCCGAGCTTGCCGTACCCGGCGGTGGAGAGGAAGTTGGCCTGTCCACCCTGGACACCGACGATGACCTCCGAGCCGACGAGGTTGGCGCCACCCGCGAGGTCGAAGCAGATGAAGGGCACTTTGCCGGCCCCCATGGTCACGTTGCACTGGCTGGCGGCGAGCAGCGCCTGGATGTCGCCATCGAGAGGAATACTGGTTGCGCGCGCGCTCCCGGCCTTGAGCAGCGCTGCGATCCAGGCTGGCGCGGTAACCACGGCGGGAGCGCTGAGCAGTCCCGCGGAGATGAAATCACGGCGGCTGACCGGCCGCTTGTGGTTCTCGTGGAGGATGGGCTCGCCGAGAGCGTGCGCTCGAGCGGGCTTCTTGCGGATCAGCATGGTCGTTCTCTCCTCGCGCCGCTCATTTCAGACTGAGTGCGGCGCTGCCGAGCACCGCCTCGCAGGCCGCCTTGGAGGCGACGGAGACCGTCGCCCCGCTGCTCAAAGAGGGCACCCGATCGAGCAGTGCATTGAGCTCGTTCTGCACGGCGGCATAGGCCGGCTCGGTATTGGTGCCCACCACGGCATTCACCAGGGGAGTGATCACGATGTCGCGGCTGGCGTTGTCCCCGGCCGTTCCGAAGAACGCGGCCGAGGTGTTCGTCATGTTCGTATCAAGGGTGCTGCTCTTGAAGAATGCGTCACGGTACTGCGCGACGGTCACGAGCTCGCTGCAATACGCGTTCGCGAGCTGCGATATCGCCGTCTGCTCCGAAGACGTGAAGGCATTGATCTGCGGCACCGAGGGCAGTGATTGCTGCTCGGCGGCGTAGAGCGCCGCGACCACCGAGTCGGTGGTGGGCACCCCGGTGACCTGCGACAGCGAGGCGTTGACCTCCGCGAAGGTGCGCACCCCGACATCAGGCTGCGGCGTGTTGTCGGTCGTCACCGGATTGGGCGGCACGACCGGATCGACGAACACGTGGGTATTGTTGCCGAGCTGGTCGAAAGAGAGGAAGAACATGTCGTTCTTCACCCCGACGTCGACGCCGATCACCGCACCCACGCTCGAGAGCAGCTGCCCGGATGCGGCCGTGTAGGCCGGCGGCGCGACCACGGTGTCGAGAGTCGAGAACGACTGTCCGACCGTCGGCAGCGAGCCGTTGATGCCGATCCGCAGCCCCTTGATCACGAGGTTCTGCGGCTGCGCATTCGGGTCCAGGCTGACGAAGGTCGGGGCGTAGAAGAGATAGCTGTAGTTGTCGTACTGACTGGCCGTCATCAGGATGTAGGACTGAGAGACTCCGGAGAGCGCGCTGACGTCGAACAGCAGGTAATAGCGCTGGCCGACGCCGGCGGCATAGTTCTGCGTCACCTGCGCGGGCGTGAGCGCCGAGTCGTGGATCGCCAGGAACCGTATCTCTCCCAGCCACTGCCGATCGCCCGTGGTCTCGTTGCCGAGCACCAGCGCGAAGGTGTCATCCCAATTGGCGAGCGAGCCGCCGCCGCTCGGGTCGACGTCGCCGGTGAACTGGCCGTTCACATAGAGCTTCTGGCCGCTGACCGGATCGTAGGTGAGCACGATGTGCTGCAGCGCCGCCTGTGCGACCATGCCGGCCACGGAAGTCATCATGGGCGGTGAGCCGTTGGTGTCCGTCTTGTTACTGCGGGCGCGCGCCTCGTACTGCATGGCATCCTGGCCGAGCGTGGCGTTGCGCGAGGAATCGCTGCCCGAATAGGTGACCATGTAGGCCTTGGCCTGCGTCACGTTCGCGGGTGCCGCCCACACCTCGATCGAGTATTCGCCGGTCGTCTTCACGAGGTCGGCGATCTTCGAGCTCGTGGTGGTCAGGGCCTGCGCCTTGCCGCCCTGCCCGATGATGAGGCCCCAGCCCTGATCCCAGGTGGTGTTGCCCGAGACGATCAGATCCGACTCCGGGCTGACTCCGCTCGTGTCGTAGGCGATGCTGCCGGTCCCCTCCTTGAACTGATACTTGGCGATCGTATCGGCATCGTAGCGGGCGCCGCCGGCGGCGATGATGCCCTGCTGCAGCATGATCGCCTTGGAGATCACGAGCGACGGATCGACGCTCGTCACCGGGATGGTGTTCGCGAGGGCGGCGATGGCCGCCTGCATCGCCGCAGAGCTCCCCGGGCAGTCCGGGGCGCCACCGGCGCTGGTCGGCCAGCAGTGGTGGAATTCATCGCGCAGCCGCACGACGAAGCGCGACTGATCGGGAGCATCGAGATTGATCTTCGGCTGCGCCTCGAGATAGGCCTGATCGGGGTCGGAGCTGGCGAAGTACGGCGCCTGCGGCGTCGGCGAGTCGGGCCGGTGGCAATCGACACAGAACTGCCTGAGGATCGGCGTCCAGAGGAGCGTCTTGAACTGCGTGGAGTCGGACGGGAACACCCGCGTTCCGCCGACCGATTGGTCGGGGGGCGCCACCAGCTGGACTTTCTCCGATGCGCCGGCGCCGCCTCCCAGCCAGTTCTGGATCCAGGTGAGCATGGTATCGCCGCAGGCCTGGGCCGAGGCCACCCAGCAGTTGTGGCCGCCGCCGACTTTCGCGACGAGCTCCGATTGGCCGGGCTCATTCGCGTTCACCAGCGCGAGTGCCGCCTGGTAGGCGAGATTCACGTCATCCGAGCGTGCGAACATCGGTGACTGGCCACCCTCGTGGTGGCAGCCGCCGCAACGATCCGTGGAGCGGACGTTCTCCCACAGCGCGGTCTTGAACGCCTGTACGTCGGCATTCGCGGGGGCAGGCCCCGTGTAGTTGCTCGTCGGGCCGGTACCCGTCGGCTGATTCACCTGAGTCGACGGGCCGCTCGGCCCGCAGCCGGCAAGTGCCGCGAGCAGCAGCAATCCGCCTGCCGCAGCGAGCGGACGCGAGATCCGGAAGACAGGTTTGAGACGCCTCATGAAGCATTTCCTCCGGGGAACAGGCTCAGGGGCCCGCGCAGGCGGCAGCCGACTGCTGGAAGACCTGCTTCAAGTCGTAATTGCTCTGTTTGAAGATGGCCTCGATGTTGGTGACAGTGCTCTGATCGGCGGTGCTCGTCGGCGCGCGCAGGCACACCGCCTGGAACACCTTGACGACCTGGCAGCTCGCGAACGCCTCGGTCGACTCGAGCTCCTGTCCGAGGGACTTCGCGCCCTCGCCGCTGCCCGGAAGGTTGGGGTCCCAGCCGAGGTCGGCGTTGGGGCCGGACCGCCAGCGGTTCGCCCAGCTGTCGTCCGAAGTGACGAAGCCCCACGCGAAGTTCTGCGGGTTCTTCACGTACTTCGGCTGCACCTGGCCCTGGGTATAGACCAGCTGATTGGAAGTCGTGTTGAAGTCGTAGTACGCGAACGCCTGCGCCATGGGGTCCATGCCGCTGTGGCATCCCGCGCAGTTGTTGAGGAACACGCGACTGTCGCCCCCCGGGGAGCGGGAGACGTCCTGGCGGATGCGGTCGGTCGGGCGCGTATTGTCCATCACCGTCTGCATGTCGTGGCAGAGGTAATTGATCATCGTGTAGCGGAATTGCGCGCGGTTCGTGCCGTTGATGAAGAAGGCCTGCGCGCCCGCGCGGGTCGTCCACACCCCCGATGTCGCCTGGACCGGCAGCCCGTATACCGATGACTGCGTCGTCTGCGTGAGGGCTGTGAAGAGATCGACTCCATTCGTCTCCGCCGTGGCGTAGTGATCGTTGTTCGACGGCGACGGCGCCGGCAGCCCGGACCCGTTGACCGTGTAGAGGATGTCCGCCGACAGCACAGTGTCGAACGGGACCTTGTCGCGCACCATGCCTATCACGGTGGCGGTGTAATCGTTGAGCGGAACGAAGGCCGACTGGTCGCGATTCGTCCAGGGGTTGACGAACTCCTTCAGCGTCACGTTGTAGAACGAATGCGCGTTGTCCGTGGCGTACGCCGCGGCCGCGACCCTCCCCGCTTGGGTCGATGGACTTCCCATCAGGGAGAGCATCGTGGAAAGATCCTGCGCCGAGGGCGGCACGCCGGCGATGCGGCTGTAGATGCGCTTCGCCTGCTCGGTGGATCCGGCCAGGACGGGCGGGGCGACCTGCATCGCCAACATGGCGAAGGCGCACGCGCCACAGGTGGCGTGCCGTGCGATGCCGTTGCGACGAGCTCGAATTTTCGACCGATGTTTCATGGCGCCGGTTCACTCTCAAATGCCGAAGCGCGAGGCGGACTATACCGGCATAAAAATGCAGAAACCAACGTCGCAGGACACCGACAACGTTGTTGTTTCGGGTCACTTTCCAACCCTCTCGGTCCACGCGTGTCGCCCACCGCACTGTTGGTGCCGGCGGTACGCGCCAAAATGCGAGTCGGTTCACGGCGGCGCACGGACATAAGAGGGCCTACTAGCGTGACTCGTAGGGTGCGCAACCCGAGGGCCGCGAACAGTGCAACACAGAACCGTGACGCAGTTCACGCATGCCCCGGGCGGGCGGCCGCGCCATTGGCAATCCGTGGCGGCGGCGCACCCGGCCCGGGGATCCCGTGCGGGCGCTCGCCTCCTGAGCCGGCTCGCTCTGGCCCTGTGCCTGACGGTGGCCCTGAGCGGCTGCAACAATGACGGCAGCGGCAGCGTCAATCTCGCCAACAGCCAGCTCGCGGATCCGGGGACGACCGATTTCCCGATCTTCTACGTCAAGCGCACCGTTCCCAAGAAATCCGATGACCTGCGCATGATGCGCCAGGCCGTGCCCCAGGCCGACCTCTACATGCGCTCGAGCGCATCACCCAGCGCGCCGGAAACGAACATTACGGCTCGCATCACGGCCGGAGCGACCTATGACGTCAAGGACGTAGACGTCTCGGCCGATGGCAAGAAGGTCGCGTTTGCGATGCGCGGTCCCGTGACGGTGAACATGAATCAGAAGGACCCGCCCTCATGGCGCATCTACGAGTACGACATCGCGAGCAATACGCTTGCGCCGATGATCGAGCCGTCAGCCGATACGGCGCCTGATACGGTGAACGACGTCTCACCGCATTATCTGCCCGACGGGCGGATCGTGTTCTCCTCGACCCGCCAGCGGAACTCTCAGGCGGTGCTCATCAACGAGGGCAAGCCGCAGTTCATCGCCCAGGACGAGGCGCGTACCGAGCCGGCTTTCGACCTGCACGTGATCAGCACGGACCGTACGCAGATCGATCAGATCTCCTTCAATCAGAGCGATGACCGGGATGCCACTGTGCTCTCCGGCGGACGGATTCTCTTCACCCGCTGGAATCACTCTCCCGGCAGGGATCAGATGGATCTCTACACGGTCAATCCCGACGGAACGGACCTGCAGCTCTATTACGGCGCGCAGAGCCACATGACCGGGACCAACGGCTCCGTCATCGAGTTTGCGCATCCGCACGAGATGCCGGACGGGCGGACGCTGGTGATTGCCCGGCAGTACTCCGGAGTGGATTTCGGCGGCGCGATGGAGATCGTCGACGGCCAGCATTACGTCGAGAACACTCAGCCGCTGCTCGCGTATCCGACGCTAGCCGGTCCGGCGCAGACCTCTGCCAGCGCGAACCCGGTGATCACCATTCCCGGTCCCTCGCCCGGCGGGCGCTTCAACTCCGCCTGGCCGCTCTGGGACGGAACGGGACGGATCCTCGTGAGCTGGAGCGAGTGCCGGGTGCTCGATCAGACCCAGACGCCGGCGGCCATCGTACCCTGCACCACGCAGCGGCTGCAGGATCCCAACGTCCAGATCGCCCCGCCCCTCTACAGCGTGTGGCTGTTCGATCCTGCGCAGAGCACCTTCCTGCCGATCATGCAGCCGACCGAGGGAGTGATGGTCACGGACGTCGTCGCCGCGCAACCCCGCACGATCCAGACGATCATTCCGGACATCGTCCCGGATCCGGAGCTCAAAGGCGAGGGGGTCGGTGAGATCGACATCAAGAGCGTATATGACTTCGATGGAGTGGACAGCGCGCCGGGCGGGCTCGGCACCCTCGCCGACGGCAAGACACCGGCAGCCCAGCGGCCGGCACGCTTCATCCGGCTCATCAAGGCCGTATCGATTCCCGACGACGATGTGGTCAAGCTCGCGCAAGAGGCCTTCGGCGCCAGTGACTACATGCGGGAGATCGTCGGCTATGCGCCAGTCGAGCCCGACGGCTCCGTGCGCATCAAGGTGCCTGCGGACGTCGCCTTCGAGATCGCGATCCTGGATGCGAACGGCCGCCAGCTCTCCGGCTTCCCGCCGCACAGTGACTGGCTGCAGGTGCGCGCCGGGGAGGTACTCGCCTGCAACGGCTGCCACACTCCGCCGACCACCGCGAAACCCGACTCGCACGGCCGTGACGGTCTCTACAACCCAGCCTATTCCGGCGCTCCCTCCGGTGGCGTGCCATTTGCGGACAGTGTCGCCACATTCCTACCGAATGCAGGCGAGACGATGGCCGAGGCCCGTGCGCGCGTGACCTGCGCCGGCAGCGCACTCTCGGGCGCGCAGTGCAGCATGACCCCGAGCCTGGATGTCTTCTATACGGATGTCTGGACCGATACGTCCGCGGGTCTGACTGCGAACGACCCCATTTCCTATCAATACTCGGCGCTCGCGGCCGATGAGCCCCCGCCCTTGCCGGCCGCCACCCCGGGGTGCGAGACGGCCTGGGCCTCCAACTGCCGTATCGTCATCAACTACCCCGAGCACATCCAGCCCATCTGGGATGAGGTGCGGCAGGTGAAGGACGTGAATGGCAACGTCACTGCGGACCACACCTGCACCCAGGGCGGCTGCCACAGTCCGAAGAACGCAGCCGGCGTCGCTGCGCAGCCAGCAGGCAATCTCGATCTGACGAATACGCCTTCGAACGATGATGCGGTCGAGCTCGTCTCCTACCGTGATCTGCTGTTCCCGCACGATGTGCCGGGACCGCCCGACATCAACGGCAATCCCACCACGGTGACGGTCGGGCCGTTCCTCGATGCCGGCAGTGCCAACGGTCCGCGCTCGAGCGCTTCGCTCGCACTGTTCGCGCCCGCAAGTGGTGATAGCATTCACGCGGGGGTTCTCTCGCCCGACGAGCTTCGCCTGATTTCGGAGTGGCTGGATATCGGCGCGCAGAATTTCAACAATCCATTCGACCCGGCCGTGCCGAAAAACTAGGACGAGCTTGCGACGCGCACCGCTATGCCTGCTGCTGCTCTTCGGTCTCGTGCTGGCTCCCGCAGTAAGCCATGCGCGTGCGCGTGCGCACGTGCGTGTCTATGTACAGACGCCCTACCTCGAGCTGCATACGGGGCCCGGCCGCGGCTACCCGATATTCAACGTGGTACCGCGCGGACAGAGCGTCGAGATCCTGTTCCAGCGCACGAATTGGCTCAAGGTGCGCACCCGGCGCGGCGTGGAGGGGTGGGCGTCCGATCGGGACATGGAGCAGACGACGCTCAGCGACGGCTCGCCGCTCGATCTGCACATAGGCACCCGCGCCGGCTACACCTCACATCGCTTCGAGCTGGGCGCCTTCGCCGGCGTGTGGGGCGGAGCTTCCCTGATCTCCACCTACGGCTCCCTCTCCTTCAACTCGCAGCTCGCCCTCGAGGGCTCAGTCGGCGAGTTCTTCGGCAGGTACACGAACGGCGTGACCGCCGATATCGGCCTGAGCCACGTCATCGTGCCGCAGTGGCGCCTCTCTCCTTTTCTGATGCTCGGCGTCGGCCTCGTGCATACGGAGCCCAAAGCCACTCTGGTGCAACCGTCGAACCGGACCGAGCAAACGGCCTATGTCGGCGGCGGACTCCGTTTCTACCTGACCCGCAGCTGCTTCGTGCGGGCGGAATACAAGACTCACGTGGTTTTTACCAAGCTCGATCGCAATGAGGTGGAGGACGAATGGAAACTCGGGTTCGGCGTGTTCTTCTGACCGCTGCGGCGCTCCTCGCGCTGCCGGGCTGCGCCACGATCCAGCACTGGCGCAGCCATCGCGCCGAGGTCCGGGCGGCACGGGAGGAGGTACGCGCGGAAGCCGCGCAGGAGCAATCGCCGAACGGCGCCAGTAGCACGGAGATTCCGCCGCCTGCCGTCCGTCCCGAAGTCGAGCGGCGGCGGGCGAGAGCAGCGAGGATCAAGAGCTCGAACTTCGAGATCGGCGCGCATTTCGGCGTGATCTCGATCGAGGACTTCGGCTCCCATCCTACCTACGGCGTGGATCTCGCCTATCACGTGACGGAAGACTTCTTCCTGCGGGCCGAGCTCGGCCGGGCCACCGCCGGGCGCACCAGCTTCGAGACCCTGGGCGGCAACATCCAGCTGCTCACCGAGGGTGAGAGGAAGTTCACGTACTACGATCTGGGAGTGGGTTACAACTTCCTGCCGGGCGAGGCGTTCCTCGGCCGGAAGCATGCCATGACGAGCAGCTTCTATGTCCTCGCGGGAGTGGGCGGGACCCAGTTCGGCGGCGACAAGAAATTCACGGTGAACGTCGGCGGGGGCTACCAGGTCCTGCCGCTCGACTGGCTGGCGGTGAGGATCGGGGTCGAGGACCACCTCTTCCAGACGAACCTTCTCGGCGCCGAGAAGCTCACCAACAATCTCGAGGCGATCCTCGGCACTACGGTCTTCTTCTGAGCACGGGAGGATGTGACATGAGGAACAGAAACGCGACGGCGGCGCTGCTCGCCGCGATCCTGGGGCTGGCCCTGCCGGCGTGGGCTGCGGCCGACTCGGCCGCCGACGCGGTGGCTCCCGCTCCGGCGCCTGCTTTCACGCTGCAATCGACCAGCGGCCAACAGGTGAGTCTCGCTCAGTTCAAGGGCGATGTCGTCATGATCAACTTCTGGGCGAGCTGGTGCGGCCCCTGCCGCCAGGAGATGCCGCTGCTGCAGAGCATCTACCAGAAGTACAAAGACATGGGCTTCACCCTGATCGGCGTCAACGTCGAGCCGGATGCGAAGACCGCCAACGCCTGGCTCAAGGCGACACCGGTCAGCTACCCGGTTCTCTACGATCCGCAGAGCACGGTGAGCCAGCTCTACCAGGTCCAGGCGATGCCGACGACGGTCATCATCGACCGTACCGGAACGGTGCGCTACGTACATCGCGGCTATCTGCCGGGTGACGAGAACGCCTATCTCAACAGCATCCGGACGTTGATCGTCCAGTAGCCACAGGCCACCGCCATGCGTACCGTCTCATTGGTGCTCGCCGCAGCACTCCTCGCCTCGATCACGGCCTGTGCACCCGTCGAGCCATGGGTGAAACCGTATGAGCGCGAGCACCTCGCGGACGCCATCATGGCCCTCAATCGCAACCCGGTGTCGAGCACTTATCTCGACCATGTGTTCGAGTCCCGCGAAGGCGCGCGTGGCGCGACCGGCGGGGTCGGCGGCGGCTGCGGATGCAACTGATGCGTGTACGGCCCGGGCGCGTGCCCTCATGGTGCATGCGCACGCTCATCGCGGTCTGCTTCATCGCCGTGCCCGCGCTCGCCGGCGTGCTGCCGCCGGATCGCGCCGATATGCTCTACCACCGCTACCAGGGCGGTGGCATCACCGTTCAGGGGCCCTCGATCCTGGTGCAGAAGAAGATTGGCGATCACCTCTCCATCGGCGCCAACTACTATGAGGACATGATCTCCAGCGCCTCGATCGACGTCCTCCTCTCCGCCAGCCCCTATCGCGAGAAGCGCACCCAGAAGAGCGTGTCGGCCGAGTATCTGCACGGCAAGACGACCTACAGTGCCGGATTCATCAACAGCGTCGAGCCGGACTACAAGGCGAATACGTCCTACTACTCCGTGAGCCAGGACATGTTCGGCGATCTGACCACGGTCACCATGAGCTACCGGCGCGGCTGGGACCAGATCTTCCGCGACATCAAGCAGAACGGCTTCATCGTCAATGACCCGACGTTCCACCAGCGCGCCGATCACCGTGTCTACGGCGTGAGCCTTTCCCAGATTCTCACCCGCAACCTCATTTCCACTTTCGACTACGAGCTCTCGACCGATCAGGGCTATCTCGCGAGTCCCTACCGCCAGATCCGCTACCTCGATCCGGACAACCCGGTCGGCTATACGCTCGCCAACCAGATCTATCCCGGCACCCGCACGAGCGATGCCTTCTCCGTGGAGCTCAAATACTACGTACCCTACCGCGCGGCGCTCACCGGCAAGTACCGCTATTTCACCGACTCCTGGGGCATCGTCGCGCATACGGTCCAGGTCGACTACGTTCAGCCCATCAGGCATCACTGGACGCTAGACGGCAACATCCGCTATTACCGCCAGGGTGCGGCCTCCTTCTACAGCGATCTGTTCCCTTACGCCGGCTATTCCAACTACATGGCACGCGACCGGGAGCTTGCTGCCTTCCACAGCATCACGCTCGGGGTCGAAGCCTCGTACGCATTCTCCATCCCGCACCTCACATGGATACAGAAGAGCACCGCGACGCTGAGATTCGATCGCATGATGATCACCTACCTCGATTACCGCGACGCGCTGTTCTCGAAGTTTGATCCCGGCGCGATCAGGGCGGGAGCGGAGCCGCTCTACAGCCTCGATGCCAGCGTGTTCCAGGCCTACGTCTCGCTCTGGTTTTGAGCGCTGAACGGCCGCTGAATGACAGCCGCGGCGCCGCCTGCCGCGATCTGCGCGAACCCACTCGTCGGCGCGACTCACTGCGGCCCGTCGATCTGAGGTAAGCTTTGCCCCTACACTGCCGCCGGCTCCGGCTTGTCGGTTTCCGGCGACTTTATAGGGGATCTCAGGCATGCGTACCCGCACTCGCTTATTCACCGCTCTCGCCGGCGCCGCGCTCGCGTTCACGGCCGTCGCCGCACACGCGCAGGCGCTGGAGGAAGGACGCCTCCTCCTCGCCACTCAGGTACTCAACGACATCCGTGACTCGCGCGATCAGGGCATCCCCGACCGGCTCCTGGAACGCGCTTATGGGATCGCAGTCATCCCGGAGTTCACCAAGGTTGCGTTCTTCCTCGGCGGCGAGCGTGGTCATGGTGTCCTCGTCGTGAGAGATGCAAGCGGCCACTTCTCGGGCCCGATTTTCGTGACCCTGACGGGCGGCAGCTTCGGCTTCCAGTGGGGCGTGCAGAAGACGGATCTGGTGCTGGTCTTCACTTCCCGCCAGGGCATCGAGGGCATCACCGGCGGCAAGCTGACCCTCGGCGCCGATGTCTCCGTGGCGGCCGGCCCGGTTGGCCGTCAGGCCTCCGCGGCAACCGACCAGGCTTTCAACGCCGGGGTGTACTCGTACTCGCACACCCGTGGCATCTTCGCAGGACTGGCGCTCTCGGGTGCCGCGCTCACGATCGACGACTCGTCAAATTCGGAGCTCTACCGCCATCCGGGCCTGCTGGCCTCCGACATCATCTCGGGCTCGGTGCATACCGATGACGAGGCCGCGCGGCGCTTCCAGACCGCCGTGTCCACCGGTACCGGCCTGCAGCCGGCCTCGTCGATGACGAGCTCCGCTGCGCCTCCCGCCGGGAGCATGCAACCTGCGGCACCTGCCCGGCAGAAGGGGCCGGCCGCACAGGCGTTCCCGCTCCAGGATGCCAACCCCGGCAGCAATCCGAATCCAAACTAGTTGACCCCGCCGGGAGGGCCGTGGCGCCGGCCCTCCCGGCGGCCGACCCGTCCCGGTCCGCTCCGGATCTTGCGCGCCCCGGGGCCCTAAAAGGCCCGGGCTCGCGTACGCTCGGGCTCTGTAGCGATGACCGGTCTCCTTGCCTGAAACCCGCCGGCTCGCCCGCACCAACATCACTTTTATGGCGTTGTTCGAGCTGGTCATCGCACTGCTCTTCGTCGGAGCGGTCCTTTCCCTCTGGGCCGACCGCTTGGGCGTTCCCTACCCTGCTTTGCTCGCATTCGCCGGTGTTGCCCTCGCCCTCGTTCCGGGAACGCCGCAGGTCATCCTCGACCCGCAGCTTGCCCTTGCGCTCTTCGTTGCGCCGATCCTCCTCGATGCCGCTTTCGATGCCTCACCCCGGGATCTGAAGCGCAATTTCGTCGCGGTGAGCAGCCTCGCCGTGGTGGCGGTCCTGGTGACCATCGTCGCCGTGGCAGTCGTGATCCACCGCCTGGTGCCCGGGATGAGCTGGCCCGCGGCCATGACACTCGGCGCCATCGTCGCGCCGCCGGATGCCTCGGCCGCGATAGCGGTCTTGCGCCGTCTGCGGCCACCGCACCGCATGGTGGTCATCCTCGAGGGCGAGAGCCTCTTCAATGACGCCAGTGCCCTCCTCGCCTATCGCGTTGCGGCCACCGCGGCGATGACCGGAGTCATAGAGGGTTGGAGCGTCGTGCCGCTCTTCCTGCTCACGTGCGGTGGCGGCGTCATCGCCGGAATTTTTCTCGCGCGCCTTTACATGTGGGCAACACGACGGGTGCGGGATATTCCGATCATGGTGATGCTGCAGTTCATCGGCACCTTCGCCGTATGGCTGCTCGCCAGCCGGATCGGCCTGTCCTCCATCATCACCATGATTGCATACGCCATGACTCTGGCGCGGCGGGCTCCGGGCCGGTCGGACGCACGGCGGCGGATTTCCTCTTATGCCGTCTGGGATGTGGCGGTGTTCGTTTTGAACGTGCTGGCGTTTGTCCTCATCGGGCTGCAGCTGCGCGCCATCCGCACTCGCGTGCCTGAGTCTCAGTGGCACGTGTATCTCGGGTCCGCGGCAGCCGTGTGCATCACGGTCATTCTCGTGCGGATCGTATGGGTGATGTCACACAACACGATCGCACGGTGGAAGCTCCGTCACTTCGGGGCGGGACGTGGGCGACCGATGACGATGCCCACGCTTGGGGGCGGCCTCGTAATATCGTGGTGTGGCATGCGTGGCATTGTGACGCTCGCGGCCGCCATGGCTCTGCCGGATGGCACAACGGCGACCGCCTTCCCGCACCGCGACCTGATTCTCTTCTGCGCCTTCGCCGTCGTACTGGTCACGCTGATCCTCCAGGGCATGACGCTCCGCCCTCTGATGGCCTGGGTCGGGCTGCAGGATGACGGCACGGTCGAGCGGGAAGTTCGCCTGGCCAGAGCCGAGACGGCCCGTGCGGCGCTCAAGGCGCTGGACGGACCGCACGACGTACCCTCCGTAGAGATGCTGCGTCGCGAGTACGAAGCGCGCATCCGGCTCAGCGAAGGGGACTCGCAGCAACCTCAAACGTCGCCGCAATCAGGCGCCACCCTGGCCCAGGTGCTCCGTCGGGCCGTAGACGCCCAGCGACGAGCGCTGGTAGAACTGCGTGCACGCTCCGTCATCGGGGATGACGCTTTCCACGTGGCGGAAGAGGAGCTCGACCTGCTCGAGCTGACGGCCGACGAGCGCGTCCGGCCTGAGACCTAGACCGCCGGATCCGCCCCGGATCCGCCCTCCCGCACCTGCTTCAAAGGAGAGATGGGATTCTCCGAGGCAATCCAGCAGACTGGCATGGGGTAGATCGGGAGTCATCCTTGAACGAAGCCGCAGCAAGCATGAGCCGGACCGAGGCCGCCGGCCGGACCGCCTTCTCAGTGCTGGCCGCAATCAGCTTCTGCCACCTGCTCAATGACATGATGCAGTCGCTGCTGCCGGCGCTGTATCCGATGCTGAAGACCTCCTACGCCCTGACCTTCGGCGAGATCGGCATCCTCACCTTCACCTACCAGCTCACCGCCTCGCTCCTGCAGCCGATGATCGGCCGCTACACGGACAGCAAGCCTCGGCCGTACTCGCTGGCGACGGGCATGAGCTTCAGTCTGGCCGGCCTCGCGCTGCTGGCCTCGGCACGCACCTACCCCCTGCTGCTCGTCGCCGCCGCACTGATCGGCACGGGCTCCTCGGTCTTCCATCCGGAGTCCTCGCGGGTTGCACGCATGGCATCCGGTGGCCGCCACGGGCTTGCACAGTCGGTCTTCCAGGTGGGAGGCAACCTCGGCTCTGCCATCGGGCCTCTGTTGGCGGCCTTCATCGTCCTGCCGCACGGGCAGACGAGCGTGCTCTGGTTCTCCTGCGCTGCGCTGCTCGGGATCGTCGTGCTGCTCAACGTGGGCCACTGGTACCGCCACCACGGGATGGCACGCCTGAAGCCCCGCCACGAAGCCAGCGCCGCTCATGCAGCGCCCACGCGCAGGCAGGTCACCGTCGCCATGAGCGTGCTGCTCGCGCTCATCTTCTCGAAATATTTCTATCTCGCGAGCCTGTCGAGCTACTACACGTTCTATCTGATCAGCCGCTTCCACGTGTCGGTGCAGGCCTCGCAGATCTACCTTTTCGTATTCCTCGGCTCGGTAGCGCTCGGCACGATTCTCGGCGGCCCGGTGGGCGACCGCATCGGGCGCAAATACGTCATTTGGGGCTCGATCGTCGGCGTGCTGCCGTTCACGCTCGCCTTGCCGCACGCCAACCTCCTCTGGACGGCGGTGTTGACGGTGCCGATCGGACTGATCCTCGCCTCGGCGTTTCCGGCGATCATCGTCTACGCTCAGGAGCTGCTGCCCGGACGGACCGGCACGGTGGCAGGACTCTTCTTCGGTCTCGCCTTCGGCATGGGCGGCATCGGCGCCGCAGTGCTCGGCAAGCTCGCCGACTCCTACGGCATCAATCTGGTGTACGAGATCTGCGCCTTCCTGCCCGTCATCGGCCTGCTGGCGGGCTTCCTGCCCGACATCGACAGCCGCGGAGTGGTCAGGCCCGCGCGGACCTGACCCCGGCCCGGTCTAGGAGCCGCCGCTGGCGACCTTCGCGGGAGGCGCGAGCACCTCGGCGCTGAGATGGGTGCCCAGGGTGATCTGGTGCGGCACGCACGAGGTCCGGTATTTCACATTGCGGGTGGTGAAGAGCGGCAGGAAAGTCCGCTTGAACTGCTCGATCAGCTCGCAGTTGCCCTGGTCCTGGTAGGACGAGGTCTCGGGCATCAACACGACGTTCTTCCACTGCGCCTGCACCGGGTGTCCCGTGTCCTTCTCCTTCGAGGCCTCGGCAGAGGACGCCGGGGCCAACACTCGCATGTTCACGACGACGCCCGGGAACGGGGATGGCACCCCAGGGGCCGAGGTGCAGGCCGCTTCCCGGACTTTGAGGTCCTGCGCCCCGAGCTTCTCGAGCATCGCCCTGACCTGGTCCCTGAGCCCATCGCAGGAGTACCGGGTCGTAAAACCCTGATAGATGAAGTGGGCCTGTTTGGTCACCCAGACAGCCGGGACGCTGTCCTGGGCCACCGCCAAGCTCGGGGTAGCAGCAAGGAGGGTCATCGCCGCCGCTGAAGCCAATCGCGAGACGAGTCGGATTAGGCTCATGACAACCTCTACGTTTTCTCACATGCCTGTCGCATTGGACGCCAAACGCTGCTGCCAGGTTCCGCGTTGACCGGAGCTTACAGGTATTGCTGGCGCTGGGCGACGGGCGGAGGGGCGTACTGGTACATCCACGTCTCCGTCAATGCCTGTCCGTCCAGCGACAGATAGAGCCTCAAGTCGATCGGCTGCTCGGTAGCGTCCGGCACCAGATCGAACATGGCACGCCAGCCCCCGACGGGGAGCAATGGCCGCGCCGAGGTGATCTCGACCTGACCACGGGAGGCGCTGATGACAGGCATCACCTTGGCATCAGGTCCCAGCATGCCGAGATCACCCCCGATGAAGTCGACGACGAAGCGCCACGAGAAATGCGTTCGTTTCTGGCCGACCACGCCGCCGATGCCGTCGCGTGTCGCATGCACCTGTGCGAGATGGGTATTGAACGGATTGTCACGGCACCAGTACACACGATAGCCGTAGAGATACTCGCGTCCCGGCTCGGGCTTGTCCGCGGGGCTCCAGAACGCGACGATGTTGTCCATCGTCTCGTCGCTGGTGGGAATCTCCACCAGCATGACTCCGCCCTTACCCCAGGGGGCTTTCGGCTGCACCCAGCAGTCCGGACGCTTGTCGTAGAAGACCCCGTCGTCCTGGTACTCGGAGAAGCGCCGCTCGCGCTGCATCAGGCCGAAGCCGCGCGGATTCTCGTCGACGTAAGTGTTGACGCGCAGCACCTTGGGGTTGACGAGCGGACGCCAGATCCACTCATCCGCGCCGGTGTTCATCTGCAACCCGTCGGAATCGTGGATCTGCGGCCGCCAGTCATCATCCACACGATGGTCGTTCGCACCGACCAGGAACATGCTGGTGCAGGGAGCGATGCCGAGGCGCTGGATCTCGCGCCGCGGATAGAGCGCCGCATCGACGTCCATGACCAGCGTGTTGGCGACGTCGATGATGAACCGATAAGCGCCGGTCACGCTCGGCGAGTCGAGCAGCGCGTAGACGGTGAGGAGCGACGAGCTCTTGGCCGGCCGCTCGAGGTAGAACGCAACGAAATCGGGAAACTCCTCCGGCTGCGACATCCCCGTGTTCACGGCCAGGCCCCGCTGCGACATCCCGTATTGCCCATCGCCATCGACGGCACGGAAATAGGAGGCGCCCTGGAACACTGCCCGATCGCTCCTCCAGTCGGTGTGAAAGAGCACGGCGAAGCCGGAGAAGCCGAGGTCTTTTGGCAGGTCGGCGGGCTTCAGCCCCGACTTGCCGTAGTCGAACATCGACGGGTCGAAGAGGATTTCGCGGGCCTGGCCGTCCTCGACGGCGAACATCCGGACGGGCTTGGTGCTGCTGAATCCGAGATGGCCGAAGCGGACGTGGAAAAAGAGATCCTCGCCGTACCAGAGCGCCCGATCGGGCTTGTACACGATCGACTCCCACTCGTCCCAGCTGAGGTGCTGCACCGCGGGCGGGAGCGGCTTGTAGGACTCGTGATAGGGGCCCGCGGCCATGGTGTGCGCGAGCCCCTTGAGGTTGGCATAGCTGAAAGGCTCGGGTTTCCCCGTCAGCATGACGCCCTTGGACGGCGTCGACTGCGCCTTGCGGCGGTTGAACACCCACGGCCAGGGGGCGAACGACGCCATGCTCGAGCCGCTCACGCGCAGGAATCCACGTCGATGCATCACTGTTCCTCGTTTCGTTGTCGGGGCTGGCGGTCCCACAGGCAAGCACGTTCGGCGCCTGAGCTTCGGCCTCATTTTAGCCCGAGCTTGACCGTCACTTTGCCTGCCTCCGGAGGCTGTGGTGCCGCCGCCGTAATGCCGACCCGCTTCCCGTCCACGCCGCCCGCCGAAAGGATTGCGGAGCGGATAGCCTGCGCGCGCTGCTCGCCCAGGGCTTGGAGGTCGGCGTCCGACACCTGTATCCGCTGCAGCAGTGCCGACTGCATCGCGAGGATGGCCGGGTCGAAGGGGGGCACCTTTTGAGCCGGCGCGGGCAGCGCTGCCTTGGGCCCAAATGTATTTTGATAAGCCGTGCGCAGCAGGCGATAGTGCTCCGCCGGGAGCTGGAGCACTTCGTGGCCCACCGGAGCCGTGGGAGCCTCTGGCCGCGCCCCCCTTCCGTGAGGGCGGCGCGCCGCTCCGGTTTGCGCGAGCGCCAGCAGCTCATCCCGCAAGTGGTGACGCGCAAGCGCAGGCCTGTCGACATCGGGCGCGAACACGGCGGGCACCTGCAGCTGCAACTGCGGTCGCTGCGCGAGCGCCTTGGCGAGCGCAGCCAGCCGACTCTGCGCGGCGGGCAGGAGAGTAGCGCTTCCGGGCGCGAAGTCGACGTGATTGATGTTCGAGCCGCCGCCGGCCAGCCGGCCCAGCAGGGCGAACGGCGCGGTGACCGCCTTCTCCACCAGGTTCACGAGCGCCTTGCCGATGAGTGGACCCAGGCGGAACTGCGGGTTATTGAGACTGCCGGTCACCGGCAACCCGATCCGGATGATGCCGTCGCGATCCTTGAGCAGCGCGACGGCAAGCCGCAGCGGCAACTTCGTCGCGTGCGGGCTCGGGACCTGCTCGCCGAGCTGCAGCTGGTCGATGACGAACTTGTGATCGGCATCGAGCCTGGCGTGATCCACTTTGTAGTGCAGATCGGCATCGAGCGTACCGCTCGCGATCTTGTACCCGGCGAACCGTACGGCGTACGGAGTCATCCGCGTCAGCTCGAGCCCGCGGAATTTCAGCGCGATGTCGGTGAAGGTCGAGGCGGAGAGGAGATTCACCGAACCGGTGATGTCAACCGGTGCGTACTGGTCCACCTTGCCCTTCAGGGCGACCGTGGCGCGCGAGCTCGGATCGGACGAGAGGCTCTCGATCGTACCGTGCAGGTTCTGGATGCCGGTCGCAAAATTGGGCTGTATCGAGTAGTCCGCATAATCGGCGGTGCCGGTGGCGATGCGCACCAGGCCGATGCTCATCGACATCGGTGCGCGCGCGGGCCCCGTCCCGGTGGCCGGCTGCGACCCGGCGGAAGCGGTCTTCGCCTGCGAGTCGTTGCCCGTGGCCTCTTCCTTCGCAGGGGCCGTCTTCGGATGCGCTCCGCGCGCATGCAGGGCTTCCGAGACATTGAAGGTGCCGTCCGCCCCGATGATGACCCGTGCATAGGGGCCCACCGCTACGATCCGCTTGACCTGCAGACTGGCCGGACTCGAGACATAGTGGATGCCGACGATGCTCAGGTCCTGCCACTTGACGAAATCCAGCTTCAGGTCGTCATCGACGGTATGCAGGTCCGCAATGCCTATGCGGCCTGTCGCGCTTAGCTGGCCGTCAGCGCGCCGGTCGATCTCGAGCGCGCTGCTGAGCAAGCCGCTCACCAGCGTGAGCGCCGTGTAGCGGTTGAAGTAGGGCTGCAATGCCCGCAGGTCGATCCGGCTCACGTCCAGCTTCGCACTCAGCGCCTCGGGCTCGAGGGCGCCGTCTGCCGTCAGGCGCAACCGCCCCTTCCCGTTGACGGCCGATTGCAGTGAGACCGTGACGCGACTCTGCGGCGAGCTGTTGTATCCGGTGATACGGGCGGACAGCGGTCCCAGCATCAGGTCGGCGGCCGGTTGCACGCTGCGATCCTCCAAGGACAGGCGCGTGTTTTCGATACGCACATCCGGAACGGCGATGCGCCAGACCGGCGCGCCGGCTTTGGGCGAGACTGCTGCCGCGGAGCTCGGCGGCGGTGGCGCAGCCGGCGCGGGAGTCGCGGCAGCCGGCGGGTGAGCGGCTGATCTCCCGAGGAGCTCGAGCAGGTTGAGTTGCCCGCCCGCATCGAGCCAGGCTTTGACGTTGACGCCGGCGAGCGTGACCGCACCCACGTTGATGGCGCGATGCTCGAGATCGATGTGGCTGTTGCCGAGCGTGAAGCGGGTGAGCTGCACGTAATCCGCAGCACCGTGCCGCGGCCTCACGCCCAGCCCGGTTATCTGCGCCTGCGCGACATCGATGGTCATCCTGACACCCTGGGCATTGCCGCCCGGCGCGGCGCCATCGATCGCAAGGGCACCCTGGAGCGCCACAGCGCCCCGGGAGATTTCAGCCGGCAGGGCGGCACCGAGATACGTCCCCACGGTGCGTGCGCTCAAGCCGTCGAGCCTGAGCGCACCGCGCAAGGAAATCGGCACGGCACGTACCGTCCCCGACCAGTCGAGCCGGCCGCCCTGACCGATGGTGGCGGTGAGGTGATAGCTGCCCGCGGTACTGCCGGCGGTGCTGAAGTTCACGAGCTCGAAGGCGATCGGATCGAGGTCGAGGCGAAAGGGCGCGGGCCGCGAGTCGTCCTCGTAGGTCGCGCTGCCGTTGTCGACTGCGAGTCGGTCGACGAATGCCTTGAAGGGCCGGCTGGCGGCGCCGGCAGGCTGGGGTCTGCCGTTTGCCGACTGCGCGAAGGGCTTGGCCAGATCCGCGAGATTGAGCGTGCCGTCACGGCGCACCACCGCGTTCACATGGGGATCGTCGAGAACGATCTCGCTCAAGCTCGGCGCGAGGCGCGTCACGCTCGCAATCCCCAGCCTGACTTGCAGGTGTCCGCAGGAGATCATAGGCCGGCCGTCAGCATCGGGAAAGGACAAGTCCCCGACCTGAAGCGTCCAGGTGAAGGGATTGAAGCGGACCTCCCCGATCGAGAGCGTCCTGCCGAATTCCTGTGCGGTGAGGTCGACCAGCTTCGCGCGGGTATAGCGCGGGACCAGCAGGAAGCCTACCGCCGCATACAGCCCCACGAGCCCGGCGAGGATTGCGGCTATGATCAGGTAGCGTCGGCCCCGCGATACGGGCATGGAAGCACCTATCGTGTCAGGTTACGTACGGCGAGATGACCATGCAGACAACGGTGACCGAAAGCAACACTGCGGCAATCCGTTGTGCCATCACGGGTGACTTGCGCATGCCGCCCTGCACGGCTGCCGCCAGGATCGCGCACAACGCTCCGAGACCGAGGGTGTTCTCCATGGGCCCGCGGGCGTCACGTATCACGATTCCCCAGAGAGCCGCCCCGGCGGCGACCGTCAGGACGGCAGCGGACATCTGCGCCCGGAACAGCTCCGGTGTGATCCTATGCGACGGCGAGGTATGGGTGAGCGCCAGAGTCGAGCCCGCCCAGAACACTCCGGAAAGCGCGTGCAACGAGATCAGGGCCATGATCAGAGCGTGCAAGATTGCAGCCTCCCCGCTGCGGATTATACGCGATCAGTAACCCACGGCCCGGGCCGTCTCCGTGCGCGGATCGCTCGCCCCGAGACGCTCGCCCGTGGCAGGGTCGACCTCGATGCACTCGGCATCGCCCCGATCGCCGTACTCGAGGTGATAGCCGCGGGCGGCCAGCAGCCGCAGGGTGTCGGGCGAGAACCGGGCCGGCTCGATGGAGACCTCATCCGGCATCCATTGCTGATGGAATCGCGGCGCCGCCACTGCCTGTTGAATGTTCAGGCCATAGTCCGCAACGCCCAGCAACACATTGGCCACCGTCGTGATGATCGTAGGGCCCCCCGGGCTTCCGAGGACCAGCCAGAGCTTGCCGTCCTTCAGCACGATGGTCGGTGTCATCGAGGAGAGCGGGCGCTTGCCGGGCCCCACAGCGTTGGCCGATCCCTGCAGGATACCGAACATGTTGGGTACTCCCACCTTGGCCGCGAAGTCGTCCATCTCGTCATTGAGGAGAAAGCCGAGGTGGCCCGCCGTCACTCCGGAGCCATACCAGGCGTTGAGCGTGGTAGTCACCGAAACCGCATCACCCTGCGCATCGACCACGGAGTAGTGAGTGGTCTGACGTGACTCCGGCATCCGTTCGAGGACGGGATGCGTGGCGGCGTAGCGGGTGAGCTGCGGCAAGGTGGTGGGACGCTGCAGTGACAGCGATGGACTTGCGTTTTCCGGGAGGATGGAGCTGCGCCACGCCGCGGCATAGCGCTTATCGAGGAGCAGCATCATCGGCGAATCCGTGTACGCCGGGTCGCCCATGAATACCGCCCGATCGAAGAAGGCGCGCCGGTAGGCCTCGGTAATCAGGTGGATCGAGGCGGCTGAGTCCGCGCCAGCCGACTTGAGGTCATACCCCTCGAGGATGTTCAGCAGCTCGATCAGCACGATGCCACCCGAGGAGGGCGGCGGGGAGCTGATGACGGTGAGGCCGCGATACGTGCCCGTGACCGGCTTGCGATCGAACACCTGGTATGCGGCAAGGTCCTTCGCCGTGATGAGCCCGCCACCCTTTTGAATGTAGTCGGCGAGCTCGCGCGCCATGGACCCGGTGTAGAAAGTGTCGGGCTCCCGCTCGATGCGCTCGAGCGTACGGGCGAGCTCCGGTTGCCTGAAGACATCGCCCTCGTGCCAACCCTTGCCGTCATTCTGAAAGACACGCCGGGAATCCGGGAACCCGGTGAGCCGCGAGTCGTGAGTCAGCAAGCGCGCATCGCCGAAGGTCAGCGGATAGCCATCGCGCGCGAGGCGCAGCGCCGGTGCCATCACCCGCTCGAGCCCCAATTTGCCGAAATGCCGCTCGGCATACACGAGACCCTTCACCGAGCCCGGCACGCCGATCGCCTTGTAACCCACCCTGCTCAGCCCGGGGATCACCTTGCCCGAGGCGTCCTGATACATCGTTGCGGTGGCCTTGGCGGGGGCCGCCTCGCGGTAATCGATGAAGTGCGTTGCGCCATCATGCAAGCGAATCAGCATGAAGCCGCCGCCGCCGATGTTGCCCGCCTGCGGATGCACGACGGCGAGCGCGAACCCGGTTGCCACCGCGGCATCGATCGCGTTACCGCCCTCCTTCATGATCTGCACGCCGGCTTGCGAGGCGAGCGCGTTGCTGCTCGCGACCATGCCGTGCTGCGCCTGCGCGGGCGCGAATTCCCCGCCGGCGGGCGGCGCGGCCAGCCCCTGCCGGGCCGGAACGACAGCGATGAGAATCAGCAGGGCAAGGACTGGCGGTCGTGCCTTCATTGCGCACCTTCGGATGGCCGGAGACGGGAATGGCCTCGCGAGGCAGCCTCGCAAGGCCATTCCGGGAGTATAGGGCTTTCGTTCGGTGCGCGGGCGGTCCGCGGCCCGGGGGACGGCCCTCTCGGACGCGGACTCCCTCGCCGTCAGTCGTCAGTCGCGGATGCCCGGGGCCTCCGGCGAGATGGACACGAAGAACGGTCTCGCACCCGTGGCCGTGGCAAACGGACTGCCGGCGATCGCGCTCAACACGCCGGTGGCCGGATCGATCGCGAATCCCGAGATCGTGCCGCTGCCCTGGTTGGCGGTGTAGCCGAACTTGCCGCTCGCATCGACCGTGATGAACTGCGGCTGGCTGTTGGCGCCGGTGCTGTAGGGGCTGCCCGACAGTGCCGTGAGTGCGCCGGTGCTCGGATCGATGGAGAACCCATACACCCCCGTGCCGGCGGTGCCGGCGCTCGAGACGTAGGCATACTTGCCTGTCGGATCGACGTCCACGAACCTTGGTCCGATGCCGACGGCGTACGGGCTCCCGGTCACTTTCGTCAGCGTGCCGTCGGCGTTGATCGTGAATACATCGACCCCGCCATTTGCACCACCCGAAGATACCGGCACGAACAGATGAGTGCCGGCCGGATCGATCGTCAGATCCTGAGGACCGCCATCCACCGGGACGGGTGTGGGCATTGCCGTCAGCACTCCGGCGCTCACGCTATACGCCGAGATGTTATTGCCGCTGAAGTTGGAGACGTAGGCGAACTGGCCGTTTGGTGTGAAGACGATCCAGTAGGGATTGCTTCCCGCCGCGAAGGGGCTGCCGGCGAGCGCCGTCAGCACACCGGTCGTGGGATCGATCGAGTAACCCGACACCGAGCCGCCGCTGGTGTTCTGATCCACGACGTAGAGGTACTTCCCGTCAGGGCTGAACGCCGGGATGCCGCCGGCGTTCGTGCCTGCGGCGTAAGGGCTCCCGGCAAGCGCGGTCAACGCGCCCGTGGTCGCATCGATCGAAAACCCCGCGACCTTCGCATCTCCCGCGCTGGCGAGGTACAGGTGTGCGCTCTGGGAATCGACCGCTATGTCGGGAAACGCGGAGCCTATGGTGAATCCCGTGCTGAACGGGCTGCCGGCCACCGCCGTGAGCGCGCCGGTGGTCTGATCGATGGTGAAGGCGTTGATCTTCGTCCCATTATCGCTCGCGGAGAACGCGAATTTGCCGTTCGGTGCGAGCGACACCGCGGCAGGTGCGGTGCCATCCGCATACGGGCTGCCGCTGACCGGTGTCAGGGCTCCCGAGGTCTGATCGATCGCATATGCGTAGATCTTGCCGCCCGCATTGTCCGCGGTATACGCAAACTTCCCGGTCGTGCCGGCCTGAACGGAGTTCGTGCAGGAGACGGCAACGTTGGTCACGTCGGCGCTTGCCGTGCTGCTGCCATTCGCCACCGTGCAGGTCTGCGCGGGGTTGGATGGCTGGGTCATCACGGTGACGTTGTAAGCGCTGCCCGAGTTGATCTTGGTGGCGAAGGTGAACGGGCCGTTCCCGGAAATGGCGAGATTGTCCCCGCCGTTGTCCTGCAGAACGAGCCCGGTGCCGGTGAGCCCGGTGACCGAGCCGCCGATCGAGTACTGCACCGCCGGAGGCGGGTTGCCGCCACCGCCGTTCGAAGGCGGCGGGGAGCTTCCCCCTCCCCCGCCACACGCCGCCAGAGCGAGAGCGACGATCGCGGCCGCGCTCACACCGAGTCCCGAATGGACACGCGGCCCGCGCGCAGCAGCTCTTACACGGGAGCGGCAAATTCCCTCCGGAGACACGCCGGCGCTACGCGCGGGCGCAGGTCCGCAGCCAAGGATTTTCATGACGAGAGGCCTCGCAACAGTTGAATTGTCATTCCGCCCAACCGGCACGAAAGCCGGCGGAGATGGATCGCTCGATCGCCCTTACAGGGAAGGCTTTGACGTCTGCTCAGCATGAAGCGTGCCGAGCTGGGGCTCGAGGCGAGACGGGGACACTTGGACGCAGGCGTTGCGGTGCCAGCAGGCCGTGAATCGCCGCGGCGCAGTGCGCCGCGGCGATTCATCGGGCGCGGACTCTCTACCCGCGTGTCACCGCGGAACGACGGTATCTACCGGGTGCTGCCGTACGTCAGTCGAGACAACGCGGCCGCACGGGTCGGAATGAGAGCTGCCGCGGCTGTTGCAGGACAGCCGCAGCAGAGCTCACGCAGGGGCTGCCGACTTCAGGCGTTGGCAGCCGCCTTCATCTCGGTGACTGCGGCGATCACCTCGTCGGCCACATTCTTCGGCACCGGATCGTAGTGCGAGAACTCCATGGTGTAGGAGGCGCGACCGCTGGTCATCGAGCGCAGCTGCCCGATGTAGCCGAACATTTCCGACAGCGGCACGAGGGCCACTACCGCGATGTTGGCGCCGCGCTCGAGCTGATCCTGGATCATGCCGCGGCGGCGGTTCAGATCGCCGATGACATCGCCCAGATAATCGCCGGGCGTCACCGTCTCGACCTTCATGACCGGCTCGAGCAGGATGGGGCCGGCCTTGCGCATGGCTTCACGGAAGCAGGCCTTGGCTGCGATTTCGAACGTCAGCGCGTTCGAATCGACATCATGATAGCTGCCGTCCGTCAACGTGGCGCGGAAATCCACGGTCGGGAAGTGCGCCAGCACCCCGTCTTCCTTCTGGATCTTGAGCCCCTTCTCCACCGATGGCACGTACTCGCGCGGCACGGAGCCGCCCGAGGTCGCATCGACGAATTCGAAACCCTTGCTGCGCTCGAGCGGCTCGAAGGTGATCCAGACTTCGGCGAACTGACCGGAGCCGCCGGTCTGCTTCTTGTGCACGTACTGCTCGTCGATCCGGCGCGTAATGGTCTCGCGGTAGGCGACCTGCGGCTCGCCCATGATGCCTTCGACGTTGAACTCCGTGCGCATGCGATCGAGCGTCACTTCGAGGTGCAGCTCGCCCATGCCGCGCAGAATCGTCTGTCCGGTCTCGCGATCCGTCTCGAGATGCAGCGAAGGATCGGCACGAACCATCTTACCGAGCGCGGCGCCGAATTTTTCCTGATCGGCCTTGACCTTCGGTTTCACCGACACGCTGATCACGGGGTCCGGGAAGCGCATGCGCTCGAGGATCACCGGATTGGCGGCATCACAGAGCGTGTCGCCCGTTTCGGTTTCCTGCATGGAGACGAGCGCGATGATGTCGCCGGCGCGCGCCTCTTCGATCGGATTCGCCTCCTTGGCGAACATCTCGACCATGCGACCGATCTTTTCGCGCTTGCCGCGCGTGGTGTTCTGTACGGAGGCGCCCTTGGTGAGCACGCCCGAGTACACGCGCACGAACGTCAGGGCGCCGTACGCGTCGTTGATCACCTTGAACGCCAAACCGCTGAACGGCTCGTCATCCGAGCACTTCCGCTCGCCAACCACGTGGCCATCCTCGTCCAGCGTCTTGATGGCCGGGACGTCCGTCGGCGCCGGCATGTAGTCGACGACGGCATCCAGCACCTGCTGCACACCCTTGTTCTTGTAAGAAGAGCCGCACAACACGGGGTTGAACGCACCCGTCACCGTGCCTTTACGCAGACACCTGCGGAGCACGTCCGCTGAAGGCGCGTGACCTTCCTCGAGGTACTTGTGCATGGCTTCGTCGTCCATTTCCAGACAGGTGTCGACGAGCTCCGTGCGGTACTTCTCCACATCCGCGAGGATCTTGCGGTCGGTCGGCACATGGATGTCGAGCTTGTCGGCGAGGTCCGGCGTCACCTCGAGGCTTTGCCACTCGGCGTCCTTGTCGTCCGATTCCCATACCAGTGCCTTCATCTCGACGAGGTCGATCATGCCCTTGAAGTTGTCCTCGGAGCCGATCGGGATCTGTATCGGCAGGGGGCGCGCGCCGAGGCGCTTTTTGATCATGTCCACACAGCGCGTGAAGCTGGCGCCGCTGCGGTCCATTTTGTTGACGTAGCAGACGCGCGGCACGCCATAGTTGTCCGCGAGACGCCAGTTGGTCTCGGACTGTGGTTCCACGCCGGCCACACCGTCGAACACCACCACGGCGCCGTCCAGCACGCGCAGCGAACGATTCACCTCGATGGTGAAGTCGACGTGTCCGGGGGTGTCGATCAGGTTGATCTTCTTGTCGCGCCAGAAGCAGGACACCGCGGCGCTCTGAATCGTGATGCCGCGCTTCTGCTCCTGCTCGAGGTAGTCCGTCGTCGTCGAGGTCTTCAGATCCTTGGTGTCATGGATGTCGATGATCGTGTGCTTGCGCCCGGTGTAATACAGGATGCGCTCCGTCGTCGTCGTTTTGCCGGCATCGACGTGGGCGATGATGCCGATGTTGCGGATATCAGAAAGAGCGGTT